>NZ_JAQDED010000001.1:0-585618 GCF_027665465.1 Candidatus Alistipes pullistercoris | reverse complement strand
TTATCGGTATTCATCCGTAATTGATTGATTATTTCATAGTCGTTCTTACACCAATCTTTTATATTGACCAGTGTGTATTGCAATGGCGTTCCGTCCTCACGGGTAAATGTATTTCGCTCGCGTAACCTTTTCGACGATACGAAAACATCGGGATTGATAACCTCCTCCAGCAACCGATCAAATTCGGAATCGGATAATTTTACTTTGTTCAGCGTCTCGAATTTCTGCCTGAAATTTGCTTCAAGAGAGGCTCTATCGTGAATGTCATCACGATAGACATATTTTAGTTGCTCCGTCAGTTTCCGAATAAAACTTTCTTCTATCTGTTTTTCCCGATTCATAACAGTTTTAAAAGTGTGTATATTACACCTAAGTTGTTACAAATATAGCGATTAATTCGGGTTTCTACGATTTTTAAAGTATAAGAAAGAGTAGTATCGGATTATTTTGCTTTGTCGGACTATTTTCTTTATTTGATATAATAGTCACATTCGTATTGTTAAATGATTATACTATCCCCAAAAATAAATCTTCAATACCGCATAAAGCATTATCGCTTTCCGGCTGAAACAGATCGTGCGACGGGCCAGGCGCTTGATATGTGTACGGATGGTCAGATTGTTCCGTTCGATGTGGTTGGTGCCGCGGTGAGCAGTCCTATGGATTTCCGGGGAGATGAGGAATTTATATTGCCGGAGTTTATCCGTATAGATCAATCTGGCATTGGTCAGTTTATCGGTAACCTTACTCAGCGTTTCATTGGTACGAGGTCCAACAGAGAAACAGACGACGGATTTGTCAGCGCAGTTCAGAGCATAGGCCACCCAGATATGATCTTTTTTACGGCCGACAAAGATTTTGATTTCATCGACTTCATACTCTGCATTGGCTGTTACATGTGGAGCTGTTATATCTTTGGAGATGGAGATAATTCTTTTAATGAGAGTCGTCGTCGATATTTCCAGTAACCTTGCGATGCCTCTGATCCCGACGCCCTCTTTGATATATTCCGAGATCGTCCGGTTTAATTCCGGGATATAGGCTTGGTAAGAATAATCCGCCTGTTGTTTCCTATGGCAGTGTTTGCATTTATAGCGTTGCTTACCGTTTGCTTGATAACCATTTTTTATACAAGTTCCTCCGCAAAATTTGCAAGTCATTTTTTTCGTGCCCTAATCTGATACATGAAGGTTCCTATCCGGAACCCTCGGCCGATTTTCAGCCGATTTTTGGGCACAAAAATAAAGAAGACGACCCGAAAGTCGTCTTCTTTTTATGTTTTTCTTTAAGTCCTTGTAATGATTATCAGTTAGTTGCAGTTCTGTGCCCTAATCTGATACATTACCAGTTCAGCGGAGAGGACGGGATTCGAACCCGTGGAGCCAGTTGCCCAGCTCGGCAGTTTAGCAAACTACTGGTTTCAGCCACTCACCCACCTCTCCGTGGCCATAGCCTGAAATAATTACCGTGCAAAAGTATGGTTTACTTTTCAAAAACGCAAATCTTTTTTCGACGCGCGGAAAAATAAATCCCTAAAGTTCCGGACGGTCCCCGGCAGACCGGCTTTTTCGGAACGACTGCCCGTGCGTCACCGCACCCGACTCGCCGGACAAATCGCCCTCCGATCTAAAAAATAAATTTCGAACTGATCTCCCGATAATCGTGCACCCGTTCGATGACGTCGGCAAAAATGTCGGCCACGGTCAGCACGGTAAATTTCGAGGTATCTTCGTCTTTTTTCAGCGGAATCGTATCCGTTACGATCACTTCCGACAGTGCGCTGTTATTGATTCGGTCGTAGGCCGGCCCCGACAGTACCGGATGCGTCACGGCGGCGCGGACGCTCGAAGCGCCGAGCTCCATGAACATATCGGCCGCTTTGGTAATCGTGCCCGCCGTATCGATCATGTCGTCCATGATGATGATATTCCGGTCTTTGACCTCGCCGATCGCCGTAATTTTCCCTACGACGTTGGCCTTTTCGCGCTGCTTGTGGCAAATGATCATCGGCGCGTTCAAGTGCTGCGAATAAGCGTTCGCCCGTTTGGCCCCCCCCATGTCCGGCGCGGCGATCGACAGGTTTTCGATATTCAGATTTTTAATGTAGGGAACGAATATGCCGCTCGCATAGAGATGATCGACCGGGATATCGAAAAATCCCTGAATCTGGTCGGCATGCAGGTCCATGGTCATGATCCGGTCGACGCCGGCGGCGCGCAACAGATTGGCAACCAATTTGGCTCCGATCGAAACCCGCGGACGGTCCTTGCGATCCTGCCGCGCCCAACCGAAATAGGGCATCACGGCGATCACCCGGTGCGCCGACGCCCGGTGCGCCGCATCGATCATCAGCAACAGTTCCATCAGATTGTCTGCAGGCGGGAAGGTCGACTGCACGATAAAAACGGTGCATCCCCGGATGCTTTCGTCAAACGCGGGCTGGAATTCGCCGTCGCTGAACTCCAAAACCTGGGAATCGCCCAGATCGACCCCGAAATTCGCAGCGATCTTCTCGGCCACGTAACGGGAACCACGGCATGAAAAAATTTTAAGCTTGTGAATTGCCATTATCTGAAGAATTTCATTTGCGCGCAAAGGTACGCCAATTTCGTGGAAAAAGGGGGATTAATTTTAACTTTTTATTCATAAAATATCGGAATCCAGCGCAAAAAGGCTGGGCAACAAATCCGAACGGTTTCATTCCGTATCCCCGACCGTCTCCAAACAATGTCCGATAAAATCGAGTACATCGTCCCGCCCGGTCTTTTTTTCGGAAGAGGTACGGAACACCGGCGGCAGCTCTTCCCATGTTTCCAGCATTTTCCGGCGGAATTTCGCCATATTGGACGACGTGCGGTCATCGGACTGTTTGTCGCATTTGGTGAATATCAACCCGAACGGCACGCCGTGTTCGCCGAGCATCCGGATAAAATCGAGGTCGATCTTCTGCGGATCGAGCCGGGAATCGATCAGCACGAACAGGAAAACCATCGCCTCCCGTTTCTGCACGTAATCGGTAATCAGCTTCGAGAACTCCCCGCGCTGGTTTTTCGAAACGCGCGCATAGCCGTATCCGGGCAAATCGACCAGATACCACTTCGCATTGATTTTAAAATGATTGATCAACCGGGTTTTACCGGGAGTCGAGGAAACTTTGGCCAATCCCGGACGATCGGTCAGCATGTTGATCAGCGACGATTTGCCGACGTTCGAGCGGCCGATCAGCGCAAATTCCGGCAAACCGTCCGTCGGACATTGGCTCAACTTCTGGCTGCTGACAGTAAAAACGGCGGAAGAGATGTGCATACGGACTGATTTTTTACAAAGGTAACGAAAAATCCGGGTTTCGCACGCCCTGCCCGCCGGAGGCGGAACACCGCTGCGGATTATTTTTTATCTTTGCACGTGACACGCCGGACCGTTCCCCGGATAAACGGGACGGAGCGGGATATCCGTCCCGGTGCCGGCTATCGTAAAAACGACGAATCATTCAAAAACGCAAAATTATGGCAACTGTAGAAACGATCTATCTGGGCGGTCTCCGTACCGAAGCCACCCATGTCCAGTCCGGAACGAAAATCCTGACCGACGCTCCGACCGACAACCACGGCAAAGGAGAAGCCTTCTCGCCGACCGATCTGGTAGCCACGGCGCTCGGAAGCTGTATGATGACCATCATGGGCATCGCCGCGCAGACGCACGGTATCGACATCGACGGCACGAAACTGCACATCACCAAAATCATGAGCGCATCGCCGCGGCGGATCGGCGAAATCGTCGTCGAAGTGCATTTCCCAAAACCGATCGCCGATCCGAAACAGCGCGAGATTCTCGAACGGGCCGCGGCTACCTGCCCGGTCGCCCAGTCGCTGCACCCGGACTGCAAACAGACCGTCAGCTACCGTTACGGCGAATAACCGCCGATCGACCGGTGCGCGGCGCCGGTTCGTCCGGCCCCGCGCTTTCTAAAAACATTATGCTATGTTCACTTTTACCATTGCATTGCTCGCCCTGATCGCAGGCTATTTTTTCTACGGCAAATTCGTCGAAAAAATATTCGGGGTCGATCCGGCGCGTAAAACGCCGGCCTATACGAAACAGGACGGCGTAGACTACATCCCGATGCCGACGTGGAAGATTTTCATGATCCAGTTCCTGAACATCGCCGGATTGGGGCCGATTTTCGGCGCGATCATGGGAGCCAAATTCGGGACGGCGTCTTACCTATGGATCGTGCTGGGCAGCATCTTCGCCGGCGCCGTACACGATTTTCTGGCAGGCATGATCTCGCTGCGCAACGGCGGGGAGAGCCTGCCGGAAACCATCGGCCGCTACCTGGGAGTCAACTTCAAACAATTCATGCGCGGCTTTACGGTGCTGCTGATGGTGCTGGTCGGCGCCGTATTCGTCGCGGGGCCGGCCGGGCTGCTGGCCAAGCTGACCCCGGAGAGCCTCGACCTGTCGTTCTGGGCGACGGTCGTATTCGTTTATTATGTGCTGGCTACGCTGCTGCCGATCGACAAGATCATCGGCAAAATCTACCCGATATTTGCCATTGCATTGATATTCATGGCAGCAGGCATTCTTTTTATGATCTTCTGGCATCATCCCGCCCTGCCGGAACTGACCGACGGCATCGCCAATACGCATCCGGACGGCCTGCCGATCTTCCCGATGATGTTCATTTCGATCGCCTGCGGAGCGATTTCGGGATTCCACGCCACGCAGTCGCCGCTGATGGCTCGCTGCATGACCAATGAAAAATACGGCCGGCCGGTATTCTACGGCGCCATGATCACCGAGGGGATCGTCGCCCTGATCTGGGCCGCTGCCGCAACCTACTTTTTCCACACCGAAGAGGGCAGCGCGCTGTTCGCCGCCGGATCGGGGAACGACAACGCCGCCGTCATCGTCGACTCGATCACCAAAGAGTGGCTGGGCGTCGTGGGCGGCTTCCTGGCCATATTGGGCGTCATCGCCGCACCGATCACCTCGGGGGATACGGCTTTCCGCTCGGCCCGGCTGATCGTCGCCGACTTCCTGCGCGTCGACCAGAAACCGATCCTGAAACGGCTGATGATCTCCGTTCCGCTGTTCGTCGCGGGTTACATCATCCTGCACGCCAATTTCTCCGTACTGTGGCGCTACTTTGCCTGGTGCAACCAGACGCTGGCCGTCTTCACGCTATGGGCGCTGACGGTCTATCTGACCCAGAAACGCAAACCGTACGTTATCACGCTGATCCCCGCGCTGTTTATGACGGCCGTTTGTTCGACCTATATCCTGATCGCACGGGAGGGACTGCACCTGCCGCAAGAACTGGCCTACTGGCTCGGCGGAGCCGTTACCCTGTTCATATTCGTCCTGTTCCTCGTGTGGCGCAACAAATACCTGCGGCGGAATCCGACGATTTGACCGGTACGGATTCATCAATCAAACGAAAAGGGATTTTCATGCGGAAAATCCCTTTTCGTTTGATCCCTGCCGCGGCCGTACCGCCGGCGCGAAAACGGTTCGCAAGCTAATTTCCGAAAACCCCGGCCAATGCTGCCCGGATCCGCTCGAAAATCTGCGGCGGCGGCAGCATCGTCCCGTCGTCGCCGGCGCAGTCCACCACCCGGAACCGGTCGTCGCGCTCCGCCTGACCGAGATACACCTCGCGCACCCGTTGCTGCAACGTCAGCGACGCCTCGTGAATATCCTTTTTTCCGTGCAGGTAACCGCGGTCGTCCCCTTCGCGCACCTCTTCGAGTTTACGCCGGGTAAATCCGAACGGAACGTCCAGAAACAGCGAAACGTCCGGCTGCGGAATTTTATGATAATCATACTCCAGATCGACGATCCAGTCCCGCAACCGCTCGCGGGACGCCGCATCTCCGATTTTGGCGCACTGGTACGCCACGTTCGAATAGACGTAACGGTCGAGGATCACGAATTTCCCCTCGTCGAGCCACCGCCGGATCACCGGCGCGGCGTCGGCGCGGTCGCCCGCGTACAACAATGCGACCACATACGGATCGACGGCGTCCACTGCTCCCAATTCGCCGCGCAGAAAGCGGGCGATCAACTCGCCGTAAATCGGCGCGTCGAAACGCGGGAAATGCAAGTATTCGTAACGCAGGCCGCGCGAAGCGAGCAACTGCTGCAACAGGTCGATCTGGGTCGATTTTCCGGCTCCGTCGAGCCCTTCGAGAACAATCAGCGACATATTTATTGATTCGGTTTCTATCGTTTACCGCCGGGGCTACGCCCGCAGCATATCCAGCGCACGGATCAGTCCGTCCGCGAAAACATCCACTTCTTCGATCGTATTGTACATCGCCAGCGACGCGCGTATCATCGACGTGATACCGTAGTGCGTCATCACCGGTTCGGCGCAATGCGTTCCGGTGCGTACGGCCACGCCCAGCTTATCGAGAATCATCCCCGCATCGTACGGATGCACTCCTTCGGCGCCGAACGACATGATGCTGCATTTCCCGGGCTGCGTCCCGTAAATCCGCACGCCGGGGATTGCCGAAAGACGCTGCGTTGCATAATCTTTCAGCGCCGTTTCATGGCGGTGCGCCGCCTGCAGGTCGATCCCGTTCAGGTAACGGACCGCCTCGGCCAGTCCGATCGCTCCGATATAGTTCGTGGTTCCGGCTTCGAATTTCAGCGGCAGTTCGGCATAGGTCGTCCCGGAAAACGACACGGTCCCGACCATATCGCCGCCGCCCATAAACGGCGGCATTTCGTCCAGCAGACGCTCTTTCCCGTACAAGACGCCTATTCCGGTCGGCCCGTATAACTTATGGCCCGAAAACGCGTAAAAATCACAATCCAATGCCGCGACGTCGACTCCGCCGTGAACAATTCCCTGACATCCGTCGACCAGCACCGGCACGCCGCGGTCATGCGCCATAGCGATTACGGCAGACAGGTCGGGGCACGTTCCGAGTACGTTGGAAGCCTGCGTGACGCAGACGATCCGCGTGCGGTCGTCGATCAGTCCGGGCAGTTTCTCGATTTCGAGCCGGCCGTCGTCCGCGAACGGCACCACGCGCAGTTCCGCTCCTTTCCTCCCGCAGATCAACTGCCACGGAACGATGTTCGCATGATGCTCCATCTCGGTCGTGACAACATTGTCGCCGGGTCCGATATAACGCTCCCCGAAGCTATACGCCACCGTATTGATCGCCGCCGTAGCTCCAGCCGTAAACACGATCTCGCGCGTCGAACCGGCCCCGATAAACGCCGCGATGTCCCGCCGCGCGGCCTCGTATTCGTCCGTACAGGTTTCGCTCATAAAGTGCAGGCCCCTGTGTACGTTGGCGTTCATCTCGCGGTGCAGGTAATCGACCTTATCGATCACCGCATACGGCTTCTGGGCCGTAGCGCCGTTATCGAAATAGACCAGCGGCTTACCGTAAACCCGGCGGGAAAGCACCGGAAAATCGGCGCGTATTTTCTGAACATCGAATTCCATTACATCCGTTCGATTTTATCCGCGGCCAGCCGTTCGATCCGCTCGGTCAGGCCTTCGACCGGCGTCCGCTCGACCACCTGATTAATGAAACCGGCCATTTGCAGCCGCCGCGCCGTCTGCTCGGGAATCCCGCGCTGGCGCATGTAATAAACAGCCTCTTCGCTCAACTGCCCGACGGTGGCCCCGTGGCTGCATTTGACGTCGTCGGCATAAATTTCCAGTTGCGGTTTCGCATAAATATGCGCTCCGTCGCCGAGCAGCAGGTTGTTGCTTTGCTGGTAAGCCTGCGTTTTCTGGGCGTCCTGCGCCACGTAAATACGGCCGCTGAATACGCCGGTTCCGCCGTCCGAAGCAATCCCCTTGAACACTTCGTAACTGGTGCAATCGCGCGAAATATGCCGGATATCGGTCGTAAAGTCGATATGCTGTCCCGCGCCGCTCAGCATCAACCCGTCGGTATGGTTCTCGGCTCCGCGCCCTTTCAGCGCGACATGCTGATCGCCCCGGATCAGCCGACCCTCCAGTCCCACCGATAGCGTATGCACGCGACTCGACGCCTGCTGCTCGGTGAAGCTGCCGGACACGATCGACGAACGGCCGTTCATCCGGAACAGTTCGACGATATCGGCACGGGCGTCCTCGGCGGCAAAGACCTCGCGCACCTGGCAGTCGAAATAGGTCTCATCGCTCGCCGAACGGTTTTCGATCACCACCTGCGCCCGGCTTCCAGATTCGAAAACGAACAGGTTGCGGGCAAATCCGGCCAACGACTCGCCCTCGCTGTAATACGAGAACGAAATCACGAACGGACGCTCCGCCCGAACTCCCTGCGGCACGTATACGAACGCGCCGTCCTGCGCGAACACGGTATTGAGCGCCGACACGGCGTCGCCCTGCGACTCGGCAAGTTGGTTATAATAACGCTCCACCAGTTCCGGATAAGCTTTCGCGGCCGCAGCCAGCGACCCGAAAATTACCCCATTTTCGGATCGTGTCAGCGGTTGTTCCGACGTACAGAACCCGTTCAGCAACGAAAGCCGTTCGCCTTCGGTTTCCGGCATCGCCAAAGCCGCCGACGGATAGGACGGAGTGAAATAACGTTCGTATTCCTGCTGAAAAAGGTTCCGCAGATCGGTATAATGGTAACGGTCGCCGTACCCCGAACCGCGCGGCGGAATACCCAGCAGGTTGAACGTCTCAAGCGCTCCCGCGCGCGGACGGTTCAACGGCGCGGGCAATCCCTCGCCGATGATGTCGGCACCCGCCAGGTACAGCTCCACCAGTTGTTTCTCCAATGAGCTTTCCATCGCTTATTTATATTCGTTGATCAGCCAATCGTAACCCTGCTCTTCCAGTTTCAGCGCCAATTCGCGGCCGGCCGAATGGATGATCCGACCGTTGTAGAGCACATGCACCACGTCGGGAACGATGTAATCGAGCAACCGCTGGTAGTGCGTAATGACTACCGTCGCATTGTCGGGCCGCTTGAGCTTGGCCACTCCGGTAGCCACGATCCGCAGCGCGTCGATGTCGAGCCCGCTGTCCGTTTCGTCGAGGATCGCCAGCTTCGGTTCGAGCATCGCCATCTGGAAAATCTCGTTTTTCTTCTTTTCTCCGCCCGAGAAACCTTCGTTGACGGCGCGGCTGGTCAGCTTGCTGTCGATCTCGACCACCTTGGCCTTCTCGCGCATCATCCTCAGGAATTCGGCCGACGATAGCGGCTCCAACCCCTGGTATTTGCGCTTCTCGTTGACCGCATACTTCAAAAAATTGGCCATGCTGACGCCGGGAATTTCGACCGGGTACTGGAATCCGAGAAACAGTCCCGCCCGGGCCCGGTCTTCGACGCTCATATCCAGCAGGTTCATTCCGTCGAACGACACCTCGCCTTCGGTCACTTCGAACCGTTCGTTCCCGGCCAGCACCGAAGCCAGCGTACTTTTGCCCGAGCCGTTCGGCCCCATGATCGCATGCACTTCGCCGGCCCGCACCGACAGGTCGATTCCTCTGAGTATCTCCTTGCCGTCTACTACGGCGTGCAGATTCTTAACCTCCAACATATAAAGTATCTTTTAAGCGGTAGTCCGCACTCCGTATCCCCGGAGCGCGAATGTCCGATCCGTTAATCTCCTCTTTCGTCCGGCGGCGAAACGGCCCCGCCTTCGTTCTGCATCCGGCGGCTTTTTTTCAACGCCTGGTCGATGATGTAGAGCAACTGTCCGTTCACGCTGCGAAACTCGTCGGCGGCCCACTTCTCGATCGCTTCCATCCGCCGGGAATCGATCCGCAGTATGAACGTTTTTTGTTTTATCTCTTTAGCCATCCGCCTTGTCTCTCTTCGCTACTGGTGCAGCGTTCCGGTATTCACGACCGGCTGCGCCTGTTCGTCGGCACAGAGCACCACCAGCAAATTACTTACCATCGCCGCTTTCTTATCTTCGTCGAGATCGACCACCTTTTCGGCGGCCAGCCTATCGAGCGCCATTTGCACCATCGTCACCGCTCCCTCCACGATCTTTTCGCGGGCCGAAATGATCGCGGCAGCCTGTTGCCGGCGCAGCATCACCGCGGCGATCTCCGGCGCATAGGCCAGGTAATTGATTCGCGCTTCGACCACTTCGATCCCGGAGATCGCCAGCCGCGAATTGAGTTCGTGCTCCAACCGATCGTTGATCTCCTCGCCGCCGGAACGCAGCGTCACTTCGTCGGACGACTCGTTGTTATCGTAGGCGTACTCCCCGGCCAGACTCCTCAGCGCCGCATCGCTCTGCACGCTGACGAAATTCTGGTAAGCGGCCATCCGCGACGCCAGCGTCTCGCGCTGCTGCACGGCGACCACGCCGCCTTTCACCGGAACCGCCCTGACGCCGGACGTTTCCTGGCTGTCGATCTCGAACATCGCTTTATAAGTATCCTTCACCCTCCATACCAGCACGAGCCCGATCATCACCGGATTGCCGGCCTTGTCATTCACCTTGATCGGCTCGATGTCGAGGTTGCGGGCCCGGTACGTCATTTTTTTCTTCGCGTAGAAAGGATTCACCCACCAAAAACCGTTGTCGTTCAACGTCCCTTTGTAGACCCCGAAAAAAAGCATTACGCGCGCCTCGTTCGGCTCGATCATCATAAATCCCGGAAGACACAGCACGAACAGTAACAAACACAATCCGCCCCATACGGGCATCGCCTGCGTCAAGAGCCAGACGCCGCCCACGAGCAGCAATAACATGACTGCCAGCATCGAAAAACCGGACATCCGGAACCCGGCAAATTTCTTTTCATTCTTTTCCATAACCGCCCTTTTTAAAAGTAATATCAAAATAATATCACAATGATATGGAAAACGATTTGCAAATCCAAATTTTCACCTACGAAAATCATCCGACACTGCCTTCGAGGCTGATCGACAGCAATTTCTGCGCTTCGACGGCAAACTCCATCGGCAGCTTATTCAGCACTTCGCGGGCATACCCGTTGACGATCAGACCGACAGCGTCTTCGGTCGACAGTCCGCGCTGGTTACAGTAGAACAACTGGTCTTCGCCGATCTTCGACGTCGTCGCCTCGTGCTCCACGACCGCGCTGAGGTTGTTCACCTCTACGTACGGGAACGTATGCGCCCCGCAACGGTCGCCGATCAGCAGCGAATCGCACTGCGAAAAGTTACGCGCGCCTTCGGCCTTCGGCGAGACCCTGACCAATCCCCGATAGCTATTCTGACTGCGGCCGGCCGAGATCCCCTTACTGACGATCCGGCTGCGGGTATTCCGCCCGAGATGAATCATCTTGGTTCCGGTGTCGGCCTGCTGGAAATTGTTCGTCACCGCCACCGAATAGAATTCGCCGACCGAATTGTCGCCGGCCAGAATACAGCTCGGATATTTCCACGTCAACGCCGAACCGGTTTCGATCTGCGTCCACGACAGCCGGGCATTCTCGCCGCGGCACATGCCGCGTTTGGTCACGAAATTATAAATTCCGCCATTGCCGTCCTTATCGCCCGGATACCAGTTCTGCACGGTCGAATACTTAACCTCGGCGTCCTTCATCACAACGATCTCGACGACGGCGGCATGCAGTTGGTTTTCGTCGCGCTGCGGCGCGGTACACCCCTCCATATAGCTGACGTAAGCTCCTTCGTCGGCCACGATCAGCGTCCGTTCGAACTGGCCGGTTCCGGCCGCGTTGATCCGGAAATAAGTGCTCAGCTCCATCGGGCAGTGCACTCCTTTGGGAACGTAACAAAACGAACCGTCCGAGAAAACGGCCGTATTCAGCGCGGCGAAAAAATTATCGGTATAGGGAACCACGCTGCACATGTACTTACGTACCAGCTCGGGATAGTCCCGCAGCGCCTCCGAGAACGAACAGAAAATGATCCCCTTTTCGGCCAGCGTTTCGCGAAAAGTCGTCTTGACCGACACGGAGTCCATCACCGCGTCGACCGCCACGCCCGCCATCAGCATCTGTTCTTCGAGCGGCACGCCAAGCTTATCGAACGTCGCCTTCAGCTCCGGATCGACTTCGTCCATACTGGACAGTTTCGGTTTTTGCTTCGGCGCGGCATAATAAATAATATCCTGAAAATCGATCTCGGGCAGATCCAGATGCGGCCAGCGCGGCATCGTCATCGTCAACCAGTGCCGGTAAGCCTTCAGCCGGAATTCGGTCATCCACTCCGGCTCGCCTTTTTTGGCCGAGATCATCCGGACGACCTCCTCGCTCAATCCTTTGGGAATGGTTTCGGTATCGATGTCGGTCACAAAACCGTACTTATACTCACCGTTGGTGACTTCGTTCAGTATATCGTCTTTCTCTTCCATCCGACTTAATTTTAAGAATCAATCCGGGAAACAATCCATAATTTCCGCAAAGGTAAACCACAAGAAGCTATCCTGCAAAATTATGTCTTCCTGCGAAATGCCCATGCAGAATTTAAGCCAAAAAACGCGAGCCGCCCCGTTCCCCGGAACAAAACGGTCTCTCTCCTCCGTACCCGCCGCCGACCCGGTATGTTCCGCTTTCTCCGAAAAAACCGTCCTTCACATCGCCAATCCTTCTTCAGGATACAATAGTACTCAATTTTTTACACTTTTGCAGACAAAATCATCCCCGATCCGACTCTTCCCGACGATTCTCCGGCAACGTCCGTTGCGCACGCATAAAAAGGCCCGGCGGAACTCCGTCCGCCGGGCCGAAACCGGAAAGCCTTCCCGGCCCTTATCAGCCATGCTCAGCAACTATTGCTGCGGCATGCTTTTGAACAGTTCGTCGTATTTCTTGAAGTTCTCCATCATCGCGGGAGAAGTATCGCGCAGGCGGAAATAAACGCTCTTCAGCAATTCGACGGTCGTAGGATCGTCCGGCTTGGCCACATGCGCTTTTTCGAGCGGAGCAAGTATATCCACATAAGCCTGATCGACCTCCTTCATCGCCGCATCGCGTTCTTCGCGGCTGGTGAACGATTTTTTGTTGAATTCCTCGGTTTTCAGGTCGGCCTGACGGATCAGCATCAGCGAATAGTTGAAATTATTCGTGAATTCGTCCGGAGCCAATTCGAGCGCCTTGCCGAAAGCCTTCAACGCTTCCGGCGTATTGCCCAGTTTGTCGTAAATAGTACCCAAGCCTGCCCACAACTCGGCATTGTTCGGATCGTTGGCAATACCCTGCTGGATATAAGGAATAATGGTATTGGGATCTTCGCCCGTCTCCGAATACAGCACGATCAGCTGTTCGAGGATCTGGTTGTTTTTAGGATATTTGCCAAGGCCGGTAACCAATGCCTCTTTCGCTTTTTCGAAATCCTTCTGCGCCCGGTAGCAATGATACAAATAATAGTAAGCCTCCCCGTTGCTTTCGTAACCGTTGGCGATCGCATCGTTCAAGTATTTGACCCCCTTGTCGAATTTGCCGGTGAGCGTATACAGGTAGCCGGCATTGAAACAGCAGACCGTATCGATTTTGTTCAACGGAGCCTGATTCTGCACATCGTAAGCCGCGGCGAACGCATCGGCCGTCGGGTCGAATTCACGCATGACATACAGGTTGTCGGCATCCTGCTTATAAGCGTCCGCAATCTTTTTGAATCCCTCGGCAACCTTTGCCTCCGCATCCTTCGGTTCCAGCTCGTAAGCCTTCTTATAGGCAGCCGCAGCCTTTTCGAGCGCATTGTCGACAATCGTTTTTTTCATTTTCCAGAAATAAACGGCCCCGTCTTTCAGGTAAAGATCGAAATAGGGATACGACCATTTCACATACTCGGTTCCGGCTACATTCTCGGTTCCTTCCTCAGGCTTCGGGAAAAGAACCTGCGCGGTCAGTTGATCCAGTCCCCGATACAGTCCGGTAGCCGCAACCGTCCCGGCTTCCAGGTAAGCATTTCCCAGATCGATCCAGGAACTGGCCCGCGCGCCCCGTTTCGGAGTCTGGCTGTCAAGCTCCAGCTTTTCCACTTTCTTAATAATGGCGGCCTCGTCGAACTTGGCCTCCTGTGCCTGCGCGGTACCCGTAATTCCCAGCGCGGCAACTGCAACGAACAAAAACAGACGTTTCATGATTCAGCTTTTTAATAATTATTCAATATTGTTTTCAGAGGCGTCCGCCGTCGGTTGAGCACCGTTCCCGCCGGACTCTTCTGTGACTCCTGCCTCGGAATCGTTGTCCTCCTCGCTCTTGGGTACCGGAACAACGGAAGCGATCGCATCGTTATTGCGCAGGTTGATCACTTTCACACCCTGGGTGGCGCGGCCGGCCAAACGGATATCCCCGACCGGGATACGGATCGTCAGCCCCGATTTATTAATGATCATCAGATCGTTCTCGTCGGTCACCGACTTGATGGCGATCAGCTTGCCGGTTTTCTCGGTAATCTGCAACGTCTTGACCCCTTTCCCGCCGCGGTTCGTAATACGGTAGTCGTCCAGGTCGGTGCGTTTGCCGTAACCGTTTTCGGAAACGACCAGAATATCCTCCTTGACATCCTTTTCGACACAAATCATGCCGACCACCTCGTCGTCGTCGTCGATGGTAATCCCCTTGACGCCGGCGCCGGTACGACCGATCGGACGGACGACCTCTTCGTTGAAACGAATCGCTTTGCCGTTCTTCGCAGCGATAATCACTTCGCTGTGCCCGCTGGTCAGCACGGCTTCGAGCAACTGGTCGCCCTCTTTGATCGTGATGGCGTTCACGCCGTTCTGCCGCGGACGCGAATAGGCTTCGAGCAGCGTTTTTTTCACGATACCGGCTTTGGTACACATGATGATATAGTTGCTGTTCACATACTCCTTATCGTCCAGGCGACGGACGTTGATGTAGGCGCGCACCTTGTCGTCCGGCTCGATTTGGATCACGTTCTGGATCGCGCGGCCTTTCGAAGCCCTCGCCCCTTCCGGAATCGCATAAACTTTCAGCCAGTAGCAGCGTCCTTTTTCGGTGAAGAACAACATCGTGTTGTGCATCGTGGTCACATAGATGTGCTCGATAAAATCTTCGTCGCGCGTCGCACTGCCTTTTACGCCGACACCGCCGCGATTCTGCGTGCGGTACTCGGTCAGCGGCGTCCGTTTGATATAGCCCATATGCGAAATGGTAATCACCATTTCGTCGTCGGCGTAAAAATCTTCCGGATTGAACTCCTCGGCGCTCAGCACGATCTCCGTGCGACGCTCGTCGCCGTATTTTTCCTTGATCTCGATCATCTCGTCGCGGATGATCCGCATCTGCAACGCTACGCTTTCAAGCACCTCTTTATAGTAGGCGATCCGCTTGCAAAGCTCGTCGTACTCCTGTTTCAGCTTATCGCGTTCGAGACCGGTCAACGCCCTCAGACGCATGTCGATGATCGCAGTGGCCTGCACTTCCGACAGCTCGAACCGGTTTATCAATGCGATCTTGGCTTCGTCCGGGCTTTGCGAACTGCGGATGATATGGATCACCTCGTCGATATGATCGACGGCTATCAGCAAACCTTCCAGAATGTGGGCCCGTTTTTCGGCCTGCGCCAGGTCGTAACGCGTACGGCGCACCACCACATCGTGCCGGTGCTCGACAAAATAGCGGATCAAATCGCGCAGGTTCAGCAACATCGGCCGTCCGTCGACCAGCGCGATGTTGTTGACCGGGAACGACGTCTGCAGAGCCGTGTACTTGAACAGGTTGTTCAGCACGACGCTGGCAACCGCATCGTGTTTGAGGATCATCACGATACGCATCCCGTTCCGGTCGCTCTCGTCGTTGATGTAGGCGATTCCCTCGATTTTCTTTTCGTTGATCAGGTCGGCGATCTTGCGGATCATCTCGGCCTTGTTCACCATGTAGGGAATTTCGGTCACTACGATGCACTCGCGGCCGGTAGCCGTATGCTCGATCTCGGTCTTCGCCCGCATCATCACGCGGCCGCGGCCGGTTTCATAAGCCTCCTTCACGCCCTCGTAACCGTAGATAATCCCTCCGGTCGGAAAATCGGGAGCCTTGATATGCTTAATCAGGTCGGCCACTTCGATATTCGGATCGTCGATATAAGCGCAAATCGCGTCGATCGTGTCGGACAGGTTGTGCGGCGGCATGTTGGTCGCCATCCCGACGGCGATCCCCGACGCGCCGTTGACCAGCAGCAATGGGATCTTGGTCGGCAGCACGGTCGGCTCCGGAATCGTCTCGTCGAAATTCGGACGAAACTCGACGGTATCCTTTTCGATATCGGCCATCACCTCGTCGGCGATCTTTTTCATCCGGGCCTCCGTATAACGCATGGCAGCCGGACCGTCGCCGTCGACCGAACCGAAGTTCCCCTGCCCGTCCACCAGCATATAGCGCAGGCTCCACTCCTGTGCCATACGCACCATCGCTTCGTAGACCGACAAGTCGCCGTGCGGGTGGAACTTACCGAGCACGTCGCCGACGATTCTCGCCGACTTACGGTGCGGTTTGTCCGAATAGAGATTCAGTTCGTTACTCATGTCGTACAGAATCCGGCGGTGAACGGGTTTCATGCCGTCCCTCACATCCGGAAGCGCACGGGACACGATGACCGACATCGAATAATCGATGTAGGCCGATTTCATCTCCTCTTCGATATTGATTTTGATGATTCTTTCGCTTGTTCCTTCTTCTGCCATGATTTGAGCTTATAGTCCTTTGTTGTGAAGCGATGAGTCGCCTTCGTTTTAGGTCGCTAATTTACGCATTTTTTGGACAAACGCAAAATACGCCCCTAAGAACGCGTTTAACGGGGATTTTTGCCGCGCCTTTTATTGCTTATAACGTAAAAACCCGGGCAAAAGTTCGTCAAACGCGCTAAAAAAGGGCAAAAAACGGATATATTATCCTAAATTTGCATGAAACCCGTATCCCATGAGACCGATCCGCCTGCTGTCCGTCCTGCTGTGCGCCACCGCATTTTGCTGCGGGACGGCGGCCGGAACGGAACCCGACCGCATCCGGATCGCCTGCTATAACGTCGAATCGCTATTCGACACGGTACCCGATCCGTCGGCTGGCGACGCGGAGTTCACCCCGCACAGTCCCCGACGCTGGAACACCGAGCGGTATCGCATGAAGATCAACCATATATCGCGCGTGATCGACGACCTCGACGCCGACCTGCTGGCGCTCGCGGAGGTCGAAAACGAAGCGGTCGTACGCGACCTGATGTACGCCATGCGGTCGGACTACAATTACATCCACCGCAACAGCGGCGATCCGCGCGGCATGGACGTGGTGTTGCTGTATCGGGGCAGCCGCTTTTTTCCGACGCGCGTCCGGCAGGTTTTCGGCCGAGGGCTGACGCGCAGCCTGCTTACGGTAGACGGGGAATTGCTCGGCGAATCGGTTACGCTGATCCTCTGCCACCTGCCCTCGCAGATGAACGCCGCGCGCTACCGCGCCGAGGCGTTCCGCTCGCTGCGCCGGACGGTCGATTCGCTGCTGACCGGCTCGCCGCAACGGAAATTGGTCGTTCTGGGCGATTTCAACGCCGAACCCGACGCTCGCGAATCCCGTAAAATCCTGCACGTCCGACCCGAAACCGCTCTCCGAAACGCTCCGGCCGACCCGTCCGCGCTCTACACGCCGTTCGTCGGCCTGCGCCGGCAAGGCTACGGCACGCTGGTTTACCGCGACCGCCGGCAGTTGTTCGACTACATTCTGGTCAGCGGGGCTTTCGCTTCCGGAAACGGCCTGCGCTACGGAGGCCGCTGTGGCATTTTCGTCCGGGACTACCTGATCCACCGGTCGGGCCCATGGAAAGGCTATCCGATCCGGACTTTCCAAGCCGGCCGGTACACCGGAGGATACAGCGACCATCTGCCGGTATTTCTGGACTTTGAAAACAAAAAACCCGAATCGCCGGAAGTCCGATAAATTTTTGCAGATATTAAATTAAATCATTACTTTTGCACACCTATTTACCGGCTCGCCGCTTTTTTACCGAAAGCGGTCGTATTTATTTAAAAAATTCAATAACTACAAATAAATTCAAAACGGATTAAACGTAAAAAGAAGATGCCAAACGTAAAAAGAGTTTACACCTTCGGCAACAAGAAGGCCGAGGGTAACGGAAAGATGAGAGAATTGCTCGGAGGAAAAGGAGCTAACCTCGCGGAAATGAACCTGGTCGGTATTCCGGTTCCTCCGGGATTTACCATCACCACCGAGGTCTGCACCGAGTACTATCAGCACGGTAAGGAAGAAGTGATCAAGATGATCAAGCCCGAAGTCGAAGCCGCCATGAAACAGGTCGAGAAGAACATGGGCATGGAGTTTGGCAGCAGCACGAATCCGCTTTTGCTGTCGGTACGTTCGGGCGCGCGCGCTTCGATGCCGGGTATGATGGACACGATCCTGAACCTCGGCTTGAACGACGAAGCCGTCGAAGGCATCGCCAAGAAGACCGGCAACGCGCGTTTCGCATGGGACTCGTACCGCCGTTTCGTACAGATGTACGGCGACGTGGTGATGGACATGAAACCGCAGAGCAAAGAGGACGTCGATCCGTTCGAAGAGATCATCGATGCGATCAAGGAGGAAAAGAAAGTAAAGAACGATACCGAACTGACGACCGACGACCTGAAAGAACTGGTAAAACGTTTCAAGGCCGCCATCCTGAAGAATACCGGCAAAGAGTTCCCGACCAATCCGTGGGAACAGCTCTGGGGCGCCATCTGCGCCGTATTCAGCAGTTGGATGAACGAGCGTGCGATCCTGTACCGCAAGCTGAACAACATCCCGGCCGAATGGGGCACCGCCGTAACCGTACAGGCGATGGTATTCGGTAACATGGGCGAAACGTCGGCTACCGGCGTGGCCTTTACGCGCGACGCCGCTACCGGCGAAGACATTTTCAACGGCGAATACCTGGTCAACGCACAGGGCGAAGACGTGGTAGCCGGCATCCGCACGCCGCAGGAGATCACCCTCGAAGGTTCGCGCCGCTGGGCCGAACTGCAGGGCATTTCGGAAAGCGAACGCGCGCTGAAATATCCGTCGCTCGAAGAGGTGATGCCCGCCGCGTTCAAAGAGCTGAACGAAATCCAGCAGCACCTCGAAAACTATTTCCGCGACATGCAGGATCTGGAATTCACGATCCAAAACGGCAAATTGTGGATGCTGCAAACGCGTAACGGCAAGCGTACCGGCGCAGCCATGGTTCGTATCGCGATGGAAATGCTCAAAGAGGGTCTGATCGACGCTCCGACCGCCGTTCTGCGCGTGGAACCGGCCAAGCTGGACGAACTGCTGCACCCGGTATTCGACAAGAAAGCGCTGAAACAGGCCAACATCATCGCAAAGGGACTGCCCGCCTCCCCGGGCGCCGCTTCGGGGCAGATCGTATTCTTCGCCGACGACGCCGAAAAATGGGCCGAACAAGGTAAAGAGACGATCCTCGTCCGCATCGAAACCTCTCCGGAAGACCTGAAGGGCATGAACTCCGCAAACGGCATCCTGACCGCGCGCGGCGGTATGACTTCGCACGCGGCCGTCGTTGCGCGCGGCATGGGCAAGTGCTGCGTTTCGGGCGCCGGCGACCTGCAGATCGACTACAAGGCCCGCACGATTACCGTAGGCAACAAAAAATACAAAGAAGGCGACTGGATTTCGCTGGACGGATCGACGGGCATCATCTACGAAGGCAAAGTGAGCACGATCGACGCCGAAGTGAGCGGCGATTTCGCCAAACTGATGGAACTGGCCGACGAATACGCACGCCTGAAGGTGCGCGCGAACGCCGACACGCCGCGCGACGCGCAGACCGCGTTCAAATTCGGAGCTCAGGGTATCGGCCTGTGCCGTACCGAGCACATGTTCTTCGAAGGCGACCGCATCAAGGCCGTACGCGAAATGATCCTGGCCGACGACGAAGCCGGACGCCGCAAGGCGCTGGCCAAGCTGCTGCCGATCCAGCGCGGCGACTTCGAAGGTCTGTTCGAAGCGATGAACGGGCTGCCCGTAACGGTTCGCCTGCTCGATCCGCCTTTGCACGAGTTCGTTCCTCACTTCGAAAAAGAGATGAAGGAACTGGCCGACGACCTGAAAGTTCCGTTCGAAACGATTAAGAACAAGGTCGAATCGCTGGCCGAATCGAACCCGATGCTCGGACACCGCGGTTGCCGTCTGGGAAATACTTATCCCGAAATTACCGAAATGCAGGCTCGCGCCATCATCGAAGCTGCGCTGAACACCCGCAAGAACAAGGGTATCGACGTACACGTGGAGATCATGGTTCCGCTGGTAGGCAACGTGAAAGAGCTGAAATACCAGAAAGACGTTATCAAGGCTACCGCCGAATCGGTATTCGCCGAACGCAACGACCGGATCGACTACATGATCGGTACGATGATCGAGATCCCGCGCGCAGCCGTTACGGCCAACGAGATCGCCGAAGAGGCCGAATTTTTCTCGTTCGGCACGAACGACCTGACGCAGATGACGCTCGGGTTCTCGCGCGACGACGTAGCGAAATTCCTGCCCGTTTACATCGAAAAAGGCATCCTGAAGCACGACCCGTTCCAGGTGCTCGACCAGGACGGCGTCGGCCAACTGGTGCGCGAAGCCGTATTCAAAGGCCGCGGCGTAAAACCGAAACTCAAGTGCGGTATCTGCGGCGAGCACGGCGGCGAACCGAGCTCGGTGGAATTCTGCCATTATGCCGGCCTGAACTACGTTTCGTGTTCTCCGTTCCGCGTGCCCATCGCACGTCTGGCAGCGGCTCACGCAGCGCTGAAACAAGGCGATAAATAATCGAAACGCTCCGGATCTTCCGGAACCCGGAAAGGGGCGGCGTCAATGACGCCGCCCCTTTTGTTTTTACGGCGAAAACGGAAACGATCCCGGAAAAGACGAAATATCAGGCCGGGTACCAACCCCTAATTTTCCGGCGCGCGCCGGAAAAGGACATAAAAATACCGGCGGCCGATACGAACCTCCGCGTGCCGGAAGTCAGGTTCGTATAAAAACACCCGTTCTTTCGAGGTAAGTTCAAAGAGAAAGGGAATCCCGTCGTTAAAAAAAGCCCGGTCCGACTTTCCGACAACACCCTCGCCATGACATTAATCGAAAAACCGAACCGGACCTTTTTCGTCTCAAAACTTCGTTTAATTCACTTTCATAAACACCCCTAATCAAGGGATATGAGCCGGATTACGCAATCCCAGTATGAAATCCGGTCCATATCCCCAAATAAATTATTCGATAAATTCTTATATAATAAAGAATATTATTATTTTATTACGTCAAAAGTATAGTTCCAAAAAGACGGAATCAATAGCATTCCATTCCTTTTTTATACCTTTATCCGGCAGGAAACGAAACAAACGAAAGATTTTGAAAAACAGAAAAAAGTGTCCGCCGACGCCGGAACGAACGTCCGGACAGGAAAATCAGGCGCCGGGGACGGCAGAACGCCCCCTGAAACCGCAGCGCAACGGGACGCTCGCTCCCGGCGCGGCGCGCGGTATTATCCGATCCGGCGGATGCAGGCGCCGAGAGCGTTCAGCCGCCCGTCGATATTCTGATACCCCCGGTCGATTTGCTCGACGTTCTGGATAATGCTACGTCCGTCGGCCGACATCGCGGCGATCAACAGCGCGACCCCGGCCCGGATATCGGGCGAAGTCATCGTCGTGGCGCGCAGCCGGATTTTATGGTCGTGCCCGATGACCGTCGCACGGTGCGGGTCGCACAGGATAATCTGCGCGCCCATATCGATCAGCTTATCGACGAAAAACAGCCGGCTTTCGAACATTTTCTGGTGGATCAGCACCGATCCCTTGGCCTGCGTAGCCACCACCAGGAAGACCGACAGCAGGTCGGGCGTCAAGCCCGGCCACGGCGCATCGGCGATGTTCATGATCGAACCGTCGATAAAACTCTCTATCTCGTAATGCTCGTGCCGGGGAATGTAGATATCGTCGCCGCGCTGCTCGAACTCGATTCCCATCCGCGCGAACTGCGCCGGAATGATCCCGAGGTTTTCGAACGAAACGTCTTTGATCGTGATCCGGCTGCGGGTCATCGCGGCCATGCCGATAAAGCTGCCCACCTCGATCATATCGGGCAGCAGCGTATGCGCGGTCCCGTGCAAACTTTCGACCCCGTCGATCACCAGCAGATTCGACGCGATCCCCGAAATCAGCGCCCCCATGCGGTTCAGCATCCGGCACAATTGCTGCACGTACGGCTCGCAGGCCGCATTGTAGATCGTCGTCCGGCCCTTCGCCAGCACGGCCGCCATGACGATGTTGGCGGTACCGGTCACCGAAGCCTCGTCGAGCAGCATGTAACATCCCTTCAGGTTTTTGCCCGAAACGGAAAAAAAGTTCGTGCCGGTATCGAAATCGAATTCGGCCCCGAGCTTCTGAAAACCGATGAAATGCGTGTCCAGCCGCCGACGTCCGATTTTGTCGCCGCCCGGCTTCGGGATGTAACCGACTCCGTAGCGCGCCAGCAGCGGCCCGATAATCATCACCGAACCGCGCAACCGGGCCGCCCGGTCGCGGTAGTCGTCGCTCTGCAGGTAATCGAAATCGATCTCCTTCGCCTCGAACGAGTAAGAGCCCTCGCCGAGCCGGTGGACGATCACCCCCATCTTTTCGAACAATTCGATCAGTTGCAGCACGTCGACGATGGCGGGAATGTTATGGATAATGACCTTCTCCGGCGTCAGCAACGTGGCGCACAATACCTGCAACGCCTCGTTCTTGGCCCCCTGCGGACGGATCTCGCCTTCGAGCGGCGTTCCTCCCTTCACTTCAAATGTTGCCATAAACAGTTTTCCGTATAACGATTGTCCCTGCATACGGGACGAATTTCAGTCAAATGTAACAATAAGCCGCAAATATTCCAAAAACGGCCGGCGCACCGCAAGCGCCCCTCTTAATCCTCGGAAGACTGACGCTCCCAGATTTTGGCGATCGTCGCGAACTTGTAACAAGCGTTCAGCACGGCATAGGTAAAACCAGCCTTCCCGTCGCGGAAACCGCCCTTGACGACATAGAACCGCAGGAACCGCCAGGAACACTTCGAGAAAGCCTTCCAGACCGAAAAACGCTGGTCGGCGCGGCGCAACAGCTCCTTATCGGAGTAGAGGTCGATCTTGGCGATCCGCGACGAGACGCTTTCGTTGGCCAAGTGCTCGACCGCCAATTCCCGCCGACGGCTCGGAATGGCGAATATCCCGCCGTCGATCACCGGACGGGCATGGATCGTTTCCGGCCAGTAGGTCTTCGACTTGCGGATCAGCCGGATGATGTAATCGGGATAGTCCCCGTGCATGAAACGCCCGAGAAAATAGTTTTTACGCGCCATTTTCAGCGCGGCGTAGCCCCGCTGCTCGGCCGTTTCGGCGAACCGGTACAGGTATTCCCGCAGCGCGTCCGGAACCACTTCGTCCGAATCGAGCACGAGCACCCACTCGTTTTCGGCCTGCGCAATCGCATAATTGCGGGCCGGCTCGACGATGCCCGTGCGCTCGTGGTAAACGATCCGGCAGCCGTATTTCTCGGCAATGGCGATCGTGCCGTCGGTGCTGTGCATATCGCACAGTACGATTTCGTCGAACTTTTCGACCGAGCGCAGGCACTGGTTCAGAAAGCGGTCCGAATTGAACGTATTGATAACCACGGAAATCTTCATAGCATTCGGTTTTTTAGCAGTTTTTTTCGAAAACGGGACGCGGACGGCCGATCATTTTCCGGGCTTTTTGTCCGGAACTCCCTTACAGTCCGCCGCCGTGCAAGAAGCGCAGCCCGTCCCGGCGCACCCGTCGTCCGACGCGCACTCCCCGCGCAGGTTCTCCTCTTCGGCCCGCATCTGCTGCGCGGCGCACCGGATCCCCCGTTTTTTCATGTGTCGGTTCTCGCCAATCTCGGAATCCATATAATGTCCCTTGAAAATGATCGTCAGCGACAACCCGACTACGAAAAAGGCGACCGCACCCGCGGCGATCAAGAAAATCAACAATCCGGACGACATAACTCTGTTTTTTGATTACTCCGATTCAAATCTTTACAAAGTTCGTACAAACGCCGCTAAAAACCAACAATATTTCGTCCGCCGGATAGAAAAAAGAGATTTTGTCCGGAAAGTTATATCTTTGTATATCGTAATCATTTGATAAACTCAACGTCGGAAACTATGAACAACCCGATCCGAATACTGCTGACGGCCGCGCTGTGCTTATTGACCGTCCATACGAGCTTCGCCCAGCAGGCCATACAGTCGCTCGCCGGAACATGGCGTTTCGCGCTCGATCCCGAAAACCGGGGAACCGACGGTTGCTGGTTCAATACGCGGTTGGCCGAATCCGTAACGCTTCCCGGCTCGTGCGAACAGAACGGTTTCGGCGTCAGAGCCGTTGAGCCGACCGTCGGGAAGCTGACCCGCGTCGTACGATACGAAGGGAAAGCGTGGTATCAGCGAGATTTCGACGTTCCGCAGAAGTGGGCCGGCAAACGAATCGAACTGTTGCTCGAACGCTGCCACTGGGAGTCGAACGTCTGGATCGACGGCAAGTCTGTCGGCACGCAAAACAGCCTGTCGGCGCCGCACCTGTACGACCTGGGCGCACTGTCGCCCGGCCGGCACACGCTGACCGTCTGCATCGACAACACGTATAAAATCCCGATCGGAACCTGGGCGCACGCGATCACCGAAGACACGCAGGGGAACTGGAACGGGATCGTCGGCCGCATCGAACTGCGGGCCACCGACCCGGTTTGGATTCGCGACGTGCAAGTTTTCGAAGACCATTTGCAGGTCAAATTAGGGAACAATACCGGGAAACCGGTATCCGCGACCGTGCAAGGTTCCTCCTGCTCCATTCCGGCCGGCGGAATCTCGGTAAAGCTGCCGTTCGCGCCGAACGCAAAGGCGTGGGACGAATTTTCGCCGGCGTTGCACGAACTGGACGTCGTGCTGAAAGCCGGGAAATACGGCGACCGCAAAACCGTTACGTACGGATTGCGGAAACTCGGCACGAAAAACAAACAGTTCACGGTCAACGGCAGGCCGACGCTGATGCGCGGCCCGGTCGACGAATGCGTCTACCCGCTGACCGGTTATCCGCCGATGGACAAAGCGGCATGGATGCGGGTGCTGTCGATCTGTAAATCATACGGGTTCAATTACATGCGTTTCCACTCGTGGTGTCCGCCGGAAGCGGCGTTCGCTGCAGCCGACGAATTGGGCTTCTTTTTCCAGGTCGAAATCCCGCTGTGGACGATGGACGCCCCGCATTTCGGACAGCATCCCGAACGCGACCGATTCATCGTCGACGAACTGGATCGCATTCTGGAAGCCTATGGCAATCACCCGTCCTTCGCGCTGATGGCAATGGGTAACGAATCGGCCGGAACGCTCGGCGAACTGGTGCAGAAAGGACGTTCCGCCGATCCGCGGCGGCTCTACCGCTGTGAAAACGGCGACACGGAACAGGACGGCGATTTCTTCGAAACCGGACAACGCGGCATCGCAGGCCCGCGTACCGACTGGGACCGCTGGTCTGCCGGGGGATGGATCGCGGGCGGCGAGAACGACGGCGTGAACCGTACGACCGGCGCTCCCGTTCCGACGCTATCGCACGAAGTGGGCCAATGGGCCATGTACCCCGATTTCGACGAGATCGACAAATATACCGGCACGCTGCGCGCATACAATTACGAAGGATATCGCCGTTCGCTGGCCGAACGCGGAATGCTCGACCAGAACAAGGATTTCGCCCGGGCCAGCGGCCTGTTCAGCGTGCTGCTCTACAAGGACGAAATCGAAGCCAGCCTTCGCACCTATCCGCACGGAGGATTTCAGATTCTCGAAGCCCGCGACTACCCGGGGCAAGGCACGGCCATCGTCGGATGGCTCGACGCGTTCTGGGATTCCAAAGGACTGATCGAACCGAAAGAGTTCCGCCGTTTTTGCAGCCCGACGGTAGCTCTGCTGCAAATGCCGAAACGGGTTTACACCTGCGACGAAACGTTCAGAGCCGTCGCCGAAATCTCAAATTACGGCCCGAAAAACCTGCCTGTCAAACCGGAATGGACGCTCGCCGACGAGAGCGGCCGGACGATAGCCGGCGGCTCGTTGCCGGCGACCGTCGCCGAGACGGGAAAAGTCTCCGGACTCGGAGAAATCTCCGCCCCGCTGCGAACGGTCGCTGAGGCGGCACGCCTGACGCTGACGCTGAAAGCCGGCGGCACGTCGAACAGTTGGAACATCTGGGTCTACCCGGCCCGGCAGCCGGAAACGCCGGCCGGAGTACGGATCGCCTACGAATACGATCGGACGACCCGCGACGCGCTGGCGCGCGGCGAACGCGTACTGCTGTTTTCCGACCCGACCAAAGGACTTTACAAAATCGACCGAGTGATGCTCGGGCCGGATGAAATCCGCCTGTTCGAAGTAAAACCGGGGCAGAACGCACTGGAGGGAACCTTCATGCCGGCATTCTGGAATATGCGGCTGTTCAATCAGGTAGGAACGCTCGGCATCCTTTGCGATCCGGCGCATCCGGCGTTCGACGGATTCCCGACCGAGGCGCACAGCGACTGGCAGTGGGCCGACCTGCTCGGACGGTTCTCGGCCGCCGAATCGTTCCGGACGGCCGGAGCTCCGCCGTCCTATTGCGACGAACGCGAAAAAACATGGGGCGACGTGCGCAATCGGTCGAAGGCGATCGTGCTGAACGGCACGCCGGACGATTACCGCCCGATCGTACAGGTGATCGACAACTACGAACGCAACTACAAACTGGGTTCGATTTTTGAAACACGCGTAGGGCCGGGCAAACTGCTCGTCTGCGCGATGGATCTGGATACCGACGCGGCGAACCGGCCGGCGGCCCGGCAGTTGAAAAGCAGCCTGCTGAATTACGCGGCCGGCGACCGGTTCGACCCGCAGTTCGAACTGCCGGAGGAACTGCTGGAACGGGTACTCACTTTCGAAGACGAAAAATAAAACGAACGGAATATGAAAATCGTAATCGCCGGAGTCGGCGAAGTGGGCAGCCACCTGGCCAAAATGCTGGGCAGCGAATACCACGAAATAACGGTCGTCGACAACGACCCGAAACGGCTCGAGTCGATCGCCGGAATGGTAGACGTCATCGTCGTCGAAGGGGATTGCACGACTTTTGCGACCCTGAAAAAAGCGGCCGTCCGCAAAGCCGACCTGTATATCGCCGTACTGCCCGAAGAGACTTCGAACGTCGTGTCGGCGATGCTGGCCAAACAGCTCGGCGCCCGTAAAACGATCGCGCGGATCGACAACAACGAATACCTCGAACCGAACAACAAGGAGATGTTCATCAACATGGGCATCGACTACCTTTTCTATCCGGAGAAAGCCGCGGCACAGGAGGTCATCAACCTGCTGGGGCATACCAGCACGACCGAATACGTCGACTTCTCGGGCGGCAAACTCTCGCTGGTGGTCTTCAAGATCGACGCCGCGTCGCCGCTGATCGACAAGTCGCTGATCGAGATCACCGGCGACCGCGATAGCCTGCCTTACCGCACGGTCGCCATTTCGCGCGACGGCGAAACGATCATCCCGCGCGGCAACGACCGGTTCCAGGAGGGCGACAACATCTATGTGATCGCGAACCAGAGCGCGGAAAAAGAGGTCGTCGCTTTCTCGGGCAAGACCGACATCGACATCAAGAACATGATGATCCTCGGCGGCAGCAAAATCGGGGTGCAAGTAGCCTCCGAACTGCAGGACGAAGTGAACATCAAACTGGTCGACTACACGCCCGAAAAAGCCTACAAACTGGCCGAACAGCTCGAAAGGACGCTAATCATCAACGAGGACGGACGCAATACCGACGCCATGATCGAAGAGGGCCTCAGCAACATGGACGCTTTCCTGGCCGTCACCGGGCGCGCCGAAACCAATATCCTGGCGGCAATGCTGGCCAAACGCCTCGGCGTAAAAAAAGTGATCGCCGAAGTGGAAAACCTCAACTACATCAACCTGGCCGAGAATATGGGTATCGACACGATCATCAACAAAAAACTGATCATGGCCAGCAACATCTTCCGGTTCACGATGAGCACCGACGTGCAGGCGATCAAGTGCCTGACCGGATGCGACGCCGAAGTGCTGGAATTCATCGTCAAACCGAATTCGCCGGCCACCAAGGGAAAAATCAAAGACCTCGATTTCCCGCACGACGCGATCATCGGCGGGATCGTCCGCGGCGACAAAACGTTCATCGCCGTCGGCAATATGGAGATCAACGCCTACGACCGCGTGGTGGTCTTTTCGCTGCCGTCGGCCATCTCGCGGATCGGCAAGTTCTTTAACTGACGATCCGTTTTTTTGATTATTTTGCACCCCCGTATTCCCGTCGAACGGAATACGATCCTGTAAAACAACGACTTTACCAATTATGCCTCTGCTCACACAGCTCGTACGCCTGTTTTTCCTACGCCGCCTACGGGAAATCGACCGCTTCCGGTCGCACCCTGCGGAAGTACAGCAACTACAACTGCAAAAACTGCTGCGACAGGCATCCGCAACCGCTTTCGGAAAGGAATACCGTTTCGACGAGATCCGCGACGGACGTCAATTCGGCGAACGGATTCCCGTGACGGACTACGCAGCGTTCGGCAGCTACATCGACCGTATCCGCCGCGGCGAGAACAACGTCACGTGGCCCACGGACATCCGCTGGTTCGCCAAATCGTCCGGAACGACCGCATCGAAAAGCAAATTCATCCCGGTCAGCCGCGAAGGTTTGCGGAATTGCCATTTGCGGGGTCCGATGGACATCGTCTGCATGGTCGCCGACCGCTATCCGGAAAGCCGCGTATTTTCGGGCAAAACGCTGACGCTCGGCGGCAGCCACCGGCTCGAAAATACCGGAGGGACGGCCCAGGAAGGCGACCTGTCGGCCATCCTGATCGAGAATACCCCGCGATTCGGCCTCCGGATGCGGGTTCCGAAACCCGAGACGGCGCTGATCGCCGATTTCGAACGGAAAGTCGAAGCGATCTGCCGGGAAACCGTCTCGCAGAACGTCACCTCGTTCGCCGGCGTCCCGTCGTGGAATCTCGTGATGCTGAAAAAAATACTCGAATATACCGGCAAGAACAACATCCTGGAGGTATGGCCGAACATGGAACTGTTCGCCCACGGCGGTATGAACTTCAAACCCTACCGCGAGCAGTACCGCCAGATCATCCCGTCCGACCGGATGAAATACATCGAAACTTACAACGCCTCGGAAGGCTTTTTCGCCATCCAAGACGATCCGGCGACCGACGACATGCTGCTGATGCTCGACTACGGGGTCTACTACGAATTCCTGCCGATGCAGCACCTGAACGATCCGTCGCGCGCAGTCCCGCTGGAAGGGGTCGAACGCGGCGTGAACTACGCCCTGATCATCTCGACCTGCAACGGCTTGTGGCGGTACATGATCGGAGACACGGTCGAGTTCACCTCGCTCGCCCCGTACAAGATCAAAATTACCGGCCGCACCCGCCATTTCATCAACGCCTTCGGCGAAGAGGTGATCGTCGACAACGCCGAAACGGCGCTGCAGGCCGCGTGCGAAGCCACCGGCGCCCGGATCGCCGAATATACGGCCGGCCCGGTCTACATGACCGGCCAATCCAAAGGATCGCACCAGTGGATCGTCGAGTTCAGCGTGCCGCCCGCCGACACGGAACGCTTTGCCGACGAACTGGACCGCGCGTTGCAGCAGGTCAACTCCGACTACGAAGCCAAACGTTTCAAAGATACCACGCTGCTGCGCCCCACGCTGACCGTCGCGCCGGAAGGCACTTTCTACCGCTGGATGAAAGAGCGAGGCAAAGTCGGCGGCCAAAACAAAGTCCCCAGACTCTACAACGACCGCACTTATATCGACCAATTAATCCGCCTGCTATGAACGAAATGAAATCCGCCGTTATCGTCGGGACGGCCTATCCGTACCGCGGAGGGCTGGCCGGAATCAACCAGACGCTGGCCCGCACGTTCATCCGTTGCGGCATTCGCTGCCGGATTTTCACATTCACGGTGCAATATCCTTCTTTTTTATTCCCAGGTAAGAGCCAGTATGCGGACGGCCCGGCGCCGGAAGGACTCGACATTACGCGGATGCTGAATTCGGTCAATCCGTTGAGTTGGATCCGCACCGGTCTGAAAGTACGGCGCGAACGGCCCGACGCGGTGATCGTTCGCTATTGGATTCCGCAAATGGCCCCGGCCCTGGGCACCGTATGCCGGATCGCGCGGCGAAAAGGGATCAAAACCATCGCGCTGCTCGACAACGTCGTTCCGCACGAAAAACGGCCGATGGACACGCTGCTGACCCGTTACTTCCTCGGATCGATCGACGGGTTCGTCTACATGTCCGAACAAGTGCACAGCGACCTGCAGTCGTTCCGACCGGACAAACCGGCCGTCTTCTCGCCGCATCCGATGTACACGAACTACGGCGAAAAAATCGAACGGGAAGAGGCCTGCCGCCTGCTGCGGCTCGACCCCGGACTGCGCTATACGATGTTTTTCGGTTTCATACGAGACTACAAAGGACTCGACCTGTTGCTCGACGCATGGGCCCTGCTCAGCGAACAGGGCAAAACAGCCGGACACCGGCTGATCATCGCCGGCGAATATTACAGCGGCAAGGAAACTTACATGAACCAGATCGAACGGCTCGGGATCGGGGACGAGATGATTCTGTTCGACTACTTCGTGGCCGACGAAGAGGTGGCCCGTTTCTTCTCGGTCAGCGACCTGGTCGTACAACCGTACCGTAGCGCCACGCAAAGCGGCGTAACGCAGGTGGCTTACTTTTTCGACGTCCCGATGGTCGTGACCGGCGTGGGCGGACTGCGCGAGATCGTCCCGGACGGAGAGGTCGGTTTCGTGGTCGACCCGAAACCGCAGGCCATCGCCCGGGCGATCGACCGTTACTACTCCGAAAACCTGTCCGAAAAATTCAGGGAGAACATCCGCAACTACAAAGTCCGATTCACCTGGGAACGGATGGCCGAAAATTTTCAAAAGCTTTACCGGACGATCTGCGAAAACGCGAAAAAAACCGAGAAAGCCGGATAAACCGGATAAAAATAATAAATTTGCAAAAATGTGTTTCCCGGAAAAAGATCCGGGCACCTCGAAAAATTTGAAATGTATATCGCCATTGCCGGAAATATCGGGTGCGGAAAGACCTCGCTGACCAAGATCCTCTCCGAAAGAACGGGCGCCAAAGCCTATTTCGAGGAGAGCGACAACCCGTATATCGGCGATTTCTACGACGACATGAACCGCTGGTCGTTCAACCTGCAGATCTACTTCCTGGGACAGCGCATCCGGCAAGCCAAAGAGATCTTGGCTACCGGCAGCGACCTGATCCAGGACCGTACGATCTACGAAGACGCGTATATTTTCGCCGCCAACCTGCACGAAAGCGGGCTGATGACCACGCGGGATTACAATACTTACCTGAAAATCTTTGACCTCGCAACGGGACTGATCGCCCGGCCCGATCTGCTGATCTACCTGAAAGCGAGCGTACCGACGCTGATCCACCAGATCCGCAAACGCGGCCGCGCCTACGAGATGAGCATACAGGAAGAGTACCTCGAACGGCTGAACCGGAAATACGAAGAGTGGATCGGCCGCAACTACGACGGAGAAATTCTGACGATCGACGTGGACCACACCGACTTTATCGCCGATCCGTCGTCGCTGGACGACCTCGTGTTACGGATCGGATCGTTCAAAAATACCGAAAAGGAATGACCCTGCCGCTGCCCGAACTTTTTCGCAGCCGGACGACGGAGTCGCTCGGGACTTCCGAAGCGGAACGATTGTTCGCCGCGCTGGACAACGGCGAATCGCCGGTCAGCATCCGTTTCAACCCCTACAAAATCGGGTCGCAACCCGAAGGCAGGCAGGTTCCGTGGTGCCGTTACGGCTACTACCTCGACGAACGCCCGCAATTCACGCTCGACCCGGCGTTCCACGGCGGCGCCTATTACGTCCAGGAAGCCAGTTCGATGTTCCTCGAAGCAATTTTCAGGCAGATTTTCGAGCCGGACGCCGCTCCCAGGATACTCGACCTGTGCGCGGCCCCCGGCGGCAAGACGACGCTTCTTTCGACCCTGGCCGGAGCCGAAGGCCTGGTCGTCGCCAACGAGGTGATCCGCCAACGGGCTTCGGTATTGGCCGCAAATGCGGTCAAATGGGGGATCGGAAACATCGTGGTGACCAACAACGACCCGGCGCATTTCGCCCCGTTCGAACACTATTTCGACCTGATCGCCGTGGACGCTCCGTGCTCGGGCGAAGGCATGTTCCGCAAAGATCCGGCGGCGCGCACCGAGTGGAGCGAACAGGGCGTCAAACTCTGCGCGGCACGCCAGCGACGCATCCTCAGCGACATCTGGGGTTCGCTGCGTCCCGGCGGAATCCTGATATACAGCACCTGTACGTTCAACGCCGCAGAAAACGAAGAAAACATCGCCTGGCTGTGCGGCGAATACGACTGCGAACCGGTCGAAATCGCCGTCGATCCTTCATGGGGCGTCGTAAAAGGAGAAACGGACGGGATCAATACGTTCCGGTTTTATCCGCACCGGGTGAAGGGAGAAGGCTTTTTCGCAGCCGTAATCCGCAAAAGCGACGGACGGCGGCGGGAACGTACGCCGAAGCCGCGCAAAGCGATCTTTTCGGCGCTCAATCGCCCCGAAACCGACATCCTGTCGCAATGGGTGGCCCAACCCGAATACATGCGCTTCGCGAAGGTCAACGGCACCGCCTACGCCTACTACCGGGAAGCGTTCGGAGCCGTCCGGCAGATTTCCGAGAGTCTGACGGTCATCCATTCGGGCATTCCCGCCGGACAGCTCTTCGGCGCGAAATTCAAACCCGAACATGCGTTGGCCCTGTTCCACGACGTATCGCGCGAAACGGTTCCGCAGGCCGAGTTCGACCTGCCGCAGACTCTCGATTACCTGCGTAAAAACGAAATCGACCCCTCCCTGTTGCAGGAAGGCATCAACATGGTCTGCTACAACGGCCTGCCGCTCGGATGGATCAAACGGATCGGCGGACGGTGCAACAACCTCTATCCGAAAGAATCCCGGATCGCCGCGCTTTAAAAACCACCCGGTAAACGGCAGACGCAAAAAAACCGCGCGGATCCCTTCCGGAACCCGCACGGCGGCATTTATAAACAATTATTCCTAAGAATCAAACCAACTCGATACCCGCTTCGGAACATTCGCGGCGCATCGATTCCGGCCAGATACTGCTCTGTATCTCGCCGATGTGGGCTTTGCGCAGCAGGTACATGCACAACCGCGACTGCCCGATCCCGCCGCCGATCGTGCAGGGCAACTCCCCGGCCAGCAGCTTTTTATGAAAATAGAGATCGCGTTTGGCCTGTTGCCCGCGTATTTCGAGCTGCCGCGCCAGCGACGTCTCGTCCACGCGAATCCCCATGCTCGACACCTCGAAAGCGTTTCCGAGCACCGGATTCCACAGCAGCAGGTCGCCGTTCAGCCCGTTGTAACCCTCTTCGTTCGGCGTACTCCAGTCGTCGTAATCCGCGGCGCGGCCGTCATGCGGCTCGCCGTCCGAAAGGGCCGCGCCGATCCCGATCACGAATACGGCGCCGTATCGCCGTACGATCTCGTTCTCGCGCTCTTTCGGTTTTTTGCCGGGATACAGGTCGAGCAACTGCTGCGCATGGATGAAATGGATCTCCTCGGGCAGCGACGGAACCAACTGCGGAAACTCGACGTACAATTTGTTTTCGGTCACTTTGATCGCCTCGTAGATACGGCGCACCGTTTGTTTCAGGAAAGCGATGTTGCGCTGTTCGCGCGTGATCACCTTCTCCCAATCCCACTGGTCGACGTACAGCGAATGGATATTGTCCAGCTCTTCGTCCGGACGCAGCGCGTTCATATCGGTATAAATCCCGCGGCCGGGAGCCACTTTCATTTCGCCTAACTTCAGTCTTTTCCATTTGGCCAGCGAATGCACCACTTCGGCGCGTTGCTCGTTCATATCGCGGATCGGAAACGAAACGGGACGTTCCACGCTGTTCAGGTCGTCGTTGATCCCCGTTCCGGTCAGTACGACCATCGGGGCCGTCACCCGCAGCAGGGCGAGCTGTGCGGACAGGTTCTCCTGAAACATATCCTTTACATGCTTGATCGCCTTTTCGGTGTTCTCGACGTTTTCGAGCAGGTTGCGGTATCCGGAAGGTTTTATCAATGTCATCTTATCGGGCGTTTACGGTTATTTGACAACGATCAGGAAATAGTTCTTTTTTCCCTTTTGCACGAGCAGGTATTTACCGGAGATCAGGTCGGAGGCCGAAACGATCGCATCGACCGCGGTAACCTTCTCTTTGTTGAGCGATATGCCGCCTCCCTGGATCAGCTTGCGGGCTTCGCCTTTCGACGGGAAAACCGACGCATGTTCGGTGCACAGAGCGATGAAATTCACTCCGCCGGCAAGCGTCGAAGCCGGCACTTCGAACTGCGGAACTCCGTCGAAAACCTGTAGGAACGTCCGCTCGTCGATCCGGCGCAACGCATCGGCCGTCGCATTTCCGAATAGGATACCCGAAGCCTCGACCGCCTTGCGGTACTCCTCCTCGGAATGAATCATGCAGGTAATCTCGCGGGCCAGCGTCTTCTGCAACTCGCGCAAATGGGGCGCCTCCCGGTGCGCGGCGATCAGCGCATCGATCGTTTGCCGATCGAGCATCGTGAATATCTTAATATAACGTTCGGCATCTTCGTCGCTGACGTTCAGCCAGAATTGGTAGAACTGGTACGGCGACGTATAACGCGCATCGAGCCATACGTTCCCGGCCTCGGTTTTGCCGAATTTCGTCCCGTCCGCCTTCTTGATCAGCGGGCAGGTCAGCCCGAACGCTTCGCCGCCTGTTTTGCGGCGGATCAACTCGGTTCCGGTGGTGATATTTCCCCATTGGTCGGAACCGCCCATTTGCAATTTGCAGTTCTTATGCTGATAAAGATGCAAAAAATCGGTTCCTTGCACCAGTTGGTACGTAAATTCGGTGAACGACATGCCGTCGCCCTCGCCGCTGAAGCGCTTCTTGACAGAGTCTTTGGCCATCATGTAGTTGACCGTAATGCATTTGCCGATGTCGCGAATAAATTCCAGGAACGTGAAATTCTTCATCCAGTCGTAGTTGTTGACCAGTTCGGCCGCATTCGGAGCGTCGGACTCGAAGTCGATCAGGTGACTGAGCTGCCTTCTGATCCCCTCCTGGTTGCGACGCAGGGTCTCCTCGTCGAGCAGGTTGCGCTCAAGCGACTTGCCCGACGGGTCGCCGATCATGCCGGTAGCCCCGCCCACCAGGAAAATGGGCTTATGCCCGCACCGCTGGAAGTGTTTCAGGATCATAATGCTGACAAGGTGCCCGATATGCAGCGAATCCGCCGTCGGGTCGATTCCGACGTAAGCCGTCGTCATCTCCTTGTTCAATTGCTCCTCGGTTCCCGGCATGATATCGTGCACCATGCCCCTCCATTTGAGTTCCTCTACAAAATTCATCGGTTTTATGTGCTTTTAGCAGATTTTTAGTGGATCGTTCGCGGCCGGCCGCCGCGATCCGTGCAAAGGTAGTCAAATTCCGCGAAACACAACAATTTCGGGAAAGCCGCTATTCGATATCGAGGTCGAGGTCGCGACGGAGTTTGGCGACCAGCGGATTTTTTTCGGTCAGGTAACGCAGCCGGTCTTCGACTTTGATCGGTTTCAGGCCGGTCTTGTTTTCGCTGATCTCGACCTGAAATTCAATCGTCGAGCGGACATCGCCCAAGTCGCAAAGCCGTTTGCGGATATCGGTCAGGTGATTGGTCACCTCGTCGTACAGCGATTCGTTCGGCACTTTCAGAAGAATCCGGTTCCCGCGTATGCTGACATCCTGGAACGCGATCCCCAGCCGGGGCCGCTCCGCAAGCAATTCGCGGGTCAGCAATTCGCATCCCTGTTGCAAACGGGATTCGACATCCTCTTCGACCGCTTCATCCGCATCGGGCAGGTTCTCCGGATTTTCCGCCGGATCGGCATCCCCCGAAACGGGCGCGGCGGGGCGGCTCGTATTCAGCAACGACAGGATCGAACGGCCGGACAGCGAAACGCCCCCCGTCGTCGGCGCGGGACGGGACGGCCCCGGTTCGGCTTTTCCGGCGGGGCGGGACTGCGAAACGGCCGACGCAGGCGGCGAAGCAACAGGCACAGGGGAAACCGGCTTACGGGTTTCGCGGCCGGGATCCGGTTTTTCCGCAGCAGTCCCGGCAAGTGCCGACGACGGTTGTCCGTCCCGCGGCGGGACTACGGTCGCTGCGGCCGGCGCAGGCTGTCGTGCGGAACCGTCCGGAACGTTCCGGGAACCGCCCAGATCGGGCAGCGACGGCGTCAGGGCTTCGTCATTTTTTTTTTGACCGAGTCCGCAAAGTTTCATCAGACCCAGTTCGACATGCAATCGTTGGTTGGTAGCCGTCCGCAGCGACGCGTCGACCGCCGTCAGCAGGTTGATCCCCTCGAACAGCAGCGGCACCGGACATTGTGCGGCCTGCGTCCGGTAACGTTCGGCCACGCTGCCCGTCACCTCAAGCAGCGGCAACGTCTGCGGATTCTTGCACATCAGCAGGTCGCGGAAATGGCTGTTCAGCCCCGCCACGAAAGTCTGTCCGGAAAAACCCTTGCGCAACACCTCGTCGAAAAGCAGCAAAGCGTTCGTATAGTCTCCGGCCAGGATCTGTTCGGCGATCGTAAAATAGGTATCGTAATCGAGCACGTTGAGCGTCGCGGCCACCTGGGCGACCGTCAGATTCTGCCCGCAGAACGAAACCACCTTGTCGAACATCGACAGCGCGTCGCGCATTCCGCCGTCGGCCTTGCGGGCGATCAGGTGCAGCGACTCGTCGTCGTAGGTCACTCCTTCCTGCGAAGCGATGTATTTGAGGTACTCCACGCCGTCCTCGACGCGAATCCGGTTGAAATCGTAAATCTGACAGCGCGACAGGATCGTCGGAATGATCTTGTGCTTTTCGGTCGTAGCCAAGATAAACACGGCATGTGCGGGCGGCTCTTCGAGCGTTTTCAGAAACGCGTTGAACGCCTGCACCGACAGCATGTGCACCTCGTCGATGATATAGACGCTGTAACGACCGATCTGCGGCGGAATACGCACCTGGTCGGTCAGGTTGCGGATATCGTCCACCGAGTTGTTCGACGCGGCGTCCAGTTCGTGGATATTGAACGACCGGCCCTCGTTGAACGCACGGCACGATTCGCACTCGTTGCAGGCTTCGGCGTCGGGCCCCGGATTCAGGCAGTTGATCGCTTTGGCGAAGATCCGCGCGCAAGTCGTCTTGCCGACGCCGCGCGGCCCGCAGAACAGGTACGCATGCGCCAACTGGCGACGGCTGATCGCATTCTTCAGCGTCGAGGTAATATGCGACTGTCCGACGACCGATGCGAAGGTCGCCGGACGGTATTTCCGGGCCGATACGATGAAATTATCCATAATTTTCCTTTCCGGAAACAAAGATACGAAATTCGACCGGAATCGACAAGGCGGGTCGCTTTTTCTATTTCAGACGGGCGTATATGACTACGTTGTTATCCTCGTCGTCGAGTTCGGCATCCAGTCGCCGGATCTTTTCGACCGCCTGCGGATCGGCGTCGTATCCCGCGTCGAGAATCCCTCGCAAAGACTTTTTGAGCGTAATGGCCGGAACGTTCCAAAGAAAATAGCCGTCCTGCAAATGACCGGGCCAGACGGCGATATCGGCCAGTTCATCCAGTTTCAGTTTGAAATAAGCTCCGGTAAGGTCGTTTTTATCGACCAGAAAGAATACGGGAGCCGACGAAGTAAAAGAGTGCGCCCCGGTTTGTTCCATGGTCTGGCTAAACGACGCCCAGAAATAATCGCCCGTCTCGGCGTACTTCGGATAGATCGGCTTCCGTTCGGCAAGATGCCGAACGGCAAATACGGGCACCAGGCGGTTGGCCTGCGGATCGTAATAACGCAACGAATCGGGCCGGTGACCGTCGGAATACATCAGAACGGGTTCGAAACGGGTTGCGTTTTCGGACGCCATTTCATTCCCGAAATCCGCCTTGATCCGGAAGGGGGCCGCATCGATCCGGGCGACCACGTTTCCCTGCATATCTTGGTTCCAGACGAAACTTTCGATTCCCGCGTTTTCGAACGGCAGGACGCTTACCGAAACCGTCGAGTCGGGGTTCGCCCGGAAAATCCCTTTCGGAGACCTGCAAGGCAACGGTATCGACGGCAGCGACGACCCGTCGAGCCCGAAGACCAAAATCCGGTCGCTTTGCCACGGCAGGATAAACACGCGGCCGGAGCCCTCGTCGATCTGAGCCCAGTAAATGTTGCGGTATTCGTTGGGACCGCGCCCCTGCGTCCCGATATCGTTCAGGAATTTCCCATTCCCGTCGAACAGTTTGAAAGAGGCCGGTTCGTAGCCTACGACCCCGATGTAATTTTCGGAAACGAACGTTTTGGACGGCTTGAAAAATGCCTCGGGACGGGTTTCCAGTTTTACGATCCTCAGTTTTTCGGCGGTCAGTTCGCTCAGCGGGAGGTCGATCGTATCGCGGATCTTGTTCAGGTCGCAGACGACCACGGTATCCGCACCGATCACCACCCGCTCGGCCACGCCGTCGGAAACGGCAGCCGGCCGGCCGCAGCCGGCCGAAAAAGCCGAAAACGCCGCAACGGCGAACCAACGGACGACGACGCGTCCGGCATGTTCCGAATGAAAAAACGCATTTGTCATAATCTGAAGTTTTTAGGTTATTAGAACCCGGACAATCCGGACCCGTTTATCGTTTCTCTCCTTTCCCGTTCGACGCGAGTAATTCATTATTTATCAGCTTGATAATTCAATAACGTAAATATAACTATTATATTTTGAACAAACGATCGAAAATAGCTTAGAAAACAAATCCGTAGCATTCCGGAAAACAGGAAGGACCGTCCTGTCATTTAGGCAGGATTTATGCCACGGATATGTCTTCCGGACAGTTCGTTCTGTCATTTTTGTCCGGTATTCTGCGTCATTTTTTCACAAACCGTTCTCTGGCAGCCATTTTGCTGCTTTCCTGAAACAACGGATAAAACACGAAAATAAAAGGAGAATAAGATATGAACATCAACAGTCTGACAATCAAAGCGCAGGAAGTCCTGCAAAGCGCCATGAACCTCGCGTCGGGCAACGGCAACCAAGCCGTCGAACCGCTGCACATTCTGAGCGCCATTGTCGCCGAGGACGACAGCCTGGGCGTATTTCTGCTACAAAAACTCGGCGTAAACGTCGGGGCGCTGCGAAGCGTACTGAAACAACAAATCGACCGGCTGCCGAAAGTCGAAGGCGGCGACCCCTATTTTTCGCGCGAAAGTTCCGCGGTCATTCAGAAAGCCTCGGATTTCACGAAAACGTTCGGCGACAAATACGCCTCGGTCGAACACCTGCTGCTCGGTATCATCGCCGAAAAAGGGGAGGCCGGACGGCTGCTGAAAGACGCCGGCGCGACCGAAAAAGAACTGATCGCGGCGATCAAAGAGCTGCGCAAAGGTTCGACCGTCGACAGCCAAACCAGCGAGCAGGAGTACGACGCGCTCGGCAAATACGCGATCAACCTGAACGAACAGGCCCGCAAGGGCAAACTCGACCCGGTGATCGGCCGGGACGAGGAGATCCGGCGGGTACTGCAAATCCTGTCGCGGCGAACCAAAAACAACCCGATCCTGGTCGGCGAACCGGGCGTCGGCAAAACGGCCATCGCCGAAGGAATCGCGCACCGGATCGTCGACGGCGACGTCCCGGAGAATCTGCGCAGCAAACAGGTTTATTCGCTGGATATGGGCGCGCTGATCGCCGGAGCGAAGTACAAGGGCGAGTTCGAAGAGCGGCTGAAAGCCGTGGTCAAAGAAGTAATTTCGGCCGAAGGCGAGATCCTGCTGTTCATCGACGAAATCCATACGCTGGTCGGAGCCGGCAAAGGCGACGGCGCGATGGATGCGGCCAACATCCTGAAACCGGCGCTGGCGCGGGGCGAGTTGCGCGCGATCGGCGCCACGACGCTGGACGAGTTCCAGAAATATTTCGAACAGGACAAAGCGCTCGAACGGCGTTTCCAGAAGGTAATGGTCGACGAACCGACGACCGTGGACGCCATTTCGATTTTGCGGGGCCTGAAAGAGCGTTACGAAAACCACCACAAGGTGCGGATCAAAGACGAGGCGATCATTGCGTCGGTCGAACTGTCGCACCGGTACATCACGTCGCGCTTCCTGCCCGACAAAGCGATCGACCTGATCGACGAAGCGGCGGCCAAGCTGCGGCTCGAAATGAACTCCGTGCCCGAAGAGATCGACGAACTCGACCGGAAGGTACGCCAATTGGAGATCGAGCGCGAAGCGATTCGCCGCGAGAAGGACAAGGGTCGGATCGAAGAGCTGACGCGCGAGATCGACGAACTGAACGCCAAACGCACGACCCTGCGCGCCAAATGGCAGAGCGAACGGGATATTTTAGAGAAGATACAGAAGAACAAACAGATGCTCGACGATCTGAAGGTTCAGGCCGCCGAAGCCGAACGCAACGGCGACTACGGCCGCGTGGCCGAGATCCGTTACGGCAAAATGCGCGAGACGGAGACCGAGATTCAGAAACTGCAGGCCGAAGTGAACAAAAACGCCGAGGCCGGGGCGATGATCAAAGAGGAGGTCGATGCGGAAGACATCGCCGAAGTGGTCGCCCGCTGGACGGGCATTCCGGTCAGCCGGATGCTGCAGAGCGAACGTGAGAAGTTGCTGAAAATGGAGAGCGAGCTGCACGACCGGGTAATCGGACAGGATCAGGCGATCGCGGCCGTTTCGGACGCCGTGCGGCGTTCGCGGGCCGGGTTGCAAGATCCGCGCCGGCCGATCGGATCGTTCATCTTTCTGGGCACGACCGGCGTCGGCAAGACCGAGTTGGCCAAAGCGCTGGCCGAATACCTGTTCAACGACGACACGATGATGACGCGTATCGACATGAGCGAGTATCAGGAGCGGCACAGCGTATCGCGGCTGATCGGAGCGCCTCCGGGATACGTCGGTTACGACGAAGGCGGTCAACTGACCGAAGCCGTGCGGCGGAAGCCCTACTCGGTCGTACTGCTCGACGAGATCGAGAAAGCGCATCCGGACGTGTTCAACATCCTGCTGCAAGTGCTCGACGACGGCCGACTGACCGACAACAAAGGCCGCACGGTCGATTTCCGCAACACGATCATCATCATGACGTCGAACATCGGTTCGCACATCATTATGGACCGGCTGTCGAAATACACCGACGATACGCCGCCCGAAAGCGTGCTCGAAGAGACTAAAAAAGAGGTTTTCGACCTGATGAAACAGACGATCCGGCCGGAGTTCCTGAACCGTATCGACGAGATCGTGATGTTCACGCCGCTGACCCGCGACGACGTACGCCAGATCGTCGTGCTGCAAATTCGCCAAATCAACGAAATGCTGGCCCAGAACAGCATCGCACTGCAGGTGACCGACAAAGCGATCGACTGGCTCGCCGCAGAAGGGTACGACCCGATGTTCGGCGCACGTCCGGTCAAACGGACGCTGCAACGGTACCTGGTCAACGAACTCTCGAAAGAGATCCTGGCCGGCCAGGTAGACCGCAACAGCACGATCACCGTCGACGCCGACGCCAAAGGATTGGTTTTCAAAAACTGATCATCCGGCGTTGCCGCGCGACCGCCCGCCCGGCGCAAGGGCTATCCATAGGTTAATTTCATAAAAACACTCCGAAAAGTTTTTTTCGGAGTGTTTTTATGTTTCTCAAATATTACTATCAAAAGAGGATAATAATAATTTCAGACCTAAATATAGCAAATTCCCAAGAATTTGCCCGGAGAATTTGCCCGGAGAATTTGTTTTACTTAATTTCGAGAATATGCTAATATTATATTCTAAATATTTAATGCCTATGGATAAAAATCAATAATATCTTTAAATTAAAAACTATCATTATTTTGAGGGATAAACCAACGAATTTTGTAGTGTTTACAACAGACACTGACAAATACAAGTTTACATCTCTGGCAGATTCTTTTAATTCTATCTAACCTTAAAAAGATTTATGATGAAAAAACACACTTTAGCCATGGGCGTAACAGCCGTATTTATTTTTGCTGTAACAGCTTATATGAAAAACAGAGCTTATGTTTCCGATGACTTATTGACGGCTAACGTAGAAGCGCTGGCAAGAGGTGAAGAAACAACACAAGAATATATTCCGGACTACAAAAATAAAACCGACCATAAAAGCCATAATGAAACAAAAATAGAATACAATCCGGACGGAACGATAAAATATGAACGTGAAGTTACGTGTCATGTATATACTACTTATTGTAAATCATCCTCAGGAAATAAATGTTACCCAAGCCTGAACGGCGTAGTAAAGTCCTGTGATTAGATTTAACAAGAACAGTCTGGGAGTTTTTCCCAGGCTGTTCTCCAAATTTAATATTTATGAGATATTATTTCCTCTTTTTTCTATTGCTTGTATCGTATTCCTGTTCCCGGGAAGATCAAAATCCCGATTCGATCCGGATCGACCTGTCGCGCAGCTACGGCAATGAACAACTGGAAAACATCGTAGACGATATCCGTTTGGTTCCTTTGGAAACGAACGACAGTTGCATCGTCGGGCAGTACGACCGGGTAATCGTAAAAGGCCGGTCGATTTTCATTCTGGACAAAATGCAAAACACCGTTTTTTGTTTCGATACAACCGGCAAATTCCGACAGAAAATCAACCGACAGGGACGTTCAGGCCAGGAATATATCACGGCAGACGATTTTATCGTACAGGACAATACGCTTATTGTTTTCGACAACAACAAATCGCAATTACAATTTTACGACTTTCAGGGAAACTATGTAAAAACAATACCCATTTGCCAGGGAGATCAAATCGCGGTTAATCCGGCAGGCGGCTACATCGTTTATTCATCCGTCGCGGACAAATACCATGTCCACACATTCAACGACAAGGGAGAAAAAACCGGCGAATACCTACCCGTCGAATCAAAAATAATCAACCTCCCGAGCGCATTTTGCAATAACAGATCCATCCTCTCCTATAATGACGAAACATTCATTCTCAATTTTTTCGACTACAATGTTTACTCATTGAAAAACAACGAGCTAAAAATCAAATACCGTTATGACTTCGGGGTGAAAAATATGCCCGACGACCTACTCGAAGTATCCGATCCGGCTTCATTCATGCAAAAAATAGCAAAAGACAAGAGCGTTCAACAAATTGAAAACTTTACCGAAACACGAAATTGGATAACATTCGATGCGCGCTATCCTGTCTATTACAACAAAAATGCACAAGTCTATTATGTATTCAACGAGTTGAAATTTCCTTACAGTCTTTTCTTTTGGCAAGCTCCTTTGGCAATAAACGACGACAATGAATATTTCTCGATCGTTTCCATCAACCAAATCCAGGCTTTGGTCCCGGCTGTGAAAAAATATACCGGACAATACCCTTTCATCGAAACCGTCGCAAGTGCGTCGATTAATGATAACGACAATAATTGGGTCCTGTTTTTCCGGCTGAAAAACAATTAATAATAAACAAATCAACCTTATAAATCCCCGAAAAGAGATCTCGGCCGGCAAGGTGGCCGCAACAGCACGATCACCGTCGACGCCGACGGCAAGGAGGGATTGGTTTTCAAAAACTGATCGCGCGGCGTCGCCGCGCGACCGCCCGCCCGGCGCGAGGGCAGTCTTTAGGCTAGTTATAAAAAACACTCCGAGATCGTTCGGAGTGTTTTTTTATAATCCATTAGCCTTTCTATACTATATTTAGACCTGAATAAACAAATAACGCTGATATATTCTTCTTATATTTATTGATATATTTTATATCGGAATCAAAAATTTAGACAATAACCTTATTTAACAAACTAACATAATCATGAAAAAAAGAACTATTAAATTGTTTTGTGTCGGGATCGCCGGAGCTTTAGCGGTTTCAGCTTATATCCAAAAATTTCACAAATCTGAAACCGATTTACTGTTTTCCAACATTGAAGCATTGGCCGACCCTGAACAGTCGACAAATAAGTTTGATTGGGTTCCTCCCACAATAAATTGTTCAGTCTATGTTGCAAATAAACAAAATCCCACGCAAGAAGGAACCTATATTCCAGGGACAAAAGATACCTGTATTTCAGGATCACAACACTCAGGATGCCCCGACTGTTCAATATAATTGGCAAAACATCATACCATAAATGAAACTTTGGAAATCAATTCTACCTGTTATTGGTATTGCAGGATTATTTTCCTGCAATACCAATAACTCCAAATATAAAGTGGCGACATCGGACTCAATCACGATATTGCATGTACACGATATCGACCCGGACTTATCCATTGAAAACCTGATAGATTCGGTCGGGTATATTCAATTGGAAACGACCCCCGAATCCCTGTTTGCAGACATGCGAGGGTTGGAAATCTTGAATGACAAATTTTATATCCTCGATTTTAAAGGAACGACTATTCTGTCTTTCGACAAAAATGGAAAATTTCTCAGAAAAATTTCAGCCCAAGGAAGAGGACCAAATGAGTATATCATGCTGGACTGGATGCGTACGGATCCTTACACCAATAAGGTTCTGGCCGTCGATGGATTTTCGAATAAAATACTCATTTATGATGAAAACCTGAAGTTGGAAAAAATCGTGCATACCGATTTCCGTCCCCGAATCGTCATTGCGTTCCGCGACCAAAAACTAATCCATTACAATTATGTAAACAAGGAGCAAGAACCTCCCGGTCTACTTAAAGAGTTTGATCTGCATATTATCGACATGACGGGAAAAACGACGGGAGGTTATATCAAAAACCGGACTCCTGAACACAATATCTTAGGTACTCATGCAACCTCTTCACATGCAGACGGTAGTATCTCTTTTTTGCCCATATTCGGCGATACTGTCTATAACATATCGGCCGACGGAACCATAAAGCCATCCTACATATTGGAGATGGAAGGCAAACATATCAAAGGATTATCGGAACGACAACGAAACGAAATCGAATCGGACGAAAATAACCCGTCCCACCGTTACGATTCCTGGGAAGAAAAGGGTTATCTCCTTCCTTTTGAAATATTCGATAACGGAACCCCGATCTCAATTACGTTCAATTCCAGAGAAAGCCTTCGTTACCTCTATTCACCGCAAAGCGGAAAATCATATTTATACAACCCGATGAAAATAGAGGGTAACAGTACGCTGAAATTTTTAACGCAGTCCGCCATGGCCCAACAAGGAGAATGGTTTTATCAGCCGCACAATGCGATCACAATGCAAAACCTGAGCGACTATTACAAATTCTCCGGCAAATACCTCGATATGATCAACGGAATGGAACCCGATGCCAACCCTGTGATTATCTATTACAGATTCAAACCGTTCTGAGCCGACGTATGAAAATTTCGCACCTTTTGTTGTGGGCGATCGTGTTGACGGCGCCGACCGGTTGCCAAAGGCGGATCGCCGAAAAGGATAAGTACATCGTAGAATTTCTGTCCCGCCCGGTTCGTTTCGACCATACGTATTCACCGGATCGGGCGGCCGATTCCCTCCTGTTCGGAACAAAACCGAAACTAATCCATTACGTCGACTCTTCGGGATGCATCAGTTGCAAATTCAGCGATCTGAAATTATGGTCGGTAGTCCATAAGCACTTCCGGATTCCGGTCGTATTGGTATGCGAAACACAAGACATCCCGTCGACACGATACAGACTGCAAAGCATAAACTGGCGGTTCCCGGTAGTGTACGATACGGCCGGCCTGTTTCGTACGAACAACCGGATCAGTACTCCGGTACTCCAAACGTTTTTACTGGACAGCGGCAATCATCCGCTGATCGTAGGAAATCCGATCGGAAATACGCAACTCTGGAATCTTTATGAAAAAGAGATCGCCCGGTTGACGGACATCCGGGAACGGTAAGAAGCAAATCACAATATCGTTACGGTCGAACTATTCCCGCGCCCCTCTTCATTTGATTACAAAGTCCTCATTATTAAACTGTTTACTTGTCGGCAAATAGCGATGAACGAATCCCGATCTCCGGTCGGAAATCACGATTCGCCGTCCAGCGGCAGCGTCACCGCAAAGCGGGAACCCTCCCCGAACCGGGATACGAACGACACCGTTCCGCCGAGCCGCTCGGTGATCGTCCTGCAAATCGGCAGGCCCAGCCCGGCACCCTGCACGAAGCTGTCCACTTTGAAAAAGCGTTTGAAAATGTCTCGCTGCTTATCTTCAGGAATTCCGCAACCGGTATCTTCGACGAACAGCTCCACGGTACGTACGTCCGCAGCGATCGCATAACCGAGGCCGATGTGCCCGGCAAAGGTGAATTTCGCCGCATTCGACAGCAAGTGGTCGAGCACCTGCCGCAACCGCACGGCGTCGGTCGTAATTTTCATATCCTCATCCGGAAGCATCAGATCGAACCGTACGTCCGGACGCATATCCAGCAAATAATTGTGATAAATATCGGACAACAACCGGCCGAGCCCGCATTCGGCGAAATTGTATTCCATCGTCCCGGACTCGATTTTCGACAGATCGAGCACGTCCGAAATCAAAGCCAGCAACTGGTTGCTGTTGGTATTGATCAGACTGACGAATTCCTGCCCCTCGGAACTGTCGATAGCAATATCTCCGTGTGTCAACAGATTTGAAAAACCGACGATGGCGTTCAGCGGAGTACGGATCTCATGGCTTATATTGGTCAGAAACGCCGACTTGAGCCGGTCGCTCTCCTGCGCCCGATCGCGCGCGGCAATCAGGTTCTGCTCGACGATCTTATGATTCTGGATGCTCTGACAAACTCCCACGATCCGGTACGGAGCGCCCTCCGTCCGACCCAGGTAAACGGATTTCTCCTGGAACCATTCCCAGGTTCCGTCGGCGCGCTGCAAACGGTAGGTGAAAAGATCCGTATTCAATTTCCCGGCTATCTGGGACATCAGCGCTTCGATCAGGCCGTCCCGTTCCTCGGGATGCACCCTGGCGGCAAATTCGTCGGCCGTCAGCGTACAGTCTCCCACCGGAATACCCAGATGAGTGAACCAGCGGGCGTCGATGATCATTTTGTTTTGTTCGATATCGAAAAACCAGGGAAAAATCTTCGCATCGGTCAACGCCATTTCCAGAACGTATTCCCGGGTCAGTTCTTCCTCGATATTCCGGAACAGGAAAAATATCCGGATTAGTCGTCTGCCGTCATATTCTCCGATGAATTGACCTTTGACATAGAATTTATCTTCCGACCCCAACTTACGAACGTATGTATTCACAGGCAACTCAATGGATTGCTCTCCGCTGACAATACGCTCCATCAACTCGGAAAGAATATTGCGCCCGTCGTGGAAAATTCCGAAGAACTCCTGCATCTCCCGACCGGACACCTCGTATCGGTCCAACTTCAAATCACTCAGCGCCTGGGTATTGATCCTTCGTATTTTTCCGGATGCGTCGACGGCCAAAAGTCCCACGGACAATGTACTGAGCATATTGTCCTGCTGCATCTGCGAAACGCTCTGCGATCCGGAAGCACCGGACGAACGCCTGTTTTTTTTAAAGAACCGCATCCGACTCATCACTCGTAGCTTTGTTTGCCGGTACTAAGTTATACTAAAAAAATCGAATTGACCTGAGAATCTGAATAAAATATTGTATCGGCAACGATATCCGGCTCTTTCCGGGAGTCCGCTGCCGATAAAATGTCAATAAGTTCACACGCCGAAACCGGAAAGACCGGACAATTATACATTCCTTTGTATGCATAAAAACCGAAACGCAATGTCATTGACTGTTATCGAACTGGAAAACATGGAATTCCAGGCATTTCACGGCTGCTACCCGCTCGAACAAGTAGTGGGAAACCGTTTCCTGGTGAACGTTACGATCGAAGCCGACCTGTCGCTGGCCGCCGAAAGCGACGACGTGGCCGACACGATCAACTACCTGCACGTCTACGAAACCGTCCGCGAACAGATGGCCGTCAAATCGCACATCCTCGAACACGTCGCCCGGCGCATCATCGACGCGATCTACCGCAGATTCCCGCCGACACGACGGGTGCGGGTCAAAGTCTCGAAAATGGCGCCGCCGCTGGGCGGAAAAATCGAACGCGTTTCGGTAAGCCTTGAGAAATAGGGCATTCCGGAAAGTGTTGATAAAATATTGATAAGATTCGCCACCGGCGCTTCCGGAAAAAACAAAGAGTTCGTAATCTTGTAACGCCGAACCCTGACGAACACGGGACGGTTAACCGAGTTATTGATCATGTCTGAGAAAACACAAAACAACAGCAAGACCGACGCAATGAAGACGTACAACTATGCCGACGCCGTAGAGGTCGCCAAACGATATTTCAAGGGCGACGACCTGGCCGCAACGGTATGGGTGAGCAAGTATGCGCTGAAAGATTCGATGGGAAATCTTTACGAAGAGTCTCCGGAGCAGATGCACCGCCGGATCGCCGACGAAATCGAACGGATCGAACGGCGCTATCCGAATCCGATGACCGCCGCACAGGTGTACGACCTGCTGAAAGAGTTCCGCTACCTGATTCCGCAGGGGGGGCCGATGACCGGCATCGGCAACAACCTGCAGATCGCGTCGCTGTCGAACTGTTTTGTGATCGGACACCGCCATCCGGCCGACTCGTACGGCGGCATCATCCGCATCGACGAAGAACAGGTGCAGCTGATGAAACGCCGCGGAGGCGTCGGGCACGACCTGTCGCACATCCGGCCCACCGGCAGCCCGGTGCTGAACAGCGCGCTGACCTCGACGGGGATCGTGCCGTTCATGGAGCGATATTCGAACTCGACGCGCGAAGTGGCGCAGGACGGACGGCGCGGCGCGCTGATGTTGTCGCTGTCGGTAAAACACCCGGACGCAGAAAACTTCATCGACGCCAAAGTCGAAACCGGCAAAGTAACCGGAGCGAACGTTTCGATCAAGATCGACGACGAATTCATGCACGCCGTAATCGACGGCAAAAAATACCACCAACAGTTCCCGATCGATTCCGACAAGCCGATGTACGAGAAAGACATCGACGCGCGCGCATTGTGGAACAAAATCGTCTTCAACGCATGGAAGTCCGCCGAACCGGGCGTGCTGTTTTGGGACACCATCCTGCGCGAATCGGTGCCGGACTGCTACGCCGACCTCGGATTCCGCACCGTTTCGACGAATCCGTGCGGCGAAATTCCGCTGTGCCCGTACGACAGTTGCCGCCTGCTGGCGATCAACCTGTACAGCTACGTCGACAAGCCGTTCACGAAGGAGGCTTCGTTCAACTTCGATAAATTCAGGCGGCACGTCGCCGCAGCCATGCGGATGATGGACGATATCATCGACCTCGAACTCGAAAAGGTCGAAGCGATCCTCGAAAAAATCTCGAAAGATCCCGAAGACGAGGACATCCGCCAGGTGGAAGTGAAACTGTGGGAGAAAATCCGCGAAAAAGCGCTTCAAGGACGCCGTACGGGCCTGGGCATCACGGCCGAAGGCGATATGCTGGCAGCCTTGGGCCTGCGCTACGGAACCGACGAAGCGACTGATTTCGCCGTCGAAATACAAAAAACGCTGGCAGTGGAAGCCTACCGCACATCGGTCAAGATGGCGCAGGAGCGCGGTAAATTCCCGATATACGACGCCGGGCGCGAAGAGGGCAACCCGATGATCGAACGCATCAAAGAGGCGGACCCGGCCCTTTACGAAGAAATGGTGAAACACGGCCGCCGCAACATTGCGATGCTGACGATCGCCCCGACCGGAACGACCAGTCTGATGTCGCAGACCACCTCGGGCATCGAACCGGTATTCCGTCCGGTCTATACGCGCCGGCGCAAAGTGAATCCGGGCGACAAGGATGTCAAAGTGACTTTCGTGGACGAAGTAGGGGATTCCTGGGAAGAATACAACGTATTCCACCACAAATTCCTCGTCTGGCTCGAAGTGAACGGATACGACATCGAAGAGGTCAAAAACATGCCGATGACCGAAATCGACAAACTGGTGGCCCTGTCGCCCTATTACAAAGCGACGGCGAACGACATCGACTGGGTCAGCAAGGTCAAGATGCAGGGCGCCATTCAGAAATGGGTCGACCACTCGATCTCGGTAACGGTCAACCTGCCGAACGAAGTGACCAAAGAACTGGTCGCCAAAGTATACCTGACGGCCTGGGAGTACGGCTGCAAGGGCGTCACCGTTTACCGCGACGGATCGCGCGCCGGCGTGCTGGTCGACAAGAAGAAGAAAAAGGGAGCCAAGACGGAGGAAGCTCCGGTCAATCCGGACGGATACCGGCCGCCGCTCAAACGCCCGCTCGAATTGTCCGCCGACATCGTTCGCTTCAAGAACGGCGAGGAGGACTGGATCTCGTTCGTCGGCATTTACAACGACCGTCCCTACGAGATTTTCACCGGAAAGATCGAGGAGGATGCGATGTTCATCCCGCAGAAAATCAAAAAAGGCGTGATCATCAAGGTCAAGGACGCCGAAGGCAACAAACGCTACGACTTCCAGTACAAGGACAAATACGGGTACACGAACACGATCGGCGGCATCTCGCGCCTGTTCGACGAAGAGTTCTGGAACTACGCGAAACTGATTTCGGGCGTGCTGCGCAACGGTATGCCGATTCTGGACGTGGTGACTTTGATCGAATCGCTGCACCTGAACAGCGAGAGCATCAATACGTGGAAAAACGGCGTGGCACGTGCGCTGAAACAATACATTGCCAATGGAACCAAAGCCAAAGAGAAGTGTCCGAACTGCGGACAGGAAACCTTGGTTTATCAGAACAGCTGTCCGGTTTGCATGAGCTGCGGTTACTCCAAATGCGGATAACCGGCTCCCGGGAAACCGGGTTCGTCACAGCCGGCGAGTCGCGGACGGTTGATTCCCCGCGGGTCTTGGAACGGGCGTTTGTCGGGAGGCATCCCGAAACGGCGCCCTTTCCCGGACTAACGGGAAAAAACGGGAACCAACACACCCACACCTATAAAACGCGAAACATGATCGAACATAAATTTCCGGAAAGCCGGGAACTGGATATCGAACTGAACGACGAAATCGCCGAAGGCGAATATTCCAACCTCGTCATCATCTCGCATTCCACGTCGGAATTCGTACTGGACTTCGTCCGGATGATGCCCGGCGTATCGAAAGCGCGGATCAAAAGCCGGATCGTCCTGGCTCCGGAACACGCCAAACGGCTGCTGCTGTCGCTGCAAGAGAACATCGAACGCTACGAAGCGGTCGTAGGCACCATTAACCTGCCCAAAATGCCGTCCGAAGAGACCAGCATGGCCATGAGCTTCATCGGGGGCGAAGCCTGAAAAAACGGACGTTTAAAACGGGTTAAAACAGGGTATCCTGCCGGGTCGGCGGAATGATTCCGAGATGCGCGTAAGCCAGCTCGGTCGCTTCGCGTCCGCGGGGGGTGCGCTTCAGAAAACCTTCTTTGATCAGGAACGGTTCGTAAACCTCTTCGATCGTGCCGGTATCTTCGCTGACAGCCGTGGCGATCGTGCCGAGGCCGACCGGGCCGCCGCCGAACTTGTCGATGATCGTCGTGAGGATCTTGTTGTCCATCCGGTCGAGTCCCCGCGCGTCGATATTCAGCGCATTCAGCGCATAGCGCGTAATTTCCAGATCGATATGCCCGCCGCCCTTGACCATTGCGAAATCGCGCACCCGGCGCAGCAGAGCGTTGGCGATCCGCGGCGTACCGCGGCTGCGTAGCGCCACTTCCCGGGCCGCCTGATCGTCGATCGGGATGTTCAGGATACCGGCCGAACGGCGGACGATCCCGCTCAAAACACGGCTATCGTAATATTCCAGGTGACACTGTATCCCGAACCGGGCCCGCAACGGACTCGTCAGCAATCCGCTGCGAGTCGTAGCGCCGATCAGCGTGAACGGGTTCAACTCGATCTGGATCGAACGGGCGCTCGGCCCCTTGTCCAGCATGATGTCGATCTTGTAGTCTTCCATCGCCGAATACAGGTACTCCTCGACGATCGGGCTGAGCCGGTGTATTTCGTCGATGAAAAGCACGTCGCCGGCATTGAGATTCGTCAGCAAACCGGCCAGATCCCCTGGTTTGTCGAGCACCGGCCCGGAGGTCATCTTGAGGGTCGCCCCCATTTCGTTGCAAATGATATTCGCGAGCGTCGTCTTGCCGAGTCCCGGAGGCCCGTGCAGCAACACGTGGTCGAGCGATTCGCCGCGCATCAGCGCCGCCTGGATGAACACCGTCAGGTTGTCGACGATCTTGTCCTGTCCGCTGAACGTTTTGAGTTCCTGCGGGCGGATCTTGTTCTCGAAATCGAGGTCGGTCTCTATGTTCCGGATATCTTTCATCGGTTCGGCTTGACGCTGCAAAGATAACGATTATTTGCCGAAATACGCTACCGCTCGGCTCCCCATTCGTAATGCGGGGCATCAACGCCGAGCAGCGACAAGACGCGTTCGACGATCGTTCCGCACAGTTGTTCGACAGTCGCCGGCTTCGAATAGAACGACGGCGACGCCGGACAGACGATCGCGCCGGCCTCGGTCAGCCGCAAGAGGTTGTGCAAATGGATCGCGCTGAGCGGAGCCTCGCGCGTGACGAGAATCAGCCGCCGCCGCTCCTTCAGCATCACGTCGGCCGCCCGACACACCAGGTTGTCCGAAACGCCCGAAGCGATCCGTCCGACCGTACCCATCGAACAGGGAATCACCGCCATCGCATCGTACGAAGCCGAACCGGAAGCCGGCGCGGCGAACAGGTCGTCGTCGTCGTAACGGGTAAAACGGCTGTCGGACAGCCATTTGTCGCCGTCCTCGAACGCAGCGACGCGGCGGCCGTTCCCGGTGACGATCAGCGCGATCTCGCCCAATTCCGCGACGCGGGAAAGCGCTTCGCACAGCAGGCGGGCATAGACGGAACCGCTGGCTCCGGTCACCGCTACGATGATTTTTCGTCGTCCGTCCATCTTCATAATTCGATTACGGAACATTCGAGTCCCTGTTTTTGCAAATACTGTAAGGTGCGCGGCAACGCGTAACGCAGGTTGCGGAACGACTTGACCGAATCGTGGAATACGACGATCGAACCGCCGCGCACGTGTCTGGTAACGTTGTGCAGACACTGCCGCGGCGAGATCAGCCGGCTGTAATCGCGGCTCAACACGTCCCACATCACGATGTTGTAACGTTCGCTGATGCGGTGCGCCTGCGACGGCTTGATCCGCGCATAGGGCGGACGGAACAGGTCGGTATGCAGGATATCGTTCGCGAAATCGACGTCTTCGAGGTAACGTTCGAGACTCATGCCCCAACCTTTCTGGTGACTGTAGGTATGGTTACCGATGGCGTGTCCGGCGTCCACGATCATGCGGTACAGGTGCGGGTACTGCTCGGCGTTTTTGCCGAGGCAGAAAAACGTAGCTTTGGCGTCGTACTCGGCCAACTGGTCGAGAATCCACTCGGTAACGCCGGGCGTGGGGCCGTCGTCGAACGTCAGATAAACCCGGTCGCTTTCGGGCATCGACCAGATCAGCGAAGGAAACAGGCGTCGTATGAATTTAGGCGGTCGTATGTACATGGTCCGTTATATCCGGATAAAGCGTACCGGCGGATACGCGATACCGTAAAAAAGCGTTATTTTATACTGCACGGAGCAGGCCGGAACCTCCGGAAAATTTTCGCAAAGTAAGCTTTTTTGCTTCAATTGTCAAAACAACGCGATTTTTGCACGTTTTGTTGTTCCGCCGTCCGCAACCGCGCGCCCGAAGCGACGGCCGCCTATCGAAAAAATGAAGGTTCCCCGTTCCGATTCCGGCAAAAAAAGCCTACTTTTGAAAACATGCCGCCGCCGTCCGGCACACCGGCGGCGCGGCGTAAAACCTCAACCGAAAAAGCCATGTTCGACAAACAAACCTATATCGCCCGCCGCAAGGCGCTGCACGCCAAATTGTCCGGCGGCCTCGTGCTGCTACCGGGCAACGACGAATCTCCGGCCAACTATCCGGGCAATACGTTCCGATTCCGGCAGGACAGCACGTTCCTGTATTTTTTCGGGCTGAACCGCCCGGGCTGCTCCGGCCTGCTCGATCTGGATTCCGGCGAAGACGTTCTGTTCGGCGACGACCCGACCCTCGAAGACATTATCTGGACGGGGCCCCAGCCTTCCCTGGCCGAACTGGCCGGCGAAGTCGGCGTCGAAAAAACACAGTCGGCCGCCCACCTGCAGAAGCGGATCGAAGCGGCCGTCGCCAAAGGCCGCCGCATCCTCTTCCTGCCGCCGTATCGCGGCGAAACCCGTTCGACGATGAGCCGACTGCTCGGCATCCGCGCCGACCGGCTGGCGTCCTACGCTTCGGCGGAATTGGCGCGCGCCGTCGTCGCGTTGCGCGAGGTAAAAGAGCCTGCGGAGATCGAAGAGATCGAACGGGCCTGCGAGACCGCCGGCAAAATGCACCGCCTGGCGATGCGCATGTGCCGTCCGGGGATTACCGAACGCGAAATCGCCGGGGCGATCGAAGGCGTCGCCCTGCAACACGGAGCCGGAGTATCGTTCCCGTCGATCGTAACGCAGCACGGCGAAACGCTGCATAACCACGATTACGACCATGTCCTGCAAAGCGGCCGGCTGATGCTGATCGACGCCGGCGCAGAGACGGCGATGAACTATTGCAGCGACTTCACGCGGACATTCCCGGTCAACGGACGTTTCACCGGCAGGCAAAAAGACGTTTACGACATCGTGCTGGCGGCCAACGACCGCACGTTCGAACTGGCCGGACCGGACACGTTCTACTACCGGATGCACAACGAAGCGTCGATGGTGATCGCCGAGGGACTCAAATCGCTCGGCCTGATGCGCGGCAACATGCAGGACGCGGTCGGGGTGGGGGCGCAGGCGCTGTTCATGCCGCACGGGTTGGGACACCAGATGGGGCTCGACGTGCACGACATGGAGAATATCGGCGAAAAATACGTCGGCTACGACGAAGAGACGCTGCGCAGCTCGACGCCGGGGCTTTCGTCGCTCAGAATGGGCAAACGGCTGAAAGAAGGCTTCGTCATCACGGTCGAGCCGGGCATTTACTTTATTCCGGCGCTGATCGCCAAATGGGAACGGGAAGGACTCGGCGGCGGGTTCATCGACTTCGAAAAAGTGCGGGAATACCTCGATTTCGGCGGTATTCGGATCGAGGACGACATGCTGATTACTTATTACGGCAACCGGATGCTCGGCGGTAACCGCCCCCCGGTAACGACCGCCGGGATCGAAGCGTACATGAACGGCGGATAACGGCTCCGCCCGCCTGCCGCAGAGCGCAAAAAGCGGTTCCGTTTTTCCCGTCGATTTTCATTCGATAGAACAGCGGGGACAAGAATGTTTCGTTCGGGGTACGGAACCGCTTTCAGGCAAAAGTAAATAAAATTCCGTGCATTCCGTCCGGCCCCGAAATTTTTCCGAGACGGCACCGTTCGGAAAATCCTCGCCGCCGGAACGGGGCGGAGCGTCGGAACCCTTGCGAACGGAGCAACCGTCCCGGCAACCCGTACGGGACCCCGAATAAAAAAGATTCCGCCCGGCGGGGCGGAATCTTTTCTGTTTTCGTTTTCGGGAGCGCTCCTTCCGGCCGACGCATTACGGCCGGTCGACTTCGGAGATCCGGATCAATTTCGACTCCGGAGCCTGCGTAAAAGTGAACCGCAGCCCCTGGCCGAGCAGCTCCTCGCCACCGAACAATACGCTTTGCTGCGTATCCATATCGGTAACCCGGTACCGTTTCTGCGGATCGAGCCCTTTCAACCGGCATACGCCCGAATCGTAGATCGACCCGGCCCGGTTGAACATCTGCACGAAGCCCGTACCCGTCTCGGGACGGAAGAACATCCAGCCGATCCACACGTCGTCCTGCAGGCTATACGCAGTCAGCGGATAGAAGTCGCCGCGATAGTCGCCGCGCACCTCCTCCCACTGCGCCAGCAATCTGCGCAGCAACGGGTAATCGGCGTCCTTGACCCGCGAGTCGAGATTCAGCACGATCGACGGGCTCATGTTGCTGCGGAAATCGTAAGCCGTGATCCGGTTGACCCCGGCGCCGGAGAACGGAATCCAGGCCGAAAGTCCGTAAGTCTGTCCCTGCACGCCGACCGGTTCGAACGCGTAGTCGCTGCGCCACAGCGGTACGGCGCGCCGCAGGTTTTCGAGTTCGAGCCGCTTGCCGCCGGCGGCGCAGATGTCGATCAGCATCCCCGGATGGCGGCGTTGCAGCTCGTCCATATATTTCAGGTAACCGATTACGTGCTTGATTTCGGCGATCCCCTGCCGGTCGGGATTTTTGCGGTCTTCCTCGTTCCAGTAATCGGACGACATGACGGCGAAATCCTGACGGTACAGGTCGATATCCTCGCTTTTGAGCAGACTGTCCACATGATCGGTCATCCATGCCAGCGCTTCGGGATTTCCGTAGTTGAAAAAGCGGGTAGTGCCGTCGCCGAGCGTCCACTCCGGATGGTTTTCATAAATCCAACTGCCGGCCGTCACGCGCTCCGGCTCGAACCAAAGCAACGACCTGACCCCTTTCGCATGGGCGTGGTCGCTGATCGCCCGCAGTCCGTTCGGATAACGTTTCGGGTCGGGATACCACGTTCCGAGCAGATCTTGCCACGAACCTCCCCGGTTCGGATACCAGCCGGCGTCCATCCACCAGTAATCCAACTTCACACCCTCTTCGAGGTAACGGTCGATAAACTCCATCTGGTCTTTATCCGTAGCATGGAACATCTCGGCGAAATAGGCCGAACTGGCCGCTTCGAGGATCGGTTCGGGCAAACGGCCTCCCGGACGCGGCAGGTTATGGTCGTACATCCAGCCGCGCCACATGTTTTGCGCCGCATCGCGCGTCCCGTTCCAGAACATCACCACGACCAGCGGCGTGCGAATCTCCTCGCCCGGTTCAAGGTACAAGCGCGTTTTAATCTGTCCGATGCGAACGTTCAGCGTCGTATCGGCCTTCCTGTCGAACGAAGCTTTCCACTGCGCAGGCCAACCTACGGCGGTCATCACGCCCCGGGTTCCGCCGTTCCACTCCGCATTGAAGAACGGCAGGTTCTCGGCCGTCGGGAAACCGTACCAGAAAGCGCCGACCTCTTTGGCCTCCTGCCGGCCGAGCTTCATCCGGTTCGGCTGGAAATCCTTCGCTCCAGAGTGCCCTCCCTCGTTGTAGTTCAGGTAAACGTCGTCTTTCCCGTCCAATCCGAACGGAACGTCCAAAGGCAACAGGTTTTCGAGGATTCCGGTTTTCGTCCTGCCGTTATTTTTGAAATAGACGACCCACTCCACGGCCGGGTAATCGGCATAACGAACGATCTCGCAGCGCACCTCCAGGCCGGAAGCGGGATCGGTATAAGTCCGCACCTCCCGTTTGCGGGCGGCATCCGCCGAACCGGTTTTCACTTTCAATTTGCAGCCGCTTAAAAATTCGCCGGAAGATTTCCCGTCGTAAACGAAACTGAACGGCAGCGGTCCGCCGACGGCAAACTGCCGATCGACCCATGCGCGGCAAGCATCGATCTGTGACTGCGGAACGGCAACAGACGCTTCCGCCTTTTTCGCGGAAAGCGAAACGGCCAGACCGCACGATGCGAGTAAAATAAGAAAAACGCGTTTTCTGAACATAAATCTATTTTATTGAACGTTAAAAAAGAATCCGTACCGCACGGAAAATTTCCATAAACGACGCATACCTCCGTCCGCGGTGACAAAACGGGCGACGGCAACCCATACACGTTCCAAAAAACGGCCCTCTTATCCGAAACAATCGCCGTGCACGTTTTCAAAGATACCGAAATTATTCCGAAACGGCACAAAAAAGCCGCATTTTTACAAATGCGGCTTGCCAATCGTAAGTTCGAGACCTATTCTTTGATCCGTTCGTTGTACTCGCGGGTACGGGTATCCACGCGGATTTTGTCGCCGGTATTGATAAACAACGGCACCTTCACAGTAGCTCCCGTATCGACCGTAGCCGGCTTCAGCGAATTGGTCGAAGCGGTGTCGCCTTTCACGCCGGGTTCGGTGTAAGTCACTTCCATGTCCACTACCGGAGGAAGTTCGGCCGAAAGGACGGTTTCCTTTTCGGTATGGAACATCACCTCCACGACCTGTCCTTCGCGCATCAGGTCGGAATTATTGATCAGATTGCGGTCGATATGGATCTGCTCGAACGTTTCGGTATGCATGAAATTGCAGCCCAAATCGTCTTCGTAAAGGTACTGGTAGGGACGGCGTTCCACACGAACCGGTTCGATCTTCTCGCCGGCCGAGAACGTTTTGTCGAGCACGCGCCCGTTTTCGAGGTTTCTCAGTTTGGTGCGGACGAAGGCCGGGCCTTTGCCGGGTTTTACGTGCAGGAATTCGACGATCGAAAACGTTTTACCGTCCAGTTCGATGCACATTCCGTTTTTGATATCTGCTGTCGTTGCCATTGCATTGAATTGTTTTAGGTTGCAAAAGTAGTTTTTTTTTCCGAAAAATGAAAACCGAAGATCCATCGCCCACTACAACACTGAAAATCAATAAAATAATCCATTACGATTGAAAATCGTGAACCCGAAATTGAACGTCAGGAACCAGTTGTTTTTGTTGGTGACGTCGTATTTCGACAGGGTCAAGCTGACCGGGCCGAAAGCCGTCTGATAGACCAGCGACGAATTGAACATGTAGCGCACGCGCTTGTGGATATTCTCTTTCACCTTGTTGTTGTCGCCGGGCAGGAAGGCGTAGGCGCTGTTTTTCAGGTAGAACTTCGGGGCGAACTCGAACGTCGGCATAATGCCGAGTCCGATGAACGAATTGCTGCGGAACTCCTTGATATACACGAACCGGCTGTGCGGAGTCGGCGTGAAAGCCGGCGAAGAGATGTTGGTCGCGTACTCGTTTGTGAACGAAGGATGATTCGTCACGACCAACTGCGCCAGGTATCCGACCGAGAACCATTTGCACACCGGATAATAGTGCTCGCGGACGAACTGCGCCCCGAACCAGTGCCGCGAATCGCCGCTGCGCCTCGGAACCTGATCGGGCGACCGGGTTCCGGGAGCGTACATTTCGTTGCCGGTAACGAAAATGGCCGATATCGTCTGGCGGATACCCCGCGTCGGGTAGAGCAGGTAGTTCAGGCCGTTGCGGTCGAGTTCCAGCTTCAGGCCGAAGAACGGGAACTGCGTCCGGTCCATCACGTCGTCGTCCGTATAGTCGGTCGTCTGGAAATAACTGTAACGGTCGTAACCTCCGTTCATGCGCAGCGACAGCACCGAATAACGATCGACCGGTACGGTCAGCGCGGCCGTCGCATACGTGTCGATATACTTCGAGTAGGTCAGGTCGGTCTTTTTGGCGATCCCGCCGAAATTGCTTTTAAAATAGTTGTAATAGTTGAAGTTATACCCGTAATCGAGCGAAAACAGCGCCTTCATGAAAAAATCGGTACGTCCCCGCAGCGACAACGACGAGTAGAGCGGACTGAAATAACCGTCGAAATTGTAGGTCTGCGAACTGAGGCCGATCCGCCGGTATTCGAGTCCGACGTAGGCCTGGTTCATCGACGTCGACGACACGTTGCCGCCGAACATCACTTTGAAGCTCGGTTTGGTCTTCATCTCGATGTCGAGCTTGAAAAATTTCGAGGAATCGTCGTAGGTCACGTCCGGATAATTTCCTTCGATATCCCCGTCCGACAAAATCTTGAAATAACCGGAACGGAATTTTTCGAGGTCGAATGCTCGGTCCTTCTTCTTTTTAGCGTTTTTCGGCCCGTCCAGTTGCAGCAACTCCTTAACATACATCGTCTGGTTATCGTTCAGCCCGGAAATCTCGTACTTGTCGAAAAACAGGTTCGGCAACGAAGCCCGGTAAGCCTTCCGAGCCGCCGACAGCGAATCGGGGTCCACGCGGCGGGTAATGCGCTCCTTGATCAGCGGCATCGCGTCGATGGCGTCGCTGTAACCGCGGTTGATCACATACTCCACCTTGCCGAAATCGAGCGTCGACACATCCTCGAAAGCGTGTTCGATCAGAATGTCGCTGTCCGACGGCAATTTGTAGTCGGTATGCATCATCGTCAGCGCCAGGATCTGGTCCACCACGTTGTCCTCGCTGGGCTTGGTATTGCCGGCCGTGCACTTGCTTCCGATCAGCACCTCCGGACCGAAATCCTCTTTCAGCACCTGCCATGGGAAATTATTGTACATGCCGCCGTCGTAGAGCAGCGTCGAATCCTGTTTCAGCGGTTTGAAAACGAGCGGAATGGTCATCGAAGCCCGGATCGCCTTACCCAGGTCTCCGTTGCGGTACACCACCTCCTTCTGCGCGGCCGCATCGGTTGCCACGCAACGAAACGGGACGAAAAGCTTATCGAAATCGCCTCCGCACTGCGCGTTCGGCGCTGCGAAGAACTCCACGAACGACATGTCGATCTGGTCGGACGGGATCAAGTTGGTGGGCAACTGGGCCACCATCTTTTTGTTGCGGTTACGCAGATCGAGCCGCAACGACACCATCGCCGCATTGGGTTGTTTCTGCCGGAAATAATAGATATACTGCGGCTTGATCTTGCCGCTCATCCAGTATTTGATCTGATCCGATTTGAAAACTTCGGCCATTTCGTCGGGCGTGTACCCGATCGCGTAAAGCCCCGCGATAATCGATCCCATCGACGTGCCCGAAACGTAGTCGACCGGAATCCCGTTCTCTTCCAAAGCCTTCATTACTCCGATGTGGTACAATCCCTTAGCCCCGCCTCCGCTCATCACCACACCCACTTTTTGCGCTGACGCCGATATTGCGATCCATACCGACAAACCGGTAATTATGCTTTTTATGCGCGTCATTTACAAAATATTCTTAACTTTGTTCGTTAAATCTATCGGGTAAAAATAGCGATAAAAACATAAACCACCAACGATGATCGACAAAATAAACGATTTGCTGAAGCGGGTCGAAGCGTTCAAACCGCAGGCCGCCGCCGAGGTCGAAGAGTTCCGGGTGCGAATGCTCGGACGCAAAGGGGAAATGAACGACGTGTTCGAAGAGTTCAAGAAAGTGGCGCCGGAGTTGAAAAAAGAGCTCGGCCAGAAGATCAACGCGCTGAAAACACGCATCAACGACAAAATCGCGGAGATGAAATCCGCTCTGGAAAATACCGAAACCGACTCGGACGCGGCCATCGACATGACTCGTCCGGGATCGAACGACCCGATCGGCAGCCGGCATCCGATCTCGCTGGTAAGGAACGAAATCGTCGACATCTTCGCGCGGCTCGGCTATACGGTCGCCGAAGGGCCCGAAATCGAAGACGACTGGCACGTATTCTCGGCGCTGAATTTTCCGCCGGAGCATCCGGCCCGCGATATGCAGGACACGTTTTTCATCCGCAAAAACCCGGATATCCTGCTGCGGACGCACACCAGTTCGATCCAGGTGCGCACGATGGAGCGTCAGAAACCGCCGATCCGCGTGGTTTGCCCGGGGAGGGTATTCCGCAACGAGGCCATTTCGTACCGGGCGCACTGCATTTTTCACCAGGTCGAAGGACTTTATATCGACGAAAACGTATCGTTCGCCGACCTGAAACAGAGCATTCTGTATTTCGCCAAGGAGATGTTCGGCGAAAAGGCGCAGATCCGGATGCGCCCGTCGTACTTCCCGTTCACCGAGCCGTCGGCCGAAGTGGACGTGTCGTGCAACTTGTGCGGAGGCAAAGGATGCAACGTATGCAAACATACCGGCTGGCTCGAAATCATGGGCTGCGGGATGGTCGATCCGAACGTGCTCGAAGCGTCGGGCATCGACCCGCAACGGTATTCGGGCTTCGCATTCGGCATGGGAGTTGAACGGATCGCCATGTTGAAATACGGCGTCAAGGATCTGAGGCTCTACTTCGAAAACGACGCGCGTTTCTTGCGCCAGTTCGATTCTGTTTTCTAAAAAACCCGGAGGGGCTGTTTATGACGAAACTGACAAAATCTCTTTGCGTGGGTGCCGCCGCTGCGGCGCTGCTGTTTTGCGGCCCGTCCCGTCCGGCCTATGCTTCGAAACCGGAAGCGCGGACAGACCGGGGATATTCGCCGGAGCAGACGGCTTCTTATTATTACACCGAAGGGATCAAGAACAACATCATGAACGGCGATCCGCAACAGTCGGTAGACCTTTTCAAAAAGGTGCTGGAGATCGATTCGACGCATGCGCCGACCCTTTTCGAGTTGGCCACGCTCACGATGTCCGAGCCCGAAACCGCCCTCCGGTACAGTCTGCGGGCCAATGCCGCCGACACGGGCAACATCTGGTACCGAACCCAGCTCGGACGGCTGCTGATCGCCACGCAGCGCTACGACTCGGCGATGACGGTTTACAATTCGCTGCTGAAGGCCGCTCCGAACAATCCGGACAACTACCGGCTGATCGCCATGCTGTACGAACAGAAAGGCGATCCCGAGAAAGCGCTGATCATCCTCGATTCGGCCGAACGCCAACTCGGCGCCGTCGAAATGCTGGCGGGGTATAAGCGGCAACTGCTGCTGAACATGAAACAGTACGACCGGGCCTTGGTCGAGGCGAAAGCCATGGTGGAAAATTTCCCTTACGACGAAGACAACTACGTCGAACTGGCGGAACTCTACACCACGCTCGGACAGCTCGCGCAGGCGCAGGAAGCTTATCGGAAAGCGCAGGAGATCAATCCCAACAGTCTGCGCGTCATCGCGTCGCTGAATGATTTTTACAAGCGCACGAACGACAATGTCCGCTTCCTGTCGACGGCTGCGCAACTTTTCCGGTCGAAAGAATTTCCGCTCGAAACGAAACTGAAATTTTTCGAAGAACTCACCCAAACGCCGAATTATTACCGCGACTATTACGTCCAACTCGGAGAACTGGCTTCGTCGCTGGCGATCACTTATCCCGAAGACTACCGGACGGTCGAACTGTACGCCAAACACCTGATCGCCGGAGGATTTCTGGAAGACGCGCTCAGTCTGTACAAATCCTACCTGAACGATTCGACCGACCGCAAAGAGCCGTTCAACACCGTCATCGAGATCGAAGCATATCAGAAACGGCCCGATTCGGTGGCCAAATACACGGCAATGGCCTTACAGCGCTTCCCGTCCGACCCGGAGCTCTACCTGCGCAAGGGATCTATTTCGGCCTACATGCTGAACAACCCGAAAGAAGCCGAACCGGCCTACCGCGAAGCGCTCAAATACGCTAAAACCGACTCGCTGCGCAGTGTGATCTACGGCGTGCTGGGAGACAATTACCAAACGCTCGGCGACTACAAAAACTGCTTCAAATCGTATGAAAAAGGCATGAAGCTCGATACGACCAATGCGGTCATATACAACAACTACGCTTATTTCCTGAGCCTGCGCAACGAGCGGCTCGACAAGGCGCTCGCGATGACGGAAAAGGCGATCCGGCTGTCGCCGAACAACCCGACCTACCTGGATACCTACGCATGGGTGCTCTACCAGTTGGGCCGGTACGAAGAAGCACGGACGCCGATGCGGCAGGCCGTATCGCTCGATCGTACCGGCAACAAGGAACTGTTCCTGCACTACGGCGACATCCTCTATAAACTGAAAGACAACTTCATGGCTTCGATTTACTGGAAAAAGGCGCTGGAAAGCGGTTACGATCCGGAGCAGATCGAACAACGGCTTAAACAAATCGAATAACGATGACCCGGACAAGACTGTTGCTGACCCTTTTGTTTGCCCTTGCGACGCTGAGCGTGCCGGCCCAGCAGTTGGAATCGTTGCGCGAAGAGATCCGGCAAGCCGAAGAGGAGATCAAAATGACCAACCAATTGCTGTCGAAAACGCAGAAAAACCAGCAAACGACCGACCGGCAGCTAAACCTGATCCGCAATAAGATCCGCAACCGGAAGAACATCATCTCGAACCTCGAAAAACAGTCGGGATTGATCGAAAACAACATCGGTGCGAAAAACACGACGATCCGGTCGCTGGAACAGGATCTGAACCGGCTGCGGCAGGAATACGCCGCGATGGTTTACGATTCCTATAAGAATTACAAGCTGAACAACTTCATGCTCTTTCTGTTCGCATCGCGGGATTTCAACGACGCTACGCTGCGGATCGCCTATATGCACCGCTACAACCGGATGCGGGAACAGAAAGCCGCCGAAATCGATTCGGTATCGGCCTCGGTCGGACGCGAAATATCCAGCCTGCAAAGTCAGAAGGAGGAACTCGACAAAGTGCGCCGTAGCCGCAACGAAGAGCTGACCTCGCTGGACAAGGACGAAACGCAGTACCGCACCTCGTCGCAGAAACTGCAGCAGGAAGCGGGCAAACTGAACTCGATCATCAAGGCGAACAGGAAGCGGATCGAACAGATGCAGAAACAGATACGGCAGATCATCGCCGAAGAATCGCGCAAAAACAAAGCGAAACCGCAAACGTCCGAACAACGGGAATTCGACGTCAAGCTCTCCGGACAATTCGAACAGAATACCGGCAAGTTGCCCTACCCGGTGCGGGGAGTCATCGTAAATAACTACGGACTCCACTCGCACACTGCGATCAAAGGCGTCGTCGAAAAGAACCAGGGCGTCGACATCGCAGCCGAACCGGGAGCCGAAGTGCGCGCCGTGTTCGAGGGAGAAGTCAGCCAGGTGCTGCTGAACCAATGGACGAACAAGGTCGTCCTGCTGCGTCACGGAAACTACCTGACCCTTTACAGCAACCTCGCTTCGGTCAACGTCAAGGTGGGCGACCGGGTCACGCTGAACCAGCCGATCGGGCGGATCGCTTCGTCCGAAGACAGTAACGATTGCACGCTGCATTTCGAAGTGTGGAAACTCGACGCGCAGAACAATCCCGTCAACCTGAATCCGGAAAAATGGCTGAGACGGTAACCCGAAAACGAATTAAACTACGATACGAACAATGCCGGTAAATTACTGCACCGAAGCGTGCGACTTCATATTCAGGGGCAAAAGAAAAACCTCCGCATGGATCAGGCGAACGGCCCGGACGGAGGGGTGGGACACGGGAGCCGTATCGGTCGTCTTCTGTTCGGACGAACGGCTGCTGGAAGTAAATAACAAATACCTGAACCACAACTACTTTACGGATATTATTACGTTCGATTACAGCGATCCGGAGAAGAAAAAGATCGCCGGAGACCTGATGATCGGAATCGGTACCGTGCGCGATAACGCGGCCGCTTTCGGAACGACGTTCGAAAACGAACTGCAGCGCGTGATCATTCACGGTATTCTGCATTTGTGCGGCTACGGCGACAAAACGCCCGAAGAAGCCGCACGGATGAAAAGTCTGGAAAACAAATACCTGGACCTGTTTTACAACGAAATCCCCGGGTCCGCGCCGCGTCGGGCAGACAAGAAGCGGAAAGGGGAGCCGGAAAAACAAAAAAAATGAAATTCGAATACGATATCATCGTCGTCGGAGGAGGACATGCCGGATGCGAAGCGGCGGCGGCGGCGGCCAATATGGGCTGCCGGACGCTGTTAATCACAATGGACATGGGCAAATTCGCCCAGATGTCGTGCAATCCGGCCGTCGGGGGCGTGGCCAAAGGACAGATCGTCCGGGAGATCGATGCGATGGGCGGTTATACGGGCATCGTCACCGACCGTACGACGCTGCAATTCCGTATGCTGAACCGTTCGAAAGGGCCGGCGATGTGGAGTCCGCGCGCGCAGTGCGACAAGGCGCGCTTCTCGCTGCTGTGGCGCGAAATGCTCGAAAACACGCAAAATCTCTACCTGTGGCAAGACGCCGTAACCGCCCTTCAGATCGAACAAAATACGGTCGCCGGGGTCACGACTCGGATGGGAGTGCAATTCCGCTCGAAAGCCGTTATTTTGACCGCAGGAACCTTCCTCGAAGGGTTGATGCACATCGGCCGGACGCATGTTCCGGGCGGTCGCGCCGGCGATCCCGCTTCGCACGGGCTGAGCGCCCAACTGGCCGGACTCGGTTTCGAAGTCGGACGCATGAAAACCGGCACTCCGGCCCGGCTCGACGCCCGTTCGATCGACTTCAGCCGACTCGAAGAGCAACAAGGAGACGAAACACCCGGTAAATTTTCATATTCTACTGATACAGAGTGTATTAAAAAACAAATTCCTTGTTATCTCGTTTACACATCGAAAGAAGTGCACGATATTTTGAGGAGCGGATTCGCCGATTCGCCGTTGTTCAACGGCACTATCAAGGGGATCGGACCACGCTACTGTCCGAGTATCGAAGATAAGTTGCGGACTTTCGCCGGCAAGGATTCCCATCAACTTTTTCTCGAACCCGAAGGAGCCGACACACACGAATACTACCTGAACGGTTTTTCGTCGTCGTTGCCATGGAATATTCAGGTGGCGGCGCTGCAAAAAATCAAAGGATTCGAAAACGTACAACTTTACCGGCCCGGTTATGCGATCGAATACGACTATTTTCCGCCGACCCAGCTCTACCATTCGCTGGAGACGAAACTGATCGGCGGATTGTTTTTTGCCGGTCAGGTGAACGGAACGACAGGATACGAAGAAGCCGCTGCCCAGGGACTGATGGCCGGAATCAACGCCGTACTGAAACTGCGGGACGACGAACCGCTCGTACTGCGACGCGACGAATCGTACATCGGGGTATTGATCGACGACCTGGTCACCAAAGGCGTCGACGAACCTTATCGGATGTTCACCAGCCGCGCCGAATACCGGATTTTGCTCCGGCAGGACAATGCGGATATCCGGCTTACGCCGATTTCGTATAAAATAGGGCTTGCGAATGAAAAAAGGTATCGAAAAACGATGCAAAAAAAATCGTCCGTAGAATCGCTTATTTCATTCGTTCGTCAACTGAGTGTCACTCCGGCCGATTTGGAGGAGTATTTAAAATCGATCGAATCGACGCCGCTGACCCAGGGACGAAAACTTTACGATATCATTTTACGCAATAAAATCACGTTGAACGGACTGGCGGAATACCTGCCCGAACTGGCCGATTTCATTTTTGAAAACGGGTGTTCGCAGGAAGTGATCGAAGAAGCCGAAATCCAGATCAAATATCACGGATACATCGAGCGCGAAAGGCACATCGCCGACAAAATGACGCGACTCGAAAATATCCGGATCCGACCGGATTTCAATTACAGCGAACTGACTTCGCTTTCGATCGAATCCCGACAGAAACTGACGAGAATCCGCCCGTCTACCATCGGACAGGCTTCGCGGATACCGGGAGTCAGCCCGGCCGACATCAACGTACTGTTGGTTTATTTCGGACGTTAATTGTTCCACGTGGAACAAATCTTTATTTAAAACATCCATCGTGGAGAATGTTCCACGTGGAACAAATTTAAAAGAAATGAAAAACATTTTCGACCTATCAAAAAACGGAGCTAAAAAGATTTATATAGACGGGACGCTACATCCGATCAAAGTCGGTATGCGGGAAATATCGCTGCAAAACGGGAAAAAAGTCTGCGTTTACGATACGACCGGCGCCTATACCGACGACAATTATCAAATCGACATCCGGAAGGGAATGCCAAAGGTCAGGGAACCGTGGATCAAGGAGAGGGAGAAAGAGGGAGAATTCCATACCCAGTTGTGGTATGCCCGACACGGGATCATCACGCCCGAAATGGAATACGTCGCCATCCGGGAGAATCAGAACAACGAACGGGAAGACCGCATCACACCCGAAATGGTACGGGAAGAGATTGCCGAAGGACGCGCCGTACTGCCGTCCAATTACCGGCATCCGGAAGCGGAACCGATGATTATCGGCAGTAAATTCCTGGTCAAAATCAACGCCAACATCGGTAATTCGGCGCTGGGCTCGTCGATCGAGGAAGAGGTCGAAAAAGCCATGTGGGCCGTCAAATGGGGAGCCGACACCGTGATGGATCTGTCGACGGGCAAGGAGATCCACCAAACCCGCGAAGCTATCCTGCGCAACGTTCCCGTACCGATCGGCACCGTACCGATGTACCAGGCGTTGGAAAAAGTAGGCGGCGAAATTGCCGATCTGACCTGGGAAGTGTATTACGATACGCTGGTCGAACAGTGCGAACAAGGGGTGGATTATTTCACTATCCATGCCGGTATCTTACAGCGCCACCTGCCCGCCGCACTGAAACGCGTGACCGGAATCGTTTCGCGCGGCGGGTCGATTCTTGCAAAATGGATGAGCATCAACAAACAGGAAAACTTTTTGTATACCCATTTCGAAGACATTTGCAAACTGCTTAAAAAATACGACATCGCTTTCTCGCTCGGCGATGGATTGCGTCCGGGAAGCATTGCCGATGCAAACGACGCAGCCCAGTTCGGAGAGCTGGAAGTACTCGGAGAACTGGCTAAAATCGCATGGAAACACGACGTACAGGTCATTATCGAAGGGCCGGGACACGTTCCGATGCAAAAAATCCGTGAAAATATGGACAAGCAAATCAAATACTGCCACGGAGCCCCGTTCTACACGTTGGGACCGCTGGTCAGCGACATCGGAGCCGGATACGACCACATTACCTCCGCGATCGGCGCGGCGATGATCGGATGGATGGGAACCGCCATGCTGTGCTACGTAACCACCAAGGAGCACCTGGCCCTGCCGAACAAGGACGATGTCCGCGAAGGCGTCGTAACTTACAAACTGGCCGCCCATGCGGCGGACATCGCGAAAGGACATCCCGGAGCGGCCGAACGCGACCTGCAAATGAGCCATGCCCGGTATGAAATGCGCTGGAACGACCAGTTCAACCTGTCGCTCGACCCGGAACGGGCCCGCCGGATGCACTTCGAAATGATTCGCGAAGGATCCGACCACTGCTCGATGTGCGGGCCGCACTTCTGCGCCATGAAAATTACGAAGTCTATTTTATAAAACATTAATAATCAATTATATAAAAAAGAGAGACAATCTGTCTCTCTTTTTTTACGCCTTCGGAATCCGCAGTATGTTCCGCTTTCGATCCGAAATAACGTTATTTATAAAAATTTCTACCGGTTGTCCGCGCAAAAAAGCGATCGGTCAATTTTCGTCTATTACGAACCGAATCTGGGCTACCGTCCTGAAAGGCACTCCGTTACGTTTAGCCGGATTCCATCCGCGCACCGCAATATCGTAAATCTTATCGATAAACACCTGCGAATACTGCTTCAACGCCCCGCCCAGCTCCACGATCCGGTGCACGATCCCGTCTTCGTCGATATCGACTTCGAGTAAAAACACGTCCGGCCTGTCCGGATCGAGCAGGCTGCGGTCGTCAATCAGCTTTTCGATCTGCGGCCGCCAAAGCTCCGGTAATTTCAGCAGCGATACGCCATTAAAAGAGGGCGCCTCGTACTTGGCCTCGGTTTGCTCGATATAATTAAATCCCATGCCTTTAAACAGCCTTCTATTGCGGTCGTACTGCAGACGCACGACCGGCGCATCCGGCGATACGGCAAAACTGTATTCCCGCTGGCCGATCCGCAGCTTCACCAGCGAACAGCCGTCTCCTTTCGGCTCTTCGGTCACCGAAGCGTCGGCCACCTTGAAATCACAGGCCATCTGTTTGGCGAATTCCCGATCCGAATAGCGGTAAATCGACGTATAACCGGGCGTAGTAATGATGATGCGGCAACTATCCGCCTGTGCGAAGCAAACGGCGGAAATCCCCGCAAAAACCAGTAATAAAAGCAACTTTTTCAACTTACACAAGTCTTCAATTATTATGGAAACGGAAAACGGAGACCGTCTCTTATTTGGCAGCCATTTTAGCCCAACTGTCTTTCAACGTAACGGTACGGTTGAATACTTTCCCAGCCGCCGTGGAATCTCTGTCCACGCAGAAATAACCCAACCGTTCGAACTGGAAAGTATCTCCTTCCGCAGCTTCGTTCAGCGAAGGTTCGAGATATCCGGTTACGGTCTTCAGCGAATCGGGATTCAGGTAATCCTCGAACGTCTTCCCCTCCTCGATGTCGTTCATATCCTCTTTGACGAACAAGCGGTCGAACAGTCGCACTTCGGCCGGAACCGCATGCCGCGCCGAAACCCAGTGGATCACCCCCTTCACCTTACGCCCGTCGGAAGAGCGTCCCCCCTTGGACATCGGATCGTACGTACAACGCAGTTCGACCACCTTGCCGTCGGCATCCTTGATCACTTCGTCGCACCGGATCAAATAGGCGTACCTGAGCCGCACTTCGCCGCCCGGAGAGAGACGGTAATATTTCTTGGGAGGATTTTCCATAAAATCGTCGCGCTCAATATAGATCTCCCGCCCGAACGGAACTTCCCGTTTCCCGGCCGTTTCGTCCTCCGGATTATTGATACAATCGACCGTTTCGGTTTTCTCTTCCGGATAATTGGTAATCACCACGCGGATCGGGTCCAACACGGCCATGCGCCGCCGAGCCCGTTTATTCAAGTCTTCCCGGACGCAGAATTCGAGCAGTCCGAGGTCGATCACGTTATCCCGCTTAGCCACGCCCACCTTATCGGCGAACATTCGCACGCTCTCCGGCGTATAACCCCGACGCCGCAACGCGCAGATCGTCGGCATACGCGGATCGTCCCAACCCATCACGGTGCCCTGCCGCACCAACTGCAACAGTTTCCGCTTGCTCATCATCGTATAGGTCAGGTTCAAACGCGCAAACTCGTACTGATGGCTCGGATAGATATCCAACTTCTCGATAAACCAGTCATACAGCGGCCGGTGCACGTCGAATTCGAGCGTACAGATCGAATGCGTAACCTTCTCGATCGAATCGCTCTGCCCGTGCGCATAATCGTACATCGGATAGATGCACCATTTGTTGCCGGTGCGATGATGCTCGGCATGCAGGATCCGGTACATGATCGGATCGCGCAGCAGCATATTCGGATGAGCCATATCGATTTTCGCACGCAGCACCTTTTCGCCGTCTCCGAACTCGCCGTTTTTCATCCGTTCGAACAGGTCGAGGTTCTCTTCCGCCGACCGGTTGCGCCACGGGCTCTCCTTGCCCGGCACGGTCACCGTACCCCGGCTCTGACGAATCTCCTCCTGCGACTGATCGTCCACATAAGCCAGCCCTTTACGGATCAATTCAACGGCCCAAGCGTACAACTGGTCGAAATAATCGGACGCATAGTGCACGCCGGCCCACTCGAAACCGAGCCAACGAACGTCCTGCTGGATCGAATCGACGTACTCGACATCCTCCTTAACCGGGTTCGTATCGTCGAAACGCAAGTTACACTTTCCTCCGTATTTGCGGGCTAAACCGAAATTCAGGCAGATGCTCTTCGCATGCCCGATATGCAGATAACCGTTCGGTTCGGGCGGAAACCGGGTCTGCACCCGTTTCTCGCCCCCGGCGATGCTTTCCTCTACAATTTCTTCCAGAAAATTCAAGGATTTTCCTTCAACCGATGCTGATTCTTCGTGCAAATCGCTCATAAAATACCAATTTTGCACAAAATTAATTCTATTTTGATAATATCTGCAAATTTTACAGACATTATAATATCCGGGACGGCCGTCACCGGACGATCGTCATCTCGTCGATCAACCGGGTGTCGCCCGCAAACCGGTCGATAATAAACAACACGTAACGGATATCCACGCAGATGGTCCGCTGCAGCCGGGGTTCGAAAACGGTATCCCCGCTCATCGCCTCCCAGTTCCCGTCGAACGCCAGCCCGATCAACTCTCCTTTACGGTTCATCACCGGACTGCCCGAATTTCCGCCGGTAATATCGTTCGTCGTGATGAAATTTACGGGCAGCACTCCCTTTTCGGCATAAGGCCCGTAATCGCGCTCGCGGTAAAGTTCTTTCAGTTTGTCAGGCACGGCAAATTCGTAAGCGTTCTGCGGATCCTCCTTGGCGATCACTCCGTCCAGCGTCGTAAAGTAATCGTAATAAACGGCATCCTGCGGTTCGTACGGCAATACCTGACCGTACGAAAGCCGCATCGTAAAGTTCGCATCCGGGTAGTACTTCTTGTCCGGATTCATCGCCATCAGGCCCGCCACGTACAGCCGATGCCCCCGGTAAAATACCGAATCGAACGCCCGAATCGAATCCACCAGCGCGTTATAGGTTTTCACCACCTCCCGCCGCATTTTATACGCCGGATCGTTCAGAAACGCATTCGCATCCGGACGCCGTAGGAATTCCTCGGCCTTTTCGGGCGATGCGAACAGCGAATTGTCGTAGACATAATCGATATAAGCGTCCGCATCACCGCCGAAATTTTCACGGATCACCGCAAAACACGAAGGCAGTTCCTCCGCGGAAAGACTGTCGAGCAACAGCCCGAACATCCGTTTGGCGATTTTCCGGTCGGTGGGAGGGTTGTAATCTTTATAAAAAGCCTGCAATTTGCCGGCGATTTCACCGATTCTCGACGTATCGACCTGCTTTTCGGCGTTGATAAGCGGTATCGCCGCACCGACCGCGCCGATGATCTCGGTACCCCGTATCAGCGCTTCCGAAAAGTACTGCAACCTATCCCGCAGCGGCGCCGACCCCTCGACCGCTTTGCGGATCAGCGGAAGCGCCTCCCCGTATTTCGCCCGCCGTTCCGGATCGGCATTCGCCCATTCGGTGAATTTTTCTTCTTCGGCGAGTTTCCGCTCCCGAACGCGCTGCCGCTTCAACCCGCGGTTTTCCCCGATCGAATTTTTCCAGTAATTCGACGAAGAGCTATATTTCGAAGCGTACTGGATACGCACCCGGTCGCTCGCGAGCATGTCCTCCATCATCAACTTCTGCCGCTCCCCGCGGATAAAAATCCGGTTCGGATTGGCCACGTCCAGCGTATAGTCGATTTCGTAAGAAGTCTTGTACCGCTCGGTCGATCCCGGAAAACCAATAATCATCGTAAAGTCGCCCGGCTTATACCCCTTTACCGATACCGGCAAATGTACGGGAGGCCGATAGGGAACATTCTCTTCCGAATAATCGGCCGGAGCGCCGTCCGGAGAAGCATAAATCCGGAAAATCGAAAAATCGCCGGTATGCCGCGGCCACATCCAGTTGTCGGTATCGCCGCCGAACTTACCGATCGACGAAGGCGGAGCCCCCACCAGGCGAACGTCCGTATAAACTTCTTTCACGAACAGCAAGTATTGGTTCCCGCCGAAAAAATCCTTGATTTCCACCTCCTGTCCCGGCCGGTCGAGTTTCGTCTGGCTCTTGACCATCGCAATGGCCTGTACCACCTTCACGGTGCGGTCCTGCTCCGACAGCGAATCGTCCAGTTGCGACAGGATGCGATCCGAAACATCTTCGATCCGGCGGATGAACGTCACGGTCAGCCCCGGCGTAGGGATCTCCTCCCGGTCGGACATCGCCCAGAAACCGTTTTTCAGGTAGTCGCGCTCGACGGTGCTGTGCTGCTGAATCGCACCGAAACCGCAGTGGTGATTGGTCAGCACCAATCCCCGGTCGGAAACCACCTCTCCGGTACACCCGCCGCCGAAAATCACGACGGCATCCTTGATCGCATACCGGTTGACATCGTAAATATCCTCCGCGGACAATCGGAACCCGCGGGCCTTCATATCTTTTATATTCAACTTCTGTAAGTAGGGAAGCAGCCACATCCCCTCGTCGGCCCGGACTCCTGACACGCCCGCCCACAAAGCCAGGCACAGCACGATAAACCGTTTCATATCTTCTTCGCGTTCGTTTTTTTCGTTATTCGAATTATCTGCTTCGGCCGATCTGCAACATGCGGCGGATCGAACCTTCCGCACGCCGGCGCACCTCCTCGTCGATAACCACCTCGGGAGCCTCCCGCTCCAACGCGCTGCATATCTTCTCCAGAGTCACCATTTTCATGAAAGCGCAGTTGTTGCACCCGCAGGTGGAATCGACCGGAGGCGCCGGAATAAACCGTTTCTGCGGATTCTCACGCTGCATCTGGTACAGGATTCCCGCTTCGGTCACTACGATGAACGTATCGGCCGAATCCGTCGAAGCGTACTTCAGCAGAGCCGCCGTACTCCCGATGTAATCGGCCGTCAGCAACACCGCCCGTTTGCATTCGGGATGCGCCAGCACCTTCGCTTCGGGATACTCCTTTTTCAGTTCCAAGATCTTTTCGACCGAAAATTCTTCGTGGACGCCGCATGCGCCGTCCCATACGACCATATTCTGCCGGCCGGTCAGTTGTTTGATGTAATTTCCCAAATTCCGATCGGGAGCGAATACGATCTTCGCGTCGGCAGGCAGGCTTTCGATCACCTGCACCGCATTGCCCGACGTGCAGCAGATATCGGTCAGCGCTTTGACCCCGACCGACGTATTGACGTACGAAACGACCGTATATCCGTTATAATCCCTCAAAAAACGCTCGAAATCCGGCGCGCTGCAGGAATCCGCCAGCGAACATCCCGCCTCGGGTTCCGGCAACAGCACTTTTTTGTCCGGCGAAAGGATTTTCGCCGTCTCCGCCATGAAATGCACGCCGGCGAAGAGGATGATCTCCGCATCGGTTTCGGCCGCCCGGGCCGACAGCGCCAGGCTATCGCCGGTGAAGTCGGCCACCTGTTGCACTTCGGGAATCGTATAGTAATGCGCCAGAATCACGGCGCGCTTCTCTTTTTTCAGACGAAGGATCTTATTGATCAGTTGACGCTCGTTTTCCACAGTTCTTTTCTTTTTAATTTTTTAAGATTAATAAATAAGGAAATAAAGAGTAATAATAATACCTGTTCATTCTGTTGGTAAATTTTCCGCACTTTTTTTATGCCGTGTTACGAATACTTTTTGAACAATGAGTAAACGAATCCTGTCGATTCATCTTTTTGATTTAAAGTTATTCATGTTTTGTTGTAAACATATATTGAAAACCTTTTCGGGGTTAATCGACAAAATAAGTTTCCGGTATTTTTCCGTTTTTTTCTGTTCATTTCATTGTCCGTAAGATTCTGTAAAATCCGGTATTTTTTCCTTGCGTTTGTACGGTTTTTTGATATACCGATCCGGAAGTCGAAAATGCAAGCCGTTTTTTCCGAAATCGGATATTTTTAACGAACAGTTTCATGCGGGTCGGTTTAACAGATTATTAACATTTTTGAAATGCATTCATAGTATTGGAAAACAAACGAATGCAAATAAAAAGCCGAAAAATTATCATCAATGGCCGGATTAGGGCAGTTCGCGTACGATATTATTTGCCAGCAAGTCGTAGTATTCGCTCGCAGCGTCGGTCTTTGCAGAGACCGGACGGCCCGCGTCGCCGGATTCCCGAACGCTCTGGATCAATGGAATCTGCGCCAGCAGCGGCAGTTTTTGCCGTTCCGCCAACATTTTTACACCCTCTTTTCCGAACAGGTAATAACGGTTTTCGGGCAGTTCGGCCGGAGTGAACCAGGCCATGTTTTCGACGAGTCCCAGGACGGGGATGTCGATTTTGTCGTTTCGGAACATCGCGATGCCGCGGACGACGTCCGCCAGCGCCACTTTCTGCGGCGTGCTGACGACAATGGCTCCCGTAATCGACATTTCGGAGATGATCGACAAGTGTACGTCGCCGGTTCCGGGAGGCAGGTCGATCAGCAGGAAATCGAGCGGTCCCCACAGCGTTTGGCGGATCATTTGCCGCAACGCGTTGGTCGCCATCGGGCCGCGCCACATCAGCGCGTCGGCCGGGTCGATGAAAAATCCGATCGACATGATCCGGATTCCGAACCGTTCGGCCGGAAGAATCCAATCCTTGCCGTCTTTTTTTTCCCCTTCCGGCCGGTAGTCTTCGACGCCGAACAGCATCGGCTGGGAAGGCCCGTAAATATCGGCGTCCAGAATGCCTACTTTATATCCCAAACGAGACAGGGCGACCGCCAGGTTCGCCGTAACGGTGCTTTTGCCCACTCCGCCTTTTGCGGAACTGACGGCAAGGATGCGACGGACGCCGTCCTCGCCGCCGAACGGTTTCTGTTCCTTTTTTTCGGCGGCTTTTTTCGGCGCGGCTTCCTTGATGAAGATGCTGACTTTCCCGGAATAATCCGGGAACCGCGCGGCGATCAGTTCTTCGCAGCGCTTCTTGATCGATAGCGCAAACGGATCGCGGCTGCGCGGGAAAAGCAGCGTGAGCTGGATTTTATCGTCGGTCACCACCGGATTTTCGACCATGCCCAGCGTGACGATGTCGTTATGCAGTTCGGGATGCGCGACCTCGTGCAGCAGTCCGAACAGTTCTTCCTGAGTCATTCGATTGTTTTTTTGTGTTCGATACAAATTTACGGTATCCTGCGGATAAATCAATCATTTCGGACAGCCGCTTTCGTTTTAAACGGGAAAAAGGCCGTTACAGGGATATTTTGCACCTAAATAATTATATCTTTTCCCGGAATGAAGACCACCGGATGGCAATGCGATTCGGTTCGGAGCGAAATTTTTTCGGTCCGAATCTTCTCGAACCGACCGAAAACCGGCCGGGACTGCGTTATGGAACGATATGTGTGTGTAAATGAAGAATAAATTCGTAATTTTACGCGCAGTAAACGGTTCGGATGAACCGCAAAGCGAAAAACAGGAGATAGAATGAAAAATTTTTGGAGTACGTTTCTGGCCTGCCTGCTTGCACTGGTGGTGGCCAATGTGGTGATCGGCGTCTTTTTAGTGATGGTGCTGGCCGGTATCGGGACGCTTTTTTCGGAAACGGTTCCCGACGTGCAGCAGAAAACGGTGCTGCGGCTCGATTTTGCCGAGCCGATCAGCGACGATCCGTCGCGCAACCCGTTGTCGGAGATGGGATTCAACGACCTGATATCGATGCGGGTCGCCCGCAATTACGCTTTGATCGACGTGTTGAAAGCTATCGAGACGGCTGCGACCGACGACCGGATCAGCGGGATTTACCTGAATGTCAGCCCAAATATGGGAATGGGAATGGCTACGCTGGAGGAGATCCGCGATGCGTTGTTGCAGTTCAAAGAATCCGGGAAATTCATCGTTAGCTATGCGGATTACTATACGCAAGGTTCCTATTATATGGCTACGGCCGCCGATAAAGTATATCTGAACCCGCAAGGCAATGTGACCTGGCTCGGTCTCGCTTCCGGAGTCGTATTTTATAAAGGACTTCTGGATAAGTTGGGCGTGCAGGTCGAAGCGATCCGCCACGGCTCGTTCAAATCGGCCGTCGAACCGTTTATCCTGGATAAAATGAGTCCCGAGAACCGTTTGCAGATGGATGCGCTGCTGGGTTCGATCTGGGGGCATGTCGTGAAAAGAGTCTCCGACGCCCGCGGCATCGATTCGGCTCAGTTGCAGCGATACGCTTCCGACCTGGCTCTGCGGAGCGCCCGCAATACGGTCGATCTGAAAATGGTCGATTCGCTGGTTTACGCGTCCGACGTCGAGCGGATGCTTTGCGAGATGACCGACCGGGACGAAGAGCCGGAATTCGTATCGCTGGGAACCTATATCGACCAGCCGAAGACGGCGGTTCAGAAGCTATCCCGGAATAAGATCGCCGTCGTGTATGCCGAAGGGCAGATCGTGGACGGAAAGAGCCGGGAAGGGCTGATCGGCGGCAGTTCGCTGGCGGCGAGGCTGGCCCGGGTACGAACGGACGACCAGGTGAAAGCGGTTGTGCTGAGGGTCAACAGTCCGGGAGGAAGCGCGCTGGCGTCGGAAGTGATCTGGCATGAAGTGGAACAGATCCGTCAGCTCAAGCCGGTCATCGTGTCGATGGGAAACATGGCCGCTTCGGGCGGGTACTACATTTCGTGTCCGGCGGATGTCATTCTGGCTTCTCCGGTGACGCTGACCGGTTCGATCGGCGTATTCGGCTTGATGCTGAACGGCGAAAAGGGACTTCAAGATAAACTCGGCATTACGGTGGATGTGGCCAAGACCAATCCGTCGGCCGATATGGATATGGCGGTCTTCGGGGCGGTCGGGGTACGCCCGATGAACCAGGCCGAACGCGATTTCATGCAGAATAGCGTCGAGCAGGTTTACAGCGCGTTCGTCGGTCACGTGGCCGAAGGACGCAACATGACCGCAGGGCAAGTAGACAGCGTCGGCGGCGGCCGGGTGTGGTCGGGTGAAAGCGCTCTGCGGATCGGCCTGATCGACGGCTTCGGCGGGTTGAGGGATGCGGTGGCCCTGGCGGCCGACCGGGCCGGCGTGGCGGACGATTTCCGGATCGTCTCCCCGGAGGAGTCTCCCGACCGGCTGACGCAGTTGTTGAAGTTGTTTTCGGCGGAGACCCGCGCGGAATTGTTCCGGGGCGAAATGGGGGAAGCTTATCGCGATTACGAAACATTGCGTAATATGTTATACCAGAACAGTATTCAGGCGTTGTCGCCCTACCGGGTAGCGATGCCGTAACCGGTAAAGCCGGTAAAAAAGGTTGTCCCCCGGAAATTTTCCGGGGGATAATTGTTTGTTAAAAACTTTGATATCCAATCTTTTTAATTTATTTTTGAAAATTGGATAAGTATGAGTTATGAAATTACCTCCGCTGATCTCCGTCCCGCTGTCGTGGCTGTACGGAATGGTCGTCCATATCAGGCATAAACTGTTCGATCTGAAGATTCTTCGGAGCGAGGAGTTCGATATTCCCGTAGTCTGTATCGGGAACCTGACGGTCGGCGGAACGGGAAAAACGCCGGTGGCCGAGCTGTTGATCGAACGGTTTTCGGAACATTACCGGGTCGGGGTGCTGTCGCGGGGATATCGCCGCAAGACGAAAGGATTCGTACTGTCTACGCCCACGTCGTCCGCACGGACGATCGGCGACGAGCCCCGCCAGATGAAACTGAAATATCCGTCGGTACCGGTGGCCGTTTGCGAAAAGCGGGCCGAAGGGATCCGGTTGCTGCGGAAGGCGCATCCCGAGATCGAGCTGATTATTCTCGACGACGCGTTCCAGCACCGTTACGTCGAACCCTGGGTCAATATCCTGCTGATGGACTACAACAACCCGGTTTACCGCGACCGGCTGCTGCCGTGGGGACGTCTCAGGGATACGCGCAATCAGATCCACCGGGCCAATTTCGTGCTGGTGACCAAGTGTCCCGACGATCTGAATCCGCTGGATATGCGCATCGTGATCAACTCGCTCGGACTGTTCCCGTACCAATCGCTCTATTTTACCAGGATGCGGCAGGGGGAGATTACTCCGTTGTTCGCCGACCGGGCCGTCGGAAAGGTCCGCGAGGGGGATCCGGTGATCGCGATGTCGGGCATCGCCAATCCCGTTCCGTTGCTGGAAAACCTGCGGAAACGCTTCGACGTGGTGGCCGAATTGACTTTCGACGATCACCACACTTACCGGCTCAGCGATATGAGGCGGCTGGAAGCGTTGTTCGCAGCGTATCCGGATGCGGTCGTGCTGACGACCGAGAAAGATGCCGTGAAGCTGACGAACCGTAAAAAAGTTCCGGAAGCCGTGCAGCAGCGGCTCTATTACGTACCGATTCATGTTTCATTCGTGGCGGATTCCGAGTCGGAATTCCTGCGTCAATTGGAGTTATATGTCAGAACGAATCAAAAATACAGCCTCCTTCATCCGGAATAGGGTGAATTTCGAGCCGGAAGTCGGGATCATTCTCGGAACCGGGCTCGGCGGGCTGGTGGAGAGCATCGACATCCGTGCGACGCTCGACTATGCGGAGATACCTGATTTTCCGGTTTCGACGGTCGAAGGACATGCCGGCCGGTTTATTTTCGGTATGCTCGGCGGCCGGCGGGTCGTCGCGATGCAGGGGCGTTTCCATTATTACGAAGGGTACACGCCGCAGCAGGTGGTTTTTCCGGTGCGGGTGATGAAATTCCTGGGCGTCGGCCGCCTGTTCGTGTCGAACGCGAGCGGCGGGGTAAACCCGTCGTTCCGCACCGGCGACCTGATGGTGATTACCGACCACATCAACCTGATTCCGAATCCGCTGATAGGACCCAACGATCCGGAGCTCGGCCCGCGTTTTCCGGACATGAGCGAACCTTACGACGCCGGCCTGATCGCATTGGCCGCCGAGGTGGCTTGCCGGGAAGGAATCCAGTTGCAGTACGGGTGTTACATCGGGGTGACTGGTCCGACTTTTGAAACCCGCAAAGAATACCGTTTCTACCGTACGGCGGGAGCCGATACCGTAGGCATGTCCACGACGCCGGAAGTGATCGCCGCGAATCATGCGGGTTTGCCGGTATTCGCCGTGTCGATCATTACAAACATGGGGCTCGACGGGATGAAGTCGACGCACGAAGAGGTGCAGCGCGAAGGGGCGAAGGCCGAAGCGAAGATGACGCGGCTGTTCGTCGGTATGCTCGAAGCGCTTTAGTACGGCGGTTCCGGGTAAGACGTATCGTATTGTAATATAATTTAATCGGGATAAATCATGGTCAATAAAGTAATTCTTATCGGAAACGTGGGGATGGACCCTGAAGTAAGGGCTCTGGAAGGGGGCGCTAAGGTCGCGCGGTTGCGGATCGCAACGACCGAGCGGATCTATAATCGACAGACGCAGACCGCGACCGAGCATACCGAGTGGCATACCGTGACACTGTGGCGCGGGTTGGCCGACGTGGCCGACCGTTATGTCCGCAAAGGGAGCCAGGTCTATATCGAAGGAAGTCTGCGTACGCGCGAGTGGACGGACAAAGACAACAACAAACGTTACACGACGGAGATCGTCGCCAACGATATGAAGCTGCTCGGTCGTCGCGCCGAAGGCGCGGGCGCGCCGATGGACGGTAGCACTTACGGCGCCGCTCCGCGTCCTGCCGCCGCTGCGCCTGCGGAAGCGCCGTCGGGAGCCGCTCAGCCGTTCAGCGGCGGAGGCGCTGCGGAAACGTCGGCCGACGAGGTGGACGACCTGCCCTTTTGATTTTTCATAGCACGATCAGAACGCGATGACCAACAACGATTGGAAAAACCGGCTCAACGTGGTCTATTCGACCAATCCCGATTTTCGGTACGAGGAAGAGGAGAAAGGAGAGCGACAGACGCTTCCCGCCGCTCAGCAGCAGTTGAAAGTGTGGATCGATCGCAAACAGCGCGCCGGGAAACAGGTGACGCTGGTGCGGGGATTCGTCGGTACGGAAGACGACCTGAAAGAACTGGCGCGGTCGCTGAAGAGCAAATGCGGCGTCGGCGGAACGGCCAAGGACGGAGAGATCCTGATTCAGGGCGATTTCCGCGACCGGGTCGTCGATGTGCTCGTCAAAGCCGGATATAAGGCGAAAAAGGCGGGAGGATAGCGATGAAGCGGTGGATCGGGCGGTTGGTCGCCGGGTGGATGTGCGTGTTGCCGGTCGCGGGTTTCGGCCAGTATTACGACTGGGGGCGTTCGCCGTCGGGCATCCGCTGGAATCAGGCGAATACCGTTGCCGGAAAGATCGTTTATCCGGATTATTTTTCAGCGCAGGCCGCCCGGGTGGCGAATTATATGGACACGGTGCGGTCGCATGTTTCCTACGGGTTCAAGTACGGCCCGTTGCGGTTCCCGGTAATTCTGCATACCGAAAATTTCGTTGCGAACGGGATCGTGATGTGGGCGCCGAAACGGATCGAGCTGGAGGCGATTCCGCCGTCGGCCCCGTTCGCCGAGCCGTGGCTCAAACAACTGGTGACGCACGAATACCGGCACGCCGTACAGTACGGCAACCTGCACCGGCGGTTCATGAAATGGGTCGGTTACGTGGTCGGACAGCAGGCGGGTTTGCTTAGTTCGGTGCTGTTGCCGATCTGGTTCCTCGAAGGGGACGCTGTGATGAACGAGACGCAGATGGCGTCGTTCGGCCGTGCGCTGCAACCCTCTTTTACGATCGAATACCGCGCCTACCTGACCGAAGGGACGAAGAAATTCCCGCTCGACAAGTGGTTTTGCGGTTCCTATAAGAATTATATTCCGGATCACTACCAGTTCGGTTATCAACTGGCCGCCTGGTCGCGCGAACAGTACGGGGACGATATGTGGTCGCGGGTCGCGGAATACGGTTCGAAATATCCCTATACCATTCTGACGACGAAGTGGGCGCTGCATAAGTACTACCGCACGTCGGTCAACGAAATCGCGCGCAACACGCTCGACGAGTTGACTCGGTTCTGGCGTTCGCAGCCCGTCGAACCGAACAGCGGTGAAACGCTGCCGACGCCGATTACCAGTTATACGGTCTACGATGCCCCGATGGCGCTGAACGATACGACGCTGCTGGCGCTGAAACGCGATATGGACAAGACGAGCCGCGTCGTGGCGGTCGATCCGCGGACAGGCTGCGAACGCCGGTTGTTCTGGACGGGAAGCGTCAATACGCCTCCGGTGCTGTACGACAGTACGCTGTACTGGACGGAGTACCGGAGCAGCACGCTGTGGGAACAACGCGTGACGTCGCGGGCGTGCAGTTACGACCTGCGCACCGGCCGACGCCGGACCTTGCGCGAACGCGGTAAGACGCTGTTCCCGACGCCGTTGCCCGACGGCCGGCTGGCGACGGTCGGTTACGATTATGCGGGGCGTTACAGCCTCGATCCGGGCGACGGAAGGCGTTTCGATTTTCCGGATACCCTTTCGATACACGGACTCGCTTACGACGAGGTCACCGGAACGCTGGCCGCGATTGCGCTCGGCGACGCGGGGATGTCGATCCTGCGGATCGACTTACAGGACGGAGCTCTGCGGACGATCAAGGAGCCGACTTATGCGAGCCTCTATAACTTGCGGGCGGGAGCCGGAAAGCTTTCGTTCAATTCGATCCAGTCCGGTAAGGACGAAATCCACCTGTTCGACCTTACCGGGGGCCGGGAGTACCGGCTGAGCCGTTCGCGCTACGGTTCGGTGGCTCCGTCGGCTCCAGACAGTAGCGGAGAACTCTATTTTACGACTTACTCGCTGGACGGATACCGGCTGGCCCGCCAATCGGTTCGCAGCGATTCGCTGATTCCGGTGGAGCCTCGGAAACTGCCCGAGAACCGGGTCAATCCGCCGCGACGCAAATGGGACGTGATGAACATCGATACGGTGACGGTTTCCGGCGATTTTCCGGCGGAAACGCGGAAAAAACGATTCCGCAAAGGATTACACCTATTTAACCTTCACAGTTGGGCGCCCTGGGATTTCAACCCGTTCCATATCGCCGACGAGAACCGGATCGACATCAGTTTCGGCGCTACCGTCATGTCGCAGAATCTGCTGAGCAGTACTTTCGGGTACCTGGCCTACGGCTATGCCCCCGATTTCGGCAGCCGCCTGCGCGGAGGAATCAACTATTACGGACTTGCGCCGAAATTTGAACTGTCGTTCGAATACGGTGGAGGCAAGCAGTTGCTTTACGGCGTAAAAAACCTCGAGTACGAAGGGATGAAGCGGAAGAATTATTTTCAGGTCAATCTGCTGGGATACCTGCCGATGACGCTCGCCTCGGGACATCGCGTACGGACGTTGACCCCGTCCGTGGAGCTGCGCCATATCAATGCGCTGATGTGCGGGGACTCTTCCGTTAAAACCGGGTTTCAGCGGTTAGTGACCGGCCTGAATTTTTCGGACAACGTCCGGATGGCGACCCGCGACTTTTTGCCCCGGTGGGGCTATGCGGCCCGGTTCGCTATGGTATGCGCCCCGTTCACGGAAGGTTTCGGCCGACTCTATTCGCTGTACGGGCGGGCCTACCTGCCGGGCGTGATGAAACATCATTCGCTGATGTTGCGCGGAAACCTGCAGCATCAGAACCTGGCTTCCCAGAACTTTTTCTATAAGGAACTTTTTCCGCGCGGAGCCGCGTACAACATCGTGGCGACCCGGCTCGGGGCCGCGTCGGCCGACTACCAGTTCCCCGTGTGGTGTCCCGACGGCGGGATCAGCAGCATCGTCTATTTCAGCCGGATCCGGCTGAACGTCTATTACGATTTCGCCCGGTTCAGACAGGCGATTCCTTCGGTGCTCAGAACGTTCTACCGGATGCATACGGTCACTTCCTACGGCGGCGAGATCATCTTCGACATGCATCCGCTGCGGATTCCGGCGAAGACTACGACGGTCGGGTTTTACATCTATAAGCCCAGCGACCGTTCGGGCGTGGTGGGCGGCGTGAAACTGTCGCTTCCGATCTGATCGGAAAGGGCTGTAAAATAAGCGGGCGCCAAAAACGTTGTTTATTAAAATAGCGATTAAAATTGTACCTTTGCCCGAGATAACCGTTGCATCGTCATGACCAAAAAGAAGATTATCGATAAGCTTCAAACCCCCAAGGCCGTAAAATGGTTCTGGATTATACTCGTATCGCCCGTTGCGCTGATCGTTTTGCTGCTACTGCTGATTCGCCTCGGCGTATTCGGGAAACTGCCGACTTTCGAAGAGCTCGAGAACCCGAAAAGCAACCTGGCTACCGAAATCTATTCGGAGGACGGGCAGATGATCGGCAGCTTTTTTGTCCAGAACCGTTCCTATGTCGATTACAGCGAACTTTCCCCGGCACTGGTGGCGGCCCTGACGTCGACCGAAGACATGCGTTTCTACTCCCATTCCGGGATCGATTTCATTTCGCTGGCCCGCGTGGCCGTCAAGACGATGGCGCTCGGCAACCGCAATCAGGGCGGCGGCAGCACGATTACGCAGCAGTTGGCCAAAAATCTCTACCCGCGCGATACGGCCGTCTACGACAACCCGGTTTCGAAGGGTTCCAAACTGGTGATCTCGAAGCTGAAAGAGTGGATTACGGCCGTGATGCTGGAGTATAACTATACGAAAGAGGAGATCCTGACGATGTACCTGAATACGGTGCTTTACGGCAGCAACGCCTACGGCATCAAGTCGGCGGCGCGGACCTTCTTCAACAAACTGCCGTCGGAACTGAACGTGCAGGAGGCGGCGATGCTGGTCGGCGTGGTGAATGCGCCGACGCGTTACAGCCCGCGCAGCAATCCGGATCGGGCTCTTATCAGGCGCAATACGGTGATCGACCGGATGAGGGCCGGGGGATTTCTGACGCGTCACCAACGCGATTCGATCAAGGCGCTGCCGATCGTACTGGATTACCATCCGATTTCGCACGACGAGGGTACCGGCACCTATTTTCGGAGTATGTTACAGATCGTGATGACCTCGGATCGGCCCGACCGCAAAAGTTTTGCGCCGGGAGTGGCCGGCGATTGGGATTACAAGGCGGCCGTCGAACTGTGGGACAAAAATCCGCTGTACGGCTGGTGTCGGAAAAATACGAAGGCGAACGGCGCTCAATACGATTTGTACCGCGACGGGCTGAAGATCTATACGACGATCAATGCGACGATGCAGAGATATGCCGAGAAGGCCGTATGGGCGCAGATGGGCGGTAACGTACAACCGATGATGGATCGGGTGCTGAAGGGGCGGCGGAGTATTTTCTCGAACCTCAGCAAGGAAGAGGAACAGGCGATTATCAACCGCGCAATGCGTAATTCCGACCGCTATCGGATGTTGAAAAAAGAGGGAGCTACCGAGAAGGAAATTCAACAGGCGTTCGACACGCCGGTCAAAATGCGGGTTTTCAGTTACAAGGGCGACCGGGATACCACGATGACCCCCCGCGATTCGCTGTATTACTACAAGCGTTTCCTGCGGGCTTCGCTGATGGCCCTCGACCCGTCGAACGGTTATGTGAAAGCCTATGTGGGCGGCCCGTCGTTCCGTTATTTCAAATACGATATGGTCAAGCAGGGCAAACGCCAGATCGGGTCGACGATCAAACCGTTCGTCTATACCTTCGCGATCGAGCAATTGGGGCTGACGCCCTGTACGCCGGTGCCGAACCTCCCGGTCACGATCGAAACCTACAACGAGCCGTGGTCGCCGCGCGAGGCCAGCAAAGTGGTTTACGACGGAAATCCGAGACCGCTGCGGTGGGGCCTGGCCAACAGCCGCAACAACTATTCGGCATGGATCATGAAACAGGCGCGGCAGCCGGAAGCGGTAGCCGAATTTATTCATAAGTTCGGTATTCACAGCTATGTGGATCCCGTGCCGGCCCTGTGCGTCGGAACGTCGGACTTTTCGCTGTTCGAACTGGTCGGCGCTTACGGGACGTTCGCCAACCGGGGCGTGCATATCGATCCAATTTTCGTGACGCGGATCGAAGACCGTCACGGCAACGTGCTGGCCAATTTTACTGCGCCGGCTCAGGATGCCATTTCCGAACAGACGGCCTATACGATGCTCGGTATGCTGAAAAACGTCGTCAATGCCGGAACGGCCGGCCGCATCCGGGCGCTCGGGATCACGGCCGATATGGGCGGCAAGACCGGGACGACGCAGAACAACTCCGACGCTTGGTTCGTCGGCGTGACGCCGAAGCTGGTCGCCGGCGTGTGGGTCGGCGGCGAAGACCGGAGCATCCATCTCTCTTCGGGCGGCGAAGGATCGCGGATCGCGCTGCCGATTTTCGCCGATTTCATCAAGCGGGTCTACAACGAGCCGAAGCTCGGAATCACGCAGAAAGACCAATTCCCGATACCGGTCGGCGCGGTTTCCTACGACTGCGACGAGAGCGACCTCCATGCTCCCGCATCGCAGACGCGCGACGACGAGTTTTTCGATTAGATTTCCGGTTCGACAGTCGTTTCCGCAGGTTTGAAAAAACGGACGTATGGAATTCTGTAAAAATGTTCCGAGTGTTCCTGTATTTCTTTGATCGGAACGAAAAGTTGAGTCGTTTTTAGATCTTTGTTCATAAGACAAAGAAACGGAACGTTTTCTTTATCCAGTATACCTAATCGGATATCGTGAGTTACATATAATTTCATGGATTATTCTTGATATGAGCTACGACGATGACCGGATTGTCGTTTGCTGTGATTGTTTTGCTTAGGTTCGCTATTTGAGGATTATCACTGTTTCGAAAATAATCGAAATAGAAAGATTCCATAACATAATAGAAGTTTTTACCGTCTGTCGCCATAGGCATAAACGGAATCGTTTTGTCCAGATCGTTGACGACGGGAATCCGGTTATCGGTGTTTTTTTCCCAAATGCGGACTCCTTCCTTAAATGTTTTGCGCCGGGGATTGTAAAATCCGTAATAACTTTTATTGTTATGCCGGTAAAAGAGATAAACAACGCTGTCGCTTTCGAGCATGTTGCAAATTACCGGATATTGAGGCTTAGAATCTTCCTGTGAGGCTTCTTGAGCCGATTTACTGCTACTTGCCGTCCGTTGTAGTTCCCGCATTTGGGGGGTAACGCCGAGGTCTACGTAATATTCCGGCTGAACCTTATTGTTGCAAATACTGTAAACGGTATCGTTTAGCGGCATGATTAGGTGTACCGTATCGTTCGAATAAGTGCTGGACAGATTGTTGATAAGACCCGTAATTCCTAATCGGTTGATTGTGCTGTTGAAAAATAATTTTGATTGAGTTTTACGGGTTTGCAGGTCGAAAAGAATCAGATTGGGAGATTTGGAACGGATGCTGTAATTCGGATTGTTGATGTAGTCACAATAGCAGGCCAGTCGGTTGTTTCCCAAATAAGCGATCGAGGTCGTGATAAAATCCAGTCTGATTTTTTCGATAAATTCTCCTTCATAAGTGAATATGGAAATTTTCTGGGCCATATCGTCGTGAACGATCAGTCTTTTGTTAGAGACGTCTACGGCGACGTCGTTCAAGCTCAAATATTCTCCGGGCCCTCGGCCTTTTTTATTGATTTTACGGATAAACTTTCCCGATTTATCGAAGATGTAAATCGTTTGCGTGATATCTTTATCCACTATTAGAATACGGTCTTTCAACGGGATTATTTTATCGATTACTCCTATTAGGTTCGAAGTATCGGTAGCCAGTTTGATATAAGATAATGAATCCGCAATGTCAGAAAGATGTAGCAGGTGTTCTGTCGTTTGCAACGGCGGATGCAGAACGGTTAGCCCGGTCGCCGGACGATTCCGGTGGCAGGCCGACAACAGGATTGCACCTGAAAAAATAACAAACAGCGTTCGGGTCATGTTTTTACCGGATGGTCGATCGGGCGTTTCGTATTCCAAAGTTATGAAATAAAGTCTTTTCAGAAAAATTCACGGATCGGTTTGCTTCGTATTTCGGCAGCGAAACTTAAAGGTAATCCCTGTCGGTATTCCGTCTTATGATTTTTAATGGAAGATGTTTCGAAAACATGTAAATAAAACAAATAGAATAAAAATTTAACAAATAGTTTATTTTAAAATAAAACCTGTTACCTTTGTCGCAAACAGAAGGCTTTTACGAAAAAAAGTCATTATTTTTGCCGAAACAATAGATAGAAACGTTTTTAATAAAGGGCTTTCCCCGCGGGAAGGTTTCCTGTTTAAAAGTCTTTAAAATTATGAAAGTTGCGATTGTTGGCGCAAGCGGCGCCGTAGGCCAGGAATTTCTCCGGGTGCTGGAACAACGGGAATTTCCGATCGACGAATTGTTATTGTTCGGTTCCGAACGCAGTGCGGGCCGTAAATATACGTTCCGGGGTAAGGAGCTGACCGTGCGTCTGCTGGCCCATAACGACGATTTCAAAGGGGTCGATATCGCTTTTGCGTCGGCCGGAGCCGGTACGTCGAAAGAGTTTGCCGAGACGATCACCAAATTCGGGACGCTGATGATCGACAATTCGAGCGCATTCCGGATGGATGAAAATGTGCCGCTGGTGGTTCCCGAAGTGAATCCGACCGATGCGGTCAATCCGCCCCGCCGGATCATCGCTAACCCGAACTGTACGACGATCCAGATGGTCGTGGCGCTCAAGGCGATCGAGAATCTGTCCCATATCCGCCGGGTGCACGTATCGACTTACCAGTCCGCCAGCGGCGCCGGAGCGAGCGCGATGGCCGAACTGGCCGAACAGCACGCCCAGTTGGTGCGCGGCGAAGAACCGACCGTCGAAAAATTCGCTTTTCAATTGGCTTTCAATGTTATCCCTCAGGTGGATGTCTTTACCGACAACGGTTATACCAAAGAGGAGATGAAGATGTTCAACGAGACGCGTAAGATCATGCATTCGGACGTGAAGGTCAGTGCGACCTGCGTGCGCGTTCCGGTAATGCGCGCCCACTCCGAGTCGATCTGGCTCGAGACCGAACGGCCCGTATCCGTCGAAGAGGCGCGCAAGGCGTTCGCGGGCGCAGAAGGGGTGGTGCTGATGGACGAACCGGGAGAAAAAGTTTATCCGATGCCGCTGCCGTTGGCCGGTGTGGACGCCGTGTACGTGGGGCGTATCCGCAAGGATCTGGCCGATCCGAACGGACTTACGTTCTGGTGCGTCAGCGACCAGATTCGCAAAGGCGCGGCGCTGAATGCCGTGCAGATCGCCGAATACCTCGTAAAGGAGGGACATGTGAAATAAGGATTTCCCGGGAACGGGAAGGTATGAATAGGAAACGGGCATGAACCTAAGTTCATGCCCGTTTTTTGGAATCGTGCGTACTATTTTCCGATGGCGAAAACGGCGCTGACCGGTTCGAGCGTAAGGCGAATCCGGGTATAGATCGTGCCGTCGGCATGTCTGTCGTATTCGACATCTTCCCACTTCCCGATCGTGCCGGTATGCGGGTTCCACTTTTCGAGTTTCAGCTTTCCTTTCAGGCTCACCTGCGTGTCGACCGGTTTGTCGGTAGAGTTGGCGAACAGGTAGATATCCTGTCCCTCTTTCTGCTTGTGGATATATGAGAACATGCCGAGTTCGTCGGCCGGCAGGTCGCGGAACCGTTCTACGCCCAACAGCGGCTGTCCCGGCAGGCCGGCTGCGGCCAGCGTTTCGACCGGATCGACCCGGACGTCCGGGTCGGGCAACAGCGAATCGATCGCTGCGGCCAGCGCGGTCGACTCGGCCTGCGGCAAGAAGATGGTTTTTCCGCCGTTTTCATTGGAAGAAGAGACCTGTCGGGCAGGCATCGGAGCCTCCGGATCGATGCCGAAAATCTCCCGTACCAGCGCGACCGCTTCTGCATCCTGCCCGAATTCGGCGGATCTGGACGGCAACAGGTTGGTCGCCAGTATTTTTCCGCCGCTTCGGTAGTAATCCCGTATTTTCCGTAAGGTTTCCACCGAGAGCACTTTTCCGGAGGGCATGATAAGCAGTTTGTACGTCTGTCCGGTGGACGGCGTGTTCAGCTTGATTTGTCCGTTGCCGATCTGGTATTTGTCCGTGACGAAGTCTTCCGGATGCAGGAAAGTAAAGTCCCGTCGGATCTGCCCGGTCAGCAGATCGCCGATCCGGTTGTAGTCGGTGCCGGGAGGCACGTCTTTTCCGCACCGGGGGCGTCCGGTTTCCCAGGCGTACCACGCTTCGAGCGACTGAATCGGGAAGAGCAGCGCGATGTCGGCCACCCGGCGACCGCCTTGCAGCAGGAACGTGCTCCGGCCGGCGAAATCGTTGTATCCGGGCAGGGCCGGGGCCAGCCGCGGATTGTAATGCGCGATCAGCGGCGGGATCTTGACCGTATCCGGTTCGTACCACATCCCGTGCGGAACCAGGAAGTTGACGCCCCGCGCCATGACTTCCATCGCAACCCGGTACAGCATGGCCGAATCGGTCTCCCGATCCGAATAATTCCCGTAAATTTCGGCGCCGACGAGTTGTTTGTCGAATGCGTCGGCAGCCGAGCTGATCAGTTTGAAGCCGGGACGCCCGTACGGATAGCCGTGGATGGCGTCCATCAGCGGAATGTGGACGTGCCGGTAAAATTTGAATGGGTCTCCGTACATATCGACGGTCGTCGGCTCGTAATTTCCGGGCGGGTGTCCCATGCTTTGCAACCCGTAGCGGTCGCACCATTCGGCTACGCAAAGCGGGAAACCGTCGCCCATCGCCTCGGCGCGCAGTCCGAACAAGGCGACCCGTGCCGCATCGGTTTCCGGACCGATATCGTACCACAGGGCCGGGTAATACAGAGCCGCCTTTTTTCCATAGCGTTTTTCGAACAGGCCGGAAAGCTCCGGATTCCAGTAATTCTCGATGCCGTAATAGCCCACGTCGTCGAAAAACGTTTTCGTGATCGTATTCCCGAAATAGGGTTCGAAACGTTCGGCATACTGGTCGTAGGTCATTTTCATGAACTCTTTGACAGCCTTCGGCTCCATGTAGTCCACGTGGTTGTCTACGTGGTTTTCCATCGCGAACGACATGATTTTCCATGTTCCTTCCGGTACCTGCCATTCCAGCGTGCTGTCGGTTACGAATTCGCCGAGATCGATCCGTTCGAGCGTCAGCGTGTTCATCGCTGCGGCCCCCATGAACGAGTCCCGGAGCGGAACGGCGATTTTTACGTTCTTCGGTCCGATTGCCTCTTCTTCGGTTTTACAAAGCCTCTTGCGGGTGTACTGCGGGAATTGTTCGCCCAGTTTGCCGCCGGCGGTTCCGCTCGGGAAATCGACGTCGTCGTACAGGATCACCTGCGCTCCCTGTTCGGCCGAACATTCCAGGATGTCCCGGTAGCGGTTGAAATAGCCTTCCGACAGGTAAACGGGCGTCGTGCCGGGACAGATGCCCTGATTGCCCCACATGCCTCCCGGGTTCAGCGGAAGGACGGCCACGCCGCCGAATCCGTCTCCCTGGATGGCGTCGCTCAGTTGTTTGCGGATTCCTTCGGTGGTCAGCGTGCCGTTGATGTGCCAGAACGGCTGCGGACGGTAGATGTCCGACGGGTCGGCGAACTCTTTTTCCCAGGTTTCGCGCTGACCGGCTCCGCGGCATCCGCATACGGCGAGCACCGTCCCGTATATGAGCAGTTTTCGGAATGTTTTTTTCATTTGCAGAATGATTAACGAACGCTTACAAATATAAAGATATGTGTAAGATATTAAAATTTTTTCCGGCGGATCAGGCTTCCGACCAGAAACAGCAGCAACGCGGCGGCGGCGGCCAACGCTATCTGCCACGAATCGTTCCACGAAAAGGTAATCATGCGCCGTTTCAGAATGGCCGTCAGCAGGAATAGCAGTGCCATTCCCCAGAAATTACGGAAATCGCCGCGCAGAATGGCCAGAAACGAGAATTTTCGCGTCCGGTACCGTTTGCCTCTGCGGTTCGGGATCAGCGCGGGGGTCTGTTTGCACCAGATGCGGAAATCTTCGCCGTACTTGTGCAACATCAGTTCCTCTTCGCGGCTCAGGACGATCAGGTAGCAGGCGACGTATGCGGCTGTCGCGGCGACGATAAACCAGTTGACGCCCACGAACAGGATAAAGCCGAACCAGACCAGAAAGTTGCCCGTATAGAGCGGATACCGCATTCGGGCATAGATGCCCTCGGTCGGGAAGACGGCAGGGCCGTTTTCGGCCGTTTCGGCATTTTTTCGCGCCAGCGGAGCCGATGTTCCGAGCGCGCGGGCGCGGATCAGGAATCCCCACAGCGAGCAGGCGATGCAGAGCGCCGCATAGACGATTCCGTCGTAAACGGAGAACGGCACTGCGATCCACAGGGCGATCCATCCGGCGGGGATCAGCACCAGCGGCAGTTTTCGCCGCGCACGCCAGAGGCGGTAACGGAAAATGGTGTATCGTTCTGAAAGCGTCATTTATCGGAAGAAATGTTTTCGGTTCGTTCCGGGGGCGTTTCGACCCGTTTCATTAGCCGGCCGAACAGCGCGAACGCGCCGGCTCCGAGACCGAGGCCGAGAGCCGTCCCCAGCAGAATGTCCATCGGGTAATGGACGCCGAGGTAAATGCGGCTGTAAGCGAGCAGCAGCGCCCATCCGAAGATAGCGACCGTATACCACCTTTTTCGGAACAGCCGGGCGGTGAACAGCGCGATCGCGAAGCTGATCGCCGCATGGGCCGATACCGTGCCGTACAGTCCGCCGCGGTAACCCCGCACGGTATGGACGAAGGCTTCGATGTCGGGCGTATGGGTCGGCCGGAATTTCGGCGTGAAGTGTTTGAAGAAATTGCAGATCTGGTCGGCCGCTCCGACGCACAGGCCGAGCACGACCGCTACCCACAGCAGGCGGCGCCAGCCCCACTGTTTCCAGACCGCGTACAGGATCGCCGCATAAAGCGGAACCCAGGTCAGCCGGGCCGAAACGATGTAAAAAAAAGTATCCCAGCCCGCTCCGCCGTCCCCGTTGAGGGCCAGCAGCAGTTGCTTGTCGATATCCAGAAGGGATTGCCAAACCATAGGTGCGGATCGTTTTGATCCCCAAAAATACGATTAAAATCCGTTCCGGTCAAACATCCGGTGCGGAAACCCTAAAATTGGAAGTAGATGAACGGTTGGATTTCGGACGATTTGATCTGCATGATTCCCCAGATCAGGACGGTGATGATGACGGCCTGCGCCAGTACGGGGGCGGCGGTAACGACCCTTTTTCCCCAGGTTTCGGCCGCTTCGGGCAGCAGGTGCAGCAGGAACCCGACGGCCATCAGTCCGAAGATCGTTCCGTAACCGGAAACCACCTGCGGGATCAGCGCGGCATTGAAATGGTTGAATATCTGGGATGTTATCAGCGTGACGCTGTGCATGTCCTGTGCGCGGAACATGATCCAGCCGAAACAGACGACGTGGAACGTGACGATGATACCGATTACCCGTCGCCAGGGAACCATGTCCGCGCCCGTCTTTTTGAACGAAGGGAAGCGGTTCACCGTCCATTTGTGCACGGCCAGCGCCGCGCCGTGCCATGCGCCCCACAGTACGAAACGGATCGCCGCGCCGTGCCACAGCCCGCCGATCAGCATCGTCAGGAACAGGTTCAGGTAGGTGCGGGCTTTTCCCTTGCGGTTGCCGCCCAGCGAAATGTAAAGGTAATCTTTCAACCAGCTCGACAGCGAAATGTGCCACCTGCGCCAGAATTCGGTGATCGTAGCCGATTTATACGGCGAGTCGAAGTTCTTCGGGAAGCGGAAACCCAGCAGCAGCGCCAGTCCGATCGCCATGTCCGAATAGCCCGAGAAGTCGCAGTAGATTTGCAGGGCGTAGCCGTATACGCCCATCAAATTCTCGAACCCGCTGTATAGGAGCGGGTTGTCGAATATGCGGTCGACGAAATTCAAACTGATGTAGTCCGAAATAATGGCTTTTTTGAAAAGACCCGATATGATCAGGAAGATTCCCATGCCGAACATTTCGCGCGTTACGACGATCGGCTTCTGGCGGATTTGCGGCATGAAATCCCTCGCTTTGACAATCGGGCCGGCTACCAGTTGCGGGAAGAACGACAGATAGAACAGGTAGTCGATCCACTGGTCGGCCGGATCGATCCGCCGTTTGTACAGGTCGATGATGTAGCTGATTGACTGGAACGTGAAAAACGAGATTCCTACGGGCAGGAAAATGTTTTGGAAATCGAGCCAGTCGCGTCCCGAAACGTCGTTGAGCAGGCCGATGAAAAAGTTCGTGTATTTGAAATAGCACAGCACGCCGATGTCGATCGTAAGGCTCAGCGCTACGAGCCATTTGCGCAGCGATTGCTTCCGGGCGGCACACAGGAAGCGGCCGATGACGTAGTCCGAGACCGACATGCCGACCAGCAGGAACAGGAACAGTCCGCTGGTTTTGTAATAGAAATAGAGCGAAAACAGCACGACATAGATCATCCGCAGCATGACCGCCCGCCGCATGAATTGGTAGAAAAAGGCGAAGCCGGCGAACAGGAACAGAAACAGCCCGCTGGAAAACAGGATCGGGTGCAGCGGATCGTAACTGAGTATTTCCGTTATTTTGTCGCAAACGGACGAAACATCGGGCATATATCTGATTTTTTCTGGGTCGCCGGAACATCGGGTAACGGCGGGCAAATTTAATATTATTTTCTACGACCGCTACCGGAGCGGAAGAAATACGAAAAGTTTTTCGATCGTTTTCCGGATTCGGACGGGAACGAAGATTCGGGAGCGGATCAATTCAGCAGAATCTTGAGTTCTCCGTTATGTTTGCGGTAGTGGTCGTAGGCTTTCATGATCGCGTCGTAGAAAAGTTTTCCCTGCAGCCGGTATCCTTCGCGCGAAAGGTGCACCCGGTCGGCGTTGGCTATTCCGAGATCGGCCCATCGGCCCATTGCTCCGTCGCCGCCCGCTGCCGCGTAGAAATCCCAGACCGGCAGCCGGTACAGCGCCGCCTGCCGCAGAATGCATTCCCGCATGGCGCAGGCGTTCGGGTTGGGTTTCCGGTAGGTGCGGCCTTTGGAACGTATCCGTCTGCAGTGTTCCATCGGAGTGGTCAGCAGCAGAACGGAAGCGGGCATGTTCCGGCGGATCGAGTCGATCAGCCGGGTGATCTGAACGTCCGCGTCGGCCGGATCGAAAGACGCGCCGTAGCTGTCGTTCGTGCCGAGCGAGACGATTACCAGATCGGGGCACAGTCCAGATGCCTGGCGGACGATCTGCGGGTTGCGGTTAATGGCGGCGTAGGTGTTGCCGTTGATGCCGAAACTGTGGTACAGGACTCCGCTGCGACCGTTTTCGAGGGAAAAACCGTAAAAAGCCGAATGGGCGAACGACGAGTCCGCGACCGAAGCGCACAACCTGATCTGTTCGACCGGCCGGCTCAGCGGGATCAGCGTCATTTCGTCGTTGTCTAGGGCGGGACAGCAAATCCCGTCGGACAGCGAATCGGGAACCGTGAGCAGCGGCGCTTCGCGGTGGTGGAATGCCCAGATGCGGTCGAACGGTTCCTTGGTTTTGATATCCAGTTCGATATGGCGGTCGTAGGTAACGATCGACATGCCCGACATGCCCGGTTCTTCGGTTGCGGCGCGCGTGATGCAGTTGCTGCGGTTCCAACTGTTCGGCGAGGTGATCGCGTAATCCGGCGGTTCGTTCGTTCCGGCCAGCTTCAGCGGGACGATCAGGCCGCGCCCCGCATTGCCGAATTCGCGTTGGAGGTTTTCACGCACTTCGTTGGGGAAAAATCCGGCCTGGATATGCGAATCGCCGATTTGCAGGATCGAGATCACGGCTGTCGTATCCTTTTTTTCGAGTGCCTCCAGTTTTTGGAAAAGGGGTTCGAGCGCTGCGACGTTACCGCCGAGGCGGTTCGAGTCGGGACAGATGATTTCCGGATAACAAGAGTCGGCCGGCTCGGCGGAATCCGCCTGCGCGCGCGCGGTAAACGCCGTGCCGCACAGCAGCAAAGTCAGGATTGTTTGCAGGTATGGTATTCCTTTGAAGATCATGGTTGTGCGAATTCGTTTGTCGTGAAGGTCGTATCTGCGTCCGCGTCTGAATCCGTTTCCGTCTCCGTTTCGATGGTTCCGGGGATCGTATCGTTCCGGTTGTAATGCAGCATCTCGTTTTTCCGGCGTTCCTCTTCGATCCGGTCCCGGCGCTGCTGCTCCGCTTCGACTCCCTGCATCCAGTTCCCGACCAGTTTCCCGGCGATGAATTTTCCGCCGGCGTAACCCAGGTGGGTGTAGTCTTTCGCCGCCCAGTTCTTGCGGACGAACTCGACCATGCTGTTTTCGCCTCCCATCGCTTCGAAAGTGTTCCAGAATGCGACGCCCGTTTCCCGGGCGGCGTTCCGCTGCGCTTCGATCATTCCCCGCACGGCGGGCATCGTGACGAATTCCCCGTCGCGTTGCGTACTGCGGTCGCAGACGCCCATGACCAGTATGCTGCTGTTCGGGAAACAGCGTTTCATGTAATTGATTACCTTTATGAAAGCCTTTTCATAGGAGCCGTAATGCAGGACGTCGGCCGACATGACGTTCAGGCCGTATTGCAGGATAATCAGGTCGTACCCGCGCATGGCGCCGATTCGCGCGTTGACTGCGGCGTTGGTTCCGAACAGGGCTAGTCCGCTGTTGCCCCGGATCGAATAGTTGTCGAGACTGACGCCGTTTTTGTTTTCGAAAACGATCCCGTAACCGATGAATCCCGCCGGATTGGCGATCCGGACTTCGAGCGAACGGATCGGGGTGTGGATGTCGATCTGCTGGACTTCCGGGCCCGGTTCGGGGTTGTAGACTTTATGGATCGTATCGTTGATCGTTACATGGATCGTCGTTCGTTCGCGGTTCGTAAAGATCAGCCGGGCGACCGACGCGCGGTCGATGTGCTTGCGGAACATGACGCCTTTCATTTGCACCGAAGCGCTTTCGTCGGGGATGCACAGGCTGCCCGATACGAAAAATTTATCTCGGTACTCTTCGGGGGCCTGCCGGGCGTTTTTTACGTCCAGCGTCGTCCAGCCGTCGAACGTGTGGCGCACCGTTCCCCGGAACTGGGCGATCGGCGACGAAAACGGCACGAATCCTACGCCCCCGCCGCCGTACAGATCTTGCAGTTGTTCCCGGATGTCGGCCGTGATGATATCTCCTTCGATGAACGAATCGCCCAGCACCGCGATCCGTACCGGGCGTTTGCCCTCTTTTTTCAACAGAGCGTCGTAGAAATGGAGCATCGACGGGCCGTCCGTTCCGAAATCTTCGAGGAATCCGATCCGTTCGACGACCGGTGCGGGAGGTTGCTCCGCCGCGCTGTCGCCGCGCTGCACCTCTGCGGATGACTCGTGTCGGGAATCGTCCCGGGTATGGGGAACCGTTGCCTGAACCGTCCGTGCGTTCGTCTGTGCCGTTTGTTTTTCTGCCTGCGAATCTGCCGCCGCCCGTGCTTCGGCCTCGAGCGCTTCTCCTTCCGCCAGGAAGGTAGTGTCGAAATAGAGATTGGTTTCCGGAATCGGTTCGTGTTCGTCCTGGATCAGATCGGACAGGATATTGATCTTTTTCAAGGTCGTTTTGCCGAAGGTGACTTTCGGAATCCGGGATATGCCCAGCAGAAAGAGGATGACAAAAACGGTGATCAGAAAGCTCCGACCCGTATAATCTTGTTTTCGATTCATAGACGCGAAGGTTCAAAACCCGTTGCGAAGTTAATAAAAATCATTCGTACGGCCCTATACGATTTCCCTTTTTCTTTCGGCCCGATCCGCCGTAAAAGCAAAAAGCGGCCCGACAGGCCGCTTTCGGTTGTCAGAGTGAGGTTTTTGCGCTTAGACTTTTGCCTGCCCTCTTTTTTCCATCGGAATGAATTTCTTTTCGGGTCCGACGTTCCGGTAGGCCGGGCGAATGATCCGTTTGCTGTCGAAGTTCAGTTCTTCGATCCGGTGCGCGGCCCATCCGGTGATGCGGCTCATGGCGAACAGCGGGGTGAAGACTTCGCTCGGGAGCCCGATCATTTCGTAAACGAATCCGGAATAGAAGTCGACGTTCGCGCAAACTCTTTTATTTACTTTGTTTCCTTTGAAATTCATGAAGTTTTCGACGGCGCGCTCTTCGAGCAGTTCGAGGAAAGCGAACTCCTCTTCGCGGCCTTTCTCCCGGGCCAGATCGCGGGCCATCTCCTTCAGCAGCAGCGCGCGGGGGTCGGAGATCGTATAAACGGCATGTCCGATGCCGTAGATCAGCCCGCATTTGTCGTATACCTCTTTGCGTAGCATTTTCTGCAGGTAGTCGTCTATTTCGGAGACGCTTTTCCAGTTGCGGATATTTTCTTTCAGGTGGTTGAACATGCTTACGACTGCGAGGTTGGCTCCGCCGTGCAGCGGCCCTTTCAGCGACCCGATCGCCGCGGCGATCGAAGAGTAGGTATCGGTGCCCGACGAACTGGTCACGCGGACCGTAAACGTGGAGTTGTTGCCGCCGCCGTGTTCGGCATGGAGCATGAGGGCCAGATCCAGCGTCCGGGCATCCAGAGCGGTATAACCTCCTTTCAGCATGTACAGAAAATTCTCCGCGACCGAAAGGTTCTCTTTCGGGAAACGAATGTGCAGCGAACGTCCCTGGTTGCTGTGGCGCATGATGTTGTACGCGTAAGCGATGATGGTCGGGAACTTCGAGATCAGGTCCACCGACTGGCGCATCAGGTTGTTCCGCGAAGTGTCGTCGGGGTTTTCGTCGAAGGTATACATCTCCAATACGCTGCGGGCCAGGATATTCATGATGTTCTGGCCCTCCAGGTCGAGGATGTTCATTTTGGTCTTCTGGGTCAGCGGCATGCACTGGTGCACCATGTTGCTGAAAGCGGCCAGTTCTTCTTTGTCGGGAAGGTAGCCGGATAGCAATAGGAATGCGGTTTCTTCGAAGCCGAACCGTTTTTCGGCCAGAATGCCCCGAACCAGGTCTTCGACGTCGATGCCGCGGTAGATCAGCCGTCCCGGGATCGCTTTGAGTCCTCCTTCGGGCAATTTTTCGTAACCTACCACGTTTCCGATTTTAGTCAACCCGACCAGCACTCCGGAATGATCTTCGTTGCGAAGTCCCCGTTTTACGTTGTATTCGGTAAAAAGTTCGTTATCAATACGGCTGGTCGTTTTAATCGATTCCGACAATCTGCTGATTATGCATTCCTTTTCCATCTTTATCCTCCTTTATTATCAGTTCAAGCCTTGCAATTTATAAAAAATTTTTGTAATTTACTATCGCCGGAAACGATCCGGTCGTTCTTTTCGGATTTTTTCCCGATCCGGGGTCGAGGTAGCCGATACGGGAACAAGCCACAAGTAGTTATAGGGATGTCCTCCGGTCTGGAGAACCCGCAGTTTACCCGTAAAACCGGCGTCGGAAAAATGGTCGTCCGGTGTTAAAAATAGTGTACGGGATTGCCCTCGATGGCCGAGAGCAGGTTGTTCGCCAGCGAGCTGGCGCCGATCCGGAAACGTTCCGGCGTAAGCCACTCCTCGCCCAGGATTTCCTGTACGATCGTGTAGTAAAGCGCAGCGTCTTCCGGGGTCGAAATTCCTCCGGCCGCTTTGAATCCCACCTTGCGTCCGGTTTGTGCGGCGAACAGCCTGATGGCTTCGCACATCACTACCGCCGCTTCGGGAGTCGCGGCGACCGAAGCCTTGCCGGTCGAGGTTTTGATGAAATCGGCTCCGGCGAGCATGGCGATCACGGCGGCCCGGTGGATCAGTTCCGGCTCGGCCAGGATGCCCGATTCGAGGATCACTTTCAGGGTGATCTCGTCGCCGATCTCCTTGCGGAGCGTTTCGATTTCGTTGCCCATCAGGTCGTATTCGCCGTTGAGAAACTCTCCGATGCTGATAACGACGTCGATTTCGTCGGCGCCGTTCTCGACGGCCATCGCCGTTTCGAGCATTTTGACCTCCAAGTAAGTCTGCGAAGCGGGGAATCCTCCCGTTACGCTGGTGATCGTCATTTTGGAGTCGCTGATAACCAGGCCTGCCGTTTCGACGAAAGCCGGGTAGATACATACCGATGCGACGCCCGGGATTCCGGAGAAACGATTCGGAAATTCGACGGCTTTCGTGACGAACCGTTCGATCCGCTCGTGCGAATCGGTGCTGTTCAGCGAAGTCAGGTCGATGAAACCGAAACAGCGTTTATAGACCTCCGTATTCCGGTTCTTTTCCGCGAGGGGACGGATACCGGCAACGATTTTATCGACCTGTCCGGCCGGGAGTCCGGCGCCGAACTTTTTCAGATTATTGCTGTATTCCATCTTCGGGGCGGTTAAAAGGTTTCCTTTGCAAAGATACGCATTTTCCGGCGATTTTTCAATAGTTTCCGGGGGGAGGAATCGGTTTGGCCGCATTCCGCCGGGTCGGAAGGACGGGGCGGCTTTCCGACGGAATTTCCGAAGAACGGTAAGATTTTCCGGGCCGGCAGGATAATTTGCGGTACGGAGAAATAAAGTCGGGCCGTTCGATGCGGAGCGGTCCGGCGTACGTAAACGGGTATGAAAACGGTCGTTTCCGCCGTTTCGAGCAAAATTGCGGCGCGAAAAACGAACGGCCGCGCGGCGATTACAAAATAAACGACAGCCCGACGTTGATCTGCTGAACCCGGGGGCCTTTGCCGTCTTTGAAGAGCGTGGAGCGGTAATATGTCGCCGAGATGGCGAAATGGTTGTAGCCGATGTTGAGGGTGTAGCCGTAATGGAAATTACGCAGTCCGAAATTGCTGTGGTTCTTGAATTTGCCGCTCAGCCGCGGGTCGGAGGCTTTGATTTTGGAGTGCGTCCCCATTCGCCATCCGCCGACCATGCCGGCGTTGATAAAGAAGTCGTTGCGGCGCCCCATCTGGAATTCGACCAGTAGCGGAACATTCAGGTAGCAGGTGTATAGTTTCGATTTGCTCAACCGGATGTGTTGTTCTTCGTATTGATAGTCGGGGACGGTGACGCCGTTTTCCTGTTTCAGCGCGATGTTGTTGTCGAAACGGAAGTTATTGAATTCGACGCCGATCCCGGTCAGCAAGCCTACGTGCCTGCTTTTCAGTAGCGTATAGTCGATTGGATTCAGCGTGACTCCGATCGATTTGGCGCTTTGGGACAGGTATTGCGCGTCGTCCGGAAGCTGCATGTCTCCGAGGTTGGTGATCAGGCCGCTGTAATGGATGCCGATCCCGGCCCAGTGGCCGTCGTTCCACAGCAGTTTGCTGTGACGATCCGAGTTCGATTTTTGGGAAAAGTTATTGACCGCGACGACGAGCTTGCTTTGGTTCGATCTGCTTTTCGATCTGTCGGGGCGTCCCTCTTCCAGGACGAACGTTTCGCGTTTCTGGGAGACGGTATCCGTGTTTTGCGCCTGTGCCGGACAGATGATATAACCGATGAACAGCGTCGAGAGTAGCGCTTTTTTAATCATGAGCTTCCGTTTTTTGTATTTTGTTGCCGATCCGTAGGATGGATGCAATTTCGATTCCGTGTTCGTTTTCGGTTCGGTAAGTTTTGATCGGAATGATCGGATCGAACGGGGCGAACAGCGAAATCAGGTTGAATTTTTTGGGTTCGGCGCTCTTTTCCGCGCCGGCCTGCGTCTTTGCGCCCGGAGTTCCGGAGATTTCCGCGCCGGTCTTGAGCGCCGCCAGGGCGATCGGTTCGCTCGTCGGCGCGATCAGTTGCGGTTCGCTGCCGATCAGCTCCGACAACGGCTGAATGCGCTCGGGCTGTACGGCCTGGGCGTTCGTCCGGGACGTTGTCGGGACGTTGGTCCGGAGGGCGATGCGGTTGCCGGACGCGGCTCGTTGCGGTACGGCGGCGGCCAGTTGCGGGATGTCTTGTTTCTCTTCGCTGCCGCCCGCGCTTTCCGAAGCGGTCCATTCGTCCTGTTCGGCCGGAAGCTCTTCGCGGAAAACCTCTTTCGCCCGGTCGGCGAGCAACTGCTCCTTCTGCGACGAATGGCTGTCGACCAGCGTAAACAGTCCGATCAGCAGCGATGCCGCCGCCGCTCCGCCCAGAAACGACGTGATCCGGCCGAAGCTCATTGTTTTTCCTCCCCGCAACAGGGAGCGTTTGTCGGGGTAAACGATCTGTTCGGCGACCATTACCGGCATGTCGTCCTGCAAAGACGCGATTTCGCGGGCTATGTCCGCATGCCGGGTAAGGAAGGATTCGAACGAGGCGCGCTCCTCCCTGCTCAGATTACCTTCGATGTAATCCAAGGCCCATTCCTGGTAATTATCCGGACCGATTTTCATTACAAAATATTATTTATGTCTCCAATGTTCTTTTTCAATGCCACCCGCGCCCTGAAAATGTAGACTTTCACCTGCGCTTCGGTCAGATGGGTCATTTCCGCCATCTCCCGGTAGCTGTATCCTTCGTAATCCCGCAACAGGATCAGGGATTTCTGCATCGGCGGGAGTTCGTTCAAATAGTGTTCGAGCATTTCCCGTGCGTTGTTATATTCTCTTTCCGCCGGGGAGTGTCGGTTTTTCAGCAAGGTTTCGTCGCCGGTGTAACGCTTTTCGAGACGAACATGATCTACGATCAGCCGGTACGCTATGGTAAAAAGATAGGACTTCTCTTTTCCTTCGATGACGGCTTCCCGGTTTTCCCACAACCTCAGAAAACTCTCCTGGACAATATCTTTCGCCTGCTCGTCATTGCGTAATGATTTCAGTATGAAACGGTATAAATTATCGGAATATTGTCTGACACATTTATCGTATTCAGAAACTGTCATTAAGTCCGGTATTTGTCATTACAACGTATTTTCAGCGCAAAAGTTACAGTCGTTCCGCGTTAAATCAGCCGATTCCCGTAATCGTGTATTCGATCTCCTTGAAGAGATACCGGTGCATTTGTCCGTCGCGGTGTCTGACCTCCAATTCGCCGGTCGGAAGAACGCCGCAGATCGTCCCCTCGAAACGGACTTTCGTCCGTCCGTCCACAAACGAATGCGTCTCGCCGAGGCGGTAAAGCCTGGCGGCGTAGTCCGTATCCATCGCCGCGTACCGTTGTTGCTGCAACTGCCCGTAGCGGAAACTCATTTTTTCGTAAAATAGTCTAAAAACTTCCGCCCTGTCCAGCTTCCGGCCCGCGGCGACTGCGAGCGATGTCGGATTCGGCAAGGCCGGATCGAATTCGGTTTGGTTGACGTTGATCCCGATTCCCACGACCGAACGGGAAAGAAAATTTCCCGCCAAATCGTTTTCGATCAAAATGCCGGCCACTTTCCGTCCGTCGATGTAGATGTCGTTCGGCCATTTGACCTGCGGCCGGACGCCGAAGCTTTCCACCGTGTCGCATACGGCCAGCGATACGGCTTTCGACAGGTAAAATTGCTGCGCGGTTTCCAGGAATCCGGGGCACAGTACGACCGAGAAAGTCAGGTTCGCTCCGGCGGAGCTGCTCCAACTGTTCCCGCGCTGTCCGCGTCCGCGGCTTTGCCGTTCGGCGATAACGACCGCTCCGGCGTCGTAGCGCGGGTCGCGGGCGACGTCGTTCGTCGACGTCGTTTCGTCGAGGTAGGCGAGCGTGAATCCGACCTGCCCGGCGAATCGTTCGAGTTCCTGTTTTATTCCCATGATCGGTTATACGGATACATTGAATTCCCGCAGGGCGTCGTTCAGCGTCGTTTTCAGGTCGGTCGAGGCTTTGCGCTGCCCGATGATCAGCGCGCACGGAACCTGGTAAGTTCCGGCGGGGAACTGCTTCGTGTACGAACCGGGGATTACGACCGAGCGGGGCGGAACGTACCCTTTGTAAATTTTCGGTTCCCGACCCGTCACGTCGATGATCTTGGTCGAACCGGTAATCACCACGTTGGCGCCGAGCACCGCTTCGCGGCAGATATGGGCCCCTTCGACGACGATGCAGCGGCTGCCGACGAAACAGTTGTCCTCGATAATCACCGGGGCCGCCTGTACGGGTTCCAGCACGCCGCCGATCCCTACGCCGCCGCTCAGGTGGACGCGTTTGCCGATCTGGGCGCACGAACCCACGGTCACCCACGTATCGACCATCGTCCCTTCATCGACGTAAGCGCCGATGTTGACGTACGACGGCATCATGATTACGCCGGGGGCCAGGTAGGCTCCGTAACGGGCCGTAGCCTGCGGTACGACGCGGACGCCCAGTTCGCGGTATCCGGTTTTCAGTTTCAGTTTGTCGTGAAACTCCAGCGGGCCGGCTTCGATCACTTCGATCTGCTGGATCGGGAAGTAGAGGATGACCGCTTTTTTGACCCATTCGTTCACCTGCCACGTTCCGTCGGCGAGCGGTTCCGCCGTCCGCAGCTTTCCTTTGTCGAGCAGGTCGATCGCGTCGCGGATCGCCTGTTTGACGCGCTCGTCGCCGAGCAATTCCCGGTTATCCCAAGCTTTTTCTACCGTTTTTTTCAATTCTTCGCACATATCCGTTCTCCGTTAAGGTATGATCGCAAAGTTAAAAAAATCTGTCGGATTCCGGGAAACAATCCCTATTTTTGTGCACTGCCCGTCCCTTGGGGCGGACGGCGGAACGATTCAGATATGAGAACGATAGAACTGACCTATCCCGTTGCCCGGCGGGACGATACGACGGACGATTATTTCGGAACCGAAGTGGCCGATCCCTACCGCTGGCTCGAAGACGACCGTTCGGACGAAACCGTCCGCTGGGTGGCGGCCGAGAACGAAGTGACCCGCCGCTACCTGTCGCAGTTTCCGGAACGCGACCGGATCGCCGCCCGGCTGGCCGAATTGTGGGATTATCCGAAGTACGGGATTCCGGAACGCCACGGCGATTCCCGTTTTTTCTTTGAAAACGACGGGTTGCGGAACCAAAGCGTTTTGTACCGGCAGCGGGACGGGAAGGGCCCCGAGGTATTCCTCGATCCGAATACGCTGTCGGAAGAAGGTACGGTCGCGCTGACCGGCGTGTCGTTCTCGCGGGATAATCGTTACATGGCTTTTTCGGCGGCCGAATCGGGTTCGGATTGGGTGGAGCTTCGCATAAAGGAGCTCGCTACGGGAGACCTGTTGCCCGACCGCATCCGTTGGGTCAAATTCTCCGGAGCCGTATGGAGCGGAGACGGGTTTTATTACAGCGGGTACGACCGGCCGGCTCCGGAAAAGGCGCTGTCGGCCTGCAACCACTCTCAAAAAGTGTTTTTTCACCGGATCGGGACCGATCAGTCGGCCGACCGCACGATATATTGCGACGAAGAGCATCCGCTGCGCTACCTGACTGCGGCGGTTAGCCGGGACGACCGGCAGCTCTTCGTTACGGTCGCCGAGGGAACCTGCGGCAACGAAGTGCTGTACCGCGACCTTTCGCGGCACGACCGGACGTTTCGCAAGCTGTTCTTCGGGTTTACCGGCGATTATGCGCTGGTTTATGCGCAAGACGACCGGGCGATTTTCCATACGAACCAGGGAGCGCCGAACGGTCGGCTGTTGCAGGTGGATTTCAGCGCCGGTTATCCGGAGATCACCGAACTGTTGGCCGCATCCGATCGGCAGTTGGTCGCGGCGTCCGTGGCCGGCGGGGCGTTGTTCGCGCATTACCTCGATCGCGCGCACAGCGCCGTCGTGCAGTACGACCTGGGAGGCCGGCCGGTGCGGGAGGTGCGGTTGCCCGGCATTGGGACGGTAACCGGTTTCAGCGGCGGAGACGTTCCGTCCGAGATATTTTATGCTTACGCTTCGTTCACGCAACCGCCGGCCGTTTACCGCTACGATCCGGCGACCGGGGCTTCCGAGCCGTACCGGATTTCGCCGGTGAAGTTTTCCCCGGAGGAATTCGTCGTCGAACGGCACGAATACGAGAGCCGGGACGGAACGCGCGTTCCGATGTTCCTGGCGCACCGCAAAGAGCTGGAACGGAACGGAGAGAATCCCGTTTACCTGTACGGATACGGCGGTTTCAACATCAATCTGACGCCGGGTTTCTCGCCGTTGGCGGTGCTGTTGATGGAGCAGGGCGGCATTTATGCGGTGGCGAACCTGCGCGGCGGCGGCGAGTTCGGGGAACGGTGGCACCGGGCGGGTATGCTTTCCGCTAAGCAGAACGTGTTCGACGACTTTATCGCGGCCGCCGAATACTTGATCGACCGGAAATACACCGCTCCGCATAAGTTGGCGATCGCCGGCGGTTCGAACGGCGGCCTGCTCGTCGGCGCCTGCATGGTGCAGCGGCCCGACCTCTTTGCCGTGGCGCTTCCGGCCGTCGGCGTGATGGACATGTTGCGCTACCATAAGTTTACCGTCGGTTGGGGCTGGGTCGTGGAGTACGGCAGCAGCGACCGCCCGGCCGATTTCGAATACCTGTACCGTTATTCGCCGTTGCACAATATCCGGCCGGGGACGTGTTATCCGGCTACGCTGGTCACGACCGCCGATCACGACGACCGGGTGGTGCCGGCGCACTCGTTCAAGTTCGCCGCGACGTTGCAGGCCGCGCAGGGATGCGACCGGCCGGTGCTGATCCGGATCGATACCGCCGCCGGGCATGGCCTCGGCAAGCCCACCGCGAAAAGGATCGACGAACAGGCGGATGTGCTCGTTTTCCTGTTCCGGAATACCGGTACGGAGGTAAAATGAACGGGGAGTTCCGGTATCGTCGCCGGAACTCCCCGTTGTCGTTCGTATCGAAATCCTACATCATTTCGACCCAGCTCATGAACGGGAACGGTTTTTTCTCGGACTTCATCGCGTTTTTGAAATATTTGATCGTGCGTACCAATCCTTCTTCGATCGGCACCAGCGGTTCCCAGCCCAGCCTCTGGCGGGCATAGCGGATGTCGGGGATCGCATGCTGGACGGAATCGGCCGTTAGGTTCAAGCGCACCGTTTTAGACGAGCTGCCGGTCAGGTTCACCACGTCTTCGGCCAATGCGTCGATTCGCATCGGGTCGATTCCGCCGATGTTGATCGGTTTCGACAGGTTGCCGTCGGTTCCCATCATCCGTACCAACGCTTCGACCGCGTCGTCGATGTACAGGAAGCAGCGCGTCTGCGTTCCGTTGCCGCGGATCGTGATGTTTTCGCCGTAAAGGGCGTTGCGGATAAATCCGGAGATCACTTTGCCGTCGTTCAACGCCATACGCGGGCCGTAAACGTTGAACAGCCGGGCGATCCGCGTGTCGACGCCGTACTGGTTGTGGTAGGCCGTAAAAAGCGATTCTGCGGCGCGTTTGCCCTCTTCGTAAGCGCTGTGTTCGCCGACCGGGTTCACGTTGCCGCGGAACTCTTCCGGGACGGGGCCCGACTGGATCAGGCCGTATACTTTCGAGGAGGAGGCGTGTACGATGCGGGCCCGCATCCGCTTGGCCACTTCGAGCACGTTGATCGATCCGACGAGCGAGGTTTTCAGCGCCATCACCGGATCGTGCATGTAATAGACCGGCGCCGACGGGCAGGCCAGGTTGTAGATGCAGTCGACCTCTTCGAAGTAGGGGAATGTGATGTCGTGCCGGATCAGGTGGAACTGCGGGTTGTGCAGCAGGTGTTCCACGTTCTGGCGGTTGCCCGTGACGAAATTGTCCACCGCGACCACTTCGTGCCCGTCCGCCAGCAGACGTTCGCACAGGTGGCTGCCGATGAAACCGGCTCCGCCGGTAACGAGTATCTTTTTTTTCATGATTGCATAAAATGTTTAAAACGGATTAAGCAAGAACCGTTCCAAGAGATTTTGTGGATTTGCGAAGATGGCCGTTCGGCAGACGTTTGTAATGCAATATGTTGTTGTACATCATATTGATTGGCATCGATTCGGGTTTTATAGCCCGCTACTCCCGATCGTAGCCGTAATTTTTGAACAATGGTCGAAATAACGAAAAGCGTTTTACCCGAACGGTAAAACGCTTTTCGTTTCGGATGCCGGATCGACTCCGGCAAATAATGCGAGAAAGCTTAATCTTTCAGTTTGGCGGAAAGGAATTCGCGGTTCAACCGGGCGATGTGGGCGATCGAGATCCCTTTCGGACATTCCGCTTCGCAGGCGCCGGTGTTGGTGCAGGCCCCGAATCCGAGTTCGTCCATCTTAGCGACCATCGCTTTGGCGCGGCGGGCCGCTTCGACGCGGCCCTGCGGCAGCTTGGCCAGCGACGAAACGCGGGCGGCGACGAACAGCATCGCGGAACCGTTCTTGCAGGTGGCTACGCAGGCGCCGCAACCGATGCAGGCGGCCGCGTCCATGCTTTCGTCGGCATCCGGTTTCGGGATCGGAATCGTGTTGGCATCGGGCACGCCGCCGGTATTGACCGAAATGAAACCGCCGGCCTGCAGGATCTTGTCGTAGGCGCTACGGTCTACGGCCAAGTCCTTGATTACCGGGAAAGCGCGCGAACGCCACGGTTCGATCGTGATGGTATCCCCGTCCTTGAACTTGCGCATGTGCAACTGGCAGGTGGTGATGTCGGTATCGGGTCCGTGCGCATGACCGTTGATGTGCAACGAGCACATGCCGCAGATGCCTTCGCGGCAGTCATGGTCGAACACGACGGGTTCTTCGTTGTTCTGGATCAGCTTGTTGTTGAGGATATCCAGCATTTCCAGAAACGAGGTGTCGGGGGAGATGTTTTCAACGGTATAGTCGACGAACTTCCCCTGCGCGTGGGCGTTTTGCTGACGCCATATCTTTAATTTCAAATTCATTGTCTTAACGTTTTACCTGTTTGACTCAATTAATCCTTGTAGTTGCGCTGGGCCAGATGCACGGTTTCGAATGCCAGCGGTTCTTTGACCAGTTCCGGTTCCTTGTCCTTGCCGGTATATTCCCATGCAGCCACGTATACGTAGTGTTCGTCGTCGCGCAGCGCTTCGCCTTCCGGGGTCTGGTACTCCACGCGGAAGTGACCGCCGCAGGATTCGTTCCGGTTCAGGGCGTCGCGGGCCATCAGTTCGCCCAGTTCGAGGAAGTCGGCCAGACGAACGGCCTTCTCGAGTTCCTGGTTGAACTCTTTGTCGGTTCCCGGCACGCGGACGTTCGCCCAGAACGACTTGCGCAGCGCCTGAATTTCGACGATCGCTTTTTCGAGGCTCTCCTTGCTGCGGGCCATGCCGACGTTTTCCCACATGATGTGTCCCAGCTTTTTGTGCAGGTCGTCCACCGTCTCTTTACCCTGGATCGACAGCAACTTGGCGATCTTTTCGCGGACGCCTTTTTCGGCTACCTCGAATTCGGGCAGGTCGGTCTTTATTTTCGGAGTCTGAATTTCGTGCGACAGGTAGTCGCCGATCGTATACGGCAGTACGAAATAGCCGTCGGCCAAACCCTGCATCAGCGCCGATGCGCCCAGACGGTTCGCGCCGTGGTCGGAGAAGTTGGCCTCGCCGATCGCATACAGGCCGGGGATCGTGGTCATCAAGTTGTAATCCACCCAGATACCGCCCATCGTATAGTGCACGGCCGGATAGATCGTCATCGGTTCTTTGTAAGGATTGACGTCGGTGATCTTTTCGTACATCTGGAACAGGTTGCCGTAACGTTCGCGGATCGTCTGTTCGCCGAGGCGGTTGATTGCGGTCGAAAAGTCGAGGAATACGGCCAGGCCGGTCTCGTTGACCCCGAAGCCGGCGTCGCAACGCTCTTTGGCGGCGCGCGACGCCACGTCGCGCGGCACGAGATTCCCGAAGGCCGGGTAACGGCGTTCGAGGTAGTAGTCGCGGTCTTCTTCCGGGATCTGCGAAGGTTTCAGTTTCTTCGCGCGGATCTTTTCGACGTCCTCTTTTTTCTTCGGAACCCAAATGCGGCCGTCGTTGCGCAGCGATTCGGACATCAGCGTCAGTTTCGACTGTTGCGTTCCGTGTACCGGAATACAGGTCGGGTGAATCTGCGTGAAACACGGGTTTGCGAATACGGCGCCTTTCTTATAGCACTGCCATGCGGCCGAACCGTTCGAGTTCATTGCGTTGGTAGACAGGAAGAAAACGTTTCCGTAACCGCCGGTGGCGATCACTACGGCATGCGCGCCGAACCGCTCGATTTCGCCGGTTACCACGTTGCGCGTGATGATACCGCGGGCTTTGCCGTCTACGATGACCAGGTCGAGCATCTCGTGACGCGGGTAGCTTTTCACGCTGCCTTTGGCGATCTGACGGTTCAGCGCGGCGTAAGCGCCGAGCAGCAACTGCTGTCCGGTCTGGCCGCGGGCGTAAAACGTACGCGAAACCTGCGCGCCGCCGAACGAACGGTTGTCGAGCAGTCCGCCGTAATCGCGGGCGAACGGAACGCCCTGTGCGACGCACTGGTCGATAATATGATTCGATACTTCGGCCAGACGGTATACGTTGGCTTCGCGGGCGCGGTAGTCGCCGCCCTTGATCGTATCGTAAAAAAGACGGTATACCGAGTCGTTGTCGTTCTGGTAGTTCTTGGCGGCGTTGATGCCTCCCTGCGCGGCGATGCTGTGCGCGCGGCGCGGGGAGTCGCTGATGCAGAATACCTTTACGTTATATCCGAGTTCGCCGAGCGAAGCGGCTGCGGATGCGCCGCCCAGTCCGGTACCCACTACGATAATGTCGAGTTTTCTCTTATTGGCGGGGCTGACCACTTTGATTTCAGCCTTATGCTTGCTCCATTTGTCGGCCAGCGGGCCCTGCGGAGCTTTCGATTCTAACTTTACCATATCTTATTTTTTGTTTTTTTATTTCTAATTGGTGCAATCAAATTAGTAGCAGAACCCGCCGCACAGGCTGCGCAGGTAGAAAACGACTACGACCAGAGCGAAACCGAGGAAAACGACGGTCGCAAAGACGTTGGCCAGGCATTTGAGGCGTTTCATCCAGATCTGGTTGTCCCATCCGATCGTCTGGAAGGCGCTCCAGAAACCGTGCGTCAGGTGGAACCAGATGGCCAGGAACCAGATCAGATAGATCAGGCAGTAGACCGGGTTGCTGAACAGGTCGGCGATGTAAGCCGCTCCGTCGGTCGGCCCGAACGCTCCGAGCGAGTGGTCTCCGATGATTTCGGCGAACTGCATGTTATACCAGAAGTTGTAAAGGTGCAGCAGCAATCCCAATACGACGACGAGTCCCAGCACGAACATGTTCCGCGAAGCCCAGGTTACCGATTTCGGCGTAGCTTCCACGGCATAACGCTGCGTGCCCCTCGAACTGCGGTTGTGCAGCGTCAGGATCGATGCATAGATGATATGCACCACGAAACCGGCGGCCAGGATCAGCGTCCCAGCGAGTGCGTACCAGTTCGCTCCCAGAAATTCACAGATCGCATTGTAGGCCTCGGTGGAAAATACGGCTGCAATGTTCATCGACATGTGGAACAACAGGAACAGGATCAGAAAAAGACCTGAGATGCTCATAATCAGTTTCCGTCCGATTGTAGATGTAAACAGATTGCCCATAAGTAAAATGAAATTTAGTGATTTTGGTTATTTACGCATTTCGTGTACTTCCGAAAAAACAGAGTACAAAGTTATCCCATTGTTTTTTAAATAACAATCTTTTGACGGAATATTCTGTCCGGAGTTTTAATTTTTTTGAAAAAAACGGTATCTTCGGATTCCGTTTTTAAACCGGATTTGGAGTATGGAGTCGAAGAGTGCGTTGCGCCGGATCGTTCGCGATCGCGGAGAACTGTACGACGGGCGGACGCGAGCCGCGATGTCGCAGCGGGTCATGGAAGCCGTCGGCCGTTTCCCGCCGTTCGCCGATGCCGCGAGCGTGGCGCTTTATTGGTCGCTGCCTGCGGAGGTAGATACACATGCTTTCGTCGAAAAATGGGCCGTCCGCAAAAAGGTTTACCTTCCGGTAATGCGAGGCGACGGACTGTCGCTCAGGAAGTTTACCGGCCGAAACGAACTGCGGGAGGCCCGTTTCGGGATCAGGGAGCCGGTCGGGGAGGAAGAGACCTGCCTGCGGCGGATCGACCTGATCGTGGTTCCGGCCATGGGGTACGATCCGTACGGAAACCGTCTCGGGCACGGCAAAGGATTCTACGATCGGTTGCTGACGCGCGAAGGACCGCTGAAAATCGGCGTTTGTTTCGAATACCAGTTTTTCGAGCATGTTCCCGCCGATGCGCACGACGTGCCGGTCGACTGGGTCGTATGCGGGTCGGAACGGGAGGCGCGCTGGTACCGGGACGGCGCTTTACGGTCTTTATAATTCGTTCGTATCCCGCGAAATTCGGAAACCGTTCGCAAAAATCCGCTATCTTTGCATTCGGTACGCCGTCGAAAAAACTTAAATGCGAATCATGATGGATGGAAAAACTTATATAGTCCGGTCGCTGAAATACCTCGTGTGGCTGTTGTTGCTTTTTACGCTGGTCTTCACGCTGATGCTGGCGACCGGGACGTCGCGAGCGGATGCCGGGCGCGATCTGGCCGAACTGTTCGGGTCGCAGCGGGGACGGCTGATGTTGGCTGTGATCGTCGTCGTGGCGGCTTTTTATCCGAAATTCGGGTTTGCCCGGCGGACGGTGGCGGCCGATTTTACCGGTGACCGGGAGTTGATTCTCAGTACGTTCCGGGCAAACGGTTTTTCGCTGGTTCGGGAACAGGACGGGACGATGGTCTTCCGGGCTTCGTCGCCGCTGAAAAGGGCTTTGCTGCTGTGGGAAGACCGGATCGCCGTAACCGATGCGGGCGGTTCCGTCGTGTTGGACGGCATTCGCAAGGAGGTCGTGAAAGCGGAGTTCCGGCTCCGGTCGCACATCGAAAACTGACCGGTTTTCGGAAATGCGTAAAGATTTGGTTGTAAATAATATGATTCGTATTCCCGCTTTGGGGATAAAAAAATGAGCGGACGGGGCATACCGCTTTGTTTTTTACGAACGTTAGATAAGGAAATGTTATAAAAATGGAAAGAGTGTATAAGCGACTCAAATACGTGTTGGCGATCGGTGCGATCGTGGCGGCAGCGGGATTTTCGCTGGCTGCGTCGCGTCCCGATTTCGCGCTCGGACGGAATATCCAGATCCTGTTCAACATGTTCCGCGAGGTCAGTCTCTCCTATGTCGATTCGGTCGATACGGACAAACTGCTCGAGGACGCTGCGGCCGGCATGGTCGAGAACCTGGACCCTTACACCGAACTGATTCCGGAGAATAAAATGGCCGATTTCGAAATACAGACGACCGGCAAGTACGGCGGTATCGGGGCCCTGATCCGCAAGAGCGGCGATTACGTGGCGATCGCCCAGCCGTACGAGGGTTTTCCGGCCGATAAGGCGGGGCTGGTTATCGGAGACAAGCTGTTGGCCGTCGACGGCGAGAACCTGAAAGGGTACGACGTTTCGAAAGTTAGCGAATTGTTGAAAGGAACGCCCGGCACTTCGATGAAACTGACCGTCGAGAAACTGCTGACGGGCAATCCGGTCGATGTTTCGGTCAAGCGGGAGCGGATCGTGATCTCAGGGGTCCCTTATTACGGCGTGATCGACGGCGATGTGGGTTATATCTTGCACGACGATTTCTCGGAGGATTGCAGCGACGATATGCGGACCGCTTTCGAGAAACTGAAAAAACAGGGGATCACTTCGCTGATCATCGACCTGCGGGGCAATGGCGGCGGCATTTTGCAGGAAGCCGTGAAGATTCTTTCGATGTTCGTGCCCAAAGGCACCGAAGTCGTGTCGATGCACGGCCGCACGAAATCATCCGACGCGACGTTCGTGACGCAAGCCGAACCGCTCGATACGCAAATTCCGATCGCCGTGCTGGTGAACAGTATGACGGCCTCTGCCGCCGAGATCGTGTCGGGAGCGTTGCAGGATCTCGACCGTGCCGTGCTGGTCGGACAGCGGACGTTCGGCAAAGGATTGGTGCAGACTCCGCGTCCGCTGGGGTACAACGCTTTCCTGAAAGTGACTACCGCGAAATATTACATTCCCAGCGGCCGTTGTATCCAGGCGATCGATTATACGCACCGCAACGACGACGGCAGCGTGGGGCTGGTGCCGGATTCGTTGATTCGGGAGTACGAGACCGCCGCCGGGCGGAAAGTGTACGACGGGGGCGGCGTAATGCCGGACGTCCGTCTCGACCCGGTCTATACCAGCCGTTTCACGATGGCGCTTTACGGCAAAGGATATATCGAGGATTTTGCGAACGATTACTACAAACGGCACCGCGAAGGCGTGGATGCGGATACGTTCGAATTGCCGGACGGGGAATACGGTCTTTTCGTCGCTTTCATGCAGGACAAGGAGATGGATTTCGAGTCGGAAACTCTGGAAGCCGTCAAAGATCTGCGTAAGAAAGCCGAGCGGGAAAAATACCTCGACCGAATCTCCGGCGAACTCGACGCGATCGGCGAAAAACTGAAAGACGATAAAAATACCGACCTCGAATTGTTCGGCGACGAGATTCGTAAGCTGATCGGCGACGAGATTATCTTGCGTTACCATTACGAGACCGGAGTCGCCCGTCATACGGCGCTGCACGATCCGGAAGTACGACAGGCCGTCGAAGTGCTGAAAGACCAAAACCGTTACCGGCAGATCGTGACTTCGCAGGATACTCCGCGCAAGTAGCTTTCCGGGACGATTCGCAAAACACAGGGGACATCGGGTTCCCGTAAAACTATGAAAAAAAGAGCGCTGCATAAGATGCTTTCTTTTCGGAGCCGGGTGGTCATCATCGTTCTGGGGATGGTGATCGGGATCTCGTCGCTGTTGTTCACCAACGATATGGCGCGCCAGCTCCGGGAGAAAGAACAGAACGAGGTGGCGATCTGGGCGGCGGCCTTCCGCGAGCTGGGGGCCGACCCGGGGAACCCCCTGTTGCTGTCGATCATCACCACGCGCAACAACATTCCGTTCATTCTGACCGACGGGGCGTTGCGGGTGGAGTATTCGCATCTGATTCCCGATTACATCCTGAATCATCCGAACCTGTTGCGCGACAAGCTCGACCAGATGACGAAGGTCAATCCGCACCTGAAGGTGCAGACGCTGTACAACGAGACGCTGTATATCTTTTTCGACGAATCCCGGCTGCTCAAGACGCTGGTCTATTTCCCGTACATCCAGTTGCTGGTGATCATCGTGTTTGTCGTGTTCGGATACATCACGTTCCGTTCGACGAAGCAGGACGAGCAGAACCGCGTCTGGATCGGGCTGGCGAAGGAGACGGCCCACCAGTTGGGTACGCCGACCTCTTCGCTGCTCGGGTGGCTCGAATACCTGAAAACCCAGAACATCGACCAGACCGCCATCGACGAGATGGGCAAGGATATCGTCCGGCTGACCAAGGTGGTCGACCGGTTCTCGAAAATCGGGGCCGCGACTCCGCTCAGCGAAGGGGTGATCAACGAGATCGTCGGCAACAGCGTGATCTATTTCCGCACGCGCGTACCGAAGAACGTCACGCTGACCTATAACGGGCTGGCGATGGCTCAGCAAAAGGCGATGATCAACGAAGCGCTTTTCGAATGGGTGATCGAAAATCTGTTGAAAAACGCGATGGACGCTTTGTCGGGAACCGGGACGATCGACGTCAAACTCTCCAGCGACGCCAACTGGATTTACGTCGATGTCCGGGACAGCGGCAAGGGGATCGCGAAGGGGAATTTCAAACGGATCTTCGAACCCGGTTTTACGACCAAAACGCGCGGTTGGGGGCTCGGACTTTCGCTCAGCAAACGGATTATCGACGGATACCACGGCGGTAAGATCTTCGTGCTCGATTCCGAGATCGACAAAGGAACGACCATCCGCATCGCCCTGAAAAAAATCTATTCATAGACCGGTATGATGGAGTCCCGCTACGTTACCGATTGCGACTGTTACCTTCCGGAAATCGAGCCGCTCGAAGGGGCGAGCGTTCCTTCGCAGGCCGATATTTTCGGCGTGTCGGGGACAGTGGCCGAACGGCCGGACGGGTACGATCCTTTGGCGCTGCCCGCCCTGCAGCCGCACCTGACGGACAGTTATGCTTACCAGGGAGTCGTGCTGGCCGTGTTCATGGTTTTCTGTTACCTGATCCACAGCTACCGGAGCAGTATCGGGATCGTGTTCAAGATCCTGACCGGGCGGGTTTCATCTGACAAGGTTTACGACGAGTATCCGTTGTTTTTCCGCAAGTTCCTGTCATGGACGGCTCTGTGGGGGATGCTGCTGATCGGCGGGCTGTTGATTCGCTACGGCGGACTGTACGGCATCGAGGGGTGGTTGCCCCGGCAAATCCCTTTTGCGACCGACCTGGCCTGCCTGGCCGTGCTGTTTGCCGCCGCCGCCGTTGCGGTTTACCGCAAGATCGTGACGCGGATCATCGGCGGAGTGATCCGGAACGATCTTTTTTTTGAGAAACTCCGGTTCACGATCCGTATTTTTTCGTCGTTTATATATATCCTGCTGACTCCTCTTTTTTTGGTCGTAGCGCTCACCGAAGGCCCCGGAATCGACCGGCTACTGCACGGTACCGCCGTTTTCGCCGCTGCGCTCTATCTGCTGTATTTGGCGAAAAGTTATCGTTTCTTTGTGGCGCGGGATGTTTCAATTCTGCAATGGATTTTGTACCTTTGTGCCGTCGAATTGTTTCCGATAAGCTTTTTCGTGCTTGTTGTAGCCAGAAATTGCTGAGTGTTTTTCCGAGGAGGAGGAGCAGTTCCGTCTCACGGCGGAGTTATCAGAAGAAGCTAACTATAAACAAGTTATTGTTTTGAAAATTAAAAATGTTTTAGTCTCGCAACCGGCTCCGGTCATCGCCGAGAAATCTCCCTTTCATGAGATCGTGCTCAAGCACCGCGTGAATGTGGAATTCCATCCGTTCATTAAGCTGGAGGGGGTCTCCCTGAAAGAGTTCCGCAGCCAGCGGGTGGATATCCTGGCGCATACGGCTGTTATTTTCACGAGCCGCGTTACGATCGATAATTTCTTTCGGATTTGCGAGGAAGCCCGCGTTACGATTCCCGAAACCATGAAATATTTCTGCAATACGGAGGCGATCGCCCTGTACTTGCAAAAATATATCGTTTACCGCAAGCGGAAAATCTTCTTTGCCGAAGGGACTTTCTCTTCGCTGGTCGAACTGATCGCCAAGCACAAGGACGAGAAATTCCTGCTGACGCTTTCCGAGCCGCACAAGCCCGAGATGCCGCTGGCGATGGAGAAGATGAAACTTCAGTTCGGCAAGGTGATCCTGGCCCGTACGGTGAGCGCCGACCTGGATGCGGTCGATGTCCGCAAGTACGATCTGTTGGTCTTTTACAGTCCGTCCGAGATCGCCTCGCTGACCGGAAAATTTACGCTCGGGGAGAACGCTCCGAAAATCGCGACGTTCGGCCACGGGACGGCCAAGGCCGCGCTGACCGAAGGACTGACCGTCCATGTGATGGCGCCTACGCCCGAAGTTCCGTCGATGACCAAGGCGCTCGATATTTATATCCGGAAAATCAATGCCGGAGAGGAGGTTCCGCCGGTGACGCTTGAGGAGCGGTCGCCCGACCTGACTTTCATCGAAAGTTCGAAATACGCCAAAGGCAGACGGGTGCGCACGGCCGCCAGACCGGGAGCAGCTTCCGGCGAACAAGCGTCGTCCGCGCTGAAAAAAGCCTCGGTAAAAACGGCAGGGGCCGCAACCAAAAGCGCCGGGAAATAGCCCGGCGGGAATGATGGAGAGTTCGGATCATACGTTTCCCCGTGCGGAGCGGCTTCGGTCGCGCAAGCAGATCGCCCGCCTGTTCGAAAAGGGCGAAAGCGGTGTCGTCTACCCGATCCGTTACGTATTTCTCACCGGGGAGGACGATGCCGGCGACGCGACGGACGAAGGCGGGCTGTCGGTGCTGGTTTCCGTTTCGAAGCGCAATCACAAACGGGCCAACGTGCGCAACCTGTTGAAACGCCGGATACGGGAGGCTTACCGCCTGAACCGGAATCCCCTGCGGGAGATCTCGGGAGGCGGACGGTTCAACCTGGGCCTGTTGTATGTTTCCAAAGAGATAGCCGATTATACGTCGATCGAAAATGCCGTGCAGAAGATCATCCGGAACCTTTCCGAAAGGATTTAAGGGGCTTATTTTAGCCCCTTTGCTGGGGTTGATCTGGATATATCGTCATTGCATCTCTCCTTTTACGCCCCCTTCCTGCCGTTTCACGCCCACCTGCTCGGAGTACTGCGCCGAAGCCCTGCGAAAGCACGGCCTGTTCAAGGGGAGCTATCTGGGCCTGAGGCGAATTCTGCGTTGCCATCCGTGGGGAGGAAGCGGTTACGATCCGGTTCCGTAAACGGAACGGACGGACTTCCCGGAGCGATTTTAGTAAGCAATAAAAGGGATTACTCGACCGGCCCGGAAACGCCGAAGACGATGCGTCCCAGCTCTTCCAGTTTGTTGATATAGACGACTTCGATGCCTTTTGGCGGCTTCGGAAGGCTTTTGCGCAGGTAGCCCGATACGACGATCCGTCGGAAGCCGAGCCGGGCCGCTTCGCCGATGCGTTGTTCGCTGCGGGGAGCGGGACGTACTTCGCCGGACAGGCCGATCTCTCCGGCGAAACAGGTTTCCCGGTCTACCGGCCGGTCGAAATACGACGACAGGATGGCCGCGATGACGCTCATGTCGAGCCCCGTGTCGCTGATCTTGAACCCTCCCGCAAAATTTAAAAAGACGTCTTTCTGGTACATCTTCAGGCCGACCCGTTTTTCGAGTACGGCCAGCAGCATGTTCAGCCGCCGCGAGTCGAACCCGGTCGCCGAGCGCTGCGGCGTGCCGTAGGCGGCCGTGCTGACCAGCGCCTGGGTCTCGATCAGGTATGACCGGGCCCCGTCGACGGCCGCGCCGACGGCGATGCCGCTCAACGGTTCGTCGTAGTGCGACAACAGGATTTCGGACGGATTGTCGACCTCGATCAGCCCTTCGCCGCGCATTTCGAATACGCCGATCTCGAATGTCGCTCCGAACCGGTTCTTGATGCTGCGCAGGATGCGGTAGATGTTGTTGTTGTCGCCTTCGAATTGCAGCACCACGTCGACGATGTGTTCCAGGATTTTCGGGCCGGCGATGATGCCGTCCTTGGTGATGTGTCCGATTACGATGATCGACGTGCCGGTCTGCTTGGCATATTTTTGCAGCAAGGCGGCCGATTCGCGGATCTGTGACACGCTGCCCGGCGACGAGTCGATCGTTTCGGTGTAAATCGTCTGGATCGAATCGATCACGACCAGGTCGGGGCCGTGCTGCGTGATCTGGGTGATGATGTTTTCGAGGTTCGTCTCGCTGTAAATGTAACACGCTTCGTTCACGATACCGATCCGTTCGGCCCGCATCTTGATCTGGTGCGGGGACTCCTCGCCCGATACGTACAGCGTTTTCAGCCCGGCGGCTTTCAGCGCGAGTTGCAGGCTCAGCGTCGATTTGCCGATGCCCGGTTCGCCGCCCAGCAGGATGATCGAGCCCTGCACCAGGCCGCCGCCCAGCACGCGATTCACCTCGCCGTTGGCCAGGTCGGTGCGCGTGAAAGCCTGCCGTTCGATCTCGTGCACCGGCACGGGGCGGTTGCTGCCGCGCGCCGGTGCGAACGAGGTCGTACGCGCCGATTCCTTGCCGACGACCTCTTCGACCAGCGTATTCCACTCGCCGCACGCCGGGCATTTGCCGACCCATTTGGCCGACTCGTACCCGCAACTGCGGCAGAAAAACGCTTTTTTTAATTTGGCCATCGCGGGTCGGAACGGTTTATTTGATGAAGAAGCGGTAAATGTCGTTGCCGTTCGCGTAGATCAGCAGCGCGAACAGGATGATGATGCCGAAGAGTTGCGCCCGTTCGAGGAATTTATCGCTCGGTCGTCGCCCGGTGATTACTTCGACCAGTAGGAACAATACGTGTCCGCCGTCCAGCGCCGGGATCGGCAGGATGTTCATAACCGCCAGCACGACCGACAGGAACGCCGTAATGCGCCAGAACTGTTCCCAGCTCCAGTAGTTCGGAAAGATGTTGCCGATGGCGATCACGCCTCCCAGCGATTTGTAGGCTTCGGTCTTCGGTGTGAACATCAGTTTGATTTGCTTGGCGTAGCTGCTGATCTCGCTGCCTGTCCGCTGGATACCGGCCGGGATCGCCTGCCAGAAATTGTACCGGTGCGTGCTCAGCGCGAGCAGGCTGGCCGGGGATACCGGATAGACGCCGATCGTCCCTTTCTCGGAAACTTTGACCGGAAGGGTAATCAGCCGCGTGATTCCCGCCGAATCGCGCATCACGCCCAGTGTGACCGTGTCGGATGCGTACGTCTCGAAAGCCTGGCGGTACTGGTCGAAGTAGCGCATCGATTCGCCGTTGAACGACACCAGCGTGTCCCCGGCGAGCAGTCCGGCCTGGGCGGCGGGACCGCCGGCGACCGTCTCTCCGACCACGAACGGGATCCGTACCGTCGCGAAATCGGGCGATTTGAGCAACTGGGCGATCGCTTCTTCCGGAATGTCGATCCGGACGCGCTGTCCGTCGCGGTCGACCGTGACGGTTTTCGCCTGGTCGATCACGATCGTCTGCCAGATCGCTCCGGCGTCTTCGACCGCTTCGCCGTCGATGTCGACGATCTTATCGCCGTTGCGGAAACCCATTTCCCGGGCCAGATCGTTGTAGACGTAGCCGTATTTGACGTCCTTGTTGTCGAGGTAGGTCTTTCCCCACGTATAGCTCATCCCGATGTAGATGAATACGGCGAGCAGGATATTCATCAGCACGCCGCCGACCATAATCAGCAATCGCTGCCAGGCCGGTTTCGCCCGGAACTCGTACGGTTGGACGGGTTGTTTCATCTGGTCGGTGTCCATCGACTCGTCGATCATCCCGGCGATTTTCACGTAGCCGCCGAACGGAATCCAGCCGATACCGTATTCGGTGCCCCCCTTTTTGAACTTGAAAAGCGAGAACCACGGGTTGAAAAACAGGTAGAATTTTTCGACGCGCGTCTTGAACAGCCGCGCGAACAGGAAGTGCCCGAATTCGTGGATGATGACCAGCAGCGAGAAACTGAGTATGAATTGCAGAATTTTAATCAGAATGTCCATGTTTTATCGTACTAACGTGAGTATTTTGAATTTATAATATCGATAGGGCGGTTTGCCGCGCTTCGCGATCGGTGCGGCGGTACTCTTCCAGCGAAACGCATTCGCGCAGCGTCGTCCGGCCGAGCGTCTCTTCGTTGATCCGGGCGATGTCGGTGAAGCGGATTTTCCGGTCGAGGAATGCCGCTACGGCCACTTCGTTCGCTGCGTTCAGTACGGCTCCGGCATTGCCGCCGCGCCGCAGGCATTCGAACGCCAGCGCGAGATTCGGGAAGCGCATCGGGTCGGGTTCGAAAAATTCGAGGCATCCCAACTTACAGAAGTCGATCCGCGGGCCTTGCAGCGGCAACCGCTGCGGAAAGGTCAGCGCGTACTGGATCGGAAGGTGCATGTCCGGCGTGCCGATTTGCGCTTTGACGGCTCCGTCGCCGAACTGTACCATCGAGTGGATTACCGAGCGCGGGTGGATGACCACGTCGATCTGTTCGGGTCGCAGTCCGAACAGCCAGCGCGCTTCGATCACCTCGAAACCCTTGTTCATCAGCGAGGCGGAGTCGATCGTGACTTTCGCGCCCATGCACCAGCTCGGGTGGTTCAACGCCTCTTCGACGCTGACCCGTTCGAGTTCTTCGGCCGGGCGGTGCAGGAACGGGCCGCCGGATGCGGTCAGGATCACCTTTTCGACCGCCGAATGTTCGCCGGTCAGGCATTGGAAAATGGCCGAATGTTCCGAGTCGACCGGAATGATCGGAGCCCGGTGTTCGGCGGACAGCCTGGTGACGATCTCTCCGGCCACGACCAGGCACTCCTTGTTGGCCAGCGCGACTTTTTTGCCGTGTTTCAGCGCGCTGACCGTCGGGAACAGCCCGCTGTAACCGACCAGGGCCATGACGACCGTGTCGACCTGTTCCGAGCAGACGACCTGTTCGAGCGCATCGCTGCCCGCGTATACTTTGACCGGATGGTCCGCCAACGCGTCTCGCACGGCGGTATAATGAGTTTTGTCGGCGATCACCACGTTGTCGGGGGTGAATTCGACGGCCTGTTCGACCAACTTTTTCCAGTTGCTGTGGGCCGACAGCGTCGTTATTTCGAACCGGTCGCCGTATCGCCTGACGATATCGAGCGTCTGGGTTCCGATCGAACCGGTCGAGCCGAGAACGGCTAATCGCTGTTTGCTTTGTGTCATTTCCGTTAAAGGGAAAACCGTGTCGGGTTTTCCGTCGTCTTCATTTAAAATAGTTTAAAAAACGATGTATCCTTCCGGATCGATCGGCGTTCCGTTATGCCACAGTTCGAACTCGAACAGGTTCTGTCCGCCGCCTGCGGATTTTTCGCCGCCGGTGTAACCGACGATCTCGCCGCTCGATACGCGTTCCCCCGCCTTTTTCAGTACGCTGGTGTTATGCCGGTAAACCGATAGCATATTGCCTCCGTGCTGGATGAACAGCACGAAGCCGTCTTCGGGCGTCCATGACGACGAGACGACCGTTCCGTCCATCACCGCCATCACCTGCTGGTTGCCTGCGGTGGCGAGCGTCGTTCCGTACCGGTTGTCGATCGGACTGAATTTTTCGGTGACGACTCCTTTGACCGGCGTATAGAGCTCCATCGCGCTACGCAGGTTCTTGCGCGCCGCGTCCGGGTCGTTCAGGCTGTAAATGCCGCCGGGAGTCTCCATCTGTCTGCGCAGCAGCGAATCTTCGACGATGGTAGCCGCAGCGGCCGCGTTTTTCTTCGACAGCGAATCGGAGTTCTGCACGTTATTCCGCGTGACGGGATTCTTACCCGCCATGATGAGCGCGATGTTGTCACTGTATATCTGCATATTGCGCACTTCCTGTTCCAACGAGTCGAGCCGGATGATGTTTTCGATCAACATCGTCCGCGACTTGTTGCCCGGATAACCGGGAATCAGGTCCAGCACCGGCGTGTAGGCCACGGTGATCGTGATGACGATAAACAGGATCAGCACCAGCGCCAGAAAGCCGGCCAGTAGGTTCAACGGGCTGATATACATATACCAAACCTCCGAATCGTTATGCTGATTCCGGATGCTGAGACGGTGCTTCTCGCGCAGGTTCCGTATGAAGTATGAAACGCTCGTTTTGAAGTTCATGGAACTTTTATGCATAATTCGACTTACAAAGATAATAATTTCCCTCGGGTAATGACAGAACGGGGAAAATATATCAAAGATTATTTGACAGACGGTTTTTTCGGAGGAATCGATTTTGAAAATAAGTTATAAAGTGTAAATTTGCGTAGCGTTTGGACGCGGATACCCGCTTTCCGTCCTGTTTTCCGATCCGGGGCGGCGGTATTTCCGATGCGGGACGATGCGTCCGCGGCCGAAACGAAGATTTAAAAAGACGACAAAAACATGGTAAAACCTACACTTTTGGTATTGGCTGCGGGAATGGGATCCCGGTACGGTTCGTTGAAACAGATGGACGGCGTGGGGCCGGGCGGAGAGGCTATTATCGACTATTCGATCTACGATGCCATCCGCGCCGGATTCGGCCGCGTGGTTTTCGTGATCCGTCACCTGTTCGAAAAGGAGTTCCGGGAGATGTTCACGCCGGAACGTTTCGGAGGTAAGATCGAGATCGATTTCGTTTTTCAGGAACTGGATAAATTGCCGGCCGGGTTTACGGTGCCCGCCGACCGCGTAAAGCCGTGGGGGACGAACCATGCGGTGATGATGGCCGCCGATACGATCCGCGAGGAGCCTTTCGCCGTGATCAACGCCGACGACTTTTACGGGGCGGAAGCTTATAAGACCATCGCGGATTACCTACGCAGCGTGGCCGCGCAGCGCAACCATTACTGCATGGTCGGTTACGAACTGAAAAACACGCTGTCCGATTATGGGTCCGTATCGCGCGGCATCTGCAGCGTCGATAGCAACGGCAACCTGACCTCGATGGTCGAGCGGACGAAGATCGAGCGCCGCGAAGACAAGATCGTTTACGAGGACGAAAAGGGCAATGTGTTCCCGCTGGCCGGGGATACGCTGGTATCGATGAACATGTTCGGTTTTACGCCCGATTATTTCAAATATTCCGAAGATTTTTTCAGCGCCTACCTGAAAGACAATATCGGGAATCCGAAATCCGAATTTTACATTCCGACGATGGTCAATAAATTGGTTGCCGACGGAAAGGCTCAGTTGCGGGTGCTGCACAGCGCGGCCCAGTGGTTCGGCGTAACCTACAAGGAAGACCGCCCGGCCGTCGTCGAACGGATCCGCAAGTTGATCGCCGCCGGGGTTTATCCCGACAAACTCTGGGCATAGTCCCGCAAAAGCGCTCGAAACGATGGAAATAGAACAGAATATCTGGGGTTTTACCGCCGAAGGCGAAGCGATCGTCCTTTACAAGATGACCAATGCGGGCGGCGCATCCGTGAAGTTGACCAATATCGGCGCGACGGTCGTATCGGTGGAGGTTCCCGACCGGGACGGCCGGCTCGCGAACGTGGCCCTCGGTTACGACGATTTCAAAAGTTATTTCGGCGACGGGCCGTGCATGGGGAAAACGGTCGGCCGGTTCGCCAACCGGATCCGGGGAGCGAAATTTACGTTGGACGGTGTGGAATACCGATTGTCGGCGAACTGCTCCGAAGGGCGGCACCATACGCACGGCGGCGGCATCAACGGCTTTGCGAACAAAATTTGGGAGAGCCGCGTGGAGACCGACCGGGTCGTTTTCTCGCTGTTCAGTCCCGACGGCGACCAGGGGTATCCGGGCGACCTGAACGCCGAGGTCGTTTACGACTGGAGCGACGATTGCGAGCTGGAGATTACCTATTACGCCAAGACGACCGCTCCTACTATTATCAACCTTACGAATCACTCCTATTTTAACCTCAAAGGCGAGGATCGGCCGGGCGCGATGGATCAGTTGCTTCAGATCAACGGATCGAAATACTTGCGCTACGACGCCGACTGCGTCTGTACCGGCGAGTTGGTCGACGTGAAAGGCACGCCGATGGATTTCAGCGAACCGAAAGCGCTGTCCGCGGAGATCGACGCCGATTACGAACCGCTGCGTTTCGGTTCCGGTTACGACCAGAGCTGGGCGATCGACGGGTATGAAAAGGGAAAACTTTCCGAAGCGGGCGTGCTGTACGACCCGCAGAGCGGACGGCGGATGCGGATCCGGACGACCCAGCCGTCGATCCATATCTATGCCGGAAACTATCTGGAAGGCTGTCCGCAAAGTATCAGCGGCCATCCGTACGGGCGCCGCGCCGGCGTGGCGATCGAGTGCCAGGCCTATCCGAACAGTCCGAACTGCCCCGGCTTTCCGTCGACCGTATTGCGTCCCGGGGAGATCTATAACGAGAAAATCGTCTTCCGTTTCGAAACGGATGCGAATTAATCCGCAGAGCCAATTATTAACCTAAAATAGATAAGGATGGAATCAACTAAACAAAAGAGTTACGCATTGCCGATAGCGATGATGTTCGCGCTCTTCTTCATGATCGCGTTCGTTACGGGGCTTCAGAACCCGATGGGCATTATCGTGAAGGAACAGTTCCAGGTACCGAACTGGATGTCGCAGTTGGGAAACTTCGCCAACTTCATCGCTTACGCCTGCATGGGTATTCCGGCGGGTATCATGCTGCAACGCATCGGTTATAAGAAGACGGCTCTTACGGCCATTGTCGTCGGTTTCGTCGGCGTAGGGATTTCTTTCCTGTCCGGACAGGTCGAAAGTTTTACCGTCTATCTGATCGGCGCTTTCGTATCCGGTTTTTCGATGTGTATGCTGAACGCCGTGGTAAACCCGATGCTCAATACGCTCGGGGGCGGAGGTAATCGCGGGAACCAGCTGGTGCAGTTCGGCGGTTCGTGCAACTCGATCGGTGCTACGATCGTACCGGTGCTGGTCGGCTACCTGATGGGCGACGTATACAGCGCCTCGATCAGCAAGGCCAACCCGGCGCTTTTCCTGGCGATGGGAATTTTCGCGCTGGCGTTTATCGTACTTTCGTTCGTGAAGATTCCGGAACCGCATCTGGTGACCGCGAAAAAGGAAAAAGAGAAACACAGTCCGTTTTCGTTCCGCCATTTCGTTCTCGGAACGCTGGCGATTTTCTTTTACGTGGGCGTCGAAGTAGGGATCGCCAACTTTGCGAACCTGTTTATGACGCAGAGCGTCGATAAGGGCGGTCTCGCTATCGATACGACGGTCGCCGGGACGATCGCCGGAACCTACTGGTTCCTGATGCTGATCGGCCGTTTGACCGGCGCGTCGCTGGGTGCGAAATTTTCCAGCAAATCCATGCTGACGTTCGTTTCTTCGCTGGGCATCCTGCTGATCCTGCTGGCGATCTTCCTGCCGCTGTCGACGACGGTCAACATGCCGGTGTTCAAATCCGATATCTCGTTCGGTCTGGCTGAAGTGCCGATCGGTATCATGTTGATGATCCTTTGCGGGTTGTGCACCTCGGTGATGTGGGGTAATATTTTCAACCTGGCCGTCGAGGGGCTGGGTAAATATACGGCCGCCGCGTCCGGCATTTTCATGGTGATGGTATGCGGCGGTGGTGTTCTGCCGTTGATCCAGGGCGCCGTTGCAGACGGTTTCGGTTACCTGGCCAGTTTCTGGGTGATTATCGTCGCTCTGGCTTACATCCTGTATTACGCCCAAGTCGGTTCCAGAAACGTGAACAAGGACATTCCGGTCGAATAATTCCGCTGTCCGGAGATATTTAAAAAAAGTAAAATCGGGAGGGCGGCCATAGCCGCCCTCCGCTATTTTCGAGAACGATGAGAAAATTATTTTTTATAAGTATCGTGGCGGCCGCTCTGGTTTTTTGGTCGGAAAGGTCGTCCGCACAGGCGGTCGAGAGCGACCAGTGGGCCGCGACGGACGGTCTCGGCCGCGCTTTGCCCGGGCGGGAACAGACCCGCGCCCGCAGAGACGACCGCAAAGTGGCGATGTTTTACTGGACGTGGCACACCAGTCCGATTACCGACTACCGGCGGATCGGCAACATTACGCAGATTCTCCGCGAACATCCCGAGGCGATCGACGATTACGACCACCCCGCCTGGGATATCGGCGGAAATTCTTATTTCTGGGACGAGCCGCTGCTGGGGTATTACAAGACGACCGACCCGTGGGTGCTGCGCAAACATGCCGAAATGCTGGCCGATGCCGGTGTGGACGTCGTGTTTTTCGACTGTACGAACGCTTCCCTTACCTGGAAATCTTCGTACGACGTATTGATCGACGTCTGGACGAAGGCGCAGGGGGACGGCGTGAATGTGCCGAAGATTGCGTTCATGCTGCCGTTCGGGCCTGTGGATTGGTCGCTCGTTTCGCTGCGCCAGCTTTATGAGGATATTTACAAGCCGGGCCGGGCCGAAAACCTTTGGTTTTACCTGCACGGCAAACCCTGTATCATGGCTTATCCGGACAACCTGACCGATTCGCCCGAAGACCGGGCGATCCGCGATTTTTTCACGTTCCGTCCCGGTCAACCCGACATCGTGGACGGCCCCGGGCGTCCCGACCAGTGGGGTTGGCTCGAAACCTATCCGCAGCATAAGTTTGTCGAACGTCCGGACGGCGGCTGCGAAGAGATGGTGGTCTGCGTGGCGCAAAATGCGAACGATGCCAGCGGCGGCCACTGCTGTGCTTTCAATGCGCCGGGAACTTACGGGCGCAGTTATACCCAACAGCGCGGGCAGGATACCCGCGAGGATGCCTACCTGTACGGATTGAATATCCAGGAGCAGTGGGATTATGCGCTGCAGTGCGATCCCGACCTGATTTTCGTTACCGGCTGGAACGAATTCATCGCCGGGAAGCACATCGGCTGGCATCCCGCCCGCCCCTATTATCCGTTTGCATTCCCCGATCAGTTCGACTGGGAACGCAGCCGCGATATCGAACCGGTCAAGGCGTGGGGCGATAAGGGCGATGCCTATTACATCCAGTTGGTCGACAATATCCGCCGTTACAAGGGCGTTTCGGAGTCGCAGGCGGTGTCGCAGCCCCGGAGCTTCCGGATCGGCCGTTTCGACGGTTGGGACGGCGTATCGCCCGATTTCAGGCATTATCCGGGCAATACGATGCACCGGAATCACAAAGGTCATGCGAACATGTTTTATACCAATACGACCGGGCGCAACGACATCGTGGACGCGAAAGTGGCCCGCGATCGCAGGTACGTTTATTTTTACGTCGAAACCGCCGATAAGCTGACCCCGTCGACCGACCGCAACTGGATGATGCTGTTCATTGACGTCGACCGTGACAAAGCGACCGGATGGGAGGGGTACGATTTCGTGCTGAACTACGAAAAGCCGCAGGACGGCAAATCCGTATTGTCCCGCCATAGCGGCGACGGCTGGAATTGGGAGCGCGCCGCGGAGGCGGATTATGCCGTCGACGGCAACCGGATGGAGATTCGGATACCGCGTTCGTTGCTCGGTGAGTTCGGAAAGTCGCTGAACATCGAATTCAAATGGAGCGACAACATGCAGGAAGAGGGGAATATCATGGATTTTTACGTGAACGGCGATGCGGCCCCGGGCGGCCGGTTCAATTTTGTTTACGACGAGCGTGCCGGGCAGAATCGCTAACGGTTTTCGTAAAGCGTGTTCCATTAAAAAACCGGGTCGGACTGAAGTCCGACCCGGTTTTTAATTCCGGAAACGATTATCCGGCAGTGTTCCGTCTATTTTTCGTAGGTAACGCTCTCGATAACGACGGGGCCCATCAAACCTGCCTTTTGCAGCGGGGAATCCGCTGTCCACGGGCTGCACGGCGTCCATGTCGTGCGTTGTGCTTCGGGCAGTTTTTGGTCGCCGATCAGGCGATTCACCCAAGTGTTTACCACTTCGATTTCCAGTTCGTTGTCGCCTTCTTTGACAAAGTCGGTGATGTCCAGTTCATACGGAGCCGTCCATACGCCGCCGGCATCCTGTCCGTTGACCTTCACGCGGGCCATGGCCACGAAGTCGTTCAGGTTGATCAGGATGTTCTCGTCGGTCGGGGCTTTGTCCAGTTTGAAGTTGGTCTTATAGGTGGCCGTACCGGAGTAATATTTGATCTTGTCGTCGGCGTTGGTCGACCAGTCGGTCAGCGATTCGAATACGACCGGTTCTTGCGGGCCGCGTACCTTGTCGGCGAAATCGACCGTCCACGGGCCTTTCAGATCGGCGATCTGGGCCGGAACCGGGAAGTTGGCTGCCACGTCGGTCGACGAAGCGGCACCCGCTTTGTCCTTGAACACGATGAACATGCTTTCGTACGGAGCCATTTCGAGCGGAACGGCCGTAGCGCCCTGTTTCTGCTCGTAAGCGGGCAGTTTGCGTATCACGCCGGTGGTCGGGGCCCACAGTTCGGGCTGCATACCGGTTACGCGGAATTCCGGCGTAACGACGATCGTTTCGTCGCTCTGGTTGCTTACGAAATAAATTTCGGCATTGTCCAGCGTGCGGTGTCCGTAGTGTACCGGCGCGCCTTCCGGAATGTTGAGGTCGGGGATGCAGTCGATCGTGGCGAAGGCTTCTTCCATCGTCATGCCGTTTAGGATCATGCCTTTGCCCAGTTTGCGCGATTTGACGTTCACGCCGTCCACGTCGCCCCAGATTTCGGCGGCCATCGCTTTCACCTGCTGGTCGGCGGCCGGCTGATTCTGCAGGCTCGGCGAGCGGCTTGGGGCCGGACCCATCACGACGGCGCCTTTCTCGATCAGTTCTTTGATCTTGGCCAGCAGTTCCGGACGCATCGTTTCGAGTTTCGGCAGCACCAGGATGCGGTATTGCGTACCGTGCGGCAACGTGATCTTACCGTCTTTCACGTCCATGTACTTTTCGATCACTTCGGCGTTCATGTAATCGAACTGGTAGCCGGTCGGAAGGGCCGGGTCGACGATGCCGGTCATCTTCGGAGCATCTTCGCCGATGAAATAGGCTGCGTCGGCTACGTTCAGACCCTGTTGCAGCATGAAGTTCGCGCGCTTGAGGTACGTGAGGTAGTTGTCGATCTGCGAGAACCAGGTGTTGTGGCGGTTGAATTCGTTGCCGAACCAGGCGTTGACGCCCGGGAGCCGGTCGTCCGGCTGCGTGATGTAGACGTGCAGCAGCGTGTTGTTGATACCTTCGGCGAAGAAACGGTCGCCGCGCTGTTTGATCACGCCCGGGTAACGGGCGTACGAATTGCCGGCGCAGGTGTTCGATTCGGCCGAGATTTTCGTCTTGCCGTAGATATGGCCGCAGGACGAAGCGGCGCGGTTTTCGATGTCGCCCAGTTCGCCTTCGCTCCAGAACTCGCCGCCGATCTCGTCGGACTGGCCGCCGTACATCAGGAATTCGCCGGGGAAGCCCCAGTGACCGTAGTTTTCGAGCCAGGTATGCAGCCCGTGTTGATGGCTGACGTCGCGCAGACCGCCCACGTAATCATAAGCGACCTTGTCGGCGATCATCCGGCGCACGTCCCACAGGAAACGGTCGGAGGCCTCTTCGCTGCCCACTACGATGCCGTTGTATACCGGCAAGTAGGGGGTCGGGTCGTAACCGTAGCGGGTCTTGAACTCTTCGATCATGCCGTCCGTGAAGTTCTGTCCGCCGGTTTCGTAGCTGTCCTGCACCACGACTTTGAACGTCTTGCGGTCTTCGGCCGGGATGCGGCGTAGGATTTCGCCCATGTGAGCATCGAAATGACTGGCGATGTGTTCGCGGCTCATTTTGTCGGTTTCATAACCGGTCGCTTCGGGCGCGGCGGGAGAATTGGTCGTCCCGGTCGGAGTCATACCCATGCGCAGGATTACCCATTCGCCTTCCGGAACATCCCATGTCAGCGTGCCGTCGGCAGCCAGGTATTGCGAGATGTCCTGTACCTTCGCGGGATCTACCATCAGCGCGGCGTCTTCCACAGCGGGCTGTACCGGCCATTGATAGTCTTTCCAGTACGGCAGCGGAGTCGGGTGCATCTTCGCCAGCGTCTTTTCGCTGAAGCGTTCTACGCGCGGAGCGGCTGCCAGAGCCACTTCGGCCAAGCCGCTGCCTGCATTGGCGCCTTTGATGATTACCCGGAAATCGGTTCCGGTCGTGGCCGGGATCGATACGACCACCGGTGCGAATTGGTCGAATCCGACGTTCAGCGCGGTATTCGTGCGGTTGATGTCGAATTTCGACAGCGTGCGGTAGTTGTCGCCTTCTTTAACTTGCAACTCGCCTTGTGCGCCCAACGGGTGCTCGGTGGGTTTTACGGTCAGGCTGCGCGCCGTAAACGGAGCGTTGGCTTTCAGGTCGATCGTAATTTCGCCGCCCTTCGGGATGGCGATTCCGCTTTTCTGGTCGCCGTCGGTGATTTTCGTCAGGTCGGCCACTTTCGGCGTCGAGGTGATCGTCCCGTTCGACGCGTTCAGCGTGAGCTGGTCGTCTTTCGGCACCGGGTAAGCGATGACGCGTACGTCCTGGAAAGAGTCGGTCGGCTGTACGAGCTTGGCGTTAAACTTTTGCGGGCCTTTGGCGCGCGTTTCCGACGAAGCGAGATAACGCATCGCCTGGTCGGCTTTTACCCACGGGCCGCCGGACTGACTCCAGCCCGGAGAGTTAAAGATTCCGATTTCGATGTCCAGCTCGGTCGCTTTTTTCAGCGCGGCGTGCAGGATGTCCCACCACTCTTCGCTGAGCATTTTCACGTTGCCGTAGGGTACGTCGTCCTGGCCGATGTTGCCGATGAACGCGCGGTTGATTCCGGCTTTTTTCATCGACTCGAGGTCTTTGATAACGCCTTCTTTCGAAATGTTGTTCGAAATCCAATACCAGTAAACGCTGGTTTGGATCGAGTCGGGCGGGGTTACGAATCCCGAAGCGAGCGCTTCGTGGGAAACGTGTTGCGGACCCGACGCCCCTGTTCCGCAACAGGCGGCCAGCGCGGCTCCTGCCAAAGCGCAGGCGGAAAGTTTAAAAAGATTTTTTTTCATAAAATTTTATGGATGATTTATTTCGTGGTATAAACATAGTTGAACCGTCCTCCGGGCGCGGTGTCTCCGTTGACGTAGAAGTCCATGATGTTGCCGTTTTCCTGCATGTTGTCGTTCCATTTGAATTCGATATCGACGTCGTCGCCCGTGAGGTTCATCAGTTGTTTTGCGATAGCCAGTTCGAGCTTGTTGCCGTTGACGGCGAACTTGCTCTCGCCGACGGCTTCCCATTCCCATCGTCCGCCGACGTTTTTTTCGATCACGGCTTTTTTACCGTGCGGACTCGTGCGATTGACGATGAAATCGTATCCGTTCCATCCGGTCGTTTTGTCGCGGTCGACGTCGATAAACAGCATCATCCAGTTGCGGTCGGTCGCCGGGGTCAGCTTGTCGGCGGTTTCGACGTAGAAGTAGACGTTGTCGGCGTCGCGTGCCACTTTCGCTCCGACGATGTCGTTGCGGCCGGTATTGTTGGTGTAGTACTGGTCATACCGTCCGCGGTGGTCGCGGTGCATGGTGTTGCCTTTGTACGATGCGAAGTAGGGAGCCACGTCGTCCCATCCGTCGGCCTTGCCGATCTTGACCGTCTTGGGGGCCGAAGCTTTTTCAGGAGCGTTCATTCCCTTGAATTTACGCACGTTGTCGACCAGTTGCAGGTAATATACGTCTCCTTTGTCGCCCCATCCGGCGTTCGGTTCGATATCGCGGCTGCAGTTCCAGTTGTATTGGTCGACGAACGAGAACGGGAAGCCGTTCCAACTGTGCTCAGGTAGCCATTGTCCGGCGATGAATTCGTTCCATCCGGTGACGAATACCAGTTCCGGGTCGAGTTCGAACGCCCGGCTCCACTGTTCTTGGAAGTTATAGCCGTACAGATATCCGTCCACGCGCGGGTCGAATCCTTTCAGTACGCTGAAATTCCGTCCGTAAGCGTCTTTCACGTTGAAGGCTCCGCAGTGTCCTTTGCGGTCGGGAGAGGTGTTCTGGGCCACGCCGACCGAAACTTGTTCGAACCCGCCGTCGGGCCCTTTTATGTAGCCGTGCTGCGGATAGATTTCAAGCCAGCTCCACTGGTCTTTGCGCGTCGGGAACGGGCCGTCCACGTAATCGGGCTGTCCGGGCCGGAACGTGAAGAAGTCGCGGATCGCCCGGTCTTCGGGCGAATCGGTCAGGTTGTCCGGATAAGCCATGATACAGGGCTTGCCTTTCCACACGAACCACAGGTTTTCGTAACGCCCCGGTTTGTAAACGTCTTTGTAGAGTTGGCGCAGCGATACCAGCGAGTGCGGAGCCGGGCCGAACGGCAGCATGAAAGCGATCTTCGGCACGTTTACGCCGTCCTTTTGCGCCTGATCCCAGGTCTTCATTAACGCTTCGTACGAATCCTCCCAGGTAAGACTGCCGTTCGTGCAATCGAAGAATACGGCGTCCACGCCTGCGTCGGCCAGCATTTCGGCGTGTTTGCGCAATACCCAGGGGTCGGTCGTTTTGTAGTAACCCAGCAACGGCTGTTCCCAGAAGAAAAAGCCCGGACGTTTGTCGCCCCACGCCGGATGGTTGTAATCCTTCATCGCTTCGGGGTATTTGCGGACGATTTCGGAGATATTCTTCACCTGATAGGTGGTGTCGTCATTGCCTTGATGCCATGTCCAGTAGAACATGGCGATGAACTTGTCCTTTTTCTTGTCGCCGGCATCCTTGTATTCGCTGACTTTGCGTCCGAGCGCGTCGGTCGCCGCCCACGAATCGCTGTTGACAGTTTGTCCGAAAGCGCTTCCACCGATCAAGCAGACCGTTCCGAGCGCCACAGTAAATTTGGTTAAGAATTTCATTTCTTGTAGGTTTTATTAAAATTAGGTTTTGATGGTGATTGTTTTGTCTGTGTCGATCCTGTATTATCAATGTTTACTTACTTCGGTTTTGTGGTATAAACATAGTTGAACCGTCCTCCGGGCGCGGTGTCTCCGTTGACGTAGAAGTCCATGATGTTGCCGTTTTCCTGCATGTTGTCGTTCCATTTGAATTCGATATCGACGTCGTCGCCCGTGAGGTTCATCAGTTGTTTTGCGATAGCCAGTTCGAGCTTGTTGCCGTTGACGGCGAACTTGCTCTCGCCGACGGCTTCCCATTCCCATCGTCCGCCGACGTTCTTTTCGATCACGGCTTTTTTTCCGTGCGGACTGGTGCGATTGACTATCAGGTCGTATCCGTTCCATCCGGTCGCTTTGTCGCGGTCGACGTCGATAAATAGCATCATCCAGTTGCGGTCGGTCGCCGGGGTCAGTTTGTCGGCGGTTTCGACGTAGAAGTAGACGTTGTCGGCGTCGCGTGCCACTTTCGCTCCGACGATGTCGTTACGGCCGGTGTTGTTCGTGTAGTAGCGGTCGCAATAACCGTAGTGATCCCGGTGCATCGTGTTGCCTTTGTACGATGCGAAGTAGGGAGCCACGCCGTCCCATCCGTCGGCTTTGCCGATCTTGATCGTTTGGGGCGCCGAAGCCTTTTCGGGCGGAGTCATCCCCTTGAATTTTCGGACGTTGTCGACCAACTGTAGGTAATAGGCATCTCCTTTGTCGCCCCAACTTTTGTTCGGTTCGATATCGCGGCTGTGATTCGAATCGAACAGATCGACGAACGAGAACGGGAAGCCGTCCCATCCGTGTTCGGGCAGCCATTGTCCGGCGATGAATTCGTTCCATTCGGTGACGAACACCAGTTCCGGATCGAGTTCGAAGGCGCGGTTCCACTGCTCCTGAAAATTCCATCCGTACAGGTATCCGTCCACGCGCGGGTCGAACCCGTTCAGCATACTGAAGTTCCGCCCAAACGTCTCTTTCGTGTTGAATGCGTTGCAATGTCCTTTGAATGCGAACGAAGTGTTTTGGGCCAAACCGACCGAGACCTGCTCGAATCCGCCGTCGGGCCCTTTTACGTAGCCGTGCTGCGGGTAGATTTCGAGCCAACTCCACTGGTCGTTCCGGTTCGGGAACGGGCCGTTTACGTAGTCGGGCTGCCCGGGGCGGAATGTGAAGAAATCGGCGATGGCCCGGTCTTCGGGCGAGTCGGTCAGGTTGTCCGGATAGGCCATGATCAACGGTTTGCCTTTCCAGCGGAACCACAGATTTTCGTAACGCCCCGGTTTGTAGACGTCGTTGTAAAGTTGCCTGAGCGATACGAGCGAGTTCGGCACGGCTCCGAACGGCAGTAAAAAGGCGATTTTAGGCACCTTTACGCCGTCTTTCTGCGCTTGATCCCAGGTTTTCATCAGCGCTTCGTACGAATCCGAATAAGTCAGCGTCCCGTTGGTGCAGTCGCAGAAAACGACGTCGATTCCGGCGTCGGCCAGCATTTCGGCGTGTTTGCGCAACACCCACGGGTCGGTCGTCTTGTAATATCCGAACAACGGTTCGTCCCAGAAGAAGATGCCCGGTTTGGAAGTTCCCCAGGCCGGATGGTTGTAATCTTTCATCGCTTCGGGGTGCTGCCGGACGATTTCGGTGATGTTTTTGACTTGCGAGGTCGTGTCGTTACGACCCATGTGCCAGGTCAGATAGAAGATCCCGACGAACTTGTCTTTTTTCTTGTCGCCGGCATCTTTGTATTCGCGAACTTTGCGTCCGAGCGCGTCGGTCGCGGCCCACGAATCGCTGTTGACGGCTTGTCCTGCCGCCGCCGTTGCCAGCAGCAGGAGCATTCCGAGCGACAGACCGATTTTGATTGAGGTTTTCATAGGGTCGGGCGTTTTGCGGGCAAAGATTTATTTCGCGGTATATACGTAGTTGAACCGTCCTCCGGGCGCGGTGTCTCCGTTGACGTAGAAGTCCATAATATTGCCGTTGTCCTGCATGTTGTCGTTCCATTTGAATTCGATGTCTACCCCGTTTCCGGAGAGTCCCATCAGGGCCTTCGTTACGGCGAATTCGAGACTGTTGCCGTTGACGGCGAACCGGCTTTCCCCGGCTTTCTCCCACTCCCAACGGTTCCCGACGTTCTTCTCGATCACGACCAGGCCGTCGTGCGGACTGACTCGGTTGACGATCAGGTCGTACCCGTTCCATCCGGTCGCTTTGTCGCGGTCGACGTCGATCAGCAGCATCATCCAGTTGCGGTCGGTCGACGGGGTCAGTTTGTCGGCTGTTTCGACGTAGAAATAAAGGTTGTCTTTGTCGCGGGCTACTTTCGCTCCGACAATGTCGTTGCGGCCGGTGTTGTTCGTATAGTGCGTGTCGTCGTGTCCTTTGTGGTTCCGGTGCATCGTATTTCCTTTGTAAGAAGCGAAATAGGGCGCCACGTCGTCCCACTCGCCCGCTTTGCCGATCTCGATCGTCTTGGGAGCCGAAGCTTTCTCGGGAGGCGTCATGCCTTTGAATTTTCGGACGTTGTCGATCAGTTGCATATAGTATACGTCGCCCTTGTCGCCCCATCCGGCGTTCGGCTCGATGTCGCGGCTGCAATTCCAGTCGTACTGGTCGGGGAATGCGAACGGTTTATGGGGCTTGCTGGGCGGCCAGTTCTCGTGTTGCCCGGCAGTGAATTCGTTCCATCCGGTAACAAATACGATCTGCGGGTCGAGTTCGAAAGCGCGGCTCCACTGTTCCTGAAAATTCCATCCGTACAGGTAACCGTCCACGCGCGGGTCGAATCCTTTTTGCATCGAAAAACTGCGGCCGAAGGCTTTGGGCGCGTTGAACGCGTAAGCATGTCCTCCGTTCTCGGCGGTAGCGTTTTGCGCGACTCCGACAGTAACCAGTTCGAATTTGCCGTCGGGTCCCTTCACGTAACCGTGCTGCGGATAGTTTTCGAGCCATCCCCACTGGTCGTTGCGGCTCGGGCCGTCCACGTAGTCGGGTTGTCCGGGCCGGAACGTGAAAAATTCGGCGATTTCACGATCCGAGGGAGTGTCCAACAACGATTCGGGATAAGCCATGATACAGGGTTTTCCTTGCCACACGAACCACAGGTTTTCGTAGCGTTTCCGCTTATAAATATCGTTGTATAACTGCCGGATGGATACCTGCGAAGCAGGAAGCGGGGCGAACGGCAGCATGAAAGCGATTTTCGGCACGTTCACGCCGTCCTTCTGGGCCTGATCCCAGACTTTCATCAGCGCATCGTAGGACGATTTCCAGGTGTAGGAACCGTTCGTACAGTCGAAAAATACGACGTCGACTCCTGCGTCGGCCAGCATTTCGGCGTGTTTGCGCAGCACCCACGGATCGGTCGTCCGGTAGTAGCCGAAGAGGGGCTGTTCCCAGAAACAGGTTCCGTGCTTCCAGGCCGGGTGGTTGTAGTCGAAAGCCGCTTCAGGGTATTTCCGGAGCGTTTCGGTGATATTCTGTACCGGTTTTCCGTCTCCGTCCGCGACGAAGTCGGTATGCCACGTCCAATAGAACATCGCTACGAGTTTGTCTTTTTTCTTGTCGCCGGCTTCCTTGTATTCGCGCACCTTGCGTCCGAGCGCGTCGGTCGCCGCCCACGAGTCGCTGTTGACGGTTTGCGCCGGCGCGCCGGCCGCCCATAGGCAGCATATTCCGAGAAGAAGTCCGAGGCAAGTTAGGTTTTTCATGGTTTGTTGGATTTTATTAGGGTTAGATTTTGAATGGGTTATTTCGTGGTATAAACATAGTTGAACCGTCCTCCGGGCGCGGTGTCTCCGTTGACGTAGAAGTCCATGATGTTGCCGTTTTCCTGCATGTTGTCGTTCCATTTGAATTCGATATCGACGTCGTCGCCCGTGAGGTTCATCAGTTGTTTTGCGATAGCCAGTTCGAGCTTGTTGCCGTTGACGGCGAACTTGCTCTCGCCGACGGCTTCCCATTCCCATCGTCCGCCGACGTTCTTTTCGATCACGGCTTTTTTACCGTGCGGGCTGGTGCGGTTGACGATCAGGTCGTATCCGTTCCATCCGGTCGTTTTGTCGCGGTCGACGTCGATCAGCAGCATCATCCAGTTGCGGTCGGTCGCCGGGGTCAGCTTGTCGGCGGTTTCGACGTAGAAGTAGACGTTGTCGGCGTCGCGTGCCACTTTTGCGCCGACGATGTCGTTGCGGCCCGAATTATTTTCATAAACGTTTCCTCCGTATCCTTTGTGCCGCCGGTGCATCGTATTGCCTTTGTACGATGCGAAGTAGGGAGCCACGTCGTCCCATCCGTCGGCTTTGCCGATCTTGATCGTTTGGGGCGCCGAAGCCTTTTCGGGCGGAGTCATCCCCTTGAATTTTCGGATGTTGTCGACCAGTTGCAGGTAATATACGTCTCCTTTGTCGCCCCATCCGGCGTTCGGCTCGATATCGCGGCTGCAATTCCAGTCGTACTGATCGGGGAATCCCATATAATAAGGCCTGTGGGGCGGCCAATCGGCGACTCGGCCGGCGATGTATTCGTTCCATCCGGTGACGAACACCAGTTCCGGGTCGAGCTCAAGCGCGCGGTTCCACTGCTCCTGGAAATTCCATCCGTACAGATAGCCGTCCACGCGCGGGTCGAATCCTTTCAGCATACTGAAATTCCGCCCGAAAGTTTCCGGCTCGTTGAAAGAGCAAAAACGGCCTCCGCTGGCGAAACAGGCGTTTTGGGCCACTCCGACGGGCACTTCTTCGTAACCTCCTTCCGGTAGCGGCGCATATCCGTTCTGCGGGTAGAGCTCCAGCCATCCCCAGTTATCTTTTCGCTGCGGGCCGTTCACATAGTCGGGCTGTCCGGGACGGAAGGTGAAGAAATCGGCGATTTCACGGTCTTCAGGCGTATCGCCGAGGTCTTCCGGCCGTGCCATGATGCACGGCTTTCCTTTCCAGACGAACCACAGTTCCCGGTGCCGTCCCGGTTTATAGATGTCTTCGTAGAGCATGTGCAACTGCGGGCCGCCGTATTCCGGCGAACCGAACGGCAGCATGAATGCGATCTTCGGGGCTTTGACGCCGTCTTTTAGCGCTTCGGACCATACCTCCATCAGTACGTCGTAGGATTCTTTCCAGGTCAGTGTCAGGTTCGTACAGTCGAAAAAAACGACGTCGATCCCTGCGTCGGCCAGCATCTCGGCGTGTTTACGCAACACCCACGGGTCGGTCGTTTTATAGTATCCGAAAAGGGGTTGCTCCCAGTAGTACCGGCCCGGATTATTCCAGGCCGGATCGTCGAACGAGCGGATCGCTTCCGGGTGTTCGCGGAGTATCTCGGTCGTGTTGTTGACCTGGCTGCCCGGGGGCATGTCGTAGATGTGCCACGTCCAGTAGAACATGGCGACGAACTTATCTTTTTTGCGTTCCCCGGTTTCCCCGTATTCCCGAACTTTGCGTCCGAGCGCATCGGTCGCCGCCCAGAAATCGCTGTTTACGGATTGGGCCGCCGTGTTGCCGGCAAGTGCGAGACAGATTCCCGCGCATAGCGTGACACAAAGCAGATAGGTTTTCATAATCAGTCGTTTGGACACCCGATCGGTTTGGTTTTTGTTGCAAACACAACATTTTCTGCCTGAAAACGGTCTGCGTTTGCAGGCAAAAATCGTCCTGTTACGTATATTTTGAGCTACAAATACCTCAATAAAGACAAAGTAAACAAATTTTTCAGACTTTCCCGGCGGTTTATGCGTTTTATTTGCAAATTATTTCGCATGGGATCGTTTGTGCTCTTCCTTCCATTTCTCTTTGTAGTCTTTCGGACTCACCCCGAAATATTTTTTGAATGCGGTCGAGAAATGGGACTGTGTGCCGAATCCGGTCTGGTCGGAAATTTCGGCGATGCTCAGATTTCCTTCGAGGATCAGTTTGGCCGCTTTTTTCATTTTGAAATTCCGGACGTAATCGTTCGGAGCCAGGCCGGTTAGGCTTTTCATTTTGCGGTAAAAACTGGTTCGGCTGAAACCCAATTCGACGGCGATCACGTTGATGTTGATATCCGGATTTTCGATGCTTTTGTCGATGAACGAATGCAATTTTTCCATGAAACGTTGGTCGATCTCCGGCAGGTTTCCCGGTATCCGGTCGTTGTCCCCGAAAGGTTCCTCCTGCTCGGCGTGCAGACCTTTGTCGCTGAAATAGGCTTTCAGCCGGTCCCTGTTGTTCGTTTGGCTGTGGATGACCGAAATCAGGTGGTCGGCGCGGAACGGTTTGTTAATATAGGCGTCGGCGCCGCAGTTGTATCCTTCGATCCGCTCTTCGATCCGGTTCTTGGCCGTCAGCAGGATGAAAATGGTATGGCTGAGTTGCGGATCGTTTTTAATGGTTTTACACAGGGCGATCCCGTCCATTTCGGGCATCCGGATGTCGCTGATGATCATTTCCGGCATCTGTTCCCTGGCCATCTGGACGCCTTCCGTTCCGTTATAGGCGTGCAGTAGATCGTATTCGATGTGCAGAATTTCGTGCAGCAGCGTGTGAATCTGCGGGTCGTCCTCCACGATCAGTATCGTGCGTCCTTTGGGGGGCGAGGGCGTTTGAACGACGGGCGTGTCGAAATCCGCTCCGTCGGATTTTGTATTTTCAGGAAGGTTTCCGGGCGTCTGCTGTTCGAAAATTTCGTCGGCCGGGAACGCCTCTCTACCGATTGGGATCACGAAACTCATAATCAGACCTTCCGTTTCGGAGAAGACGGCTTTTATCGATCCTTTCTGTCGGCAGACGAGCATTTTGGTGTAGTGGAGGCCGATGCCGCTTCCCGGAGTCTCTTCCGTACTTTCCGTATTTTCCAACCGCCTGAACCGGTCGAAGATGTGTTCCAATTGCTGCGGATCGATTGTTTTGCAGGAGTTCACGACTCGAAACTCCAGACATTCGGAACCGGGGGCGTCAAATTCGGGATACCGGTCGACCGCAGTGTTCCGGTCGATTTTCCGAAAGTCGATCGAAATACGACCTTGCCGGGGAGTGTATTTTACCGCGTTCGAAACGAGGTTGGTCAGTATTTTTTCGAGCACGTCTTCATCCGTGTAGATTTGCAGGGAGTCTTCCGTCAGGTGCAGCGAATAATCGATCTCTTTGGTATGGGCGCTGAAACGGAACGAGCCGGCCACATTCCGGATGAGCGGCACGATATCCGTTTGCATGATGTGCAACGGGATCGTTTCGTTACCCATCCGGCTGAAATCCAGCAATTGGTTGACCAGTCGCAGCAGCCGGTTGGAGTTGTAGGACAGAGTCGTTATCAGTTTATGCTCGTTGTCTTCGTTCAGCGCGCCATGCGCCAGCAGTTCGATGTTTCCGTTGATCAGGGTCAGCGGAGTCCGTAATTCGTGGGAGATGTTTCCGTAAAAGTCGATTTTCTGCTGGTTGATCTCCTGTTCGTGGAGTCGCTGTTTTTCGGAGAGGGCGAGCGCTTTTTTATTGTATTTCGTCCTGAAATACAGCTTGGTGACCGTAATAATGAAGGCCAGAACCAGCAGGATATACAGGGCGTAGGCCCAGCCCGTCAGCCATGGGGAAGCTTTTATCCGGATATCGATCCCGGTTTCCGGACTCCATTCCCCGTCCCCGTTCTGCACTTTGAGTTTGAACCGGTACTCTCCCGGCGGAACGTTCGCATAAGAGGCCCGCTTGTTGTTTCCCGCCTCTACCCAGTCTTTATCGAGACCGTCCAGTTTATACGCATAACGAAGTTTGTCCGAGTAATTGTAGTCGATGCCTGCGTAGTCGATACTGAATGAATTTTGCCAGTGGTTCAACGTGATCTTCCGCTCGTAAGCGATGCTTTTGCCGATCGGAGCGTGCTTGCCGCCCGGAGTGACGCTCCGGTTCTGAATCTTAATGTCTTCCAATACGACGGATGGATGGTATCCGTTTTGCTTGACGTCGTTCGGATTGAAACAGTCGGTTCCCAAATTTCCACCGATGTAGATCAGCCCGTCGGATGCGGTCAGCATCGCTCGTTCGAAAAACTGGGTGTTGTTCAGTCCGTCGGTTTCGTTGAAATTACGGAACCGTTTCGTTTTGGGATCGAACCGTGACAGCCCGTTGGAGGTGGCGAGCCAGATACGTCCGTTTCCGTCTTCGGTCAGGGCCAGGATGTCGTTGCTCGGAAGTCCCTCCGTGTAGGTGTACTTTGTGATTTTCCGTGTTTTCGGATCGTATTCGAGCAGCCCTTTGTTGTAGCTTCCGATCCATAGGGAGCCGTTTTCGGATCGGCGGATATCGGTACATGCGTTCAACGCGTGCATGTTGGCGAACTGACCCTCCGGGATCAACGGTTCCGGTTCGAAATCGCGGTGATCGATCGTGAAAACATTTTGCCCGTAGGCGGCGTAAACGATCTGATCGGCTTTATAGGGCTGGATCGTGGTGACCGTCACATTTTTTACGACCTGCGAAGGCTCGGCCGTCACATTTTGACCGAAAAAATAAAGTCCGGAGAATCCCCCCGCCCAGATATTGCCCGACAGATCCTGTCCGATCGCCGTGATCGGCCCGAAATTTTGCAGCGTCGTAATTTCCGAAAATCCGGACGCGTTGAGCTGTCCCACGATCAGGTTACGTCCCGTACTGATCCATATCCTGTTTTGAGAGTCGCAAAACAGGGCCCGTATCGAGTTGTTGCGGATTGAAGCCAATGCAGGATGGTTGTTCTTTGTGAGATTTTTTACGGAACCGTTTTTCGAATAGCAATAGAGTCCGTCGTATTTGGAGCCGAACCAGATCCGGCCGAACCTTTTGTCTTCGCAAACGACGGTTACCGATTTCCCGTTCAGTGTGACCGAAGATATTTCCGGATGGTTGAACGTATTTTCCGCGGCGTTGACTTTGACGATGCCCTGTTCGAAAGTCCCGAGCCATAGATTTCCCTGCTTGTCTTTCAATGCACAGGTGATGTCGTTGTTTTGATCGTTTTTTTCGCTTTTTACCGGGATGACGGCTATTTCGCCTGTACTGATGCAATATTTATATGCATAATGCGTTGATGTGATGATGTAATTATTCTTGTCTATCAGTTTAATGCTGTTTATTTTTGCGGCAGATAGCTCCGGGTGTTTCCGTATGGATGGCGGAACGGAGGTCAGTTTCCTTCCTTTGATACTGTAAGCGAGTATTCCCTGGTCGGTTCCTATCCATATCTGTGAATCGCCGAATTTGGACAGGCAGTTGATTTCGATATAATCCGGGAGCGTGTACAATTCTGCCGTCTGGTCGTCGATGTTGTATCTGCCGAGCGCCGATCCGGTAGAGTATCCGATCCATAGATTCTGTAAGTCGTCTATAAACAGGGTATGCGCCCGTTGGGAAGCCCGGTTGCCGAACGGGAGGGGCATCGGAGACAAAATGCCCGTCGTGCGGTTCATTTTGAGAATTCCGTTGCTGTAAGTCGCGATCCATAAATTACCGGTGGAATCTTCGGCGAGATCGGTTACGAAGTATTCGTCTTGTCCGTTACTGATGGTATAGGGTGTTATTTTGTCGATGGTTAGATCGTATTTACTTAATCCCCTGGATGTCGCTATCCATAGATTTCCCGTTTTGTCCAAATGCAACCTGTTGATCCGGCTGGATTGGATAGACGTTTCGGGAGCCGATTCGTCCCGGAATAATTGCGCGTATTCATAGCCGTTGTACCGGTCTACACCGCGGGCCGTCGCAATCCAGAGATACCCCAGGGAATCCTGACAGATATCCCGTATCTGAAGGTTTGAGATCCGGGGTGAAAAATGAAAATTTTGTTGGGCTTTTACATCCGTTTTTGACGTTATAAAAGCAAAAACGGACGTAAATAATAAAATGTATCTGCAATTCATCGTTGAAGGTTTCGGCAATTTCATATTCTTGATAGCACAAAAATAATCATTCTTTGATAATTTTTTCGTTTTTGTTTCAAAAAACATTTTATCCTTTTATATATTATTGTTAATAAGAGTTTTATGGATTATGCTTTTGACCAGAATTTAAATGAATATAGCCCGCATGGGTACAAGAATGAACAGTTTTTGAAAAAAATTGAAACAAATGAGTCTATTATTAGCTAATATTTGTAGAATTTCGTGCTATCGGAATTTTCTATAAAAATACGCGGGGAAAATTTGGTAAAACAAGAAAATTAAACCTAAATTTTTATCTATGAACAAAACATTACTTTACTTCAAGACATGGATGAAGGCAACAGGACGCAATCTGGTCAGTGCGAAGGTGCTGAGCCTGGTTGTTTTGTTGTCGGCAGTTCCATACGCGGCTTTCTCTGGCAATGGGAGCCTATCTGAAGTTTCGGAGTCTATGCAGGCTGGAACTCAGACTGTTTCAGGTACCGTTCAGGATCAGGATGGCACTCCCCTGATCGGTGTGACGGTTACTTCGAGTCCGTCGAACGGCGTGGTGACCGACGTGAACGGTAAGTTTACGATCAAAGTTCCCTCGGGAGCCGAGTTGACATTCAGCTATCTGGGCTATAAGACAGTGAAAGTGAAAGTTGGCGCTCGTACCACGATCAACGTGAAGATGGAAAGCGATTCTCAGCAGCTCGAAGAGCAAGTCGTGGTCGGTTACGGGACTCAGAAGAAAGTTTCCGTGGTTGCCTCCATATCGTCGGTTAACAGCAAGGAACTTCGTCAGAGTTCTTCGCCGAACTTGGCCAACGCGTTGGCCGGACGTCTGGCCGGTCTGACCTCGTTGCAGTCCGGTGGTTCTCAGCCGGGTTTCGACGATGCCGACCTGTATCTGCGTGGGGCTTCCACTACGAACGGTACGAGACCGCTGATCCTGATTGACGGTGTGCCTCGTGACAATATCCGTACGTTGGATGCAAACGAGGTCGCTACGGTTTCCGTGCTGAAGGACGCCGCGGCTACCGCCGTATACGGTGTGCGTGGCGCGAACGGTGTGATCCTGATCACGACCAAGCGTGGCGAAGTAGGACAGACTAAGTTGGATATCTCTTTCGACCAGAGTTTCCAGGCGTTCACGCGCGAGCCGGAAAGGGTTGATTCGTGGGAATTTATGACTTTGCGTAACGAAGCGAACCGGAACGACGGTATGAACGAAGAATATTCCGGAAAGATGATTTCCCGTTCGTTGAATCCGTTGATGGGGCTGGATCCGAACGATCCGGATTATGCATTGAAAGCGGCCAGAAGGCATTATATGTATCCTAACCACGACTGGTATCGTGAAATTTTCAAAAAATGGTCGCCTCAGAGTCGTGTGAACATCAATATCAGCGGCGGTACCGAAAAGCTGCAATATTTTGTAAATGCCAGCTATTTGCATCAGGGTGGTAACTTGCATACGGAACCGAAAAGCAAGCTCGGCTACGATCCTCAGGCAAGGATGACCCGTTACAGCTTCCGTTCGAACTTGGACTATAACATCACGAAGAACTTCAAGGCTTTCCTGAATTTGGGTAGCTACATTGAAAAAGTGGGCATGCCCGGTACTACGACTTACGGCGGAGACAATAAATGGATGATCCGTGACCTTATCCACTGTACGGTAGGTATGAAGCCGATGACCGTAGGTCCTACCACTCCCGATGCGTCTCTGGGCTACGATGTAATTCCGGATAAAGTGATCCGTCCGGTCGAAACCGACCGTTCGCCTTTCGAATCCGTAAACCGTAAAGGTTACCGGGATGAAACCAGAACGAACCTGAATGCGTCTATCGGAGGCGAGTGGAATATGACCTTTATCACCAAAGGTTTGTCTTTGAAAGGTATGGCTTCGTTCGATGCCGTAGCCAATACGATTCTGGGCGGCGACATTACGGAAATGTCTTTCGCAACTTCGGTTGATGAAGATAACGACCAGATCTATTTTGCGGCCGACCGCGAATTGAACGGTACGTTGAGCCTGAGCAAGAGCGGTTATACCAATTATACGGTCAACCTGCAGGGATCGTTGAATTATAGCAGAACTTTTGGCAAGCACGACGTAGGCGCCATGATTTTGGTACAGCGTGATTTTTGGGAAACCAACGGCGCTCCGCTTAACATGCCTTATAATATGATGGGTATGGCTGCCCGCGTTACTTACGGCTTCGATAACCGTTATCTGTTAGACGCCAATATGGGTTACAACGGTTCCGAGCAGTTCTCTCCGAAAAATCGGTTCGGTTTCTTCCCCTCTTTTGCAGTGGGTTGGGTTGTTTCCAATGAAAATTTCCTGAAAGGCAATAAAGTCATCACCAATTTGAAGTTGAGAGCTTCTTACGGTAAAGTAGGTAGCGATAAGATCGGAGACAACCGTTTCCTTTATTTGAGCAATCATACTTATTCTTCAAGTGGCGGCGTTGCCGTCGGCGGTTACGGTACGATCTATGAGAATCGTCCGGGTAACTACAACCTGCAGTGGGAGGTTTCCAAGAAACAGAACTACGGTATCGATCTCCAGTTGTGGAGCGATTGGTCGATTACTTTCGACTACTTTATCGAACAGCGTTCGAAGATCCTGAAGACCCAGGGAATGGCTCCGCAGTTTGCGGGTGTGCCCCAGTGGCCTTACTTGAACCTCGGCGTGGTGGATAACTCGGGTTATGAACTCGAAATTAACTACAACAAGTCTTTCAACAAGGATCTGTTCCTCTCTGTAAAGGGTAATTTCAGTTATAACCACAATAAAGTGAAATTCTGGGATGAAGTGCCTTATGCGGACGGTTATTATTACAAGTACCGTACTACGGGGCAGTCGCTCGATCAGACTTTCGGTTACAAGATCGACTGGAGCAACGGCAACGGGTATTTCAATACTCAGGAAGAATTGGACAAGTATACGGAAGGATATGTAGACGAGAACGGCGTCGAACACAAGGGAATTACTTACAACCTTTCTACGGCTCCCCAGTTGGGCGACTTCAAGTACATCGACCAGAACGGGGACGGAATCATCGACGAAAAAGACCGGGTGCCCATCGGTTACACGAAAGTGCCGCGCGTATCTTACGGTCTCAACGTTTCTCTTAATTACAAATGGTTCGACTTTACGGTCTTCCTTCAGGGGGTAGGTAAATATTCGAGCTATTACAGCGGTCAGGGTGTGTACGAGAACATCTATCAGGGTACTTTCTTCAAGTATCACAAAACCGCTTGGACCGCCGAACGTTATGCTGCCGGGCAGAAGATCACTTATCCGAGATTGTCTACCGGAGAAACCTGCTCGAAGATCCAAAATGATTTCTTCGTAATGGACCGTGCTTTTATCCGTCTTAAAGCAATCGAATTGGGTTATACTTTGCCGTCGAATGCTCTGCGTGCAATCGGTATTAATAAATTGAGAGTGTATTTCCGCGGTGATAACCTGGTTACGTGGGATCGTCTGAGAACAAGTACGACAGACCCCGAACAAACGGACCAGATCGGTTATCCTATCGTGAAGACGTTCAACTTTGGATTTAACGTAACATTCTAAGCTACTAAAATTCTCATTATGAAAGTGAAATATATATTTTTATCAGCTATAGCGTCGGTCGTTGCATTGAGTTCGTGCTCGGACGCTTTGGATATGGCTCCGGCTGGTTACATCGACATGTCCACGATATGGAAGGATAACGATAGAGTCGGGGCTTACCTGAATGCTATTTACAGTGGAAGTTATGTTACAGACAAAGGAATCGGACAGTGGTATTTTACTACCAATACTCCGGTTGCCATGTCGGATGATGCGTGGGATGCGGACGCAGAAGTAGAAACGGGATTATATTCGGCTCAGGCTTATAATGGAGTGGCTTCGGCCAGCAACCATCCGTTGTTAAGAAGCGGTAATATCAGTTGGGGCAATCTGTATGAAGGCGTGCGTAAATGCAATATCTTTTTGACTCATATCGATTCGGCAACGGTTACCGAAGAGAAGAACCGCGCCCGTTGGAAAGCCGAGGCTTATTTGTTGCGGGCTTATTTCTATGCGGAATTGATTCGTTATTTCGGTTCGATGGCTCCGCTTATAAAGACTGCCACTGCTTATACGGATGATTTTGAACAATATGCGATTAAATCTACTTACCGTGAGTTGGTCGAGTCTATCATTGCCGATTGCGATTCGGCGCTGGCGGAACCGGCAGTTCCTTGGAGAATTACTACCGGCGGAGAATCGAACCGGGTAACGAAAGCGTTGGCTTGCGCTCTTAAGTCCCGTTATTCGCTTTATGCCGCCAGCCCGCTGAACGCGACGAATGCGCTGGATGCGATGACTTGGGAAGAGGCCTATCAGATCAATAAGGAAGCGTTGGCTAGTTTGCGTGAGAACAGCTATGAACTTTATAAAACGTGCAAGAATCCGTCCGAATACGATGTATTCGCTACCAAAGGGCAGGTGAAATGGAAAAAAGGTTCCGACGCTGCGGCGGCAATGCATGAATATTTCTGTTCAACATTGAGTTATGATGCGAATCCGAACGATAAGGAGACGATTTGGCAAGATCGTGGCGCCCGCGGTGATATGTGGTTTATCAACGGAATCGGTTTCCAGGGATATTATAAGTGCGGATTGACGCCGACGCAGGAACTGGTCGATCAGTATGAAAATGTAAAATACAACAGCAGTACTGCCTTGGAAAGTTATCCGGTTGTCGATTTGGCGTTGCCTTACCGGGATAATACGCATTTGAAACCGAATTTTAATCCTGAAAATACGATTTTCGATCAGGTTTCGAATCCTTATGGGGACAGGGATCCGCGTTTCTACGTAACGGTCGTTTACAATGAGTGTGTTCGTACCGCCTTCTGGAAAAACGAAGAGATCGACGGTCGTTCGGGAGTTCATTATGTCGGAAATGCCATCCGTTCCAAAACGATCTGGACGAATAAGGAAGACGATTACACCGGTATCCATAGCAGTCGTCGTCAGAGAACGCGTACCGGTTACTATCTCAATAAATACTTGAAGCCGTCCGAAGGAGAGAACGCAGGCGGTAGTGTAAAGTATAAAATTTTCCGTTTGGCCGAAATTATTCTGAATACTGCCGAATGCGCTATTAATGCCGGTCATATCCAGGAAGGTATGACGTTGGTCAATGAAATCAGAGACCGCGCGGGGATGCCGGCTTGGCCGACAAGTCTTACGCAGGACGAAGCTCTGTTGTATCTGAAACATGAACGCCGTGTCGAAATGGCGATGGAGGATACCCGTTTGGACGATATGCGTCGTTGGCAGAGGCCCGACGGAGATATGTCGGATTATCAGTGGCCGACGGCTATGGAGATTTCATGGTTGGGCGATGATAAGGAAGGTAAGCCGATGTATACTTACACTCGTAAGCATATTCGGAACTCTCCCCGCCGTTGTTATTCCAATAAGTGGTTGTGGGTGCCCATTCCGTTGAGCGATCAGAATCGGTTGGAAACTTTGACCGGACATGCATGGCAAAATCCCGGATGGTAGTATTTACGGGTTGTGTAAACGATTAAATGATAAATAATATGAGACATAAAGTAAATATTAAAATAGCGCTGTTGCTCACATGCATGTTTTTGAGTGCATTCGGGGCTAAAATCAGTGCGCAGTCGTCAACCGTCTATACCATCAAGGGTGTCGTAACGGACGAGTTTGGCAAGCCGCTGTCCGGAGTGGTCGTTAATTCCGAGACGGGAAAGAACGGAACTTCGACAGATATTGAAGGCTCCTATATGCTGACAGTGGACGATGGGAGTAAGGATATCGTTTTTTCTTATCTCGGTTATAAAGATAAGAAGGTGGCCATCGCAGAGAAGGAAACAATCGATGCGAAATTGGAACCCGACGCTTTGAAAAGCGATGAGATTATCGACATGGGTTTCGTTCAGCAACGGCGGGGAGCAATCTCCGGAGCTGTTAGTTCCGTGAAAGGAACTCCGATAGAAGCCGCTCCCGTTTCGAGTTTCGGTGCTGCTATGAACGGTTTTGTGACCAACTTGATGGTACGGCAGAACAATTATGTGCTTGGTAATGAAACGGTCAGTATGTTGATCCGCGGCGCTTCGAATCCGCAGAATGGGTGGCAGACCCCGTTGATTATGATCGATGGCGTGATGTCTTCTTATAATAGTAACGATGTTTTGCGCTATCTGACTGCAAAAGAGGTCGAATCGATTACTTTGTTGAAAGATGCTTCTACGCAGGCTTTGTACGGGGTTAAGGGAAATGCCGGCGTGCTCGTGATTACGACGAAACGAGGAAAGAAAGGGCCGGTTCGGATCGATGTTTCTTATGATCAGTCTGTACAGCAACCGACGATCTCTCCGAGGTTTTACCATTCTTGGGAGTATGCTACGTTTAAAAATGAAGCTACCTATAACGATAACCCGAGTCTGGGTAAAACGCCTGTTTATTCGCCTGTCGATATCGCCAATTATATCTCCGGAGAAAACAGGGAGTTGTATCCGGATAACAACTGGCGCGATATGTTCTATAAGAAGTTGACCACCATGTCCCGGGCCAATATAAACGTTACCGGTGGTTCGGATAAGTTTACCTATTTCACTCAGGTGAATTTCATGCACCAGGGAGGTCAGTTTAAGACGACTAATGAACGTTATAAGTCAGGATTCAATACCAACTGGTTCAATTACCGTACGAACGTGGATATCAAGGTGAACAAATACCTAAGTTCATACCTGCGGTTGAGCGGTAACGTAAGACGCGACCGCGCTCCCGGAAGCGATGCCTTTTATAACGCGCAGCAGGGATTATATGAAGATATGTATTGGCGCGGAGCGAATATTTACGGTCCTTTGACGCCTGCCGTATATGATCAGGCGACCGGAGAGATGTTGGATCCGGGAGGAAAGTTGGTCGTTGAAGAGAAGAATACTTATTCGATTTACGGAGTGTTGAACCGGATGGGTTATAATAAGGCTACTTCCGTGAACATCAATTCCCAGTTCGGATTGGATCTGGATCTGAGTTTCGTGACCAAAGGGTTGAAATTAGGCGGATATATCGCTTACCAGACTTATGGTTACAATTCTCTTACCGCTATTCAGAGCAATGAACTTGTTAAGAGGAAAACGACCGACGATCCGTCCGTACTCGCTTTCGAAACGATCGGTACGACGAAAGATTCCGAACTGAGTTACGGGAAAGGTTATTCTTCTTACTATCATTTGGATTATCGGGCTTATTTGGATTATCAGCGTACTTTTGGAAAACATAATGTACAGGCTACCGCTTTTATTTATTACCAGAACCTGTCTAAGGCGGATATGGGGTCTTCCAATAATGTTTTGCCTTTCAATACGGTGTTGTCCGGCGTCGAGGCTGCCTATGGTTATGACAACCGTTATTTCGTAAAAGTCGATCTGGGTTATTCTGCGACCGAGCAGTTCGCTCCCGATCGCCGTTGGATCGCTACGCCCGCTATTTCCGGCGCGTGGAATCTGGCGAACGAACATTTTATGAAAAATGTGAAATGGCTGAACGAGTTTAAAATCCGTGCTTCTTACGGACGTACTGCCGAGGACGATTTGCAGAACGGACGTCATGGTTACTTGGATGAGAACCAGTTTGGTACTGGCGGTTCGGTTCCCGTGTTGGCTTATTCTACATGGGAAAATAAAAAGGGATATGCTTTGCTTCAGGCACAAACGATGCTCAAACAAAATTACGGTATCGACGTAGGATTGTTCAACGGGTTTACGTTCTCTTTCGACTATTTCAAAGAACGGATGGATAATATGCTGATCCATGCGACCTCGACGATTCCGAGTTATCAGGGTATTCCCATCAACAATTATCCTGCTACGCAAGTCGGTGTTTACGAGAACAAAGGTTATGATCTGTCGGCTAACTACTACAAACGGATCAATGCGGACTGGAGTTTTAACGTAGGCGGTTGGGTTAGCTATGCCCGTAATAAGGTTATTTACAAAGACGAAACCGAACTGGGTGAAAGCTATTCTTACAGACGTAAAGAGGAAGGATTCCCGCTCGGAACTTCTTTCGGATTGATGGTTGATTATAGCAACGGTAATGGTTATTTTAATTCGCAGGAAGAAATCGATCGTTACGAATGTACTTACGGATGGAACATGCCTTCTCCCAGGGTCGGCGATTTGATCTTCAAGGATATAAACGGAGACTATATCATCGATGAGAAAGATCAGGTTCCTTTCGGATACGGTGGCATACCGCAGGTATTCTACGCTTTCAATGGCGGATTCAAATACAAGAATCTGGAGTTTAGCTTCCTTTTCCAGGGCGTAGCCAGAACGGGGGGATTCGAAAGCAGTACATGGCATCTTAACTACGAAGGGATCTATACCCGGTTGCATGAAGGCGCTTGGACGCCTGAAAGGTATGCCGCAGGGAAAGAGATTACGGCTCCGGCTTTGTCCAATAGTCAGACCTCGAGCGATATGCGTAATAATTCCTATAACTGGAACGACCGGGCATTCCTTCGGTTGAAGAATGTGGAGATCGCTTATACATTGCCGTTGAATGTATCGAAGAAGATTTCTGCGGATAAAATTCGGTTCTCGCTTAGCGGACAGAACCTGGTTACCTGGGGCCGCATGAAAAACAAGGATATTGAACCGGAATACGGCGGTTTGTATACCATTCCTGCCTACCGTGTTTATAACGTAGGTGTCAGCGTTCTTTTCTAACCAGTAAAAGTTCTTTTAACGAGTAAAAAAAAATTGTATGAAAAAACATATATATCTTCTTTTTGCAGCATTTGTTGCCGGAGGGCTTTCCTCTTGCAACGATGCACTCGATCTGCCGGATGACGGACGTATCAGTTACGAGAGTATCTGGTCGGATCGGAACAGAACGATCGGTTATTTGAATACTTGCTATAATTACGTTTCCGGTCCGAGCTTTGGAGTGATATCTTATACGGACGATGCGCAGGACGCATATGATTACATGGCGAATTCCGGAGTTACTTACTGGTACTCTGGTTTGGTCAGTGCGACTTCATGGCCGCTGGGAGGATCTTGGAGTAATGCATTTGTCGGGATCCGTTATTGTAACGTTTTTATTCAGGCATTGCCGAATGCGACCGCCTATGCCCAGGAGGAGGAAAAGAAAGGTTGGATCGCTCAAGCCCAGGCATTACGCGCTTATTATTATTTGACGCTGATCAGGGAGTATGGCGGCGTTCCGTTGATTACGGAGCCTTATTCTTATGATCACGATTTTTCTTCCGACAGGCGTGCTAAAGTTTGGGAAATCGTTAAGCAGATTCTACAGGATACCGATGATGCTCTTGCAGCTCCGGGAGCCGAGGATATGTCTTATACGAGTAAAGGATTCCGTTGGGTATTGGGCTCGAACTATGCCAATATGATGCACCGCGCATTAGCCTATGCGATCCGTTCGGAAGCGATTATGCTGGCCGTAAGTCCGCTCCACGCTAATGAAGAAGGAAATCCTTATACTTGGGAAGATGCCGCTAGAATTACGAAGGAAGCGCTCGACCAATGTCTGGCTCACGATTATTCTTTGTTTACCCGTCTGCCGGTCGTCCAGACCGATTCGAAGGGCGCCTATGATTATTATTTCTTCACTCCGTACGATTATGACCGTACGAGTGATAAGGAAACGATTTATGGAGTTGCCGGTATTTCGGTTTGGAATTATTACGGTCTTCCGACTAATTCCAGGCAGTCTTCTGCCGGAATCAGTCCGACTCAGGAGTTGATTGACTCTTATGAAACGGCCGATGGACACCCGATTCTTAAGAAAACTGGGGATGGCAAATATTATAAAGATGACTCTCATTTGCAACCGAACTTCAATGAAGCTGCCGGATACGACGATCAGAATCCTTATGAGAACCGCGATCCCCGTTTCTATCAATCCGTTTATTTCAATGGGGCACAGCGTCATTGGGACGATCCGGACGAACTTGTGAAGATTTATGACAATGCGCCGAGAGACAGTTCCTGCGCAATTGATAAAACGACCATTCGGAATACGAGAACGGGTTATTACATGAGAAAGTACGACAAACATACTTCATCTTATGAAACACCTGTTACCGGATATGTACGGAGATTCCGGTTAGCAGAGCTTTATCTGAACTTCGCAGAAGCGGCCAATGAAGCTTATGGCCCGACTCAGCAGGTAGAAGGATATAGCGGGCAGGCTTCCATGTCTGCCGTAGAGGCAGTCAATGCAGTCCGTACGAGAGCCGATATGCCGAATGTTAGGGATGAATATACTACGGATAGAGATGTGTTCAGGGACAGGATCTGGAATGAACGTCGGGTAGAATTCGCTTTTGAACCGCTTCGTTTCTACGATATTCGGCGTTGGAAGATCCTTGACGAAGCAGAGACGGTCGTAACGGGTATGCGGGCGACCAAGAACGATAGTGACGGTACGTTTACTTATAAACGGTTCGTTGTCAGCGAACGCAAATCGAATGCGGATACTTATCTGCTTTTCCCGTTGCCTACGGACGAAGTGAATAAGATGTATAAACTTACCGGGACGAACTGGCAGAATCCGGGCTACGAATCTCCCGAATAAGTCGATCGTCTACATGATAAAGAAACGGAAACCAACGGGTTTCCGTTTCTTTTATTTTAGGCGTTGTTGATTATTTTCGCTATAATCATTATATTTACTCTCTGAATAGAACATAAACAAAAGCATAAAATGGGAATTAAACAGATTTTATTAAGTGTTGTGGCTATGTGTGGTATCGTCGGTGCCGGGGCAAAGCCTGCGACGGAAGTGGTTGCGCACCGGGGGTATTGGAAGGCGGAGGGTTCCGCTCAGAATTCGGTCGCGTCGTTGAAAAAGGCGATTGAGATCGGAGCCAGGGGATCGGAATGCGATGTGTATATTACGACGGACGGAGTCGTCGTCGTGCATCATGATCCGACGATCGACGGGAAGCGGATCGACGAAAGCACATACGCGGCTTTGAAAGATTGCAAATTATCGAACGGAGAAGCAATTCCGACGCTGGACGAGCTTCTTGCGATTGCGCGTAAACAGAAACATACGAAATTGATTATCGAGATCAAGTCGCATAATACCCAGGAGAAGGAGGCGGCGGCAGTCGATGCTGTGTTGAAACTGGTGAAAAAAAACAAGATGGATAAGTTGGTCGAATATATTTCGTTCAGTCAAAATGTCTGCGAGCGCCTGATCGCGTTGTCGCCGAAAGCGAAGGTGGCTTATCTTGGCAGCGATCTGACCCCGAAACAGCTCTCCGACAAGGGGTATACCGGATTGGATTATCATATAGGTGCGATGCGGGCCCATGAAGAGTGGTTCGACGAAGCGAAACAATTGGGGTTGGAAGTCAATGTTTGGACCGTCGACGACGAGCCGAATATGAAATGGTTGATCGGTAAAGGCGTTACTTATATTACGACGGACGAGCCCGTTATGTTGCAGAAATTGTTGGCCGAATAGCAAAGGATCGTGTCGGATAAACGATCGTCGGTCTTCTTTTTTCGGATTTTTCGGGAAAAAGAGCGGTGGCGAGGTAAAAAAGTCGCAAGATTTTGCGGATAATTCGATTAATTTTACGAAATTTGCACTCGCTAAATCCGGTTGTGGGAGCACGATCGTTTGGATTTGCCACAATAGCTCAGTCGGTAGAGCATTTCATTCGTAACGAAAAGGTCGTGGGTTCGAGTCCCACTTGTGGCTCAAAAGAAAAAGGAACGTGAAAACGTTCCTTCTTCTTTTGTTTTGGCCCGGTAAGTTTGTTCTCCCTGAGGGAAAGCTTTGTTGCCGTTTTTGCGTGGGCAGTTATTTGCCGTTTTTGCTTTCTTCTTCGGAAAAAGCGTCCTGCACCTCTTTCTTTTTTTCTTCGTGGTCTTTCTTCGTGTAATTTTTCACGTTGTCGACGATCTCTTTTACTTCGTTCCAGAAATTTTCCTCACAAGGATCGCATGTGTTACAATTCTCTTTCATGGCTGTTTTATTTTATTAATGAATAATTCTGCATGAAGACATGCAAAATACGTACTACACCGGCTGCGGACAGGGAATATTCTCGGGAAAAGGGTTAGCCGGCCTTTTGCCGGACGGTATCGATTTTTTGCGTTAGCGGTCGATCGGTCGGCGAAGCTGTAATTATGCTATACTCTTATTTTGCATTAAGAATTCGCAAGTCGCCTGTTTTTGCGGATAATATAGTGTACGAAAATCGTGGAGGGGGGGAATTTCCATAATGACGCCGACATCGTTTGGGTCCGTGTGCAGATTTAACTGGCGGTAGTTCGTCCGGCTGAATTTTATCCACGGATTGTTGTGCATCGGAATTTTAAAGTGATAGACATGCTGGAGGCGGCTGTTTTTCGTTTCGTCGATCACGGAATCATCGTCCGCCGATTGGCATATATACACGTCGTTGTCGTCCGAAGAGGTGCAACAGCCGGTTGTTCCGGACGAAGGAAGAGAGCAATTCCATGGTTCGTGGGCGCCCGATGATGTCCAGCCATTTTTTCATGCCTTCGGTCGATTTGCACTCTCTCTGGTCGATGAGTTTGTCGGCTTTCGGTCTGTCTCCCGTGTAGATGTTCATGCTTCGAGGATCTTCTATTTTGTACAGGGTCGAATGTCCGCGCATGTGTCCCAGAAAATTGGATACGTAATATTTTCCTTGAACAGAGACGCTGCTTTCCCGAAAGGTTCCAGCTCTGCCCGCGTTTGTCGAAATACAGGGTTCTGGCTCCTTTGCGGCTACCTATTCGGGCGACGAGCGTGTCGTTCTGACAATGCAGGTAGTGATAGCTGGTAAATACTTGCGAGATGTCGATTTCTGAGAGTTTCTCCCCTGTTTTCGAAAAAGCGTAAAACTTATCTGTCCAGTCTCTGAAATTCGTCATGTCGAACATCCGTCTGGAGAGAATGTAGTAGGTGCCGTCGAGCAGAGTCATCGAACCCAGGTCCAGGTCGCAATCGACATAGACTATACCGAAATTATTCCGCCGATATATAAGGACATTGATTTTTACAAGAATGGGCTGGGCATTATACAGGACTTCGACGACATGTAGGCTCTGGTGTTGAGCAGCGGTGAAATAACGCCTTTTATATATACTTATATCCCGGATGAGAACGGCAATTACTATATCGTCGTTGACGGCGATCCGTATGACGGTAAAAAATTCGGTTTGATGAATGCTAAAGGGAGATATTGATACCGCCCATCTACGACGGGATGGACAACCGGATAACCAATCCTTACTATTCGGATGGGTGGGTAGGGGGAGTCGCCAAGACTTATTCTACATAAGATTCTCAGGTAAACGAGGCGCCGGTTCAAATCAAAGATCTCGTAATACTTTCATAAGACAGACAAGGCTCTCATATATGAGAGCCTTGTCTGTCTTAGTAGCGGGGGAAGGACTTGAACCTCCGACCTTTGGGTTATGAGCCCAACGAGCTGCCAACTGCTCCACCCCGCGGTATTATGGTACAAAGATAACCAAAAAAAACAAATCCGCAAAAAATATCGGCTTTATTTGGCGCGTGCCGAAGGGGTGTTGCGCACAATAGGCTGGTTGTTATTTGTTTATATCGAATATGGAATGATTGCGTGCCGGATTGCCGGATGCGGCGCACCGGTTTCCAGACGCTTTATCCGAAAATCAGGTTCAGTACGTAAGCCAGCCGATAGCCGCCTTTGAGCAGTTGCTTTTCGGCCAGCAGGTTGCCTTCGTAGCGTTCCGGGTCGGAAAGTTCCGTGTCGGGTCTTACGATGTCGTAAGCGACGATGCAGTTGCGGGCATTGTCGCTCACCCACTCCCTGGGAGTCCCGCTGACCATTTCGGCCTTTTCGGCTTTCGAACAGCGATCCAGTTGTTCGCACCATTCCGTAACGCTCCATGCGTGGGGGCCGAGCGAAGGCATGTCGTCCCATACGCTGTGGAACAGAATCGCCTCGCCGTCCACTTTCAGCCAGTAGTTCGACGGGCGGTAATTGTAAATGACGTGAGCCGGACAGTGCATGTCGGGCAGGAAGTGAACCAGGTGTTTGATCAGCAGCAATACGGTCGAATCGTCCATGCTCTTGTACTTGCCATCCTTCATCCGGTCGATCGCTTTTTCTACGGCCATCAGCGCATCGCCTGGGAAGTCGCCTTCCGCGTATTCGAAATCCTTGTTGACCGGAACGCAATGGTCGAACCATTCGTTCGAGTAGCCGCTTTTGGTAACGTAGCCGAGGTAGTCCATCCATGAGGCGTAATAGATGATGTCGTGTCCTTCGAGGTATTTGGCGATGTTCTTTTTCGCTTTTTTTGTCATGTTTTGTTGTGCGATGGCCGCCGAAATGTCGTGGCCCAATTTGTTCCATCCGAACGAAGAGAAAGGAACGGCCGCCAGCAGGAACGCCGCGATCAGAAGTTTCTTCATAGCGCTTTTTATATATTCGGGTTTAACGATGATTTCATCGTAAAGATAGAAATAATTCGGACTGCGACGATGTTTTGCTCGGATTTCCGGCCGAAAAAAAGACATTCCGGTTCCGATATCAGCAGGGAGGATTGCATCCCGGGTCGTCGCACGTCTCTTCCGGCCGTTCGAATTCCAGGGTGGCATGGGTGATTCCCGTGTGTTCGAGCAGGTGTTTGATTCGGTGTTTGAGCGCTGGAATTTGTTCCGTGTCGCGGACGGCGATGTGGGCTGTCAGGGCGTTCTCGGTCGTGCTGATGGCCCAGATGTGCAGGTGGTGGACATTTGCGATTCCGGGGTCCGCATCGAGGATCTCTTTCCGGATCCGCTCGCTGTCGATCCCGGTCGGGACGCCGTCCAGCGACAGACGCAGGCTGTCGTGCAGCAGATGCGCGGTCGAGATCAGGATGACTACGGCGATCACCATGCCGATGATGGGGTCGATGATGTACCATCCCGTAAAACTGATGACGATGCCCGAAATCAGTACGCCGACCGAAACCAGCGTATCGGCCGCCATGTGCAGGTAGGCGCCTTTGACGTTCAGATCTTTCTCCTTGTCTTTGAGGAATAGCCATGCGGTAAAGGCGTTGATGACGATTCCCACGCCGGCGACCCAGGCGACGCTGCCCCCGGCGATCGGAGTCGGATTTTTAAGCTTGTCGATGCTTTCGGCAAAGATGACGCCGACGGCCACCAGCAGGATACATGCATTCAGCAGCGAGACCAGCACCGTGCTTTTTTTGTATCCGTAAGTGTATTTCGGGGTCGGTTTCAGCCGGGCGAGCCGGAATGCCAGCAGCGATAGGACGAGGCTGACGACGTCGCTCAGGTTGTGCCCCGCGTCGGAGATCAGGGCGACGGAGTCCAGAAAGAGTCCCGCGCCGAACTCGACGGCTACGAAAACCAGATTCAGCAGAATGCCCAGCATGAAAGCCCGGTTCAGGTGATCGACCGAATGATTGTGCGTGTGTGCCATGATGTTTTGTTTTATAAGCAGGGCAGCCGGCTCTTCGGAAGAAGGGCCGGCTGCCTGTATGTTTAAGACGGAACAGCCGTCTCCCGTTCCGGTTTAGATCGAAAGCGTTCTCAGCGTATTCAACAGCTCCCGTTTGATCGGTTTCTGGTTTTTGATCGCTTTGCTGAACGGGATGTAAACCAGTTCATCGTTCTGGATGCCGACCATTACGTTGCGCTGGTCTTCGAGCAGGGCGTTGATGGCGGCTTCTCCGAGCCGGCTCGCCAGAATCCGGTCGCTGGCCGACGGCGAACCGCCGCGCTGAATGTGTCCCAGGATCGTTACGCGGACATCGTACTGCGGAAATTCGTTCTTGACCCGTTCGGCCAGTCCGATGGCGCCGCCGGTCAGTTCGCTTTCGGCCACCAGGACGATGCTGCTGTTCTTCGATTTGCGGAATCCCTGTTGGATGAATTCGCCCAGTTGGTCGACTTCCGTCGCGATTTCCGGGATGATGGCCGCTTCGGCTCCCGAAGCGATGGCTCCGTTCAGCGCGAGGAATCCGGCTTCGCGGCCCATGACCTCGATGAAGAAAATGCGTTCGTGCGAGGTCGCCGTGTCGCGGATCTTATCGACCGATTCTACGATGGTGTTCAGAGCGGTATCGTACCCGATGGTCGTATCGGTGCCGAACAGGTCGTTGTCGATCGTTCCCGGCACTCCTACGATCGGGAAATTGTATTCGGAAGCGAAAATCCGCGCTCCGGTCAGCGACCCGTCCCCGCCGATTACGACCAGCGCCGAGATGCCGTGCTTTATGATGTTGTCGTAAGCGATCTTCCGGCCTTCCGGCGTCCGGAACTCCTCGCAGCGCGCAGTTTTGAGGATGGTTCCTCCCTGCTGGATGATGTTGCTGACATTCTGGGTCTGGAACGGAATGATCTCATCGGTTATCAGGCCTTTGTATCCTCTCATGATCCCTTTTACGTCGAATCCGTTGTAAATAGCCGCCCGCGTCACGGCGCGGATGGCCGCATTCATACCCGGGGCGTCTCCGCCCGACGTCAGAATACCCACGCATTTCTTTCCTTCCATAATCGTTCCTCCTTTTCGGTTCAATCTTTATCCGTTACAAAAATAGTAATTAATCAATTCCCCTGCACATTGGATGCCTGATTTTTTGAACGGAAAGAAAAGAAGAAACCGGAACGTTAATTCCGGTTTCTGCGGTTCAGAATAAAGAAAATTCCTGCGAAGATGAAAAGAAGGGGGAAAATGATCTTTTCGAACGGGATATCCAGGCACAGCCGGTCGACCAGCAGCAGCAGGATTCCGATCGCCGTGACGATGCTGCCCGGGATCCACCGGCTCAGCGAAAGCAGGTAGGTTCCGATCAGAACGACCAGCATGTGCCAGGAGAAGATCAGCTCGAATGCGCTGTCGGATAGCAGCCCGAAGTTGTTCAGCAGCCACAGGATGCCTGCGAGGATCAGGATGATCCCGATAAAAAGATTGCGCGGACGGATTATTTCAACCGTTCGGTTGCGTCCGGGTTTGTCGTTTTCGATGATTTCCATGCCGATGGTAGTTATTGGGTTATGTCGGGTCGGCCGTCGGGATCTGCCGACGCGCCCCCCGTTTTCCGTTTTATTCCGTATAATATTCGATGCGAACGGTGTCGGTGGCCGTCGAGTCGCCTATCGAAACCGTTTCGACGCGCACCGTATCGTTGACGATCGTCGGAGTCGGGATGACGGTCACGCTCCGGGTTACATTGAAAAAGAGTTCGATGTTGTCTTTTCGCACCGCTTCTTCCAAGCGGTCGTAATTCCTTACGACGTATACGCCGATATAGATCAGGATCAGGATCCAGATACCGAACAGCACGGACAGGGTCGTTTTCCGACTCGGCAGGTCGAAAACCAGTTTCATCAGCAGGTAGATGACGATGAAAACCGGCAGGACGAACACCAGCAGCAACAGGATCACCAGCAGGACGCTCTGGGTGCCGGCGATGTGGAACGGCATTCCGACGATCGATCCGCCGATCAGGAATGAAATGACGGCGACGACGGCTGCGATGATGCTCAGCGCCAGAATGCCGCCTACGATCAGAACGAAGGCCTTGATGCAAAACAGCAATACCCGGCCCAGAACATAAAGCAACTCGGAAAATACCGAGGCCGTCCGTTCGTTTTTCGGCGAAGGATGGGCGCTGTTCAGATCTTCGCTGATGTTACGGTGGATCGACGAGGCGGTGATTTTTTCCCCGCTCATCTCCAGCCTTTGGCGCGGCGTGCGCGCTTTCGGGATCGAGAACCACAGGATCAGGTAGAGCAGGGAACTGACGCCGATCAACACCCCGAAAAATCCGCAAAACATATTCAGAAACGGGATGACGCTGATGCAGACCAAGATCAACAGCGGCGAGCAGAAAATCAGGCGCACCAGGGTCGGGTCTACCCGGAAATAGGTGGCTATTCCGTTGCACACGCCGCCGAGTTTGGCTCCGTCGGGGTTGCGGTAGAGCCGTCGCGCGAAGTTGTCGGATGGAACGCTGTCTGCCTGAATGTTGTCTGCCGGCGTGCGCGTATCCATGCCGTCGGGCAGACCCAGTTGGCCGATAATGGTACGGATTCGCTCGGCGGTGACCACCGTGTCGGCGTCCTGTTCGTTCAGGATCAGTTCGCTGATGCGGGCTTCGATATCCGACAGGATTTCGGGGCCGTCCGGATTTCCTTTGTATCCTACCTCGATCCGTACCAGGTAGTCTTTCAAAAGCCGGTATCCTTCGTTTTCGAGGATAAAAGCGATGCCGGCGATGCTGACATTGATCGTGTTGTTCATGGCTGTCGGGTTTTAACGGTTTCCGTCGCGGATGATCCGGATCTGCGAGATCAGTTCACTCCATGCGATGTCGAGTTGTTCGAGGCATTCTCGGCCTTTCTGCGTGATCGAATAATACTTGCGGGGCGGTCCTTGCGGCGATTCTTCCCAGCGGTACGAAAGAAGCCCCTGGTTTTTCTGCCGGGTGAGCAGCGGATAGAGCGTCCCTTCCACCACGATCATTTCGGCGGCCTTCAGCTCGGCGATGATCGATGAAGCATAGGCGTCGTTGCGCGATATGATCGACAGGATGCAATACTCCAGGATCCCTTTCCGCATCTGGGCCTTGATATTGTCTATATTCAGTTCTGTCATGGCCTTACCTCCTGTATTCGTTATAGTTCTCTTGTTTTGCCGGTTCCAGCGGGATGATGATCCACATGACGATGTAGACCATCAGGCCGACTCCGAAAATGATGAACAGCGCCATAAGGACCCGGACCAACGTAAGATCGATTTCCGAGTACTCGGCGATACCGCCGCATACGCCGCCGATGATCTTCTCGCGGCGGCTCCGGTAAAGCCGGCGCTGCCGATCGGGTCCCGGTCCGGGTTCTTGGTCCGGGAGACTGCGGCGCGGTTCCCCGAACTCGCGGGCGCTGCCGATGATCGCGATCGCCCGTTTGACCAGCGCCGCGTCCACGACTTGCGACTGGGCCGAAATCGCGCCGTTGAAAATATCGGCGATCCGTATCTCGATGTCCTGCATCGTCTCTTTGTCGTCTACGCCGTCCAGACGGATTTCGATTTCGTTCAGGTATTTTTTCAGCATGCCGTAGGCGTCTTCGTCCACGATGAACGGAGCGCCTCCTATGTTTACGTTTACGGTCTTTTTCATGATGTCGCTTTTTTGAGATTAAACGATATTTGAATGGATACGACAAATATATGGAATAAAATTATACTTTGCAATACAAAGTACCATGTTTTTCTCAATCTATTCCGGTGCGTAAACGACAAAAGCCTTACAATATGCTTATTGTAAGGCTTTTATTTGGAAATGAGATCGGAATTATTTTTCAGAAAAAGAAAATAATTCCCGAATCAGTGCGAGGAACCGGCCGGTTTAGGCCATGTCCCACTGTTCGCGGATCAGTTTCAGCGCAGCCGGAACGCTCTGCGTCCTGTCTCCTTTACAGCCGCATTCGAAGCTGACGTAATTCGGGTAATTCATCGCTTTCAGGGCGCGGAAGCCGTCCACGTAGTTGTCTACGTCGCCGTCTTCGCCGGGCGTGTTGCGGGTGCCGCGGCTGGCGATGTGTACGTGTTGCAGGTGCTCGCCGGCGGAGAAGAAGGCCCCGTAGTCGGAAGGTTCTTCGAAAGTCATGTGCCAGAAGTCGCCCATGCATTTCACGGCGGGATGTTTCGCATCGCGGCAGATCGAGGCGGCGTCGCCTACTTGGCGCAGGTAGAATGCCTCGTTGCGGTTCAACGGTTCGAGAATGACGGTCGTGCCGCACTGTACCGCGTAATCGCCCAACTGGCGGAGCTGGTCTACCAAGTAGTTGCGGGTGTCCATCGTGTGCGGCATTGCGGGAACCTGCCCGTTGAAAGCCGGAACCATGATGACGCCCGTCGAGCCGAGTTCGCCGGCCGCAGCGATGATCTCGCGCATCGTTTGGTCGAACTGTTGCCGCACCGCTTCGTCTTCCGACAGAATGAAGCCCTGGAAACCGGCGCAGATCGCGCTGACCTTGATGTTGCGTCCTTGCAGCAGTTTTTGCAGTTCGCCGACCCGTGCGGCCAAGCCGGCTCCGCCGGGTTCGAAGCCGACCACGCCGTTCTGTTCCATGAAATCGAATTTCTGCTCCAGCGTTTCACCGGGAGCGGTTCCTTCCTGGAACGAGAGTTTCAGTTCCGTTTTTTTCTTTTTAGTGCTGTCGCATCCTGCGAGCATGTTCAGCGGACTGACCGCTGCGACGGCTCCGCCGACCAGCGTCGCCCGTAAAAAGTCTCTTCTTTTCATATTTTTGATTGTTTGTTTCGGTTCGATAATTCGTCCTGCAATCGTTTCAGGTAACGGTCTATTCCCCCGGCATCGCCGGTGCGCGGCGTCCAGGGCGCCAGGTCGGACTCTTGCAGCGGGACGTACGGGCCGGGCTTCACTTCGTAGACGACCGTACCGCTTTCGAGCACCAACAGGCTATGCCACTCGCCGGCCGGAATGTCGAATCCGTAAACGCCTTGCTGCGGGTCGATCACGGCACATTCGGCAATTTCGCCCCGGTCGTCGAAAATGAACGAGGCGACGCTGCCGCGCAATACCACGATCGCCTCGTCCTTGGCAGGATTCAGGTGGCGGTGCGCCGGCAGGTAGCTGCCCGGTTCGAGCGCATTCAACAGCCGGTTTACCGGATCGTCCGGCCGTTCGTGAAAGTTATAATTCTTTCGGAGACGGTCGTCCGTTCTGGCCTGGGCGGAGGTACGGTTCAACAGTTCGGCATCGATGAGTTTCATCTTGTTTCAGGTTGTCTCCCGGAACGAATAAAAACGGGTATAGATGTATATACCCGTTTTATTGCCGGAATCCGGATCGCCGGAGTTCGTTTTATTTGCCTGTGCCCGGGACGGGAACGGTATAGATGCTCATGTCCATCGGGCCAAGTTCCATCTTGGCAGGCGTGAGGTTCAGCGGCGATGCCGTCATTTCGTCCCAAGAGACCGACTTGCCGGTGTAAGCCGATTCCCGGCCCATAATGGCGCACATATTCGATGTGGCGGTCTCTTCGGCCTGTACGATCGGGGTATTGTTGCGGATGCAGGAGATCCAGTTGACATGCTCCAGCGTGTACGGGTCGTTTTGCTGGTGGGCGGCATCTTCGGTCGCGCTGTCGTACTGCCATACGATGTTGCCCTGCAGGTCGCGGATGGCGAAGTCGGTGCTGCTCCACGATCCTTTGGTTCCCTGGATGAATTCGCTGACGTTGGAATCGCAGCCGTCGATCTGGCGGCACATGCTGTGCATATGAACGCCGTTGTCGTATTCGAAATCTACGCTGAAATTGTCGTACTGATCCCCCGTCACGCGGCGCTGGCGGCTTCCGAAAGCGGTGGCTCGTTTCGGCTTATAACCCGAGAACCAGTTGAATACGTCGATATTGTGAACGTGTTGTTCAACGATATGGTCTCCGGAAAGCCATTTCCAGTTCACCCAGTCGCGGATCATCCACTCCATGTCCGACCAACCTTTTTCACGGTTGCGGTACCACAGCATCGGCTGATTCCAGTAGACGTTGCCGCCGGTAATTTCGCCGATCAGACCTTCCTGCACCTTTTTATACGATTCTACGTAGGGGCGTTGATGGTGACGCTGCGTTCCGGTGATAACGCACAGCCCCTTGGCCTGGGCCTGCTTGGCCGCGGCCATTACGGTGCGGTAACCTTCCGGATCGACGCAGATCGGTTTTTCGAGGAAACTGTGTACCCCTTTTTCGGTGGCGTATTTGAAGTGTTCCGGACGGAAAAACGGGGGCGTGGCGATGATTACCACGTCTACGCCGGAATCGATCACGTTTTTATAGGCGTCGAAACCGGTGAAGCATTTGTCGTCGGCTACTTCGATCTGGTATTTGTCTTTCAGCGTGTTTTTCAATCCCTGCAGGCGGTCGTCGAATACGTCACCAAGCGCCGTGATCGTAACTCCGTTGGCGGCCGCCAGAAAGTTCTCGGCCGCTCCCGAACCGCGTCCGCCGCAGCCGATCACGCCGGCTTTCAGTTCTTTTCCGTCGGCCGCTTTGTCGGGCAATTCCGGAATGTAATATTCCCCGGGCGCTTTCAACGGTACGTAAGCCGTCTTTTTGCTGTTTCCGCACGAGGAAAGAAGCGGTGAAAAGCCCAGCGCTCCGGCTACGCCGGCCACTGCCGAATAGGAGAGGAACTCCCTTCTGGTAATTTTGTTATCCTTGCTCATAATAGTTAATGTTTAGGTTTTATTGATTTGGTTTCTTTTTTGTCGGACAAGCTCTGACGATTACGGTTGCTGACCCTCGGCGGGTTCGCATACGACCCGGAACCCGATGCTGCGGATATCCGAGTACCACCAGATACTTTTCGGATTTTGCGGATCGGTTTTCAGCCATTTGTCGTGCTCGGTATGTCCGCGGGCGGCCGATCGCAGATCCGCCGCGTCGTCGGAGAACTGACCGCCGCGCACTACGTGTTCTTTCCCCGATGCGGGGCCTTTCGGATCGACTACGCCGTCGGGCATTTTCGCGTAGGCGTCTTCGGCATACCAGTCCGAGCAGTATTCCATTACGTTGCCGAGCGTATTTTTAAGCCCGAACGGGTTGGCTTGTACGAACGACGGCTCCTGGGTTTTGTTCTTGCTGTTTTTTGTATAGACGACGTAACGGTTTATGTTGGTCGTGTCGGCATCGAAGAATTTCCGCCAGAAGCCCTGATCGGAGAGTTTCTTCGGATCGCCGGCGAAGAAGTAGGGCGTTTCCGTTCCGCCGCGCGTCGCGTATTCCCATTCGGCTTCGGTCGGCAGACGGTATTTCTTGCCGGTTTTTTTCGACAACCACTGGCAGAACGTTTCGGCCGCGTAATGGGTCATCGTGATGGCCGGCCGGTTGCCGCTGCCCCAACCCTGGTCGGGGATGCCGAACGGCGGGGTCGGGCCGCTGATCGCGTCTACTTCCGGGTTCGAATTGTTGGCGTAAACCTTTTCCGGCGGCGTGCGTCCTTCCGACATGGTCTCGGCGTAAAAAGCCCAGTACTGATCCCAGGTCACTTCGGTTTCGCCGATAAAGAACGGCGAAACGGTCACTTTTTTTACGGGGCCTTCGTCGTCCCTGCGGAACGGTTCGTCGTCCGGGCTGCCCATTGCGAAAGTTCCTCCGGGGATCGCTTTCATGTCAAACGATACGGTCGTACCGGGGATGGTTTCGGTAAAATTCTCGAATGCGGTTACGGTAGCCGCTTCGGTGAACGGTTCGCCTTTTTTCGCTTCGGGCTGCGGGATGCCCTGCATTTTCGCATGCGTATAGTTCGGATCGTAATGGCCTACGTCCAGATGGCAGCTGATACACTGCAGGTCGAGTTTCTTTTCGTTTTCTTCGTAGTAGAGATGGGCGGTGATACCTTCCTGACTGAGCCGCGACGGGAACAACTGCTGATGGCACTCCTTGCATGATTCGTTGTAGACGATCGTGACGGCGTGGTCCAGTTCTTTTTTACTTTCCCAGTCGAATTCGGAACTGTCTTTCGTCCAGTAGGCCCACAAATCTTTCAAACCGGTCCGCGCTTTGGCCGTGAAATGCTTGAAAGAGCCTTTCGGGGGCAGGTGGCATTCGGCGCAACCGGTCACTACGCCGCTTTTGCTGTTGTGGTGCGACGACAGTTTCCAGCTTTTATCCGCCTGAGGGTGCACATGGCACGACTGGCACGACTCGTCCGTCGAACTCTGCATGTAAACTCTGTTCAATCCGATCGTGATGCTCGCTCCGACGGCAACCGCCGCTATGACAGTTAAAATGAGTCCTTTACGGCTAAGCCCTATAATTTTTTTCTGATGCTCTTTTTTTTCGGATTTCCCGGACATACAAACTGATAGTTAAAATTTTCAATTAGCCACACTCCGCAGCTTAAATACAAATTTATATAAAATATGCCAGAAAAGCCAAAACATCGCCGAAACTTTTACTAAGAATTTTTATTAAAGTGCGTTCTAAATCACTTCCGGTTGAGGCCGATGTTCTTTCCGGAAAATGTGCGGGGGGTTATTCGGCTGAAATTCCGGTTCGAAATCTACCACCTGGCTCGTTTTTCGCCCCTATAGCGACTCCGAGATGGGCGGACAGCCGGAACTTCTCTTATGATGTTTAGGGGGTAAAATGAAGATCGATAATTCGAAGCGGTCGGCAGCGACGGGATCGTCCCGGTTGCTAAACATGATCGGCCGGGGGCGATCACTGTGTCGGCAGCGTGTATACGAAGCTTTTTCGGGTAATAAAAAACGCCTTCATCGCATGAAGGCGTTTTTGTCGGGTGTGCGATGTCGAAAAATCAGTCGTTGCCGATTTCGCTTCCCATCATATCGAGCAGTTCGTTCGTAATCAACTGCTGGCGTGTTTTGTTATACTGGATCGTAAGTTCCTGGATCAGTTCGATCGCATTGTCCGTCGCCATTTGCATGGCGATTGTCCGGGCGGCATGCTCGGCGGCGTTCGAATCCAGCAACACGGTGAAAATTTTCAGCCCCAGCACCTGCGGGATCAGCGTGTTGACGACCGTCTCGCGATCCGGTTCGACGATATAATCCGTGCTCAGACCTTTCCCTTTCTGCTGTTCGGTGTCGATCGGCAGGTATTCCTCGCGCGTCAGCACCTGTACGGCCGTGCTTTTGAAATGGTTGTATATCAGTTCGACGCGGTCGATCTCGTGATTTGCGAACATCTTCATCAACCGGGCGGCTAGATCGGAAGTTTCTTTGTAAGTCGGTTTCTCAGCCATTTTCTGGTAATCGCCCTGCGGTTCGAAACCCTCTTTGCGGGTCGCTTCGGCGATTTTTTTCCCGATCGGGAAGATCAGAATGTTTTCCCGTTTCAGCTTGCCGTAAGAGGCGATCGTTTCGTGCAGTTTTTTAGCGACATTGGCGTTGAATGCACCGCAGAGCGACGAGTTCGACGAAACGGCCACGATGGCCACCCGCTGCACTTCCCTCTTTTCGGCAAAGGGAGAACTGACCGAACCTTCGGCCGACAGGAATCCCGAGAGGATGCCGTTCAGCTTCCGCTCGTAGGGGAGCATGTTTTCGATGGCTCCCTGCGCGCGGTGCAACTTGGCCGACGCTACCATTTTCATGGCCGACGTGATTTTCAGCGTACTGTTGACCGACGCGATTCTTCCCTTGACCTCTTTCAGCGATGCCATGACTTATGACTTTTTAAGTGCCGAGGCGACTGCTGCAGCCACTTCCTCGATTTTGGCGGTTACCTCGTCGTTGATGATGCCTTTTTTCAGCGTGGCGAGCGTTTCGCTGCCCAGCAGGTTGTTGATCAATGCCGTTTCGAAATCCTGCACCCGATCCAGCGGAACGTCTTTCAGCAGGCCGTGCGTACCGCAGTACAGTACGGCGATCTGTTGTTCGACCGGCATCGGCGAGTATTGCGGTTGTACCAGCAGACGGGTGTTTTTCTGTCCTTTGTCGATCGTCAGCGCCGTCACCGGATCCATGTCGCCGCCGAACTTCGTAAACGCTTCCAGTTCGCGGTACTGGGCCTGGTCGATTTTCAGCGTGCCGGCTACCTTTTTCATCGCCTTGATCTGCGCGTTACCGCCGACGCGCGATACAGAGATTCCGACGTTGATAGCCGGGCGGTTTCCCTGATTGAACAAGTCGGTGTCGAGGAAGATCTGACCGTCGGTGATCGAAATCACGTTGGTCGGGATATAGGCGGCTACGTCCCCCGCCTGCGTTTCGATGATCGGCAGCGCCGTCAGCGAACCGCCTCCTTTGACCTTGCCTTGCAGGCTGGGCGGCAGGTCGTTCATCTGCTCGGCCACTTCCTGCTGGTTGATGATCTTCGCGGCGCGTTCCAACAAACGGGAGTGCAGGTAGAAGATATCGCCCGGATACGCTTCGCGGCCCGACGGGCGGCGGAGAATCAGCGATACTTCGCGGTAAGCTACCGCCTGTTTCGACAGGTCGTCGTAAACGACCAGCGCGTGGCGTCCCGTGTCGCGGAAGTATTCGCCGATGGCGGCCCCGGCGAACGGTGCGAAATATTGCATGGCGGCCGGGTCGGAAGCCGTAGCGGCCACGACGACCGTATAGTCCATCGCTCCTTTTTCACGCAGCGTGTTGACGATCGTGGCTACGGTCGAGCCTTTTTGCCCGATGGCTACGTAGATACAGTAGATCGGGTCGCCCGCTTCGAAATTGCTTTTCTGGTTCAGGATCGTATCGATGGCGATAGCCGTTTTTCCGGTCTGGCGGTCGCCGATGATCAGTTCGCGCTGTCCGCGGCCGATCGGGATCATCGCGTCGACGGCTTTCAGTCCGGTTTGCAGCGGCTGGTTCACCGGCTGCCGGAAAATAACGCCCGGCGCTTTGCGTTCCAGCGGCATTTCGATCGTTTCGCCGCCGATCAGTCCCATGCCGTCCAGCGGATTGCCGAGCGGGTCGATCACGCGACCGAGCATCGCTTCGCTGACGTTGATCGACGCGATGCGCTTGGTGCGTTTCACGGTGTCCCCTTCGCGGATCTGATCCGTCGGGCCCAGCAGCACGGCGCCGACGTTATCTTCCTCGAGGTTCATCACCACGGCCCGGATGCCGTTGTCGAACTCCAACAGTTCGTTGGCCTCAGCATTCTGCAAGCCGTAGATCCGGACGACGCCGTCGCTGACCTGAAGCACCGTGCCGACTTCTTCGAACCGAAGGTCGGTGTCGATTCCCTCGAGCTGCATCCGCAGCACGTCCGAAATCTCGCTTGCCTTTATATTTTCAGACATACCTTCTTTGTTTACTGATTAAAAACACTATACAATCCGTTTGTTCTTTTCGACGAATTGTTTCTTGATATTGCGCAGTTGCGTCGCAATACTGGCGTCCAGCCGTTCCGAGTCCATTTCGAAAACGAACCCGCCGAGCAATTCCGGTCTGACGGACGTTTTGAGTTCCACCTTCCCGTTCGTTTCGGAGGCGATCAGGTCGATGATCTTCCGTTCGGTTTCGGGGGTTACGGGTACGGCCGTTTCCAGCCTGCCGGTGCTGATGCGGTTCAGTTTGCGGTACAGATCGAGGTACATCAGGCTGATCGATTGCAAGTAACGTTCCCTGCGGTTGTGCAGCACGAGCCACACGAACCGGTCGAATACTTCGCTCGTTCGTCCTCCGCCCGCGGTACGGATCAGTTCCGTTTTCTTGTCGACCGGCAGTACGGGATTATCCAGTACCCGGCGCAGCGCGTGTTCGCGTTCGAAACTTCCGGCCACGGCGGACATCTCGGCGTACACCTGTTCCGCGCATTTTTTTTCATACGCGAACTCCAGCAACGCTTTGGCATACCGTACCGGGATCATTCCTGTGTTCATACGCTACGACTGTTTCATGTCGGGCATCTCCTCGAGCAGTCGGTCGATCATCGACATCTGCGCCGGGGTGTTGTCCAGCTTGTTACGGATCACTTTTTCGGCGATATCGACCGACAGCATCGCGATCTGGCTGCGTACTTCGCGTACGGCGGCCTCTTTCTCAAGCCGTATCTGGCGTTTCGCCTCTTCGAGTTGTTTCTGGGCTTCGGCCTGCGCCTGTCCCTTCGCCTCGCTGATGATACGTTCCTTGGCGGCGGCGGCTTCGTTCAGGATTTTCATCTGATCTTCGCGCGCTTGCTGCAGCAGGGCTTCGCTTTCGGTTTTGATATTGTCCAGTTGGGCTTTTGCCTCTTTGGCCGCTTCCAGAGACTTTTCGACGAAAACCCTACGCTCCTCGACCATCTTCGTGATAACCGGGAAACCGTATTTGGCCAGGATCACGAAAACGACGATGAACGACAGCAGCATCCAAAACAGGAGGCCCGATTCGGGTTGTAAGAGTCCCATCGCTTTCCGGATTTAGGATTAAAGCGCGAGGAAACAAACGACCACGGCAAACAGCGCAACGCCTTCGACCAGCGCCGCGATGATGATCATATTCGTACGGATATCGTTCGAAGCTTCCGGCTGGCGTGCGATGGCTTCCATCGCCGATCCGCCGATCTTACCGATACCGATACCTGCTCCGATGGCGGCCAGACCGGCGCCGATCGCTGCGCCCAGTTTTCCGAGGCTCAATTCTGCTGCAACCTGTAACAATAATGTAAGTAACATAACTTTAGGTTTTTAATTGTTATTTGAATTAGTAACTTTTTGAAATTCCGTATCCGGATTAAATTTCCGCTTCTTCGGTTTTATGGTGCTCCACGCGCGCCAGGCCGATGAATACGGCCGACAGCATCGTGAATACGTAGGCCTGGATAAACGCCACCAGAAGTTCCAGCAGGTTCATGAAGATGCAGAACAATACCGATACCACTGTCATCGATCCGTTGACGGCCGGGCCCATGCTGACCGTGACGAATACCAGGCACGTGAGACTCAGGATCACCGCGTGTCCGGCCATCATGTTGGCGAACAGACGGATCATCAGCGCGAACGGCTTCGTGAAAATACCGACCAGTTCGATCGCCGGCATCATCGGAACCGGACATTTGAGCCATACGGGAACCTCCGGCCAGAAAATCTCTTTCCAGTATTCGCGCGTCCCGAACAGATTCACGGCGACGAATGTGCACAACGCCAACACCATCGTGATTGCGATATTGCCGGTCACGTTGGCCCCTCCGGGGAAAATCGGGATCAGCCCCATGATGTTGTTGATGAAGATGAAGAAGAAGACGGTCAGCAGGTACGGCGCGAACCGTTTGTAATCTTTCCCGACGCAGCTTTTGATCAGGTCGTCGTGGATCATCATCACGAACATTTCCATCGCTCCGACGAATCCGCCCGGCGCGGCCGTTTCGACTGTGCGTTTGCGGTACCACCGTGCGACGCCGAGTACGATGCAGACGAGGATCAGGCTGTTCAGCAGCAACGCGAACACCGTCTTCGTGATCGACAGGTCGAGCGGGCGCATCTCCTGTCCGTTGATGCGTTCGACGATCTTGCCGGCGTACGGGCCGTCCTGCGCGATGTAATAGCCGTTATATTCCCCATGTTCCAGGCGCGACGATGAGAATACGTTCCAGTGTCCGGTCTTGCTGCGAACGATCACCGGCAGCGGAACCGTCACGTGCGTTTCGCCCCAGGTCGTGATGTGCCATCCGTAAGCGTCGCCGATGTGTCCGAAAACGATCTCCTTCACGTCTGCATCCTCGCCTTTGGGCAGGTCTTCCGCCGCTGCGGGTTTCGCGATCCCGAACAGCAGCAGACACACGATGGCAACGATATGTCGTAAACTATTCATTCCCTTCGTTTTTTTTCAATTTGTTTTCATAGTGCCAGAAAAACACCGTTTCGAATAGCAGGAAAATCAGGTAGTAGGCGAGAAACGTCACGACGAACTCCGTATTGCGAACATCCACCAGCGACGTGTAAAGCCCGATCAGCAGAACGAAAAGCAACATTTTCGCCACTTTCATGCCGAGGAACAGTCGCGTCATTTTCCGCCCGGTGTTGCGGCGGAAAAGCGCCACGAAAATCAGCCCCCAGAAATAGAAAAACAGCGGCATGTACGGCAGCCATTCCACATAATGTTTCGGGTAAGCGCCCAGCATCAGCGCCGCGCCGCCCCAGCCCGAAATCAGTGTCAGGAGGGTCAGCCCGATCACGTAATGCCTTTTAAATTTACGTTCCCCGTTTTCCATTTTTTCCAGTCGTTTGAGAAAGCCCGACGCTTCCCCGTGTTTTCTTTTTTCTGTCGTCAGACGCTTTCGACGCAGACCGACACTTTGTCTTTTTTCACTTCCGCAAAACCGCTCGCGATCGCCACTTTTTCTTCTTTGCCGTCTTTGAGCAGGTATTTGACCTCCCCTTTGACGAGGGCGGAGATGATCGGAGCGTGTCTTCTGAGCACGGTGAACTCGCCGAGCGCTCCCGGCAGCGTTACGCGCTCAACTTCTCCGCTGTAAAGCGTCCGTTCGGGGGATAAGATCTCGAGGGTCATACGGCAGCCTGTGCTAACAGTTTTTTACCTTTTTCGATCGCTTCGTCGATCGTTCCGACATTCAGGAAGGCCGGCTCGGGCAGGTAATCGACTTCGCCGTCGAGGATCATTTTGAACCCGCGGATCGTCTCCTCGATGGTGACCATCACGCCCGGTACGCCGGTGAACTGTTCGGCCACGGTGAACGGCTGCGACAGAAAACGCTGTACGCGGCGCGCTCGGTTCACGGTCTGCCGGTCTTCGTCCGAGAGCTCCTCCATGCCGAGGATCGATATGATGTCCTGCAACTCCTTGTTGCGCTGAAGGATCTGTTTTACGCGCTGCGCGGTTTCGTAGTGTTCCTTGCCGACCACCAGCGGATCGAGGATGCGCGAAGTCGATTCGAGCGGATCGACGGCCGGGTAGATCCCCAGCTCGGTGATCTTGCGGCTCAGTACGGTGGTGGCGTCCAGGTGCGTGAACGTGGTCGCCGGGGCCGGGTCGGTCAGGTCGTCCGCCGGCACGTAAACGGCCTGTACGGAGGTAATCGAACCTTTTTTCGTCGAGGTGATCCGCTCCTGCATCGCGCCCATTTCGGTGGCCAGCGTCGGCTGGTAACCCACGGCCGACGGCATACGTCCGAGCAGCGCCGATACTTCGGAGCCCGCCTGCGTGAAACGGAAAATATTGTCGATGAAGAACAGGATGTCCTTGGTTCCGGTTCCCGCGTCGCGGAACGATTCGGCTACGGTTAGCCCCGACAGCGCCACCGAAGAGCGGGCTCCGGGAGGTTCGTTCATCTGTCCGAACACCAGCGTGGCCTGCGATTTCTCGACCTCCTTGTAATCCACCTTCGACAGATCCCATTCGCCTTTTTCCATGCTCTCCTTGAACGCCTCGCCGTAGCGGATCACGCCCGATTCGATCATTTCGCGCAGCAAGTCGTTGCCCTCGCGGGTACGCTCGCCGACGCCTGCGAAAACCGAAAAGCCGTGGTGTTTCTTGGCGATGTTGTTAATCAGTTCCATGATCAGCACGGTCTTGCCGACGCCTGCGCCGCCGAACAGTCCGATCTTACCGCCTTTCGAATAGGGTTCGAGCAGGTCGATCACCTTGATACCGGTGTAGAGCACTTCCTGCACGGTGGTCAGTTCGTCGAATTTCGGGGGTTCGCGGTGGATCGGGTAAGCCCCTTTTTCGTCGAGCGGCTTCATGCCGTCGATCGCATCGCCCACGACGTTCATCAGCCGCCCTTTGATCTGCTCGCCGACCGGCATGGTAATCGGGCTGAAGTGCGATACCGCTTCCATTCCCCGGCGCAGGCCGTCGGTGCTGTCCATCGCGACGGTGCGCACGGTGTTTTCACCGATGTGCTGCTGTACTTCGACGATCAGGATTTTTCCGTTGTCGCGCCGGATCTGCATGGCGTCGTGGATGCTGGGCAGAACGACCTCGTTTTCGGGGCCTTCGAACGCCACGTCCACCACGGGGCCGATAATCTGCGAAATGCGACCTGTAATCTGCGACGGATGGGCCGTGTTCGATATGTTTTCCGATTCCATAACTTTTTTCCAATTAAAAAAAACATTTCAAAGGTACGGAGTTGAACGGATCAAAAAAGTCCCGATCCACGGCATTAATGTCCTAAATTTCTTTTTTACTACCTTTTTTTCTCCTTGTCGGAGTTCCGCCGGTTTGTTATCTTTGCCCCTGTCCGGCACATTTATGCCGTTGTGCGAAGATGATGAAAAAAGAAGGATTGCCCGGTATCGGCGTAGCGCAAATCGGGCCGGCGGACGGCCGCGGTTACGTGACCGATCATTTTCTGGTTACCGACCGCAGGTGGAGCGCGCCGGCTCTTTTCGCCGAGCCGGTACGGTTTTACGGTGCGTGCACCGGAATTTGTACGGCGGGGAGTTGTACGATCTCGCTGAACCTGAAAATTTCCGAAATCCGTCCCGGCGATTTAATCTTCATCGTCCCGGGAACGATCGTCCATATTCCGCGCCAAAGCGACGATTTCAGCCTTTGCATGACCGGTTTTTCCGCGGAATTCCTGAAAGGGATTTACCAGGCGATCAATCCGCTTTATCCGTATATTTTCCAGACTCCGGTGCTGCCGCTGGCTGCGGACGACGCCGAAACGCTGCTCGATCTGTTCGATTTGCTGTACGAGAAAGCGCTGCGCAAGGAGCACTGTTATTGTAGGGAGATCGTGCAGAACCTGCTGTTGACTCTTTTTTACGAGATCAGCGCCCTGTATCAGAAAAAATATGCGAAAAGCGACCGGCAACTGACCCGCGACGAGGAGATTTTCCGCAAGCTGATCCGCCTGATTATCCTGCATTATAAAGAGGAGCGGACGGTGGCTTTTTATGCGCGGGAGTTGTGTCTGACGCCTAAATACTTGTCGTCGGTCGTTAAGAAGACCACCAACCGCACCGTTACCGAATGGATCAACGAGACGGTCGTGCTCGATGCGAAAACGCAGTTGAAATCGTCGCAGATGACCGTGCAGCAGATCGCCAACTACCTGAATTTCCCGACGCCGTCGTTCTTCGGCCGTTTTTTCAAGAAGCATACGGGCATGACGCCGAAAGCGTACCGGCTCAGCGAATAAGCACGCACCGGGCTGAAAATCCTGTCGGAATAATTTTTATATTTGGGGGGTATACTGTATATTTGTATAGCAGGGAAGGGAATGATAATATTTAGGGTGAGTTATACAAATCAAACTAATTAATTATGAGAATAATGCGTGAAATTTTGTGTCTTTTGGTTGTGCTTACCTGGGGAAATACGGTCACGAAAGTTTCAGCTCAGGCCCCAACGGATAAGGAGATTACTCTTTTTGAAGTCGGCGCTCCGCTTACGTCGGACGAAAGCAATCTCAGTAATCTGTTTTGTAATTTTTCCCGATACATTGAAAATAGAGCGGGGATTGAATTAGTGTCCTACAAAAAAGTAGGGACCGTCAAAAACCGAAGCCATGCTCGGAAATATTTGAAAAATAATTTCGGGGCATCGAGCAGTATTTTTTGGGATATTATGAGCCATACGGGTAGTACGTCCACCAATATTTCCAAAGAGATTACTAATTCGAGAATATGGCTCGATGTAATGCCGACGGACAATTTTAAGGATTCTTATGAAATGACACGGAGAGAAAAAAGAAAACAGACGGTTGCGTCTATCGACGTCGGAGACAGTATTTACGAAATAACCTTCAATTACGATAATAAACAATATGTATATTTCGTTTTCGTCGATCCCCAAAGTCATGCCGTGGTAACGGAGGGTAATATTTTTGCATTTACAATTCCATATAGTCATATAGTTTATGTCGATACTCAGCATAAGTAAAATGTCGCTATTGAAAATAAATTAGCAGGGAGCGGTTGATTTAACTGTATTTATATGAATGTTTGTCGGGATTTTGTCCAGGCGACCGCTTCCCGTTAAAGTCCTCCCTGTCCTTTGCCCCCGAACAGTTCCGTCGCCGAAACGGCCAGCGTAGCGATGCTGATGCGGCACGAAGGGGCTGCTTTCAGGATGGTTTCGGCGCAGGCGGTCAGCGTCGAACCGGTCGTCAGCACATCGTCGACCAGCAGGATATGGCGTCCGTCCAGCCGTTGCGGACAGCGTACCGAAAAGATGTCCGCCACGTTTTCCCAGCGGTCTTTGCGGTTGCGCATGGCGGTTTGCGAACGGTTGTAAGATTTACGGACGAGACTGCGGCAATCGGTCTCCCTGCCGAGCGCCCCGGCGATGCCGCGCGCGAGGTACTCCGCTTGGTTGTAGCCCCTGCGGAAAAGCCGCCTGTAATGCAACGGTACGGGGACGATCAGGTCGACCGTGTCGTACAGGCCGCTTTCGGACAGCTCCGCGCCGAACATCGCTCCGAGTCGCAGGCAGGTTTTCCATTGTCCGTGGTATTTGAATCCGTGGATCATCGCCCGGTAGCGGCCGTGCCGGGTGAAAAAGAACATCGAGGCCGCCTCTTGCACCGGAACCAGTCCCCAGAATTTACGGGCGACCGGGTTGTCGTGCTCGGCGGCATACCCGGTCAGCGGCATGTCCCAGCGGCAGTGCGGGCACAGCCACCGGACGCCCTCGGGCAACGACCGCCCGCAGGCCGGACACCGTTCCGGGAAGAACAGGCGGAATATTTCCGAAAAATAGGTGCGAAGCATGACGGACGTTCTGGGTTTGGACATCGGCCGTTGCGGCCCTGAAAAAATCGATTATTCGGGAGAACCGGATTGCCAGCGTTTCAGGTGCGGGAAAAACTGTCGCATCTGCTCGCGGGCTTGTTCGCGGGTGTACTGTACCGGGGAATCGCGGTTGAATTCGTCCAGGTAGTTCAGGCAGTTTTCGATCATTTCGTCCATCGTGCATTTCTGCGTGAACGTTCCGTCCCGGAAACAAAAATGACAGTACGTTTCGTTTGGGGTTCGGTCGGCGTTCGTGCCGAATTGGGAGGCGTCCGTAAGCGGCATGCCGCAACTTTGACAGAATTTTTGTTCCATAATTAGGTACATGATATCGGTAAGCTCTAAAGATAGCGTTTTTTCCCGAAAAAACGCTATTGCGGGTCTACGTCTACGACGATGTCGACCGGCCGGAATTCCGGCACGGCATGCAACCGATCGAAAAGTCCGGACAACTCTTTTTTCACGGCGGCGACCGGCAACTGCTTTTCGATTTTCAATAGGAACTGCAACCGGAATTGTCCGCGTATCCGATCTACTGCGGGCGGTTCGGGGCCGAGCAGCCGGCGGCCGAACCGGGTGCGCGCTTCCGTCCCGAACGCCGCAGCCGCTTTCCATAGCAAAGCGTGATCGCGATGGCGCAGCAGGACGGCGATCAACCGGCAGAAGGGCGGGTAAAAAAAGGCGCGGCGTTCGGCCAGTTGCGAGCGGATCATCGCATCGTAGTCGCTGTCGCGCGCCTGCCGAACGACCGGGTGTTCGGGCTGGGCGGTCTGGATAACGACCGTTCCCTGCTCTTCGCGGCGTCCGGCGCGTCCGCCGACCTGCATCATCATCTGGAAAGCCCGCTCCCCGGCCCTGAAATCCGGGTAATTCAGCATGTTGTCGGCGTTCAGGATGCCGACCAACGCGACGCCGCCGAAATCGAACCCTTTCGTGATGATTTGTGTCCCGACCAGGATGTCCGTTTTACGCTGTTCGAACGAAGCGATGATGCGCCGGTAGTTGCGCGACGAACGCGCGGTGTCGGCGTCGAGCCGTTCGATCGCGGCCTGCGGAAAGATCGCCGCCAGTTCCTCTTCGATTTTTTCGGTGCCGAAGCCTTGCGGAAGCAGTTCGCCGGTTCCGCACGACGGACAGGTTTTCGGGATCGGCATGTGGTAGCCGCAGTAGTGGCAGCGCAGCGTTCCGTCGTTTTTATGGTAGGTCAGCGAAACGTTGCAGTCGGGGCAGACGCCCGTCCAGCCGCAATGCCCGCACTCGACATACGGCGAGAATCCCCGCCGGTTCTGGAACAGCATTGCCTGACGACCCCGTTGCAGCGTCCGGTCGATCTGATCGAGCAGGATTTTGTTGAAATGCGAGTACTTTTCGCCGCGTTTGGCGGCGCGCAGCGTGTCCGACACGATCACCTGCGGCAGCGTGACTCCGCCGTAGCGTTCCGAGAGCACGACGTGTCCGTATTTGCCGGTTACCGCATTGTGGAACGATTCGGCGCAGGGCGTCGCGCTGCCGAGCAGCACTTTGGCGCCGCAGACGGATGCCAGCACCACGGCGGTGTCGCGGCCGTGGTAGCGAGGGGCCGAGTCGGTCTGCTTGAAGCTGGTGTCGTGCTCCTCGTCGACGATTACCAGCGACAGGTTGCGCAGCGGCAGCAGTACCGACGAGCGCACGCCGATCACGATCCGTCCGCCGTCGCAGCGCAGCAGTTCGTGGTAGACGGCGGCTCGGCGGTTGTCGCTCAGCCGCGAATGGTAGACCGTGACGGCTTTTCCGAAATAGCTTTCCATGCGCCGGATCAGTTGTGCGGTCAACGCGATTTCGGGCAGCATGTACAGCACGTTGTGCCCGGCTGCCAGCGCTTCGGCCATCAGCCGGATGTAGATTTCGGTCTTGCCGCTGCCGGTTACCCCGTGCAGCAGGACGACCTCTTTCTCCGAAAAACAGGTTTTGATCTGCTCGTAGGCCGCCGTTTGCGCTGCCGAAAGTTCGGGCAGTTTGTCTGGCGCGGCGGGCGCGTCCGATGCCGGGATTTCGGTATCGGCGATCCGGATAAATCCTTTTTCGGCCAACGCTTTGAGGATCGCGGTCGGAGCCGAAAGCCGTTTGCGCGGAATTTCGATCGGTGCGCCGAAGTCGGGATTCCCGGTTTTTTCGAGGTATTCCAGCAGGGCTTTGTACTGGGATTTCGCGCGCGACAGGGAATCCAGCGCGACGTGCAGCCGTTCCTCATTGCGGATGTCCGGATGCAGCGAAACGACCGTTTGCCGCGGCTGCATGTAGCCGCGGCCGAACGTCTCGTCCTCCGAAAAACCGTCGGATTTCAGGCCGGCCGGCAGCGCCGCCCGCAGTACCATTCCCAACGGACACATGTAATATTCCGACAGCCAATGCCACAGCCGCAGTTGTTCCGCCGTGGCGACGGGTTCCGCGTCCGCGATCCGCCCGACCGGTTTGATCCGGTCGAAAGGCGGCCGCTGGCCGTGTAGCCGGTCGACGATCCCGGTGTAGTATTTCCGGGCTCCCAGTTGGACGATCACCCGGCAGCCCGGCACGATCTGCCGCAGCATCGCGTCCGGGACGGCGAAAGTCATGGCCGGCGCGGCCAGAGGCAGGATCACGTCGGCGTAGCGGTCGGCCGTCGCGGGAGATTTGTCGGGTCGTTTTTCCAAAGAAGGATGTTTTTCGACAAAAATAGCGTTTTTTCGGGATTGTTTCCGGGTGAAGCCGGTCGTCGCGGCAAATTCTTCCGGCGGCCGCTCCGGACGGGCCGCAAGTGCAAAAAACTGTTGGCAGATCGAAAAATCTTGCCGATCTTTGTTAATCGGATCGCCGTCGCTCGGGTTGCGCGGCGGGAAACCGAAATAACGATGGAATATGAATGCGGATTTCTCGAAGACGGCTGTTTTAAAGACTATTAAAGAATATACGTTGATTTCGATCGGTCTGGTGATGTATTCTTTCGCATGGACCGGCATCCTGATTCCGGCCGATGTGATGGGAGGCGGAATCAACGGCGTGGGCCTGCTGATCTATTATGCGACCGGCGGGACGAACGGCGGCGTGCCGCTGGGGCTTTCGTTCCTGGTGCTGAACTCGGTGCTGGTGGCGGTCAGTTCGGTGTTGGTCGGGCTGCGGTTCGGCGCGAAGACGATCTATGCGATCGTTTTCATTTCGGCGGCGATGTCGGTGATGCAGGGGTTGATACCGAACAATCTACTCGGACTCGGCAACGACAAGCTGCTGTCGGTAATTCTCGGCGGAGCCGTGGCGGGCGGCGGTATCGGCATCTGTTTCACGCAGGGCGGCAGCACCGGCGGCACGGATATCATCGCGATGATCGTCAACCGTTACAAGACGATCAGTTACGGGCGGATCATCATGCTGTGCGACCTGCTGATCATCGGCTGTTCGATTTTCATATTCAAGAATATTACGGCCGCCATTTACGGTTACGTGATGGTGGCCGTCAACGGGTATACGATCGACGCCGTGATGGCCGGCAACCGGCAGTCGACGCAGGTGCTGATCGTGTCGAAAAAATACGAAGAGATCGCCCGGCTGATTTTCAGCGAGATGCGTAGGGGTGTGACGTTGCTCGACGGCGAAGGGTGGTACACGAAGCAGCCGACGAAAGTGGTGATGGTGGTTTGCCGCAAATACGAAACGGGAACGCTGTTCAAACTGATTAAACGGGTCGATCCGGAGGCCTTTATGACGGTCGGCAACGTGATGGGCGTTTACGGTCATGGCTTCGAAGCGTTGAAAAAATAGGTTAGAGATTTCGGAAAATTTATGCCGGAACGTTATCATATCGGAATGAAAATAAAAGAGAGCGGCGTCGCGTTGTCGCACATCGTCGAGATCGGAGAGAATCTGGCGGCTCTGAGCGCCCGTACCGGGGCGGAATACCTGCGGCTGAACCGGGGGATCAATTCGGTGGTAAATATCGACCTGCGGGAGGTGATCGCCGGGATCGACTTCAATACGGCGCAGATGCAAACCTATCCGCCGGGGCGCGGTTTTGCGGCGTTGCGAGACGCGATTAATGCGGAGTACTTCGGCGGCGAATCGTCGCGTGACAACCTGCTGATTGTGCCGGGGGCGATGAACGGACTCGACCTGCTGGCGCAAAGCGTCGACATCGAGCGGCTGTATCTGCCGGTTTATTACTGGGGGTGCTATTTCAAATTGCTGACCATCCGGGGCGTGCAACGCGCCGAATACCCGTCGCTCGACCGACTCGAGTCGATGATCCCGCGACTGACCGGCTGCGGCGTGCTGATCTGCGATCCGGGCAATCCGCTGGGACAAAAGTACGACGACGCCCGTTTGTTGGCGTTGCTGCGCAAATTGGACGCCGCCGGCGTAACCGTCTTTTTCGACAGCCCCTACCGCCGGGTTTTCCGCGACGCGACGGACACGTTCTACCGCGAAATACGTCCGTTGCGCAACGTGGCGATCGTCGAGAGTTTCAGCAAATCGATGGGGCTCAGCGGGCAGCGGATCGGGTTTATCCATACGACCGATCCGGGACTGTACGCCGAACTCGAAAAGCGGACGATGTACACGAACAACGGCGTCAACGCGTTCGCGCAGACGCTCGTGTTGCGCTTGCTTACGACGCCCGAAGGACGGCGCGCCGTCGCGGATTTCAAAGCGGCGACCGTGCGGGACATCGGGCTGAATATCGCTTACCTGAAAGAAAACGGCCTGCTGGCTACGGAATTTTACCGCGAGTCGATGCCGGTCGGCATTTTCGCGATCGTCGACCGCAGCGAGAAGGAACTGCTCGAACACCGCATCGGCAGCGTGTCGCTGGACTTTTTTACGCGCGACGCGGCGTTGGCCGGTTACGCGTCGAGGTTCAGCCGGATTTGCGTATCGGTTCCGCATACGAAGTTCCGCGAATTTTTCGATCCGCTCGTCCACCGATGATATTTCGGCCTCTTCGGCTGATTAATGGGGCTGCGGCGAACCGTTTTTGACGAAAAATTCATAACTTTGTACGGAATATTGATTTTTGACCTTTACGATGAAAAAGTTTAAACGCTATCTTGTCACATCGGCGCTCCCGTATGCCAACGGGCCGGTGCATATCGGACACCTTGCGGGGGTATACATTCCGTCGGATATTTATGTGAGGTACCTGCGCCTGCGGGGCGCGGACGTGATCTCCGTATGCGGTTCCGACGAGCACGGCGTGCCCATCACGATCAAGGCGCGCCAGGAGGGAGTCAAGCCGCAGGATATCGTTGACAAGTACCACAATATCATCAAGAACGCTTTCAAAGGACTCGGCATGTCGTTCGACATCTATTCGCGGACGACTTCGCCCACGCACCATAAAACCGCGTCGGATTTTTTCCGCGCGCTGTACGACAAAGGAGAGTTCATCGAAAAGACCACGATGCAGTATTACGACGAGGAGGCCGGGCAGTTTCTGGCCGACCGCTACATCGTCGGCACCTGCCCGCACTGTCAGAACGACCGCGCATACGGCGATCAGTGCGAGAAGTGCGGCAGTACGCTGAGCGCGACCGACCTGATCGATCCGCACAGCGCCATTACCGGGTCGGTTCCGGTGATGCGCGAGACGACGCACTGGTTCCTGCCGCTGGACAAGCACGAGGAGTTTCTGCGCAAATGGATACTCGAAGAGCATAAGGAGTGGAAGGTCAACGTGTACGGGCAGTGCAAAAGCTGGCTTGATTTGGGATTGCAGCCCCGCGCGGTGAGCCGCGACCTGGATTGGGGGATTCCCGTTCCGGTCAAGGGTGCCGAGGGGAAGGTGCTGTACGTGTGGTTCGACGCGCCGATCGGTTACATCTCGGCGACCAAGGATCTGACGCCCGACTGGGAAAAATACTGGAAGGACGAGGACACCAAGATGGTGCATTTCATCGGCAAGGACAACATCGTTTTCCACTGCATCGTGTTCCCGTCGATGCTGCGCGCGCACGGCGGTTATATCTTGCCGGAGAACGTGCCGGCCAACGAGTTCCTGAATCTGGAGGGAGAAAAGATCTCGACGTCGCGGAACTGGGCGGTGTGGCTGCACGAATACCTCGAAGAGTTTCCGGGCAAGGAAGACGTGCTGCGCTACGTGTTGTGCGCCAATGCGCCGGAAACCAAGGACAACGATTTCACGTGGAAGGATTTCCAGACGCGCAACAACAACGAGTTGGTGGCCGTGCTCGGCAACTTCGTCAACCGCGCGCTGGTGCTGACGCAAAAATATTACGACGGGAAGGTTCCCGCCTGCGGCGAATTGACCGATTACGACCGCGATATCCTCGGCGAACTGCCGCAGATCAAGAAGGCGCTCGAAGAGAATATCGAGAATTACCGTTTCCGCGAAGCGCTCAAAGAGGCGATGAACATCGCCCGCCTGGGGAATAAATACCTGGCCGATACGGAGCCTTGGAAGCTGTATAAGACCGATCCGCAACGCGTGCAGACGATCCTGAACGTTTCGTTGCAGATCACCGCGTCGCTCGCGATCGCCGTCGAGCCGTTCATGCCTTTTACTGCGGAGAAGATCCTGAGGCTGCTCGACGTCGAAAAGTTCGGCTGGGATCAGCTCGGAAATACGGCCCTATTGAAGCCCGGACACCGGATCGGGACGCCCGCCTTGCTGTTCGAGAAAATCGAAGACAGCGTGATCGAGGCGCAGCTCGAAAAGCTGGCCGCTACGAAACGGGCCAACCTCGCAAAGGAGGCCGGCAAGAAGGTCGAACCGCAGAAAGAGAGCATTGCGTTCGACGATTTCGGAAAGATGGATATCCGCGTGGCGACGATCATCGCCGCCGAAAAGATCGCCAAGACGAAAAAGTTGTTGAAGCTGACTATCGATACCGGGATCGACAAACGGACGATCGTGTCGGGCATCGCCGAGCACTATACTCCCGAATCGCTTGTCGGGCGGCAGGTGCAGGTGCTGATCAACCTGGAGCCGCGCGAACTCAAAGGCGTGCTGTCCGAAGGGATGATCCTGATGGCGCAGGACGCTACCGGAAAGCTGGTGCTGCTGTCCCCTGCCGAGCCGGTCGGCAACGGCACGATGGTGGGGTAGCGGGAATAAAAACGGATTTGTGACGATTGAATAAAAATAGAGTTATGGACTTAGATTGGAAAAACCTATCTTTTGGGTACATCAAAACAGACTATAACATACGGAGTTATTTCCGCGACGGAGCCTGGACAACGCCCGAACTGACAACTGACGAAACGGTCACGATGCATATGGCCGCGACCTGCCTGCACTACGGGCAGGAGGCTTTCGAAGGACAGAAAGCATTTCGCGGCGCCGACGGCGTGATCCGTATCTTCCGTCCCGAAGAGAATGCCAAACGGATGCGCTCCTCGGCCGAATACCTGAAAATGGCTCTGCCGCCGGTCGATATGTTCGTCGATATGATGAAGCGGGTGGTTAAGGCCAACGAACGTTTCGTCCCTCCCTACGGGACGGGCGCTTCGCTGTATATCCGCCCCGTGCTGTTCGGCACCGGCCCGCAGGTCGGCGTAAAGCCCGCCGGGGAATACCTGCTGATCGTTTTCGTTACTCCGGTAGGTCCTTACTATAAGGAAGGGTTCAATCCGATCAAGGTGTTGATCGACCGCGACCACGATCGCGCCGCTCCGCTCGGAACGGGGCACGTGAAGGCCGGCGGGAACTACGCGGCGAGCCTGACTTCGGCCGAGATCGGGCATGAAAAAGGATATCCGAGCGTGCTGTATCTGGATGCAAAGGAGAAAAAGCACATCGACGAATGCGGCGCGGCCAACTTTTTCGGCATCCGCGACGGCGTTTACATTACGCCCAAATCCCATTCGGTGCTGCCGTCGATCACGAACATGAGTTTGATGACGCTGGCCGCGGAGATGGGGCTGAAAGTCGAACAGCGTCCGGTCGATTACGACGAGCTCGGGACGTTCGACGAGGCCGGATCGTGCGGTACGGCGGCCGTTCTGTCACCGATCGGCAGCATTTACGATCCGCAGACCGGACATACTTTCGTTTACAACGACGGCAAGCCGGGCAAATGGAGCGAAAAGTTGTACCACCGACTGCGTGCGATCCAGTATGCCGAGGAACCCGATACGTACGGGTGGATGGCTGCGTTGTAAGGATTCGTTTTTGAAAAACAGGGAACTGCGGACGGGGAATCCCGCTCCGCAGTTTTTAATCCGGGTACGATGACCGAAAAGGAACTGGCCGCCGAACTGAAAGGCAATTTTACCAAAGGGTTTGCCGGGCGTTACGGGAAATTGATTGCGGAAAACGATCTTTTCGGGTTCGCGCTGAACCTCGGACTCGACCGCGATCCGGCCGTCGCGTTTCATGCTTCGTATGCGTTGGAAAGGGCGTTTTTTATCGCGCCGGAGGCGTTCGGGCGGCATATCGGGCATTTCGTCCGGAATTACCTTGCGATCGTCAATCCGAGCGCGTGCCGTCATTATTCGAAGATGATGGCGTGGCTGCTCGACCGGAGGCGGATCGAACTGACCGACAGTCAGCGTCAACAGGTTGCCGAAGCGACGTTCGACCGGCTGATCGACCCGTCGGTGCGTCCGGCCGTAAAAGTGTGGTCGATGGAGATACTCGACAGCCTGTCGGCAGAATTGCCGTGGGTCGAAGAGCAGCTTTACGATACGATCTGTTGGCTAATGCGCGACGACGGTCCGGCGCTGCGGAACCGGGGGACGAAAATCTGCCGCCGCATCCGTGCGCGACGGAAGACTACGCGACGGTGATTGTCGTTTATTCCCGTTTTTTATATCTTTAGGGCATCAATTACTTCGATTATGGCAAAGAAACTGACCGTAGCGCTGATCTACGATTTCGACGGCACGCTTTCGCCGGGCAACATGCAGGAGTACGACTTTATTCCGGCGATCGGCAAAAGCAACCGCGAGTTCTGGGAGGAGAGCAATGAAACCGCCCGCGAACAGGACGGCGACCCGATCCTCGCCTATATGTACCGGATGCTGCACGAAGCCAAGAGTTCCGGCATTTCGCTGCGTCGCGAGTCGTTCGCCCGGTCGGGACAGAATATCGAACTGTACGAGGGCGTTCGCGAGTGGTTCCCGCGGATCAACGCCTATGCCGCCGAACGCGGCATCCAACTGCAGCATTACATCAATTCGTCGGGCCTGCGCGAGATGATCGAAGGGACGCCGATCGCCAAGGAATTCCGGAAGATTTACGCCTGTTCGTTCCTTTACGATATCGACGGCGTGGCTTACTGGCCGGCCGTGGCGGTCAACTACACCAATAAAACGCAGTTCATCTTCAAGATCAACAAAGGGATCGAAAGCGTGTACGACAGCCGGCGGATCAACGAGTATATCGAGGAGGAGCAGCGTCCGGTGCAGTTCCGTCACATGATTTATTTCGGCGACGGGACGACCGATATTCCGTGTATGAAACTGGTCAAACAGCAGGGAGGACATTCGATCGCCGTCTACAATCCCCGTTCGCGCCAGAAACGCATGGAGATGATGGAACTGATCCGCGATAACCGCGTCAGCTATATCTGCGCTGCCGATTACAGTCCCGATAAGGAGATCGACTGTCTCGTCAGGACGATCATCGACAAGATCGAAGCCGACCACAAGTTGAGCAAATTCTATAAAAAGTAATTTGTATTTTTAAAAGCTATGAAAATTATTTTTGCTACCAATAACCGTCATAAGCTGACCGAAGCGCAGGAGATTCTCGGCAGTGGTTATCAGTTGGTAACGCCTTGCGATCTGGGTATTACCGAGGATATACCGGAAGAGCAGCCGACTCTGGAGGGAAATGCTTTTCAGAAGGCCCGCTACTTGTACGACCGCACCGGGCTGGACTGTTTCGCCGACGATACCGGTCTGGAAGTCGATGCGCTCGGCGGCGCGCCGGGGGTTCGTTCGGCCCGTTATGCCGGGGATGGCAGAAATTCGTCCGACAACGTAGCGCTGCTGCTCGAAAACCTTTCGGGACAGGCCGACCGAAAGGCCCGGTTCCGCACGGTGATCGCGCTGATCTTCGGAGGAAAGGAATATCAGTTCGACGGGGTGGTCGACGGTACGATCACGGATACGCCGCACGGCGGGGGAGGATTCGGTTACGATCCGGTTTTCGTTCCGGACGGTTACGACGTCACGTTCGCGGAGATGGATTCTGAAGCCAAAAACGCGATCAGTCACCGCGGCCGCGCCGTCGAAAAATTGGCGGCGTTTCTTTCAGGAGCAAAATAATGCGTACGTACAAAGCCCGCGGCGTGGTGCTGCATACGATCAAATACGGCGACAGTTCGATGGTCGCCTACCTGTTTACCGACTTGTTCGGGCGGATGAATTACATGATCCAGGGCGTGCACAGCAGCCGGGGGCGGGGCAACAAGGCGGCGCTGTTCCAGCCGATGTTCCTGGTCGAATTCGAAGGGATCGAGCAGCCGCAGGCGCGGATGCATCGCATGAAGGAGGTGCGTAGCCTGACGCCGCTTTCGAGCCTGCCGTTCGACGTCCGCAAGAGCACCATTTCGCTGTTTATGGCCGAGGTGCTGTACCGATTGATCCGCGAGTCGGAGGCCAACGAGCCGCTGTTCGATTTCGTCTGCCGGTCGGTCGTGCAGTTGGATCGGATGACCGAAGGGATTTCCAATTTTCACCTGTGGTTCCTCGTGCAACTTTCCGCCTACCTCGGATTCTATCCGGGCAACGAGCCGATCCCGAACGGTTATTTCGATATCCGGGGCGGCGTGTTTACGCCGTCCGTTCCGGCGCATCGGATCTGCATGGACGCTTCCTGTTCCGGCTTGCTCGGCGATCTGATGGATTGCGAAGCCGACCGGCTCGGTAGCCTGCCGTTGTCGCGGACGCAGCGTTCCGCTTTTATGGAGTCGATGCTGCTGTTTTTCGGTTATCATCTGGACGCTATCCGTACCGTCCGGTCGGTGTCGATTTTGCGTGAGATTTTTTGAGACTTGTCCGCGGCGGGCGCTCGTTTGGCTTGCGACCGATCGACGGTCGGGATGGCGTTTGCGACCGGATCGATCGAGCCGCGGGGGCGGCAGGAACCGTTTATTTTGCCGGATAGTCGGCGCCGTTTTTCAGCATACTCCCGGCGCCAAGGAAAATCTGCTGTCTTCGAAAACCGCCTAAAATCTGAAAATTATAGGACGCGTTATTCTTTTTATCGGATTTGCGGCCGGCTTACGTGTAGTTCGGGATGCTGTGAATCTTCCGGTACGGTTCGTTGAATCAAAAGATTTCGACGGCGATGGTTCGCCGGGAGCGGAGAGGCGTTGCAGTAACGAGGCCCGCTGCCCCGACCGGGCCTTATTTCGATAAAAAAGAGGAACGGGTCGATTATCGACCCGTTCCTCTTTTTATAAGAAAACGTCCGGAAAACCGGCTGTTCCTATGCAGTCGTCGATCGCCGCGATTAGCAGCGGAACGCTTTTTTCAGTTTATCGACGGCATCCAGTTTCTCCCATGCGAAAAATTCGATCTCTTTGCTCACTTCTTTTCCTTTTTCGAAAAGGGTTACTTTTTGCGTATAAGGACGGTTGCCGAAGTGTCCGTACGAAGCGGTCGCTTCGAAGATCGGGTTGCGGAGTCCGAATTCGCGGACGATGGCCGCAGGCCGCAGGTCGAACAAGTCGTTGATTTTCGCGGCGATCTGCCCGTCGGTCATTTTCACTTTCGAAGTTCCGTTCGTGTTGACGTAGACGCTCAGCGGTTGTGCGATTCCGATCGCGTAGGACAGTTGTACGAGCACTTCGTCGGCGATACCGGCCGCTACGAGGTTTTTGGCGATGTGCCGGGCGGCGTAGGCTGCGCTGCGGTCGACCTTCGAACTGTCTTTGCCGGAGAATGCTCCGCCGCCGTGGGCTCCGCGTCCGCCGTAGCTGTCGACGATGATTTTGCGGCCGGTCACTCCGGTATCCCCGTGCGGGCCGCCGATCACGAATTTGCCGGTCGGATTCACATGCAGGATGTAGTCGTCGCCGATCAGTTCGGCCAGGCAGTCGCCGGCTCGTTCCAGGCGGGCTTTGGTGCGCGGAATCAGGATGTTTTGGACATCTTCGCGGATTTTGGCGCACATCGCTTTTTCAGCGGCTTTTTCGCCGCCCGCTTCGGCGGCCGTAATGAATTCGTCGTGTTGGGTCGATACTACGATCGTATGCACGCGCTGCGGTTTGTTGTCGTCGCCGTATTCGATCGTAACCTGGCTCTTGGCGTCGGGTCGCAGGTAGGTCATCACCTTGCCTTCGCGGCGGATGGCGGCCAGTTCCTTCAGGATTACGTGCGACAGGATCAGCGTGGCGGGCATCAGCTCCTTGGTCTCCGAGCAGGCGTAACCGAACATGATTCCCTGGTCGCCGGCGCCCTGCTCCTCTTCGGTCTCGCGTACGACGCCCTGGTTGATATCGGGCGACTGTTCGTGGATCGCCGACAGCACGCCGCACGAATTGCCGTCGAAACGGTAATCGGCGTTCGTATAGCCGATCCGGTTGATCACGCGGCGCGCGACGTCTTGTACGTCCACGTACGCTTCCGAACGGACTTCACCGGCCACGACGACCAGCCCCGTGGTGCAGAGCGTTTCGCAGGCTACTTTCGAATTGGAATCGTGACGAAGAAATTCGTCGAGGATTGCATCGGAAATTTGATCCGAAACCTTGTCGGGATGTCCTTCGGACACCGATTCGGAGGTAAATAAAAATCCCATCTTTAAAATTTTTTAATGGTTTAAAATACTTTTAAACAATGGGAAAAACTCAGCTGTTGTAGATGAACACAAATACTATTTTAGCATTTTTTTCCGTGGTTGCAAGCGGCCAAATCTTTCCACAAATTCAGTAACGGCGGCAAAGGTAATAACATTTCGGATATTTGCCAAAAGTTTTCGGCGTATCGCTTTTGCGGAATAGTACGGCGTTGCGTTCGTTTTCGGCGTCCGTCGTCGTCAGAAAGGATAGCCTACGCCGAAATTCAGCGTCGTGTTCTGCATCCGGAAGTTCTGAATCCAGCGCTGTCCGGCCGCTTCGTTCGGGTTGTGCAGTTTGATGCCCCAGTCGATCCGGAATACGAAGAAACTGAAATCGAACCGCGCGCCGAGTCCGGTATTGAATCCCAGTTGTTTGTAGAATCGGTCGATCTTGAACTGCGATTCTTCGCCGTAGCCGCCCTGTCCGAGGAACCAGATGTTGCCGACATCGAAAAAGAGCGCGCCTTGCAAGATTCCCCAGACTGGAAAACGGGCTTCGAGGTTCGTTTCGAGTTTGAAGTTCCCCAACTGAGTGGGATAGTCGCTGACCCAGCGCACTTCGTTGCCCGGGCCGAGCGTCCGGGCCAGCCAGCCGCGCATACTGTTGCTGCCGCCGCAGTAGAACAGCCGCTCGAACGGGATGGATGTCGAATTGCCGTAAGCGTATCCCCATCCGCCGTAGAAGCGATATACGAGACTGGTTTTCGGCCCCAATACGAATTTTCGCGCCAGGTTCAGATCGAACCGGAAATACTGGGCGTACCGGATACCGAACAGTTTGTAATACTCTTCCCCCGACGAACGGCCGAACAGGTGGCTCAGTCCGTCGATCAGGTTACCGTTCGTTTCGAAATTGAACCGTAACGCCAGCGAATTGCGTTCGGTGTTGATCTTCTGGTTGTTGAAGATATACGAGCCGGACAGTCCGGCGATCAGCTGCGATTCGTAGCTGTTCCGCAGGTAGGGATTCTGCAATTGTTCGAGGAAAGCCGTGTCGATCTGCCGCAGTTTCACCACGCTGATGTCCGCCGGCCGCAGGACGAAGGTGCTGTTTTTGCCGTTGCCCCACGTATAGCCCCAGACGCCGCTGGCCAGCGTACGATGGTAGTACGGGCGGCGCTGTACGCTGTAGGAGACTTCTACTTTCGTCCGCGGATTGAAGGCTCGGTTGTAGCGGTCGATTCGCAGCGGCGTGATGAAACGGGGAAACGAAAACGATGTCGATACGCCTAATTCGAACGAGTTGCGCTTCTGTTTGACGCGCATGAATTCGTAGCCTCCGCGCACCTTGATGTCGAACAGTTCGACGCCGCGGAACAGGTTGCGGTTCTGGTAGCCCACCGTGGCGGCGATTCCGAAATAGTCGGCCGACGTGGTTCCTTCGAGTTCCAGCGAGTATCCCTGCCGCAGCGCAGGCGTACAGAAAATAGTGCAGTTCAGGTAGTGTTCGGTGCCGTACGAGGCTTCGCCGATGCCGGTGGAGTCCTGCGACTGCCCGATGTAGGTGATCCGGTTGTCCCGCAGCAGCGTATCGCCTTCCGCTTCCGAAAAGAGGATGCTGGCGCTTTTGTAATAGTCGAGCCGCATGATGTTTTCGTAAGTCCGTTTCACTTCGTCGGCATTATACAGGTAGTTCGGGTAGAGACTGATCGTTCGGCGCAGGATCTCCGCCCGCACTTTCGACCGGGTGTCGTAAACGATTTTCAGGCCTTTGTAGTCGAGCGTGTCGAGCCGGCTTTCGTAAAGAGAATCCGACACGGCTGCCGAGGGGTTGTAATCCGGATAGATATAGATGTTCCGGATGCGGTAAATTCGGTTGTCGTCGAGCGTCGCTTCGCCTTCGGCGGTATATCCGGCCATGTAGCGTTTTACGACCATCGTCAGGTTGACCGTGCGGTTGCCCGCCGTCGAGTCGGCTACATAACTGATGTTGTTGATCGAGAAGTTGTAATATCCCCGGTTTTTCAGGAATGAAGTGATCCGTACCCGTTCGTCGTCCAGCGTATTCGCATCGAAAATGTCGCCCGTATGCAGCAACGTCGAAATCGTGTCGCTGAAAATGATCGATTGCAGCGACCGGTCCCGGAAATCGTATCGGATGCTGCCGATCCGGTACGGTTCGCCTTGCCGGGCGAGGTAGGTGACTTTCGCTTTTTTGCCCGAAGTGTCGACCCGAAATGCCGTCGAAGCGTCCAGGAAGCCTTTGCCGTTTAGGTAAATTTTCATGCCTTCGGCCGAACGGGCCGTCAGTGTCGAGTCGAGCAGCACGGGTTCTTTGCCGATGCGGCGTTTGAAACGGTTCCACCAGTTCGTTTTGTCCGGGTCTGCCGAATTGTAAGCCCACAGATAGAAATTGGTTCCCAGGAAACGTTTGGTCGGATGCTGGCGGATGAATTGTTCCAATTCCGTCCGCGTCGCCCGTTCGTCCCGCGTCAGTTGTTTCTCCCGTTCGATCCGGACGTCGCTTTTGGACAGCAGGTATTGTCCGGACGGAATGTGCCGCGTCGCGCTGCATGCTGCGAGCAAGCAGCCGCAAACGACGACGACCGGCAGCCGCAGCCGCCTTTTTGCCGCCTCTGCAAACGAATCCGACCGGAATATCCTACTCACTCCGCCAACTATTTTACAAATTTGAAACGCACCCGTAGAACGCCGTCCGCGCAGTCGCTCGAGATCAGCCTGACCGGCGGGATCTCCGCCGTGTTCGATACGTGCGCCCCGATGCACGGACAGCTGTCGAAATCGCCGATATGGACAATGCGGACGGTGGTTGCGCCTTCCGGCAGCCGCGACAGGTTGTAACGGGCGGCGGCCTCTGCCGCGGTCAATATTTCGTCCCGCACGTCCGCGTGCGAGGCGATCTGTTCGTTGACCGTCCGTTCGATTCCGGTCAGCTCTTCGGGCGTCAGGTTGCGGTGAAAGCGGAAATCGCATTTCGATTTCTTCTTTTCGATATGGGTCGAAAAGGCCCGGCCGCACCCGAGCGTCCGGGCGATCGCCCCGTTGATCAGGTGCTCGGCCGAGTGCATCGGCTCGAAATAGTCTTTTCCGTTCGGAGTTTGTTCGATCTGATTCATCGTTATTTTAAAACCGATTTTACGAATTTGTCTTCGATGTAAAAAACGCCTTTCCGGGCTTCGAACCGAACCAGGCAGTACTCCGGGTCTTCGACTCCTCCCGGAAAATGTTTGATAAACCACTCTTGCCACATGATTTTTTTGACCGCAGGGTATTCGATCACTTCGGCCGTTCCGGTTAGTGCGACGCTGTCTCCGCGGTCGAAAAAAGAGATGCCGGCGCGCGGGTTCCGGCGCAGATGCGCCGTTTTGTCGGAGCTGGTGCCGGTGGCGAACCAGATCGTAAACGGTTTTTCGGCGCGTATTTTGACGACCGGAACGGGGCGCGGGAAACCCTTTTCGTCCAACGTCGCCACGGTAATCACTTCGCACCGTTGTAACAGCGCGAACGCTTTTTCGTGAATCGTTTCCATATCCGGTCGGTCTTACGGGTTCTTACTGGTTGAAGAACCCCTGTTTTTTCAGCATTTCGAAATATTTCCGCGAAAAAAGACGGTTGTCTTCGCCCTTGTAGCGACGTTCGGTGAAAATACGCGCCAGGTTCGGTAGGTCGTTCGCTTGCAGCAGGCCGGCCGTCTCTTCGGAAGCTTCCTTGTCGGCCCAGATCGCGTCGATCGCTTCGGGCGTGTAATCGTGGTAGCGTTCGCGGTGGATCACCCCTTCCAAGGGCAGGCGGTCGGTCGGCGGCGGCAGTTTGTCGGGGTAGCCCATCGTCACGGTAGTGACCGGGATCACCCCCTCGGGCAGGGCGAGCACCTCGGCGATCCGGTCGGCGTTGTAGGTCGTCGTGCCGAGGTAGCAGATGCCGAGCCCCTCCGACTCTGCTTCGAGACAGACGTTTTGCGAAGCGAGGATCGCGTCGATCGCGCCGTTGACGAACCAGACGAAGTTGTCGTACTGCGGGTCGGCCCCCCGCTGGCGGCACCACAGCGAGAACCGGCGCACGTCGACGCAGAACGTCAGCACGATCGGGGCCTGAGTGACCATCGGTTGTCCGAAATGGCACGGCGACAGTTGTTCCCGGATCTGCGGGTCGGTCGTCACGATGATGCTGTATATCTGCATATTGCCTGTGTTGGAAGCCCTCGTGCCGGCTTCCAGAATCCGTTGCAGCAGGGCCTCGTCCACCGGATCCGGCTTGTAGCTGCGTACCGACCGATGCTCGAATATCGTTTTGATCATAGCTTTCTGTCTTTTTAACGGAAACGCGGATTCCGCATGAATTTATACAAATATCCGCTATTTTTTTGAAAGAGGAAAAGCTTTTTGAAAATTTCGCGATATTTGCACGGATAAGCCGGAAACGATATGAAACAAAAATTTTATAAATACCACGGAGCGGGCAATGATTTCGTGCTGATCGATAACCGTTCGGGCGGATTCGACGTTTCCCGCGCGCATGTGGCCGCCCTGTGCTGCCGCCGCACCGGGGTCGGCGCCGACGGGCTGATGCTGCTGGAAAACGATCCCCGGGAGTTGTTCAGGATGCGCTATTTCAATGCCGACGGCGGCGAATCGACCATGTGCGGCAACGGCGGCCGTTGCATCGTGTTGTTCGCCCATCATTTGGGGATCGGCGGATCGCGTAAGCGTTTTTCGGGGATCGACGGCGTGCACGATGCGCAAATCCTGTCGGCGGACGCGACGGCGGGCGAGATCCGGCTCGGCATGATCGACGTTCCGCGCGTGGAGAAATTCCCCGATCATTATTTTCTCGATACCGGTTCGCCGCACCATGTCGAATTCGTGCCGGATGTCCGGCGGGAGGACGTCGCCCGAAAAGGCGCAATGATACGCCGCAGCGATCCGTACGCCGCCGCCGGAGGGACGAACGTCAATTTCGTGGAGATCGTTTCGGACGGTCGTATCCGGGTGCGTACTTATGAGCGGGGCGTTGAGGCCGAGACGCTTGCCTGCGGAACCGGGGCCACGGCTTCGGCGCTGGCGGCTGCCGTGCGATCCGGAAGCGATTGCCGGAATTACCGGGTCGACGTCGAGGGCGGAGTCCTTTTCGTGTCTTTCGAACGGACAGGAGACGAGCGTTTTACGAATGTGACGCTTACCGGCCCGGCGCAAAAGGTGTTCGAAGGCTGCCTGGCGGAAAAATTTTAAACCCGAAGCGGTTGTTTTTTCAAAAAAAATCTCTATCATTGCAATCGTACAAAGGACGTGAATCCTGCGTACGAAGAACTGAAATCCATGTCAAACGTTTAAACCCTTACGTTTTCACGACCCATGAAATCGACCCATGTTTTCCGGAACAAGGCCCATGATTCCGAACCGGAAGATTCGTTAAAGCGAGCGGCCAAGCTCGAACCTATTAAAAAGAGCGGAAAAGAGAAGCGGGCGATTTACAGCCGACTCGACGAGGATGACGACGACGAGTTACTCTCTTTCAAAAAACGCGAATCGGTTCTCGACTATTTCGACGACGGCGAGGAAGAACAGGACGAACGATAAACGATCGTTTATAAATCGAATGAAACGGGAATGGCTGCCGCAGGGCGGCCATTTTTTACAAAATATCGAACAATCATGGAAAAATTCATCGTTGCCGCCGAAACGGCATTGCGCATCAGCGACTCGCAGCAGGGGGATACGACGCTCGTACTGCTGCACGGCTACCTGGAATCTCTCGAAGTGTGGGAGGATTTCACGAAATTGCTGACGCCCTACTACCGTGTGATCGCGATCGACATTCCCGGTCACGGCATCTCGGAGGTGCGGGGCGAGGTGCATAGCATGGAGTTCGTGGCCGATGTGCTGAAAGGGGTGCTCGACAAGCAGGGCGTCGCGCGCTGTTTCGTGGCCGGGCACTCGATGGGGGGATACGTCGCCGAAGCTTTTGCGGCCCGTTATCCCGAAATGTTGCAGGGGCTGATTTTGTTCCACTCGACGCCGAATGCCGATACCGATGCGAAAAAAGAGGACCGACGCCGCGAGATCGAACTGATCCGCAGCGATAAGAAAGAACTGATCGCCTCGCTTTTCGCTCCGAAAGGTTTTGCCGAGGCGAACCGCAAACGGCTTCGCGGGCGGATCGAACAACTGCAGGAGCTGATCTCGTCGACCGACGACGACGGCATTGTGGCGCTGCTGAACGGGATGATCGGCCGCAACGATATGAACGACATGCTGCACGGTTTGAAAGTGCCGCAACTGTTCATATTCGGCCGGATGGACGAATTTATCCCGGTCGAACGGGCCGAAGCGCTGGTCGCCGCTCATCCGCAGGCCGAAGCGGCGTGGCTCGATCATTCGGGACACATGGGCTTTTTCGAAGAACCCGAGGCCGCCGCGGAAATCATTCGCGGATTTATCGACAGGCACGCGGCTTGCTGAATGTTTCCGGCGCGGCCGTTCCGGGATTCGGGGAATAATAACGGATGTTTCTATTCGGCTAAATAATCTTTTTGTTTCACATGCCGGTAGTATTGCTGTAGGCGCGCTTTCAGGTCGCGTTCGGCGGCTTCCAACGCGGGGGTGCGGATTCCCGAAATATCGTTTTTTTGCAGGGTGTCGCTGCGTAGGTAGGCCGACAGCGTCCGTTCTCCGTCGAAAAAGAGCACCAGCGAATCGGTAATGCCCTGGTAAGTTCCGCCCGCATAATTCGACACCATCGGTTCGCGGTCGGTTTCGCGCAGCACGTCCCGTCCGAAGGCGAAATAGGGCCGGTCGTAGCCGGTCAGCCCGAGCAGCGTCGGCATCAGATCGATTTGCTGGGCGACCGAACGGTTTACGCCGCGCAGCGATCCGTCCGGCGTGTAGATCAGGCAGACGATTTGCGTGTTGCCGGTCGGGGTCAGCGTTTTCGGCGCGAAGGTTTCCGACGATACGTGGTCGGCTACGAAGACGAAAATCGTATTTTCGTACCACGGTTCCCGGCTCGAGGTCTCCATGAAACGGCGCAGTGCGAGGTCGGTGTACGCCACGCCTTTGTGTACCTTGGTTTTTCCTTCCGGCAGCGTCGCGGCGTATTTTTCCGGAACGACGAACGGGTGGTGCGAACTGAGCGTGAAAGCCGATGCGAAAAACGGCTGAGGCGTTTCGGACAGCACGCGGCTCATGTACTGTAGGAACGGTTCGTCCCAGATGCCCCAGTAGCCGTCGAAATCGTCTGTGCCGCACCGTTTTTCATAATCCTCGCGGCTATAATAATCCTGTACGCCGGCCTGCGCCGCATAGGCGCCGAAACCCATCGAACCGCGTCCCGAACCGTTGAAGAACGACGTTTTGTATCCTTTTTCGGCCAGCAGTGCCGGCAGCGCCTTCATCGGGGCGAGCGCCTGCGGCATCAGTACGAACGGCGTCCGGTAAGAGGGGATCGACGACAGCACCGAGGGCAGCGCCTCGATCGATTTGTGTCCATTGGCGAATGCGTTCTGGAAATAGTATCCTTCGCGCATCAGCGAGTCGAGGAACGGAGTGTACCCGTGCCCGTCCGGATAGAGGTCGGGATTCAGCAGCGCCGAATGTTCGCTGCTGAAACTTTCCAGGATGAAAATGACGATATTGCGGTCGCCGAACGCAAGGGAGTCGCCCGCAGCGGCCTCCGGCCGGTGGATCGGGGTGTAAATGGCCTCGAGCGTCCGGTCGTCGAAGAATTCGGTGTACGCGATCGAGCGGTTGCCGAGCGTCCGCAGCATACAGAACGGGTTGCTGAGGATCAGGTTCGCCTTCGGACTCGACGCGGTATACAGCGTGGCGTTGCTGAGCGTGATCGGGCGCGTTTGTCGGCTGAATCCGCCCCGTATGCCCCCGATGGACAGTCCGACTGCGACCAGCAGCGCCGGCAGATGGATCAGCGCGTAGGCCGTGTTCGACCGGATCCGCGACGGAGCGACCCGGATGCGGCGGTAGGCCCAGACGAGGGCGGCGATCAATCCGGCGGCAAACAGCGCGACGTACCAGTTTTCGGCGAGCGCTTTCAGCAGTACGGTTCCGGTATTGTCGTTGTTGCCGAGGTAGGAGAGTTCGTCCGAGGTGAACCTTTTTTTCGCGTAGTGGTAATAGACGCCGTCCGAGACGTTGACGATCAGCGCGAGGGCGTTGGCGACGGAAAAAAGCCAGAACAACATCGTGCCGTACCACCGCCGTTCGCGCAGCCGCAGCGGTACGAGCGACAGCACGATGAACAGCGAGTTGACGTACAGGATCGACACCGTGTCGAACACCAGGCTGCCGTGTAGCAGTCCGGGCAGTTCGCTTGCCGCGAGCGGCCCGATTTCGGCCCGGTTCTGCAGGAAGAATACGATGCGGCACAACAGCCACGCCGCGTACAGCAGTCCCAACCTCAGGACGAGCGCCAGCGCCGGGCAGAATCCGTCGAAATGCCTGCCGTTTTTCCGGTTCATTTTTTCGTGCGTTTTCCTTTGATGACGATTTCGGGTTTGCAGTAGACCGTCGAATGGGGCGGAACCGACTCGGTGAGCCATACGTTACCGCCGATCACCGTGTCGTGGCCGATCACCGTGTCGCCGCCGAGGATCGTGCTGCCGGCGTAGATGATCACGTTGTCCTCGATGGTCGGATGACGCCGGACGCCCGAAAGCTCTTTGTCGACAAACGTGGCGCCCAGCGTGACGCCCTGGTAAATTTTGACGTTCCGCCCGATAACGGTCGTTTCGCCGATGACGATCCCGGTGCCGTGGTCGATGTAGAAGTTCGGCCCGATGGTGGCTCCCGGGTGGATGTCGATTCCGGTCTGGCTGTGCGCGTATTCCGAAATCACGCGCGGCAATACCGGTATTTTCAGTTTGTGCAGCACGTGCGACAGGCGGTACACCATCACGGCGTAGAATCCCGGATAGCACAAGATCACCTCTTCGGTGCAGTAGGCCGCCGGGTCGCAGTTTTTGTAAAGGTTGGCGTCCTGCATCAGCCGGGTGTATATCAGCGGGATTTCGCCGAAAAACCGTTCGGTGAGATGTTCGCAGCAACAGTCCATGTCGGCGCACAGCGGGCTGATGATCTCCAGGAAATCGTGCTGGAGATTCTCCCATTTCAGATCCATTTCCTTCAGCGAGATGTTCCTTTTGTCCCGTACCGGGAACAGCAGGTTGGTCAGCGTGTCGATGAAACGGCGCGTGGCCACCTGAGACGGAACTTCGCGGTAAAACACCTGCGTCATCTTGTGCAGGCGGGACGGGAAATTCTTGATTACGTCGGCCATAGTCTATCTGATTGCCCGATCGTCCGGAGCGTCGGCCGGCCGACGGCCGGCTTCGTCCTCCGCGATCAGTTGTTGAATATACAGTTCGATGTCTTTTTTCAGTTTTTTATACAGGAAACACTCCTTATACTGTTCGTTGTCGAGCAGTACCTCGCGCACGTTGCGCAACGAGTTGTTGTAATTGCTCAGTTCGTTTTTCAATGACACGCCCTGCTTGGTTCCCGAAGTGATCCGTTCGACGGTCATGTCCCGCAGCCGTTCGCAAACGGTGTGCAGAAGGATCAGCACCACGTTGTCCAGCAGCGTATGGCCCTGCATGAAAAAATAGACATTGTCGGTTTCGACGCCGAACTGCCGGATATGGCGCCCGAAAGCGGCCACTTCGCCGATCCAGGTCGGATGGTTGGCTTCCAACGTTCGGAGACGCTTTTCGACCTGACGGCCGAGCCAGTGCAGCGTTTCGGCGCCGTCGTCGCGCAAATCGAGGTAGTTGAGCCGGACGCTGCTGCGGAAGTCGAGCAACGAAAAGGCCTTTTCGCTTTTGCGGCGGGCGGAGTAGGCGTACCACAGGAACAACGGGTAGATCGTCCGCGAATAAGCGGTCATGAACTTTTCGAAGTTGAAGATCAGCGTATCGTTTTTGGTCGCTTTGACGCACACCTTATGCAGCGACGGGGGGTGGCACAGGAAATTTTCGGTCGCATAGGCGTAGGTGTGGAACAGCCTCGGGGTGTTGTTCACCAGCCGCGACTGGTCGTTGAAGTTTTTGAACAGGTAGTCGAAGTCGCTGTCCATGCACAGGATCGTATCCCGGTCGCGCTCGTCGATCATCGCCAGCAGGACTTTTTTGCCTTTTGCCAGGTCGTCGCGCAACGGGACGCTGATTTCGAACTTCAGCCGCTCGGTTTCGTAGTCGTCGAAGATGCTGCGCCAGAACGCCACGTCGTCGTACCCTTCGACGAACACGCGGATCAGCCGATACGCGCCGTTCGCGTAACGGGAAACCATCGGAACCGTTTTGGCCGGTTCCTGGAGTCGTATTGCCTGCCGTTCTTTCCTGCGTTTTTTCATATTCGGGTTCGGTTTGGATAAAGGCCGATGCGTTACCGTTCTTCCGGCAGCGTCACCCGCACCACTTCGATCCCGACGCGCTGCAACAGGTCGAGACCGTCGGTCGAATGGTAGTCGTCGCAGTAGACTACGCGGCGGATGCCGCTCTGAATAATCAGTTTCGAACATTCGATGCAGGGCGACGACGTGACGTACAGCGTCGAGCCTTCGCTGCTGTTGTTCGATTTGGCCACCTTGGTGATCGCGTTCGCTTCGGCGTGCAGAACGTAGGGTTTGGTCTTGCCGGCCTCGTCCTCGCAGATGTTCTCGAATCCGGCCGGCGTGCCGTTGTAACCGTCCGAGATGATCATCTTGTTCTTGACCAGCAGGGCGCCTACCTGCCGGCGGACGCAGTAGGAGTTTTCGGCCCAGATCCGGGCCATTTTGATGTAACGAATGTCGAGCTGACGTTGTTTTTCTTCCTGGTATCCCATAAAAAGATGTCGTGTATGCCGTTTCAGTTTTTATTCGATGTAAATTTCCAGCAGTTTTCCCTGTCCGGTCAGCGTTACCTCCTCGATGCAGGCAGGTACCAGTAGGGTCTCGCCTTTTTTGACGGTTTCGGAGCCGCCTTCCCAGCCGAGCGTCGCCCGTCCTTCGGTCAACATGTAGACGACGAACGAATCGCGCTCCACGTGGTTGCGTTCGACCGCGCCGTCCAGTCCGATCAGGTTGACGGTGAAGTAAGGCGATCTTTTCAGCGGAACCGCTTCGTTCGTCCGCGGTTCGGCGGTGATACGGTACGGGATGTCGTTGTCGAAACGGATCGCGTCGGCGGCCAGGTCGGTATGCAGTTCGCGCCCTTTACCCGAAGCGTCCGTGCGTCCCCAGTCGTAAATCCGGTAGGTGACGTCCGAAGCCTGCTGGATTTCGGCCAGCAGGATTCCCTTGCCGATGGCGTGGATCGTGCCTGCCGGAATGAAGAATGCGTCTCCGGGGCTTACTTTCGGACGAGAAAGAATTTCGGGTAGCGTGCCGCGCTCCACGTGTTCCGCATAGCGTTCGCGCGATACGTCCCCGTCGAATCCCAAGTAAAGCTCGGCTCCCGGATCGCAGTCCAGGACGTACCACATTTCGGATTTACCGTAACCGCCGTACCGTTTCGCCGCCAGGGCGTCGTCCGGATGCACCTGCACCGAGAGTTTGTCCTGCGCATCGATGTATTTGATCAGCAGCGGAAACTGCAGGCCGAATTTCTCGTAAATTTTGTCGCCTACCAGATCGCCCATATAGACTTCGATCAACTCTTCGAGGTTGTTTCCGGCCAGTATGCCGTTGCCGACGACGGATACGTCGCCGTCGAGGCCGGAAATTTCCCAACTTTCGCCGATCGTACGCTCCCGGGGCAGCCGTTTTCCGAGTTTTTCGGACAGCCGCCGCCCCCCCCAGATACGCTCTTTCGGCCGAGGCCTGAATTTTAACGGATACAGCATTCGCAACGTTTTAGCGAGCCCGGCTGCGGACGGTTCCCCGGAACGGAGAACGCAACGGCAGACAAAGCCCTGAATTTTAACGACAAATTTAACAAATTATGGCAACTTTTCATACCTTTGTTCCCGCTGCCGGTTCGCGGCGGCGGGTCGCAAGTGCGGACTTATGTGGCAATCAGCCCGATACCGTGAGGCGTGCCGGCGATTATTTTCGGATTATTTTAACCTCGCATCCGCCATGTGTTTGTTACGGGTAGAACAGGTCACCAAGCGTTACGCCGCTCATACGGCGCTCGACGACGTGTCTTTGGAAGTTCCGCGGGGGGCGGTTTACGGGTTGCTCGGGCCGAACGGCGCGGGCAAGACGACGCTGATCCGCATCATCAACCGGATCACGGCGCCCGATAGCGGCCGGGTGTTTTTCGACGGACGGCCGCTCGCTCCCGACGACATTTACCGGATCGGCTACCTGCCCGAAGAGCGCGGATTGTATAAAAAAATGCGCGTCGGCGAACAGGCGCTCTATTTCGCGCAGCTCAAAGGTCTTTCGAAGCGGGAAGCGACGGAGCGCCTGAGGGCGTGGTTTGAAAAATTCGGGATCGCCGAGTGGTGGGACCGGAAGGTGGAGGAGCTCAGTAAGGGGATGGCGCAGAAGATCCAGTTCATCATCACGGTATTGCACCGACCGGCCTTGCTGATTTTCGACGAACCGTTCAGCGGCTTCGACCCGATCAACGCCAACCTGCTGAAAAACGAAATCCTTGCGCTGCGCGACAGCGGGGCGACGGTGATTTTTTCGACGCACAACATGTCGTCGGTCGAAGAGATCTGCGACCATATCACGCTGATAGACCGTTCGCGCAACGTCCTGAGCGGCGCTGTCGGCGAAATTCGCCGCCGGTACGGCGAATCCGTTTTCCGGATCGATTTCGCGGGCGACCCGGCGGCGCTGTCGCAGCAGGAGCTGCAGCCTTACTGTTCGGTGCTCGGCATAAAACGCGGGGCGCCGTATCATACGGCCGAAGTGCGGCTCGTCTCGCCGGACGCCGTGCGTCCGCTGATCGGGCTGCTGAACGAACGAACCGAACTGCACGGCTTTTCGGAAGTGATCCCCGGGATGAACGACATTTTTATCCGGGCAGTCAACGGACAACTTGAACAAACCGACCATGAGTAAGATAGGATTGATTATCGGTCGCGAATTCAACCAGCGGGTGCGGAAACGGACGTTTATCCTGACGACCGTGTTGACGCCGCTGTTGATGGTCGTCCTGATGGTGGCGCCGGTACTGCTGAACAAGGTCGGCGGAAGCCGGCAGTTGGAGATCCTGGTGCTCGACCGCAGCGGTTGGATCGCCCCGCAGTTGCAAAGCGGCGCGCTGCTGAAGTTGACGCCTACCGACTTGTCCGAAGACGAGCTCGGCGCACCGGGAAACCGGTACAACTACCTGGTTATCGGTGAGGACGTTCTGTCCGATCCCGGGGATGTCCGTCTCTATACGAAAGAAGCCCTGACGTTCGACGTTGAAAACGATCTGAAGTCGCAGTTGGGCAGGATTATCGAAAAGCGGAAACTCGAAGCGCACGATATCCGGAACCTGTCTCAGATCATGCAGGAGGTCAAAACGGACGTTTCGATGCAGACTTTTCAACGGCACGATACCGGGGAACGACGGGCCAGTTCCGGCGTCCTGTCGATGACCGCTTCCTATCTGTTCGGGTTCCTGATCTACATGTTCGTTTTCATGTACGGCGTGATGGTCATGCACGGCGTGATCGAAGAGAAAAACTCGCGGGTGTTGGAGATCATCGTTTCGTCGGTCAGGCCGTTCGAACTGATGCTCGGCAAAATCCTCGGCATCGCGTCGGTCGCGTTGGTGCAGTTCCTGATCTGGGTTGCGCTGATCCTGGCGCTGGGAACGGCCGCCCTGCACCTGCTGACGCCCGACGCGTTGATCCGGAGCGCGGCCGTACCCGGGGTTGTGCCGCAAATGGACGCCGGTACGCTTGCGGCGATCCGGCAGGTAACCGACGGCGGTTTCCTGCTGAAATTGTTCGGCGGTTTCCTGGTTTATTTCGTCGGCGGCTACCTGCTCTATGCGGCGATTTTCGCGGCGGTCGGCAGCGCCGTCGACAACGCGCAGGACGCCCAGCAGTTGCAGATGCCGGCCACGATTCCGCTGGTTTTCGCGATCGTCGTGATGTTCACCACGATGCAGAACCCGAACGGGACGCTGTCCGTTTGGTGCAGCATCATCCCGTTCACCTCGCCGATCGTGATGATGGCGCGCATTCCGTACGGAGTGCCTGCGTGGCAGTTGGCGCTGTCGGTCGCGTTGCTTTACGGCAGTTTCCTTTCGATGGTGTGGGTGGCCGGCAAAATTTACCGGGTGGGGATTTTCATGTACGGCAAGAAGCCCGGATTCGCAGAGTTGTACAAATGGATAAAATATAAAGGATAATTAAATTGTAGTCCAATGAAAGAGTGTGTATTGGTAACCGGCGGAGCCGGGTATATAGGAACCCATACGGCGGTCGAGCTGATCGCGGCGGGGTACGACGTGGTCGTGGTCGACAACCTTTCGAATTCCGAACGGGCGGCGGTGGACGGCGTGCGTGAAATTACCGGCGCGGAGATCCCGTTCGAGCAGGTCGACTGCGACGATAAGGCTGCGCTCGCCGGGGTGTTCGACAAGTACAAATTCAATTCGGTCATTCATTTCGCGGCGTCGAAGGCCGTCGGCGAATCGGTCGAAAAACCGCTGTTGTATTATCGCAACAACATCCTGTCGCTGGTGAACGTGCTGGAACTGATGCGCGAAAAGGGCGTCCGCAACATCGTTTTCTCATCGTCGTGCACCGTGTACGGGCAACCCGAAGTGCTGCCCGTGACCGAGCAGACCCCGCGTCAACCGGCCACATCGCCTTACGGGAATACCAAGCAGATATGCGAAGATATCCTGCGCGACACGACGGCGGCGTACGGGGAGCTGTACGGCATCGCGCTGCGTTATTTCAACCCGATCGGGGCGCATCCGTCGGCGTTGATCGGGGAGCTTCCGAAAGGGATTCCTGGCAACCTCGTTCCGTTTATTACGCAGACGGCGGCCGGGATTCGGCCGTGCCTGAGTATTTTCGGGGACGATTACGATACGTCGGACGGTTCGGCTGTCCGGGACTATATCGACGTGGTCGACCTGGCCCGCGCGCATGTGGTGGCGGTCGACCGGATGGTCGGCGGCAAGAGCCGGTCGAATTACGAGTTTTTCAACGTGGGCACCGGTCGGGGGCGTTCGGTGATCGAACTGGTCGAAACGTTCGAAAAAGTCACCGGAGTCGAAGTGCCGCACAAGATCGTCGGCCGCCGGGCCGGAGATATCGAAAAGATCTGGGCCGACACCACGTTTGCGAACCGGGAACTGGGGTGGAAAGCCACGCGTCCGATCGAGGAGACGCTCGCTTCGGCCTGGGCCTGGGAAAAGCACTTGCGCGGGATGAAGTAGAAGGACGGGATTCGAAAACGAAAAAACCGCCGCATAAAAATGCGGCGGTTTTTTCGTTCGCTGGAGAAGTCCGGTTCGCTATTTGGTGGCGTCGCAGACTCCGCGCAGGTAGCCGATCGATTCGGCCACGCCGGGCAGCGGGTTTTTGCCGTCCTTTTCGAATTCGAGGCTGACCACTCCGGTATAGCCGATCTTGCGCAGCGTTTTGACGATTGCCGGAATGTCCATGATCCCGCGTCCCATTTCCCAGGTCTGGCCCGCTTTCGACGCTTCGGTCTCGTCTTTGATGTGGATGTCGTAGATGCGGTCTTTGTACTTTTTCAGGTCGTTCACGCAGCTCGCTCCGAAGCGCGCCGTGTGTCCCAGGTCGATGCAGATCCCAATGCGCGGGTCGAGGTCTTTGATGTGCGCCATCACGTCGGCGGCGTCCGGGAATGTTTGGGTATCGGGGCCGTGCGTATGGATCGCCATCCGGACATTGTATTCCTTGATCTTTTCGTTGACGTAAGGCAGCAGCTCGTAGGCCGGAACCCCGATGAAAATGTCGGCGCCGTAGCGTTTCACGTATTCGAACGCGCGGTCTGCGTCGGCTTTCGAGTTCATGTAGATCGGGCCGAGGATGTAGCCGTTCACGTCGGCTGCCGCCAGCTTCGCCTTGAAGGCTTCCATCTGTTCGGTAGTGCTGTTCATCGGCAGGTGGAAATCTTTTACGCTCATGTATTTGACTCCCATCTGCTTCATCATCTTCAGGGTTTCGTCGATGTTGAAATTGCGGAACGAAAAGCCGGCGACGCCGATTTTGAAATCTTCCGAACCGTGTTTCGTTACGAATTGGGCCGATGCCGTGCACGTTCCCAGCAGCAGCGCCGCGGCGGAAAATAACGTGATGAAATTGATTTTTTTCATGATTATTTGATTGGTTAAGGTTTTCGGGAATCGGGTTCAGGGGATCGGGACAAACCCTTCGGCCCGGACTTTCCGTTTTCCGTTTTTCGGAAAATCGGGAGCAGCGCTTTCGGAACCGGTACGATCGCCCGCCGTCATCGTTACGGCAGGAGGCGGTGCGGGGATAACCGGAGAGATTTTCATAGCGCGGGTTTTGGGGAATCGTTGCGGATGCGTTAACGTGTTTTGAGCCGGATGTTCCGGAATTCGATCTTCATCGGGGGGCCTACGTGCACCTGCATACCGATCAGTCCTTTGCGGGTGCGTTCGTGCGGATCGCCGTCCACGACAATGCTCATCACCTTTCCGTTGATCAGATGGATCAGCGTGTTGCCTTTGGCGATCACGTGGCACGCGTTCCAGCCGTCGCGGTCGATTTCGGCGAAAAGGGCGTCTTTGTCTCCGGTCGAGCCGATTACGTGCGGTTTTTTTCCGGGTTCGGCCTGCGTCGCCTGTCCGCGCAGCGCCAGAAAGGTGCGGCCGCGTTCCTCGTAATTCTGTCCCGTCCACTGGCCGGGGCCGTCGATATCCAGTTGGTATCCTTTCAGCGCGTGTGCGACGCCGGGCACTTTCACGCTGCGGTAGTTGATTCCGCTGTTGCCCTCCGGGGAGACCCGGTATTCCATTTTCAGTTCGAAATCCGCTGGCGTCCCGCCCTTCCAAACGATGAACGAATTGCGCTCCAACAGCGTTTCCGGCGTCACTTCGCCGACCATGCGGTCTCCTTCGACGCGCCAGTAAACCGGGTCGTATTCCCAGCCGTCCAGCGTTTTGCCGTCAAAAATGGCCAAGAACCCGGTTTCCGGTACATTTTCGTCCGGGAACGGGGATTGTGCGCCGAGCGGTTCCGGCATCCAGCAGAAAGCGGCTATACAGGCCGCAAAAACCGTTTTGTTCGCCGCGTGGCGAAGCGAGAGCGAAATCGTCGTCATTTTGGATCGGTTTGGGTGCGCGGGTCTCAGGTGTGCCCGTGCACGGGTTAGCTTACACGGAAATATCCGTGCCGTTAAATATCGTCGGAATTGAATTTATATCCGAGTCGTTTACCGGTCTGCATTTTCGAGTTCTCGATCTTGGTGTTGAGCTGGTCTACCGTGACCACTTTCACCGCGTCGTACGGCGGAACCAGCAGGTCGAAGTCGACCGTATAGTCGATCGCGTTCTCGATGATGTTCAGCAGCGCCGCCCGGTCGATCCGCTGCGTGCCGAAACTGTTGTGCCGCATGCTGATCTGGCGTTTCCCCTCGACGAAATACTGCATCTCGCGGTTGATGAAGATCCGTCCGATCAGGTATCCTTCGTCGGCGCTCCGGTTGTACCGGAACGAATCGGACAGGAAGTTGTAGATGTTGATCATCCCGCAGTAGGAGTTTTCGCGGGCCTGTTGCACGTAAGAGTTCTGCCAGATGATGTGCTCGCGGTTGAATTCGAAGACGTTGCTGTGCATGCTGAAGATCAGGATGTCGTCCGCGATTTGCAACTGCGCTTCGAATTTTCCGCGGTCGCGGTATTCGATCCGCGCCTCTTTGCCCGCCTCTTCGAGCGTATCGTCGATTTCCGACGACATTTCGTGCAGGACTTCTTTCAGGTTGCCGAACACGGAGAACGTGTTGTCGAACACTTGCTGGTTCAGCGAGGCTTTGTTACTCAGTTTTTCGATGATGCCGTTTCGTATACTGCCAGGGTCACCGTCCATAATTTTGCTAAGGTTATCGTTAAGGTTTGGTATTTTGGGTTTCGTCGTATTTACATGAGTCGGATCTGCTGGCCTTCGGTCACCTGCGAATCGCGGCTGCGGCGGTTGATGTTGCACAGACTCTTCAGTCGGATGCCGTACATTTGCGAAATGCTGTGCAGCGTTTCTCCGTCGCGGGCTACGTGGATCATCTTGCCGTTCGAACTGCGTTTGGCTTTCGGCCGGATGTAGATCATATCGCCGGTTTTGACGTTCGAATGGATGTCCAGGTCGTTGTATTTGACCAGCTTCTTGGGCGATACCCGGAATTCCGACGCTACGCTTTCCAGCTTGTCGCCGTCGCGCACGACGATGAACAGGCTGCCGTTGTTGCGGTACACGGTATGGCCGCCGTTGCGTCCCTGGATGGATACCGAATAATTGTCCACGTCTACCATATCTGCGGGCGACGCCGACGGAATCGGTTCTGCGACGGGCTCTTCGACGGGGGCGGCGTTCTCCGCGATGCGGACGTCTTGTCCTTCGTCGAGCAGGAAGAGCTGGTAGTCTTCGATGATCTTGATCAGTTGCTGGGCGTATTGCGGGTTGGTGGCGTAACCGGCCTTCTGCAATCCGTGGGCCCAGCCTTTATAATCCGTGGGGTCGAGTTTGAACAGGTCCTGATACCGGGCCGATTTGTCCAAGAACTCGGAATGATCCCTGTACGATTCCTCGACCGAAGGGTATTTGCGGAAACATTCGTCCGGGGCGTCGTCGGTATGCGAGATGGTCTGCCCCGTCCAGTTGCTTTTGCACTTGATGCCGAAATGGTTGTTGGCCTCGCGGGCCAGACGGCTATTGCCGTTGTCCGATTCGAACAGCGCCTGGGCCAGTTTGATGCTCGCCGGGATGCCGTAAATATCCATCTGTTCGACCGCCAGCGGTTTATACTTCAGGATATAGGCCTCGCGGGTCAGTTTTTGTTGTCCTTCGGCTGACGCGGTCGTGACGGCGAGCAACGCGAAAGTCAGAACGATTTGTCTGAGATTCTTCATATCGGGGTTCGGTAAATGCTTCCGACAAAAATAATATTTTCTTGGAATTTGCGCAAAAATCTTTAGCTTTGTATGTAACTTTAACGGAAAACCTATGTTTACGACAAAAAGCAATCAGATATTTTCACAAGCCATTGCCGATTATCATCGTTTTGACAAGGTGGATATGCCGATCGACAATCCCTATAAAAACGGGTCGATCGAATATTTGTTGTATTTGAAAAACTGGATCGACACGGTTCAGTGGCACCTGGAGGACATCATCCGCGATCCGCACATCGATCCGGAAATCGCGCTGAAAATCAAACGCCGCATCGACCGTTCGAACCAGGAGCGCACCGACATGGTGGAATACATCGACAGTTATTTTCTCGATCTGTATAAGGACGTTCCCGTAGCGGAAAATGCGACGGTCAATACCGAGAGTCCGGCCTGGGCGATCGACCGCTTGTCGATTCTCGCGCTGAAAATTTATCACATGGCGCAGGAGGTGGCTCGTAAAGATGTATCACTGCAACATGTCGAAGAGTGCGGCCGAAAACTGGCCGTACTGCGGCAGCAGCAGGACGACCTGTCCGCGGCGATCGACCAGTTGCTCGAAGATATCGCCGCGGGGCGTAAGTACATGAAGGTTTACAAACAGATGAAAATGTATAACGATCCGGAGTTGAATCCGGTTCTGTACGCGTCGAAATAACATGGCGGTAATTTCTCGGTCGACTTCCGTGCGTTTGCTGGTGATCCGTTTGTCGGCGATGGGCGATGTGGCGATGGTCGCTCCGGTACTGGTAGCCCTGCGCAGAAACTATCCGAATCTGCGCATTACCGTTTTGACTCCGAAATTTTTGCAGCCGTTTTTCCGGGAAGTCGGAAACATCGAGTTTTTCGCGCCCGATCTGAAAGGGCGGCACAAGGGAGTGGCCGGCCTGTTGCGACTGGGGCGCGATTTGGGCCGTTTCGATATGGTTGCCGATTTGCACGACGTGTTGCGCAGCAAGGGGTTGTGCCGTCTGATGAAACTGCGGGGCACCCGGATCGAACGTATCGATAAAGGGCGGGCCGAAAAAAAAATGCTGACGGCTCCGGAAAACAAGCAGCGGGTGCAATTGAAGACGACCGTCGAACGTTACCGCGAAGTATTCGTCCGGCTCGGGTTCGATTTGCCCGAGATCCCTCTTCCGAGCCGCATCCGTTACCCGATGTCGGAAGCGGTGGCCCGGTTGGCCGGCGCGCATGACGGCACATGGATCGGAGTTTCGCCTTTCGCACAGCACGAAGGGAAAATTTATCCGCTCGACAAGATGCGCGAGGTGATGCTGCGGCTGGCCCGTATTCCCGGCGCACGTATTTTCGTTTTCGGGGGCGGGGATGCCGAAAAAGCGTATGCCGAAGAGGTGGCTGCGCTGCGGGACAATATCGTATCGGTGATCGGGCGCATCCGTCTCGGTCAGGAAATGGAGTTGATTTCGAACCTGGACCTGATGGTGAGCATGGACTCTTCGGGGCTGCACATGTCGTCGTTGGTCGGGCTGCCGGTGGTGTCCGTCTGGGGGGCGACCCATCCGTTCGCGGGATTTTACGGTTTCGGCCAGGACCCGGCGCTGGCCGTTCAAGTCGATATGCCGTGCCGGCCCTGTTCGGTGTACGGCAACAAACCCTGTCTGTTCGGGGATTACCGGTGTATGCGTCAGATTACGCCCGGGATGATCGTAAGCCGGGTATGCGGTCGGTTGGGCGTGGAAATACCCTCCGGGAATGCGGATTAGAAAAACTTTTAAAGCAACGGTTTGGGCGTCGGCCGCGATTTGTGTCGCGGCAGTCCTATTTTTGGGCGTATCGTGGATCGCCGAGTACCGGCCCGACGCCCGGGAAACGGTGATCTACGACACGGCGGAACCCGTTTTTCTGCCCGATACGCTGACCGTCCTCAGTTGGAATATCGGGTATGCGGGCCTGGGCGACGACATGGATTTTTTCTACGACGGCGGAAAGCGGGTCAGGGACAGCCGGCGGCGAACGTTGGAGAACCTGCGGAATATCGTCGCCGAGCTCCGGAAAGCGGACGCCGATATCATGCTGTTACAGGAGGTGGACTGCGATTCGCACCGTAGTTACGGAATCCGGGAGGTGGATTCGCTGCGCGCAGCTTTTCCGGGATACGTGCTGTCGTTCGCTTATAATTACCGGGCGTGGTGGGTGCCTATTCCGCTCCGAAGTCCGATGGGACGCGTCGGGAGCGGGCTCGTGACGCTTTCGCGGGTCGTCCCGCTACAAGCTCAACGGGTGCAGTATCCGTCGGCCTTTCCGTTTCCGGTGCGGTTGTTCAATCTGAAACGCTGCTTGCTGGCCTTGCAGTTCCGGACGGCGGGCGGCGATACGGTGCTGATCGGCAATACGCATAATACGGCTTACGATGCCGGTGGGATGCGCGATGCCGAAATGCGTTTTCTCGGCGGGATGTTGCGACGGGATGCCGCGCGCGGAGTCGTTTCGGTGGTCGGCGGCGACTGGAATCAGTATCCGCCCGGATATACGCCTTCTCCGGAGGAACTTTCCAACGAATTTTTCGTGCCTCAGGCGGTCGATTCGCAGGTTTTCGGGCCGGGATTCCGGTTCGCGTACGACGATTCCGCGCCTTCGCTGCGTTACCTGGACGCTCCGTGGACGCCGGTTCCGGAAGACGGGGAACCTCGGCAGCGGCCGCAGACGACGCTGACCGATTTCTTTCTGGTCTCTCCGGGCGTCCGTGTCCTGTCGGTGCGTACGCTGCCGCTCGGTTTCCGGTCGAGCGATCACAATCCGGTCGTGATGAGGGTTGTGTTCGAAAATACCGCCGGCGCGGGCTCGCAATAATTTGTGTGAAATAATTCACAGTTCGTAGCCTGAATCCGTAAAAAAAACTACCTTTGGGTTCTGGAAATAAAAAGTTTGTTGCCGTTATGAATATACCAGCCAATTTGAAGTATTCGAAAGACCATGAGTGGATACGGGTCGAGGGGGCCGAGGCCTATGTCGGGATTACCGATTTCGCACAGAATCAATTAGGAGATATCGTTTTTGTCGATGTCACGACGGTCGGCGAGACGCTGCCCCAGAACGAGGTGTTCGGTACGATCGAAGCGGTGAAAACCGTTTCCGACGCGTTCCTGCCGGTCGGCGGAGAAATCCTCGAATTCAACGAAGCGTTGAACGACGCTCCCGACCGGGTCAACAAGGACCCTTACGGGGAGGGCTGGATCGTGAAGATCCGGATGACGGACCCCGCCGAGCTGAACGTGCTGCTCGGCGCGGACGATTACGGCAAGCTGATCGGCTGAGACGCCGGTTGCGCGGATACGAATGGATAAGGACTTTTTTAAAAAATAAATTTGAAGTATGAGCAAAGTAACAGTAGTGGGTGCGGGCAACGTGGGTGCGACCTGTGCCAATGTAATTGCTACAAGGGAAATCGCCGACGAGCTGGTTCTCTTGGACATTAAAGAAGGAGTTTCGGAAGGCAAGATGTTGGATATTTTCCAGACGGCCACGCTGATGGATTTCGACACCAAACTGACCGGCGTTACGAACGATTACGCCGCTACGGCGAATTCGGACGTGGTAGTCGTTACGTCGGGGATGCCGCGCAAGCCGGGCATGACCCGCGAGGAGCTGATCGGCGTGAACGCCGGCATCGTCGCTTCGGTAGTGGGCAATATCCTGAAATATTCTCCGAAAGCGATCATCGTGATGATCAGCAACCCGATGGATACGATGACCTACTTGGCGCTGAAAAAGACGGGTCTGCCGAAGAACCAGTTGTTCGGTATGGGCGGCGCGCTGGATTCGGCCCGTTTCAAATGCTATCTGAGCAAGGCGCTGAACGCTAATTCGAACGAAATCGAAGGCATGGTGATCGGCGGTCACGGCGACACCACGATGATTCCGCTTTATTCGAAAGCGAGCTACAAAGGTATGCCGGTAACCGAACTGCTGAGCAAGGAAGAGGTCGAGAAAGTGGTCGCCGACACGATGGTGGGCGGCGCTACGCTGACCAAACTGCTGGGTACTTCCGCATGGTACGCGCCGGGCGCTGCGGGAGCCTATGTGGTCGAGTCGATCATCCGCGACCAGAAAAAAGTCGTTCCGTGCTGCGCTTACCTCGAAGGCGAATACGGCCAGCAGGATATCTGCATCGGCGTACCCGTCGTACTGGGTAAAAACGGCGTCGAGAAAGTGCTCGAACTGAACCTGAATGCCGATGAAAAAGCCTTGTTCGAAAAGAGCGCTGAGGCTGTCCGCAAGACGAATGCGATCCTGAAAGAGATAAAAGCTTTGTAAATATCTTCCGGTTTCGACAGGTAAGGCCGGCAGGAAGCCGGCCTTTATTTTTTAAAAAAAAAGTATCCGTTGTCTGGAAAAAGCATTTACGGAATGCCGCTCCGGATACGCCTAAAACTTAATGAACGATGAAACGAATGATCCTGTGGTTGCAGGCGGTTCTGTTTTGTGCGCTGACCCTGCAGTGTTCCGATGATAAAAACGGAGAATCGTATACCTTTCGGCTGTCGATTAGCGATTGGCCGATAACGCCCGGTTCGCTTTCCCAGCGGGTGGACATTGAGGCTCCCGACAGATGGTCGGCTGCGGTTGCGTATGCCGAAGCGGAGAGCGAACCTTGGTTGACCGTAGAGCCCGCGTCCGGGCGGGCCGGACGCAGTTCGTTCACCCTGAAAGCGAAAACCAACCCGTCGCTCGGTGCCCGTAACGCTACGGTGACGGTAACCTGCGGCGGCGAGTCGCGGACGATTGCCGTAAGTCAGCCTGCCGGGGAAGGGGTCGAGGTAACCCCGACGGAGCACGAGCTGGAGTACTGCGATACGGTGATCCGGGTGACGGTGTCCCATAACGTTTCCTTCCGGGTAGACATTGTCTACCTTTCCGGCGGACAGACGAAATGGATTACGCAGGTTCCTTCGGGCAAGTCCGATGTGGAAAAGTCTGAAGTGAAGTTCAACGTGGCGGCCAATACGAACGGGACTCAAACCAGTACGCCGGAACGCAAAGCCGTTATCCGGATTACCGACGTTTCCGGAAAAGCGACGGACGTGCCAGTGCTTCAACGCGGGTACGACGACGGGACGCGTTCGTTGAAAGTTATGACGTTTAATATTCAGACGACCAACACCCGCCCCTGGGACGAGAGGCGGGAAGGCGTCGTGAAAATGCTGCGGGAAGAGAATCCCGATATGTTCGGCTTGCAGGAGGCGCGGATCGACGTGCTGAATACGCTCGACGAGCGGCTGGGCAACTATGCGCGGGTCGGGATCGACCGGGACGGAAGTCCGCAGAGCAGCGAATACATGTCCGTTTTCTACCGGAAAGACCGTTTTGTATTGGTTGCCAGCGGGAATTTCTGGCTCAGCGAGACGCCCGACCAGATGTCGATCGGATGGGATGCGGCTTACAGGCGGATTGCCACCTGGGTGAAGCTCCGCGAGCGGGATTCCGGCAAAGAAATTCTCTATCTGAATACGCATTTCGATCACAAGTCGGCGACCGCGCGGCGCAATTCGGCGGAACTGATCGTCGCCCGGCTGAAAAAATACGGCGCCGACGATCTGGCGACATTCGTTACCGGAGATCTGAATGTGGCCTATACCAATGCTGCGATGGCCCCGCTGACCGGCTACCTGACCGGGGCCCGCGAGTCGTTCAGCCCGATGGATCAGACCCCGACTTTCCATAACAACGGTTCTTCGGCTGCGTTTATCGACCATATTCTGTACCGCAACATCGACGCCCCGCAGAGTTACCGGGTGCTGACCGACTGTTACGGCGTGCAGAAAGACGGCAAGGATTATTATCTGTCGGATCATTATCCGGTCACGGCCGTTTTTTCCTACATGAAGCCGTAAACGGCGGTTGCACAAACCGGTTTCCCTTATCGGGGGACAGATGCCCTTCCGGGTATTTGCCCCCGTTTTTCGCATACCCTGACGCGCTTTCTTATTGCGTTATAAAATAATACGATAGAAAATAGAAGAAGCAGAGTGCGGTACGAAACGGACGATTCCTGAAAAAGCCGGACTGTTTCGGCTGTGAACGCATTCCGGAATGGATGCCGCGCGCCGAAGTACCGGCGGAGGGTTTCTGTTCGGTAATATGCCGGGACGGCCCGGAGAGATCGTCTCTTTTTGATAAAAAAGATTACTTTTGCATTAAAATGCGTGTGAAATGGCCGAACCAGAAGAAATCGCCGGAGAAGAGCCCGTTGCTGCCGAACCTGCCGCCGCATCGCCGAAACAGCCGGAGCCGTCGACGCGTCCCGTGTCGCGTCCGTCCCGGTTCGAGCGCTATGTGAGGCGGGTGATCTCCGGGAGCATTCTGGCCGATGCGGAGGTGCAGAAGCACTACCCGTACGTGTTGTTTATGGCCGTACTGATGTTTCTGTATATCGCCAACGGGTTTCATACGCAGAAGCTGCACCGGCAGCACGAAAGGCTGACCGCGCGGGTCAAGGAACTGCGTGCGCAGTCGCTGACCATTTCGTCGCAGCGGATGATCGCCACGCGGCAGAGCGAGATCATCCGCGAACTGGAGGAGCGGGGCATTCCGCTCGATGAGTTGGTGAGCCCGCCGAAGATCATCGACAAGTAGCGCCGTATGGAGGAACGCAAACCGGATATCAAAAAAGGAATATTGCATCGCGTGCAGGTGCTCTATGTGTTGTTTTTCATCATCGGCCTGATGATCGTGGGCAAGATCCTGTATCTGCAGTACGGACCCAAAAGCGGGCGGTTGCGCAGCGAAGGGACGACTATCACTTACGAGCGGGTGGCGATGGAAGCCGACCGGGGCGATATCCTCGCCTGCGACGGCCGTATTCTGGCCACTTCGGTGCCGGAGTACGAAGTGCGGATGGACTTCGCCGCCAACGGACTGGTCGATTCGATTTTCCTGCGCGACGTCGATTCGCTGGCTTATTGCCTGTCCGATTTTTTCGGCGACAAAAGCAAGAGCGCTTATAAGCTGAAATTGATCAATGCGTTCCGGGAGCGGAGGAAAAACCGTTACGTGCTGCTGTCCCCGCGACGCGTCAATCATTTGGAAATAAAAGAGATCGCCCGTTTCCCGATATTCCGGCTGGGGCAGAACCGGGGCGGTTTCATCGCTAAGCAGACCAGCCGTCGGCTGCTGCCTCACGGCGATATGGCCAAGCGCACGATCGGCATGGTGAACCAGACCGGGACGAAAGTCGGTATCGAGGGCGCTTTCGATAGCGTGCTGCACGGTATCGACGGAAACGTGCTGATGCAGCGTATTTCGGGAACGTTCCGGGTTCCGGTTCCCGACGAGATGAACGTCGATCCGGTGGACGGTATCGACGTGGTGACGACGCTCGACGTCGATATCCAGGACGTGGCCGAGAAAGCGCTGCGAGAGCAGCTCGAAACGATGCAGGCCGATTGGGGGACGGCGATCCTGATGGAGGTTTCCACCGGCGAAATCCGTGCGATCACGAACCTGACCCGCAAGGGCGAGGGAAACATCGTCGAAGATTACAACTACGCGATCGGGATGAACATGGAGCCCGGTTCCACGCAAAAGCTGGCATCGTTGATTACGCTGCTCGACGATGCCGGGGCCAGTCTCGACGAAAAATACGATACCGGCAACGGTACGGCCATCATCGGTCGCACGAAAGTGACCGATACGCACGGTTACGGCTTGCTGACGTTGAAAGGCGTTTTCGAAAAGTCGTCGAACGTCGGTTTTGCCAAAGCGGTGAATAAGTATTACAAGGACGATCCGAAACGCTTCGTCGAACACCTCTATAAAATGGGTTTGAACGAGCCGCTCCACCTGCAAATCGCCGGCGGCCAGAATCCTGTGATCCGCAAGCCCGGAGACCGCTGGTGGGACGGGACGACGCTGACGAACATGGCTTACGGGTACGCGCTGCTGCTTACCCCGATGAAAACGCTGACGTTCTACAATGCGGTGGCCAACGACGGGCGGATGGTGAGCCCGCTGTTCGTCAAAGAGTTGAGGCAGTACGGGCAGACGTTGCGGACCTACCGGGCGCGAACGATGGTCTCTTCGATCGCCTCGGACGAGACGCTGAAAGAGGTTCGCGCGGCGATGCGCGGCGTCGTGGAAGAGGGAACGGGACGCATCCTGAAAAGCCGTTATTATAAGGTGGGCGGCAAAACCGGTACGGCGCAGATTCCGGTGAACGGGCGCTATACCGACCGCAACGGCGGACGGCACTACCTGGCGACGATGGTGGGCTATTTTCCCGAAGACGATCCGAAGTACAGTTGCCTGGTCGCGCTCAAGACTTACAATGCTCCGGGACACCGGAGATTTTATTACGGGGCTTCGCTGGCCGGGCCCGTATTTCGGGCGATTGCCGACCGGGTGTACGCCAAAAATACCGCTTGGCAGGATCCGTTGTCGCAGCGAAAGGAAAAAACGGATGAAAAGCCCCGGCTCAAGGCCGGTTGCGCCGACGAAATGCGTGAAGTCGCTTATCGTTTCGACGTCCGTTACGAAGGACGGCGCGGACGGACCGACTGGCGGGGAGTGGAAGCCGTCGATTCGGCCGGGATTGCGTATACAAGCTACGAGGGATGGTCGGACGAAGTGCCTTCGGTGGTCGGGATGGGCCTGAAGGAGGCCGTTTATCTGCTGGAACGCCGTGGAATGGTCGTCGCGTTTTCGGGGGTCGGCGGCGTCGAGTTCCAGTCCGTCCCGGCCGGAACGAAAGTGCACCGGGGAATGCTGATTCGGCTGGAACTCGGCTGTACGCCGTTGGAACCGGGGATTTACCTGAAGGAGAAAAAGGCGGACAGCTCGGCAGATTCCGTGGCTTCTTCGGGCCGCGGCGATTGAAAATCGAGCAAGAAGAAATAGCCGATTCGTATAATTCCGGGAAAAAAGATATCTTTGTAACGCAGCGTAAGTTTTATGGGAAGACTGTTTCGATACTTTTTACTGGCAATGGCCCTTTCGGTGATCGTTCCGCGCATTTTCGGCGACGGTCCGGCCGCGGAATGCGCGCCGGCGCTCGAAACGGTTTGCGACCAGATCACCGAAGCCGCTCCGCCGGGAGAGTTGCACCGGTTCGTCTTCGCATCGTTGCAGAGCGATTTGGCGCCGGGGTCTTCCGGTTTCTGTTCTTTCGTAACTAAAACGCCCGTGTCGCGGGTGTCGTCCCTGTTCCGTTTTTGTGCGAATGCGGTGTCTGAGAACCGCGTCGTGAGCAGCGGACCGCTGACGCGGCTGCGATTCCAGCAGCGGTGTTTCGACGGCTGGCTTGCGGCATTGCAGCACACGGGGTATTACGTCTTTTTTCTCAGAAAAATCATTGTTTAGCCGATTCCGATCGAACGTTCGGTGCAGGCGTCCGGCATAGTCGGTTGCGTCGGCCGTACGACGGTTTTCCGGAACGGTTTCCGGTGTTGTTTCCCCCGGCGGAGGGAGCATTCCGCCGCGTATTTTATCAATCACCGAATAAAACAATGAATCATGAACAACGATTTTAAAGTAATCGACGACACGCTGTACAGCGGCGTCGCCGCAGAAGATATCATTCAACGCAGAAAAAGTCCCGTAATCGCCTTGATCGTCGCTCTGGCCGGCAGCGCGCTGGCCGTCTGGAGCCTGACTTCCGATACGATGGTCGATCGCGGCAACCTCTCTTCGATGCTGATGCTCGTCGGGGGGCTGATTGCCATCGTCGGGTTCATCAAGGCCGGGGTGACGTTCAGCTCCGCGGCGCCGGTCTATAAACCGACCGGGGAACGGATTCGCCGGTACGAAATCTATTATCAGGCTGCCGATAAGCCGGCCCTGTGCGCCGCCGTATCGTCGGGCGATATGGAGCGCCTGGTGAATATTCCACGCAACGACAAATCGAGCAGCCTGTTGCTGACGCTGTATGCGACCGAGAGCGGTTCGTTCTCGATGGGGCAGGTGTCGCAGTACGTTCCCCACGCTTTCGAGCCGGTTACCGACGTCGTGCGGTTTTCCGCCGAGCAGGGCAAACTGGCGGTCGGACTGGTCTGACCGCCGTGTAGTCACGGATGCCGGTCCGCCCCGAAAGGCGGGCCGGCTTTTTCTTTTCGGGAGCGTCCGGCGGAAGCTCGGGGCGGAATGTGAAAAAAATGCTAAAAAACGATCGTTTTTTACGGGAAATGAATAAAAATAGTAATTTTGTCCGTTGCTGAATTGTGAGAAACGCCCCATGTTGTTATTCGGGAAATACATTTTGATTGTAATCGTCGCCGTGCTGATGTTGTGCGTGCTGAGTTACATTTCGGTGCCGGTCTATGATTTTCAGTCCGGCCGTTCGTTCTGCGGGGATTCCGTTTACAATCCGTATGCAGGGGCCGATTCGTCCTGTTGGCGGAAAGCCAATTTCCATGCCCATCAAAAAGAGAAACCCCAGTGCGATTATACGGTCGAACAGATGCTCGAAGCCTATCGCAGCAACGGGTACGATATCATGAGCATCTCGGATCATCAGTGCCTGAATACCGAGCATGCCGACCGCCCCGGATTTATCCCGACTTACGAACACGGTTACGGGATCAACGGTTACCATCAGTTGGTGATGGGGGCCGAACGGGTCACGTGGCGCGATTTTCCGCTGATGCTGACCCAGTCGCAGATGCAGTACATGTTGCACTGGCTGCGCCCGCAGGCCGAGGCGCTGGTGCTGAACCACCCGGGCAAGACGCGGATCATCGACCTGGCGGTGTACGGCTGGCTACGCGGGTACGATCTATTGGAAATCAATCCGGAACGGGGCCGCGAGCGTTCCGAGCAGTACTGGGATACGGCGCTTTCGGCCGGGATCTATTCGACCCTGATCGGCGACGACGACGCGCACAATATCCGCAACCGGTCGTCGTGGTTCCAGCGCTGCTTCACAATGGTCAATACGCCGTCGCTACGCCCCGGGGATATTATGAAGTCTTTGAAAAAAGGGGCCGCTTATGCGGTATACGTTCCGCACGACGTTAATAACCGTCCCGATCCGCACGGAGACCTGCCCCGGATGGAGCGCATTTCGATGCAGGGCGATACGATTCGCATCCGGGTCGACCGGCCCGCTTCGGCGATCCGGTTTATCGGACAAAACGGAACGCTGCTTGCAGAGGGAAGCGGGGCCGAGGCCGTTTATGCTTTTCGGAAGAACGATGCCTACGCGCGTGCCGAAGCGCATTTCGACGACGGAACGATCCTGTTTTTCAATCCTTTCGTGCGGACTGCCGACGGTAATCGTCCCGTCAACGTATTCGTTCCGGTGGTGAATTACCCGCTCACGGTGTTGTGCCACCTGCTTTGGTTCGCCTTGTTGGCCGGGCTGACCGCCCTGATGCTGTACCTGTCGGGCGTGCGCCTCGGAAGCTTGTATTACCGGTGGAATCCGTCGGTCGCGCCGGAACGAACGAAACCGGACCGACGGGAGACGACCGCCGGTTCGTAACGACCGGGACTGTCGTAAAAATGAATATGTCGGGTCCGAATGCCGGGCCCGTTTTGGGAATATGACACATCTGGATCCGATCATCTCAGACCTTGCGTTGATCCTCGCCGTCGCGGGGGTTACGACGCTGCTGTTCAAATGGCTGAAACAGCCGGTCGTGTTGGGTTACATCGTCGCCGGGTTCCTGTGTAGCGGAAATTTCCTGTTACAGGGGGTTTCGAACATGGGGAACGTGGACATCTGGGCCGAGATCGGTATCATCTTCCTGTTGTTCTCGCTCGGCCTCGAATTCAGCTTCAAAAAATTGATGAACGTCGGCGGCCCCGCGCTGATGACGGCACTGGTCGTGATCGTCGGGATGATGTGCTCCGGCTTTATGGCGGGACGGGCCCTCGGCTGGACTTCGACGGACAGTATTTTCCTCGGCGGGATGCTGTCGATGTCGTCTACGACGATCATTATCAAGGCATTCGACGATCTGGGGCTCCGCAGCCAGAAGTTCACGTCGCTGGTGTTCGGGGTGCTGGTGGTCGAAGACCTGTTCGCCGTAGTGTTGATGGTGATGCTGTCGACGCTTTTCGTGCAGCGGGCGGTCGAACACGTCGTGATCGCCGAACAGCTTTTCAAACTGATCTTTTTCTTGATTCTGTGGTTCGTCGTGGGGATCTATCTGATTCCTACGTTCCTGAAAAAAATACGGAAATTCCTGAATCAGGAAACGCTGCTGGTGATCTCGCTGGGCCTTTGCCTGATTATGGTCGTGCTGGCGACTTACGCCGGATTTTCGTCTGCGCTCGGGGCGTTCATCATGGGGTCGATCCTAGCCGGGACGGTACAGGCCGAGAGCATCGAGAAGGTCATCGCTCCGGTCAAGGACCTGTTCGGGGCGGTCTTCTTCGTGTCGGTCGGGATGCTGGTCGAGCCGGCGATGCTGGTGCAATACATCGTGCCGATCGTTTTTTTGACGGTGGTCGTGATCGTCGGACAGATATTCTACGGGACGCTCGGTTTCCTCGTGTCGGGACAGAATCTGAAAATCGCGTTGCAGTCGTCGTTCTCGCTGGCGCAGATCGGAGAGTTCGCCTTTATCATCGCGTCGCTCGGACTGTCGATGGGGGTTACCAGTTCGTTCCTTTATCCGGTCGCGGTGGCCGTGTCGGTCGTGACCACATTTACCACGCCGTTTATCATCCGGCTCAGCGATCCTGCCTATCACCGGATCAACCGGTTGATTCCGAAGCGGATGAAAGCGCTGCTGGCCCGGTACAGCGCCGGGTCGCAAACCGTCAACAGCGAGCGGGAGTGGATGTCGCTGCTGAAAAAGTCGCTGTTGAACATGTTTATCTACTGCGTGCTGTTGGGCGGCGTGGTGTGGATCTCTTCGAGTTACTATTCGCCGTTCGTCGAGGAGCGTTTCGAAGGATTCGCCGGCAAACTGATCGCTACGACGACGACCATTCTCTTTATGACGCCGCTGTTGTGGGGGCTTGCGGTGCGGCACCTGAATCGCAGGCTGTTCGTGCCGCTGTGGAACGATCCCCGTTTCAACCACGGGTTGTTGGTGTCGTTGATCGTGCTGCGGATTCTCCTCGCGCTGATGTTCGTACTGACCGTAGTCGCTCACCTGAGTTCGTACCGTTGGGGGGCGTTGATGGCGTTCGCCATTCTGCTGTTGCTGTTGGCGCTGTTCTGGAGACGGATCAAAAGAGGATACCTGCGTTTCGAACAGCGTTTCTTTACCAACCTGAACGAAAAAGATGCGAGCACCGTCGTGACGACCGGGAACTACCGCGCCAAGTTCCTGCATATGGCTAAGATGACGGTTTCGGCCGACAGCCCGCTCGTCGGGCGGTGTTTCAGGGAGTTGGATCTCCGCCTGCGCTACGGGGTGACGGTGGTGTCGGTGCTGCGCGGCAGCCACCGGTACAATGCGCCCGGCGCATCGATGGTGCTGATGCCGTCCGACGAGATTTCGGTCGTCGGGACGGATGCGCAGTTGAGCCAGTTCGCTTCGAAGGTCGAAGTGCCGCTGTCGCCGGTCGATCGGGAAGAGGCGACGATGCAAAAATTTTCGGTCGGCGAGCATTCCGTACTGATCGGTATGACCGTTTCGCAGTTCGGCATGATGTGCCGAGGGGCCTGCTTGATCATCGGGATCGAACGCAGCGACGGCTCGTACGTCAGACCGCTGGGACTGGTGCGTTTTCAGCCGTACGATATGGTTTGGATCGCCGGCGACCGGGAGACGATCGAACAGGTGCTCGTCGGAACGAAGCCTCCCGTACCGAAAACGGAAAAAAAGCTCGTACGGCGGATTCTCCGCAAGAAATGATTTTGTCGATAAGATGTCAATTAAAAGGCATCTTATTTTTTATTTCTCCGGTGTAAAACCTTACTTTTGTACATTGCATAAAGTGTATATGGATGTTACGTGAGCTATTGGTGGACGTGGAGGTGCTTTCGACGTCGGGAGACCTTTCGGTAGAAATTGACAATCTTGAGTTTGACTCGCGCGAGGCGAAGCCGGGAACGCTGTTTTTCGCCATGCGCGGAACGCAGACCGACGGACATCGCTTTATCGGGGCGGCCGTCGGTCTCGGAGCGTCGGCGGTAGTATGCGAAGAGTTGCCGGAAGAGTTGTGCGGTGGGGTGACCTATGTGCGGGTGGCGGATTCGACGGTTGCGCTGGGGCGCATCGCGTCGGCCTTTTACGGACATCCGAGCCGTAATCTGAAACTGGTGGGTATAACCGGAACCAACGGGAAAACCACGACGGCGACGCTGCTGTACCGGTTGTTCCGCCGGCTGGGATATAAGGTGGGATTGATTTCGACCGTAACCTACTGCATCGATACCGAACAGCGCGAATCGACCCATACGACGCCCGACGGCATCCGGTTGAATCGCATGATGGCCGAAATGGTCGAACGCGGATGCGAATACTGTTTTATGGAAGTCAGTTCGCACAGCCTCGTGCAGCACCGCATCGAGGGACTCTCTTTCGTCGGCGCCGTTTTCAGCAACATTACCCACGACCATCTGGATTATCATCATACGTTCGCTGAGTACATCCGGGCCAAAAAAATGCTGTTCGACGCGCTGCCGGAGGGAACGTTCGCGCTGACCAATGCCGACGACCGCAACGGCATGGTGATGGTGCAGAATACCGGCGCGGAGGTCAAGACTTACGCGTTGCAGGCGTTCGCCGATTTCCGGTGCCGGATCGTCGAGATGCATTTCGACGGCATGCTGCTGAATCTGGACGGTTCGGAGGTCTGGGCGACATTCCTCGGGCGTTTCAACGCTTACAACCTAACGGCCGTATATGCGACGGCCCTGCTGCTCGGCGCCGACCGCGACGAGGTGCTGCGTATCCTGAGCGAGCTGACGTCGGTCAGCGGCCGTTTTGAGTACGTTCGTTCGGCGGACGGGGTGACCGCCATCGTCGATTACGCTCATACTCCGGATGCGTTGCAGAACGTCCTGCGGACGATCGACGAGATTCGCCGGGAAGGGCAGCGGATCTATGTCGTCGTGGGGTGCGGCGGCAACCGCGACAAGACCAAGCGGCCCGAAATGGCGCAGATCGCCGTGGCGAACAGCGACCTGGCGATCCTGACTTCGGACAATCCCCGGATGGAAGATCCCGAAACGATTCTCGAAGACATGAAGGCGGGGCTCGATCCGTCGGCGTCGTATCTCGCCGTTACCAACCGCCGCGAGGCGATTCGGACGGCCGTGACGCTGGCCCGGCCGGGCGATATCATCCTGCTGGCCGGCAAAGGGCATGAAACCTATCAGGACATTGCCGGAGTGAAACGTCACTTCGACGACAAGGAAGAGGTTTCGAACCTGTTCGCACTGCGGACGAAGAAGTAAATTCGATTAAGAACCGTATTTATGTTATATCATTTAGTCAAGTATCTTTCATTGCATTTCGACATTCCCGGTGCGGGGATGTTCCTGTCGCTGTCGTTCCGTGCGGCGATGGCGATTATTCTGGCGCTGGCGATCGGAATGATTTTCGGCCGCCGGATCATCCGTTTCCTGCAGCGTAAGCAGATCGGCGAGGAGGTGCGCAACCTCGGCCTCGAAGGACAGTTGCAGAAACGCGGAACGCCGACGATGGGCGGCGTTATTATCCTGATTTCGATTCTGATCCCGACGCTGTTGTTCGGCGACCTGACCAACGTTTATACGCGGCTGATGATCGTTTCGACCGTCTGGCTCGGATTGATCGGTTTCCTGGACGACTACATCAAGGTGTTTCGCAAGAACAAGGAAGGGCTCAGCGGCCGGTACAAGATCGTCGGGCAGGTCGGCCTCGGACTGATCGTCGGTTGCGCGATGTGGCTCAGCCCGCAGATCGTGACCAAGGAGAAACTGGACAGAAACGCGCCGCGCGCGCATGTGGAATATGTCAACGACAACGGGCAGCGCAGCGCGGTCTATATGGCGCCGGCCGAAAAAACCGTCAATACTACGATCCCGTTCGTCAAGAACAACGAATTCAATTACCACTGGCTGGTGCCGGGCGACAGCGAGCGGGCCGACCTGTGGACGTGGCTGGTATACGTCGTGATCGCTACGCTGGTCATTACCGCCGTCTCGAACGGCGCGAATCTGACCGACGGGCTCGATGGACTGGCTTCCGGCGTGTCGGCGACGATCGTCGTCACGCTCGGGATACTGGCCTACCTGTCGGGGAACGTCATTTACGCCGATTACCTGAATATCATGTATATACCGATGAGCGGGGAGCTGATCGTCTATGCGGCGGCGTTTGCCGGGGCGCTGTTCGGCTTTTTGTGGTACAACTGTTATCCGGCGCAGGTCTTCATGGGCGATACCGGCAGTTTGGCGATCGGCGGAATCATTGCCGTATTCGCGCTGCTGATCCGAAAGGAGTTGCTGCTGCCGATCCTGTGCGGGATTTTTTTCATCGAAAGCCTGTCGGTCATCATGCAGGTCACCTATTTCAAATATACGAAAAAACGGTACGGCGAAGGCCGGCGCATTTTTCTGATGTCGCCGCTGCACCACCATTTCCAGAAGAAAGGTTACTTCGAATCGAAAATCGTCGTGCGTTTCTGGATCGTGCAGTTGCTGCTGGCCGCCATCACGTTGGTAACGCTTAAAATCAGATAACGATGCAGAGGATCGTGGTATTGGGAGGAGGCGAGAGCGGTTGCGGGTCGGCGGTGCTGGCGCGCGTAAAAGGATTCGACGTGTTTCTGTCGGATAGGGGGAGTATCGCTCCGAAGTACAGGGAACTGCTGGAGAAATGGGATATTCCTTATGAGGAGGGACGGCATACGGCCGGTAAAATCCTGTCGGCCGACAAAGTCGTGAAAAGCCCGGGGATTCCGGACAAGGCTCCGATGGTGAAGGCCGTCCGGGAGCGGGGAATCCCGGTTATTTCTGAAATCGAGTTTGCGGGGGCTTATACCTCTGCGCGAACGATCTGCATCACCGGCAGCAACGGCAAGACGACGACGACGACGCTGACCTACGAGATTTTGCGGCAGGCCGGCGTGAACGTCGGCCTGGCCGGAAATATCGGCGAAAGTTTCGCGCTGGCGGTGGCCACCGGCAATTACGATTGGTACGTGATCGAGCTGAGCAGTTTCCAGTTGGACGGCTGTTACGATTTCCGGGCCGATATCGGCGTGCTGATGAATATTACGCCCGATCACCTCGACCGGTACGATTACGAGTTGCAGAATTACGTGGACAGCAAGTTCCGTATCCTGCGGAACCAGCGACCGGAAGACCGTTTTATTTATTGCGCCGACGATCCGCTGACGCTCGGAAACCTGCCGAAACATCCGCTTGGGATGCAAACCCTGCCGTTCAGCGTGAAAACCTGCGACGGATGCGCGGCGATGCTGGCCGATGGCGTGATCCGTGCGGAAGTTGCCGGGAAACGGGTGGAGATTCCGGTTGCGGAATTGAAAATTAAGGGAATGCATAATACTTATAATGCGATGGCCGCTTCGCTGGCGGCCTTGTCGGCCGGGGTCGGGCCGGATGCGATATGCCGGACGCTCAGGGCGTTCGAAGGGGTCGAGCACCGCCTCGAAAAGTGCGGGGAGATCGACGGCGTGACCTACGTCAACGATTCGAAAGCGACCAACGTCGATTCGGTGTGGTACGCGCTGGAGAGCATGACCCGTCCGGTGGTGTGGATCGCCGGCGGAACCGATAAAGGGAACGACTATGCGCGGCTTTACGAGTTGGCGGAGGCGAAAGTCAAGACGCTGGTCTGCATGGGCGTCGATAACGGTAAGTTGCTGAAGGCTTTCGATGGTCGGATCGGGAAGATTGTCGATACCCATTCGCTGGACGAGGCGATGGCGGCCGCCCGCCGGAACGCCGGAACGGGCGATGTGGTACTGCTGTCGCCGGCCTGCGCCAGTTTCGACCTGTTTAAAAATTACGAAGACCGCGGACGGCAGTTCAAAGAGTGGGTCGCCGCCGCGCAACGATAACGTATCGATAAAACCGAAAAAACGACGATCATGCAACCGGACGAACCGCACAACGAACAGCAGGGCTTTTTCGACCGCTTTTTCAGCGGCGACCGCGTACTGTGGGTGATCATTGCGATCCTGTCGATCGCGTCGCTGCTGGTGATCTATTCGTCGACCGCGTCGATGGCTTACCGTAAGGCCGGCGGGGATACGGCGCACTATTTCCTGCAGCAGTTGAAGTTCATCGTGCTGGGGTTCGCCGCGATGATCGCCGTGCACCGGATCGATTACCAGCGTTACGCGCGTCCGCGCTTTCTGTCGTTCGTTTTCGTTACGGCGCTGCTGTTCATGCTGTTGACCTTCTTCGTTGGAGTCAACCTGAATAGCGCTTCGCGGTGGATCCGCATCCCGCTGATCGGCGTGACGTTCCAGCCTTCGGATTTCCTGCGGATCGCGCTGATCGCGATCCTGGCGCGGCAGTTGGCCAAGCGGCAAACAAACATTCACCGTATGCCGCTGCTGCCTGCGCTGACGCTGCGCGGGTGGCGTAAAAATCCGGACAAGAATTTCAATATACTGACCAATATCACGATCCCCGTTCTGGGGCCGATCGTGATCGCCTGCGCCGCGATTTTTATTTCCAATTTTTCGACGGCGGCGATCACGTTCTGCACCTGTCTGATCATGCTCTATGTCGGGCGTGTCCGCGTGCGGGAGTTGTGGCGACTGGTCGCGCTGGTGTTCGTGACGATGGTTTGCGCCGTGTCGGTGATGTACGCCTTCAATATCGGGCGGTCGCATACGTGGGTCAACCGGCTTGGGATCGGGGATATGATGAGTAAGACCGAGCAGGTCAAAGCGCAGGGCGAAGACGACGATTTGCAGCAGGAGCAGGCCCGGATCGCGATCGCTTCGGGCGGATTGATGGGCAAAGGGCCCGGAAACAGTACGCAGCGGTCGAACCTGCCGCACTCCTATTCGGATTTCGCGTATGCCTTTATCGTCGAAGAGTACGGACTGATCGGAGCGTCGCTGATGCTTTTCCTGTACCTGTGTATTTTCTTCCGTGGGATCGTTACGTTCCGGCGTTGCGGGACGGCGTTTCCGGGATTGCTGGTGCTGGGGCTTTGCCTGATGATTACGTTCCAGGCAATCTGTAACATGCTGGTTTCGGTGTGCCTGTTCCCGGTGACCGGGCAAACGCTGCCGCTGGTCAGCCTGGGCGGTTCGTCGATCGTGTTTACCTGCCTGGCGCTCGGCCTGATTCTCGGGATCAGCCGACAGGTGAAGGAAGAGTCGCTGGATCGGCCGAGAAAAGAGTCGTTACTGGAGTAGCGGAACGGGCGGCCGTTTTTGCGGCGAATATCGGATCATTGATGTTGTGTTTGAAAATATGGATCGGAAATTAAAAGTCATACTGAGCGGAGGAGGTACCGGAGGGCATATCTATCCGGCGGTTGCGGTGGCCGAAGCGCTGAAGCGGCGGCTCGGCGACGGCGTCGAAATCCTTTTTGTCGGCGCCGAAGGAAAGATGGAAATGGAGAAAATCCCGGAGCTGGGCTACCGGATCGAGGGGCTGCCCGTCGCGGGATTGCAGCGGCGGTTGACGCCGAAAAACCTGGCCGTTCCGTTCAAGGTCGTGCGGTCGGTGCTGCGCGCCCGGCGAATCGTCAAAAAATTCGGGGCCGACGTAGCGGTCGGCTTCGGCGGGTATGCCAGCGCGCCGGTGCTGTGGTCCGCGCAGCGGATGGGAATTCCGACGCTGATTCAGGAGCAGAACTCCTATGCGGGCATGACCAATAAGATGCTGTCCTCGCGCGTCAGGCGTATCTGCGTGGCTTACGAAGGGATGGAACGCTTTTTCCCGAAAGAGAAGATCGTCCTGACGGGCAATCCGCTCCGGGGGCGTTTTTGGCGCAATCCGGATCTGCGCGCGGAGGCGCTTCGGCATTTCGGTTTGGAAGAGGGCAAGCCGGTGACGCTGGTCGTCGGCGGCAGCCTCGGTACCCGGACGCTGAACGAAATGATGAAAGCCAACGTGGATCGGATCGTTGCCGAAGGGAAGATACAGGTGATTTGGCAGACCGGTAAATATTACGAACGGGAGATGACGGAGTTTATGCAGGGGCGCTCCGACCGGGGTATCTGGCGCGGAGCTTTTATCGACCGGATGGATCTGGCCTATGCTGCGGCCGACATCGTCGTGGCGCGGGCCGGAGCCTGTACCGTTTCGGAACTGTGCCTGATCGGCCGGCCGACGATCTTCGTGCCGTCGCCGAATGTGGCCGAGGATCACCAGACCAAAAATGCGATGGCTCTCGTCGGGAAGCAGGCCGCCCGGATGATTCCCGACCGAGATGCGGTGAACGGAGTTTTTCCGGTCGTGGAGGAATTGTTGGCCGATCCGAAGCAACTCGCTGAAATGGAGCGTAATATATTGACTTTAGGGATCGGCGATTCCGCAGATCGGGTTGTGAATGAAGTTATGGATGTTGTAAACGGGAAATAATGAACTTTAGTAAAGTATATTTTTTAGGAATCGGAGGGATCGGGATGAGCGCCCTGGCACGTTATTTCCTGCACGAGGGGAAACAGGTGGCCGGATACGACCGCACCGCGTCGGAACTGACCCGGGCATTGGAGTGCGAAGGAGCGACCGTTACTTATGAGGACGAGGCGGATACGATTCCGGAGCCGTTTCGGGACAAGGCCGATACGCTGGTGGTTTATACGCCGGCGATCCCGTCCGATAGTTTGCAGTTCGGATTTTTCCGGGATGGAGGATTCGAGATCGTCAAGCGTTCGCGGATGCTCGGCGTGATGGCCGAGGGGAAATACCTGATGGCCGTCGCCGGAACGCACGGCAAGACGACGACCAGTACGATGGCCGCGTGGTTCGATCGCGAGGCCGGGGGCGGCGGCAGCGCTTTTCTCGGCGGGATTTCCAAGAATTTCGGTAGTAACCTGGTGCTCGGCCCGGGGGAACGATTGGTCGTCGAGGCCGACGAGTTCGATCGGTCGTTTCTGCAGCTCTATCCGGACGTCGCGGTCGTGACGGCGGTCGATGCCGACCATCTCGACATTTACGGGACGCACGAAGCGGTCAAAGAGGCTTTTTCGGAGTTTGTCGGGCAGATCAGACCGGGCGGCGCGCTGATTCTCAAACAGGGGGTCGAACTGGATATCCGTAACGACCGAATCCGGGTTTACCGGTATGCATACGATACGCCCTGCGACTTTTACGCCGACCGCATCCGGCTTGAGCCGGACGGGCGGCACACGTTCGACCTTGTTTGTCCCGACCGCGTGATCCGGGATTGCACGCCGGGCGTTCCGGGATGGGTGAATGTCGAAAATTGTGTGGCGGCGGCGGCGATGCTGTGGGTGGCCGGGTTCGACGAAGCGAAGCTGCGGGTCGCGATCGCGTCGTTCAGCGGCGTGAAGCGCCGGTTTGATTTTTACGTCAATACGCCGAAGCATATTTATATGGACGATTACGCGCACCATCCGAACGAACTGCGGGCCGCGATCACGTCGGTCAGGGAGATGTTCCCGGCGCGGAAGCTGACGGTGGTGTTCCAGCCGCACCTGTACACCCGGACGCGCGATTTTTACCGGGAGTTCGCCGAGGCGTTGTCTTTGTGCGACGAGGTGTTGCTGCTGCCGATCTATCCGGCGCGCGAGGAGCCGATCGAAGGGGTGGCTTCCGAAATGCTGCTGCCGCTGATCGGTTGTCCGGCACGGGTCGTCCGCAAGAAGGATCTGACGGACGTGCTGAAATCGAAGAACCCGGAATTGCTGGTGACGTTCGGGGCGGGCGATATCGACCGCTTCTGCACGCAGATCGCCGGTTTATTCGCAGAAAAATAAGAACCCGATAAAACGGAGAATCGTGAAACGGTCGCTGGTTATCACCCTGAATCTGCTGACGTGGACGCTGCTTGCGGTCTACCTGTCGTTTTCGTTGCGATATACGTCGCAGCGGAAAAAGGAACAGTTGTGCCGGGAGGTACGGGTGACGGTGCTGGACAGCGCCGAGCGGAATTTCATTACGCCGGCGATGGTCAGGGCGTGGTTCGCAGCCGAAAAGATGAAGTTGGTCGGAACCGAACTGTCGTCGATCAATACCCTCGAACTGGAGCGTTTCGTCCGGCGGCGCGGGTTCGTCCGCACGGCCCGCGTCTACACTTCGATGGATGGGCGGCTGAACGTGGAATTGACGCAACGGCGTCCGGTGGTGCGGTTCAATACGCAAAACGGGTACAATTTCTACGTGACCGACGACGGCTATGTCCTGCCGCAGCAGCGCTATTTCGTGGTCTATGTTCCGGTGGTTACCGGTTATGTGCCGTTCCCGTTCAAACCGGACTATGTCGGCCCGCTCGACCGGTTCGCCGGAAATCCCGAAAAAAAAGTGCAGAAAAATTACTCGTTTTTGGTGAAACTGATTAATTTTGTGAAATTCGTGGATAGTGACGACTTCTGGAAAGCGTTTATCGTTCAGGTTCATGTCGTCGGCTCGCAGGCCGGGGACGGGTACGATCCTGATATCGAGATCGTGCCTAGGGCGGGCGACCAGGTGATCATGCTCGGCAGCGTCGACGGTTACGAACAGAAACTGGCAAAGTTATTGAGTTTTTACCGGCATGCCGTCGCCTACGAGGGGTGGAATTGTTGTAGCTACATAAATTTGAAATATAAAGATCAGATTGTCTGCATCGAATAAACAGGAATGAAAGTGGAAAACGGGGATTATATTGTTGCAATCGATTTAGGGACGAATACCGTGGTCGCGATGATCGGCACGAAAGGCGAGGACGGCCGGATTCGGGTTATCGACCGGGAAGTTTCCGCCGTGCAGGGGGCGGGGATGATCCGCGGCGAAATCAAAAATATCGACCTGGTTTCCAGAAGCATCAAGGAGGCCGTCGATGCGATCGGAGAGCGCCAGGGAATCCGGATCACCGAAGCCTATGCCGGTATATCGGGACAGCACATCCGCAGCGTAAAGCAGCCCTATTACGTATTTGCCAGCCGCGGCGGGGAGATCCGCCAGGAGGACGTCCGCCAGTTGCACGACAGTATGCGCAACGTTCCGGCTCCCGAAGGGGAGAAAATCTTGCAGATCATTCCGCAGAACTACATTGTCGACGACGAGGAGGAGACGGCCAATCCGGTCGGGACGTTCGGCAACAAACTGGCGTCGACGTTCAACATCATATTGGGCGATTCGGTCGCGATCAACCGGTTGGAGATGGCCCTCAAACGGGTGGATATCGTTCCGCTCGGGCTTTTCCTGAATGCGATCGCTTCGGCCGAGGCCGTGCTGACGCCCGACGAAAAGGAGGAAGGCGTCGCCGTGGTGGATATCGGAGCGGGGACGACGGACGTGGTCGTTTATCAGAAAAATATCATCCGTCACGTAGGGATCATCCCGATGGGCGGCAACGTGATCAACAAGGATATCCGCTCGTACGGGATTCTCGAAAAGCATGTCGAGAACCTGAAGACCCGTTACGGGGAAGCCATGCGCGATGCGGCGCAGCCCGACAAATACATTACCACGCCGGGACTGAGCGCGAAGGCGTCGAAAGAGATTTCGTCTCAGAATCTGGCGGCGATCATCGAGGCGAGGATGCTCGACATCATCGACTTCGTGGTCGAGGAACTGAAAAAATCCGGGTTTCAGGATCGGCTTGCCGCCGGGGTGGTGCTGACCGGAGGAGGCGCGCAGTTGAAGCATGTCGAAACCTTGTTTAAAAGTTACACCGGGATGGATGCCCGCGTAGCGGGGGCGGAGAGCACGCTCGACGGGGAGAGTCTCGAAACGGCCGGACAGCCGGCCATGGCGACTGCCGTCGGCATCCTGGCGCGGGCATTCGACGAACGGGCCCAGAACAAGACTTCCCGGTCGAAACAGCAGGTCGTTCGTCCGGCAAGGGAGGAAAAGCCGGTTACCGAGCCCGCTTCGCCGGTCAAGCGGAAGTTGAACGATTTTTACCGGAGCGGGAGCCGGCCGCACGAAGAGGAAGGCGCCGGGTTGCAGGACGACGCTTACGAACCGGAATACAAACCCAAGCGCAAGCCGGGATTGTTCTCGAAGCTCAGGGAGAAAGTGATCAACATGTTTGACGAGGAGATTGAAGATAACGAGATTTAGGTTTATCGGCGCGGGCGGATCGGTTTCGGCCCGCGTCGGTCGTAGTGGAACGAGTGTGAAAAGCGTAAAAGATTTAGTATATGTCTGACGTAAAAGATATAATCGATTTTGAAATTCCGAAGCTGTCGCCTTCGATCATCATGGTTACGGGTGTCGGCGGCGGCGGTAGCAATGCCGTCAACCACATGTTCGAGCTGGAGATCGCCGACGTTTCGTTCATGGTGTGCAATACCGATCCGCAGGCGCTGCGCAACAGTCCCGTCCCGGTAAAGGTGCGTCTCGGACAGAACGGCCTGGGCGCCGGCAACAATCCGGAAAAAGGACGACAGGCGGCTTTGGAGAGCCTCGACGAGATCATCGAGATTTACAAGCGCGAAGGCACCAAGATGGTCTTCATCACGGCCGGTATGGGCGGTGGAACCGGAACCGGCGCGGCGCCGGTGATCGCCCGGGCAGCCAAGGAGCTGGGTATCCTGACGGTGGCCATCGTGACTCTTCCGTTCAAGACCGAGGGCCCGAAACGGATGCGGCAGGCCCAGCAGGGGATCGAGGAGCTGCGCGGCTGCGTCGATTCGCTGCTGCTGATCAACAACGAGAACATTCAGGAGATCTTCGGCAAGCTGACGCTGACCGAGGCGTTCGGCAAGGCCGATGATATTTTGGCTACCGCAGCCCGCGGGATCGCCGAGGTGATTACGCGCGAAAATACGGTGAACGTCGATTTCGCCGATGTGCAGACCGTGATGAGCGACAGCGGCGTAGCGTTGATGGGTTCGGGCCGCGCTTCCGGCGAAGACCGGGCGATGAAGGTGGCCAACATGGCGCTGGAGTCCCCGTTGCTGAACCACAACGACATCGCCGGGGCGAAAAATATCTTGATCAACATCACCTCGGGCGACGAAGAGATCACGCTCGAGGAGACCTATATGATTACCGAGTACATTCAGGAACGCGCCGGGAATAACGCCGATATTATTTGGGGAGCCGGTAAGGACGACGCTCTCGGACAGGATATCGAGGTGACGATCATCGCAACCGGATTCGATTATGCGCAGATGAACATGGTCAGCTATTCGCCTCTGCAGGATTACAAGGATTCGCTTCGCAAGGCGAACGTTCGCGGCGAGTCGGAGAACGATGCGGTTGCCGGCGAACCGGTTGTCGAGTCGCCCGAACCGGCCGAAAAACCGGCGTTCGTGCCGCATGAGCCGTCCGTGCGTCCGGTGTCCGCCGCGCCGGGGGGGCAGCCCGATGCCGCCCGCCGGATCGTGCCGAACCGTCCCGTCCCGGTTCCGCCGAGACCGCAGCCCAAACCGTTCAGCGCGCCGGTTTCGCAACCTGCCATCGAATCCAAGAAGGACGAAGGTTCCGATATCGATATCGAAGAACTGGAGAACCGTCCCGCCTTCGTTCGTCGGAATATCAAGTTCGTCAAAGACACTTCGGCGGAAGGTAACCGCAGTGCGAGGGTCGTGTTGAAAGACGATTCCGCACAGCAGAGCGACAAGGGGCAGAGCAGTTCGTTGTTTGACTAAGCCGTTCCGGTTATGGATCGGGCCGGCTAAATATCTGTAATTTTGACAGCGTGTTTTATCCAAGCCGTGACGTTCAACCCGTTTACGCTGCAGGATTCCGTGATCCTGCTGGTCGTAATTTTGTTGCTGGGCGTTTCGGCGTCGGTTTCGGCTTCTGAAACCGCTTTTTTCTCCCTTTCGCCGCGGGATGTCGTCCGGCTGAAGAACAGCCCGGATCGTAGGAGCAATGCGATCCTGCGGTTGCTGTCGGCGGACGAGTATCTGTTGGCGACGATTCTGGTCGTCAATAACCTGGTCAATATCTGCATCGTGATCCTGTCCAACGGACTGATCGACTCGCTGGTCGGGTTCGCCGGCGCCGCGGGGCTGGAGTTCGTCGTGAAGATGGTGATCGTTACGTTCCTGTTGCTGCTGTTCGGAGAGATCATGCCGAAAATCCTCGCATCGTACCATCCGGTGCGTATCGCGCGGATGATGGCCGTACCGTTGCTGTTGCTCAAGGCGCTGTTCAGGCCGGTTTCGTTCCTGCTGATTCGTTCGGGCGGTTATATCAACCGGAGCGTGACGCGGAAGCGGGAGAACATTTCGATCGACGAACTGTCGAATGCGATCGAGATGACCTCCGGACAGAGCGCCGAGGAGAAGCGGATGCTGTCCGAGATCGTGGATTTCGTTCATACCGAAGTGGTGGAGATCATGAAACCCCGTCTGGACATCGTTTCGCTCGACATCGAGGCCGATTTCGATCGGGTGCGCGAGACGATCGTTTCGTCCGGTTTCTCGCGGATTCCCGTCTACGAAGAGAGTATCGATCATATCAAAGGGGTGCTATATGTAAAAGATATGCTGTCGTATGTCTCGCACGAGCGGGATTTCGAGTGGCAGAATCTGATCCGCAAGCCTTATTTCGTGCCGGAGCACAAGAAAATCAACGAATTGCTCGAGGAGTTCCGGGACAGCAAGATCCACATGGCGATCGTGGTCGACGAGTACGGTTCCACGATGGGGTTGCTGTCGTTGGAAGATATCCTAGAGGAGATCGTCGGCGAAATTTCGGACGAATCCGACCGCGATCAGGCTTTTTATACGAAGCTCTCTCCGAATACGTACCTGTTCGACGGTAAAACCCATATCAATGATTTCCTCGAAGTGTTGGAATTGGACGACGATTATCTCGACGCCATGAAAGGCGGCGCGGAGACGATCGCCGGGCTGATGCTGGAGATCCGGAAGGATTTTCTGCATCGGGGCGAAACGCTGACCTGCCGCGATCTGGTTCTGCAAGTCGAAGAGATGGACGGCAGACGGATCGATAAGATTAAGGTTACGGTGGTTTCTTCCGGAACAGGTAATCTGTAAGGGGGTGTATTTCTGTATATTAAAATTTATACTTCATTAATATTTGTTATTGTTTTTTATAAAACTAAGGAATACGCCCATGAAATACGTTTGCTTGTTTGTCGTTTTATGGCTGGGGGCCGGCCGGCTGGCCGCGCAGTCCGGTTACCAGCCCGCGCCGGAGAATCTCCGCAGCCGGGAAGCGTTTCAGGATAGCCGTTTCGGGATGTTTATCCATTGGGGCATTTACAGTATGCTTGGCGACGGCGAATGGGCGATGACGAACAAAAACATCGATTGCCGCGAGTATGCGAAACTGGCGGGAGGATTTTACCCGTCGAAATTCGATGCGAAGGCGTGGGTGCAGGCAGCTAAAGATGCCGGCATGAAATACATCTGCATTACCTCGCGCCATCACGACGGTTTCTCGATGTTCGGCACCCGGTATTCGGATTACAACATCGTCGAAGCCACCCCTTACGGACGGGACGTTGTCAGGGAACTGGCGAAAGAGTGCCGCAAACAGGGGATCCGGCTGCATTTCTATTATTCATTGCTCGACTGGACGCGCGAAGATTACTATCCGTTGGGCACTACGGGGCAGGGTACCGGGCGTACGGCTCACGGGGATTGGAACGATTACCTCGGTTTCATGAATAACCAACTGACCGAACTGCTGACCGGGTACGGGCCGGTCGGAGCCGTTTGGTTCGACGGTTGGTGGGACAAGGCGGACGCCGACTGGCAACTGGATAAAATTTACGCGACGATCCACCGGTTGCAACCCGGCTGTTTGGTCGGGAACAATCACCATCGCGAACCGTTCCCCGGAGAGGATTTTCAAGCGTTCGAGCAGGATCTTCCGGGACAGAATACCGCCGGGCACTCGGCTGGGCAGACGATCAGCGCCTTGCCGCTGGAAACCTGCGCGACGATGAACGGGACATGGGGTTACAGCATTACCGACCGGAACTATAAGTCAGTCGCTGCGTTGATCCATCTGCTGGTCAATGCCGCCGGACGTAACGCTAATCTGTTGCTGAACGTCGGCCCGCAGCCGGACGGCGAGATACCGCAGGCTTCCCTCGAAAGGCTCCGGGAAGTCGGCCGGTGGATGAAAACTTACGGGGAGACCGTCTACGGAACCCGGGCCGGAGAGATCGCTCCCGGTGCGTGGGGCGTTTCCACCCGCAAAGGCGACCGGCTCTTCGTGCATGTTCTCCGACGCGACGGCGATACGCTTTCCCTGCCGCTGACCGGCGGTGTCGTCCGTTCGGCCGTTCGTTTTGCGGATCGGGCGGAAGTGCCTTTTTCGGTGGCCACAGACTCCGTGTCGCTGGATTTGTCCGGGATACCGGCCGACGAAATCGACAGCGTGATCGAGTTATCCGTACGGCGGTGAATGAAAAAGTTCCGCTCGAGGCGAGACGATATTCTTTTTTAAGTTTTACAGTGTCGGGACGGATTCGTAACGGGGGGAGACTCCTGCCGCCTGTCGCAGCATCCTCCGGAACGTCCGGTATCATAATGCTTGGGCGACGATTTCCGCAAGATCGTAAACAGGCATCGAATTGCCCCGGGCGATTCCTTTCTTGCACAGCGGACAGGCCGTGACGACCGCATCGGCCCCGGTGGCGGCAAAGGCTGCCGCGACGCTTTCGCCGATTTTCCGCTGTCCGTCGTCGTCGATGGCGATGTTCGCCAGGCTCGAACCGCAGCAGAGCGCTTTTTCACGATTTTCGGCCACTTCGGTCAGCCGACCGACTGCGGCGATCACTTCGCGCGGAGCGTCGTAAATGCCCGAACCGCGTCCCAGCTCGCAGGGGTCGTGGTAGGTGAAATTCAGGTCGCCGATTTTCGGGTCGATCCGGTGCGCTTTCAACAATCGCTGGATGTACTCCGAATGGTGTAGCACCTCGATGCCTTCCAGCCGGTAGTCTTCGCGGAAAACGCGCAGGCAGATCGGACACGAAGTAACCAGCGTTTCGATGCCGTGCTGGCGGAAAAGTTCCGTATTGTATTCCATCATTTTCCGTGCGGCGTCCACTTCGCCCGAGAGCTTCAGCGGTCTGCCGCAGCATACGCCCCCCTCTTTGTCGGCCCACCACACTTCATCGCCGGACGCTTTGAAAATGTCGTCCATCGCGCGGAGGATCTTCGGGGTCAGCAGCGTCATGCAGCCGGCGAAGTAGCCGACTTTGCCGTTTCCCTGCGAACGGTCGATTCCCCGGATATATCCGTAACGGTTTTCGCCGACCGGTACGGCCGTCCACTGGCGGCTGTTCAGCCGCAGCGTATTTTGTTCGATACCGACCGGGCAGGCCTGTTCGCAGCGACCGCACATCAGGCAGTTGTTGGCCACCGCATCGGTCAGGTTGCCGCTCCGCAGGTCGCGCAGGAAGTAGACCGACTGCACGCCGTTGATCCCGGCGGCCCGTTGCAACTGGCAGGGGTCGATGCAGATGCCGCAGCGCGAGCAGGCGTTGGTCTGGAAATGGTCGTAGCTCGACGGTTTTTCTTTGCTGCGCAGCCCCGCGTTTCGTAGGAAAATCAGCGGAATCTCGGTAAAAATATGCATATAGCGCGAGAACGGCAGCGCGACGAAAAAGACGCCCAGCGTGATCGAGTAGAACCACCAGGTCGGCAGTTCGCCGGCCATCAGCACGTCGGGCGGCAGTATGCGGGCCAGCAGTTCGCCGGTCGAATTGGTCAGGAAGCTGCCGCAGCCGACTCCCGGGGGAATCAGGTGGTGCTCTTCGCCGAGCGCCCATACGATGCCGCCGAATTTCCAGATTACGCCGCTGGTCATGCTCTCGGCCAGCAGCCGGGCCGGGAAGATCAACCACAGCGCCGACAGGGCGATCCGGTCGCCCGGCGTATGCCGGGTCGTTCGGCGCATACCCATCATCCGCGAACGGATTCGTTTGAACAGCGCCAGGCCGATACCGATCAGGATCAGCAGCAGCAGCGCGTCTTTGATCAGCGAGAAATTGAAATTATGCTCGAAAATAGGGTGTACGTAATAAGAGAAGAAGATATCGACGTACAGCGGAACGTTTTCGCCCTTGAAGTAGACCAGCGTTTCGATCCAGCCGGTCAGGATCAACAGAAACCATCCCAGCGCGAAACTGGTGTGCATGTAACCCAGCAGTTTGTTGGTGCGCCATATCTTGCGGTGCAGCAGCGATTCGCTGATAACCTCCCCGACCGAGCGGAACGTCGAGCGGGTGAACAGCGAACGGACGAATAGACGGCGCTCCGCCGCGGTCAGTCCGACGAACCAGCCGATATATTTATACAGAAGCGTTACCAGCAGGAAGAAGGCTCCCAGCCAGAACGGCAAGACGAATAGTCTGAAATGCTCCATGTTTTATTCCGATAACGGTGCACGCGGTGCCGCGTGCGGTTGTTTACAACTTCGTTTTTCTTCGTCCGGGTTCGCGGAAACGGTCCGTTACTTTTCGGGCACCTCTTTTTTCAGAGTCAGCACCAATTGCCGGATGTTGATTCCGCGCGGGCAGACCAGCCGGCATTTGCCGCACAGCATACATTTGGCCAGTTCTTCGCGGATGCCGCGGTATTCGCCGCGCCGCACCAGCGTTTGCAGTTTACGCACGTTGAACTTGGTCAGATTGCCGGCCGTACAGGTCGCCGTACAGTTGCCGCACGCGATGCAGGTCTGTAGTTCCGGATGTTCGGCCAGCAGCCGGCGGGAGTACTGCATGTCGTTGCGGTCGATGTCTACGCCGCGCGTTTGGCTGATGGAAAATCCCCAGTTCATGGCGTTATTCTTTTAGCGATTCGGCCACCCGGTGTGCGGCGGCGACGGCTTCGTTGATCGACTCCCCGATGTTTTTCGGCGCCGTGATCGTTCCGGCATAGAAGATATGCGGCGACCCCGAGTCGACGCTTCCGGTAAACTGATCTTTCGGCTTGACGAATCCGCTGGGGTATAGGTCGACGCCGTTGCAGCGGCTCCACTGCAGGTTGCATGCTCCGGCTTTCATGCCGACGATCAGCACCAGCATGTCGACGGTCATTTTCAGCGGCAGGCCGATCAGCGTGTCTTCGGCCTTGATCTGCACTCGGTTGTCGATCGTTTGGCTCGCCTCGGAGATGCGGCCGCGGATGAAATGGATATTGAACTCCTGCTGCGCCTGCCGGTAGAGTTCCTCGTAGCCGGGGCCGAACATTCGCATGTCCATGTAAAAGCTGTATACCTCGGCGTCGGGGATCGCCTGTTTCATTTCGATCGCCTGTTTGACGCCGGTGATGCAGCAGACCCGCGAGCAGTGGCGCTGGTTCACCTTCTCGTCGCGCGATCCGACGCAATGCAGAAAGGCGATCGTCTTCGGTATCCGGCCGTCGGCCGTGCGGATGCCGCCGTTGCGGAACATCCGTTCGACGTCTACCGTCGTATATACGTTGTCGTAGATTTTATAACCGTACTCCTCTTTCAGTTCGGCCGGGAAAAGGTCGAAACCCGAAGTGACGACCACCGCGTCGGAGCGAAGCCGGGTGCCGTCGTTCAGCGTTACGTTTTTACCCTCCTGTCCGATCTCCTTCACCTCCCGGGACGTGAGGATTTCGGCGCCGGAAGCGTCGACCTGTTCGCGAAGCGATCCGAGTACTTCGCTCGCGGGGGTCATGGTCGGAAAGAGCCGGTCCCAGCGGTTCAACTTGCCGCCGATCGTCTCCTCTCTCTCGATAATCACCGGGCTGATGCCCAGTTTGCTGAGCGTAATGGCCGTCTGCATCCCTGCGACGCCTCCGCCGATGATAATTACCTTTTTTCCCATAATCCGTTACAGTATGTTTTTCGTGTAGCTTCCGATCGCCGCGGGGGCCGGTTGCCCGATGTATTTTCCATTTTTGCCGAGGTATTTTGCCGACGGGTCGTACTGGACGCCCATCTTGTCGAGCAGCGGTTCGACGGCAACCTGATGCATCTGCATACCGAGTTCCCAGGGATCGTATCCGAGCACCAGCCCGGCCAACTCTTCGTAGGTCAGCACGGGGATGCCGCGGTTGTCCTGCCCGTAAAACGTTCCCTCCATTTCGGAGATCGTGTATTGCCATTTGTCGAGGAACATCGCGCAGCCCGGGCAGTTGGCCAGGATGAAGTCGGGCTTGTACGGGGCCATCGATTCGAACTTTTTCTTGGAGTTGGCGACCGAATAGCCGCGGTTGGCCATCACCAGGTAATTGCGGAATCCGAATCCGCAGCAGTGCCGCCGCTCCGGATAGTCGACCACTTCGCCGCCCCACGCCTCAATCATTCCGGCCAGCACGTACGGGAATTCCGATCCGCCGATACCGACCTTCGGGAAAATCTTCGCATAGTGGCAGCCGATGTGTTCGACGCCGCGCAGCGGTTTTCCGGTTTCGACGTTGACCAATTTGTGTTTGGCTTTCGCGGCGATCTCTTCGCGGTGGTGGAAAATCACGTCGGACGTGTGCGCCAGGTTTTTCGGCTTTTTGAATTCGCGGCCGGTAGCTTTATAAAGGTAGTCGCGGGCCTTCTCTTCCAGTTCCGGGAAGTCGTGCCACATTTCGAGCGCTTCGGAATAGATGCCGAACGACGTGATGCACGACGGGACGAAATTCTCGTACCCCGATTCGGTCATCAGCGAGAACTGCCGCGCCACGACCGTCATGATCGTTTCGAGCGGCACGATGTCGGTATGGTAGCCGATGCCGGTGCAGGAGGTGTGACGCGGGTCTTCGTGGATGTCCCGACCCAGGTCGTTGCGCAGGATATTTAAAAAGGCCGCTTCCGATCCGGGAAAAAAATTCTGCCGGATGCAGCTGCGCGCATAGTAGTAATCGTTGTCGGCGATCTGTTTCTGATACTCTTTCCAGGGTGTTTTCATCGCGTTCGTTTTTTGTTTCGGCCTCTTATTTTCCGGAGTGTTGGCCGCTGTTAGTCGTGAATACGTCGTGGAAATAGTCGTCCCCGGCTTTTTCGTATCCCATTTCCTTCGCTTTTTTATCCGAGCACGTTTCGATGTTCTCGAAAAAACGCATACCCCCGGTCACTTCGAAAATGCTGCGGATCTCCTCCATGCTGCGGTCGTCGATCTTGCGTCCGGCTCCGACGCCTACCTTGCAGTAGTTGTCGCCGAAACGTTCGAAGACGTCTTTGTCGTTGTCGTGGATCCACCGCCATACCGGCCCCTGTTCGGGATGTAGATCCGGATCGACGAAATTCGGCTTGACGCAGTAACCCGACGTCAGGATATTCTGCCCGATGGTGCGTTTGATGGCCAGTTGCTGGCGTCCTTTCTCGGACTCGGTGAAGAAACCGAGTTTTTGCGACAGCGTGCGCAGCGACTGGATGATATATCCGGGCGTATTGCCGCGCGGGCAGCGCGGGCGGCACGACATGCACTCCCCGCAGTACCAGATCGTATCGCTTTTGAGCAGCTTTTCGATGGCGTCGTCGTCCTTGGTTTGCACCATGTTGACGATCTGGCGCGGGTCGTAGTTGTAAAACTCGGCCGCGGGGCAGACTCCCGTACAGATCCCGCAGTTCATGCAGGCCGTCAGGCCCTCTTTCATGCGGACATCCTCCATCAGCATATCGAAATATTTCCCCATAACTCTTGTCCGATAACGTGCATATTTTTACACGTAACAAATTTACATCCAATGTGTAGCACGGAACAGAGAGGATAGACCTATTTTGAATGGGTATAAATACTTAATTTTTCGCCGCGTTCGTCCCGATCGGACGATTCGGGGCGCGGTACGGCCTGGGGGAAGGGTTTACAGGATGCGGCGGCTGGCGGCGTGCGGCAGCAGGGTCAGGGTGTCCCAGTCGATGCCGGTGATCAGTACGGCTCCGGGACGTTTGCCTATGTCGAAACTGCCGGCCCATGCGTCGATTCCGAGCGCTTCGGCGCCGCTGCGGGTGGCCCATTGCAGCCGTTCGGGCAGCGGGATTTCCGGGAACCTTTTCAGTTCGTCGATCATCGACAGCGAATCGTTCGACGCGAGGCTGTCGGTGCCGACGGCGATCCGCCCCGATAACCTATGGAGTAACTCGGCGGGAGGCGTCGCCCTTTCGATAAAATCGTTCGACCGAGGGCACAATACCCATGTGAGCCGGTTCCCGAAACGATGTTGAAGAGTGTCTGCGATTTGTTCGGTGACGAACGTGTTGTGCACCAGCAGCATATTTTTTTCTTTCGGGACCGAGCCTGCGATGCGTCCGGCCGGCGATCCGTATCCGGCGAAATCGATCGTTACGCCTTCCCGGAGGTTCCGTTCGTGAAGGGGCCCCCGTTCTTCGAAAAGTTCCTGTTCGCCGCGGCTTTCCATAAAGTGTACCGACAGCGGGTTTCCCGCTGCGGCGATCGCCCGGAACGCGGCGTCCTGCAGCGAATAGGTGGCGTGCGGGGTGACCGAGGCGGAGAGTCCGAGCGCTTCCGATTCGGCGGCGATTCGGCGTAGGAATGAAAAGTCGGTCGTGCGCAGGCCGAAACCTTCAATGAAATTGTGGTAATGGATGCGGCTATTCCGTTTCAGCTCGAACGTAGACGTGCCGTTGCAAATATCCCCGACGGCCACTATGCCGTCGTGTTCCATCCGGGCGTTCCAATAAGCGGCCGCTTCGATACGTTGTTGCGGGGCGGTTTCGTTGCGCGCCCGCGCGATCGTGTCGGCAAACCCGGCGAACCCGCAGCCGCGGGCGATCCGGCCGCGCAGGTACGACAGTTCCAGATGGCAATGCGCATTGACCATGCCGGGGATCAGCAGGCCGCCGAAAAACTCCACCCGCTGTTGCGAATCGACCGCGTCGGAGGCGGCGATTTCCCGTAGGACGCCGTCAGCGTCGAACGACAGAATCCCGTTGCGCAGCAGTCCCTGTGGTGTCAGGATAAAGTGCGCCGATAATCTCCTTTTTATCTGCGACATGGGAGGCGTTTGAAGGTAAGTTGTACGCTGCCAGGCTCGGGTTGAACCGGAATATTTCGCGGATCAGCGAATCGGCGGCTTCCCGCAGCGGCAGGAAGTAGGTGATCGTCATCGAGTCGATGCGCAGGGCGATGCTCTTTTCCTTGTCGGACGGGGAGGTCGCCAGGCTGATCCGTACTTCGTTCGTTTTCGGATCGGTGACGTCGAAACTGAAAATTTCCTGTTTCTGAGCCCCTTTGATATACCCCAGGTAGTAGAAACTGCCTTTCGTGCCGTCCGTCGTATCGAACTGGTAGTGCGTATAGCGGAGGTTTCCGTTACGACTCGAAGTGTCCAGGTCGTACTTGAATGCGACCTGGTAGCGTCCCGGACGTACCGGAAGGACGATGTCCGGTTTGTCGGGATCGGACAGGCGCCGGAGCCGCCGGGTCGAGTCGGAGTAGACGACGCGTCGGTAGCGGTTCATGGTGCGGCTGTCGACGGTGTCCAGCGTGGCGATCCGCGCTTTCATCAGGGAGTCTTCCCGATCCAGCCGCCGGGCCACTTCTTCCAGAATGTCCGTAAATCGGACGCTTTTGCGCCGCGAAAGGTTGTTGATCGTGTAGCTGAGATCCGAGGGTTTGTATCCGTATTTTTCAAAAATCGGGGTGTAGAAATCCACCGTGTCCGCCTGCGAAAATCCGCTTTTCGGCGAGTCGCGGTAGGCGTTGGCCAGGAAAATCTCGCGGGTGATGGCGATCAATTTCTCGTCCGGTATGTTGCGGGGCCGGTTGCAGGCGGCCGCCGTGACGGCGACGCACAACAGGCAGATCAATCGTTTTATCATGGTCGGTTCTGACTTATCTCTTTTTTCGGTATCATCGCGCGTACCGTCAGCACGGAGATCAGGTAGCTGACCGAAACGAACGTTACGATTACCCACGCCAGGTCGCTCGGATGGACTTCGACCGGATAGGCGTCGATCAGGAACGTCTCTCCGGAGAGTTTGAGGAACCCGAAATGCTGCTGGGCCAGCGCCAGCGCGACGCCGAGCAGCAATCCGCCGCCGGCGCCGATCAGGTAGATCAGCATCCCCTCGGCGACGAAGATCTTACGGAGCAGCTTCGTATCGGCGCCCATCGTGACGAGCGTCTGCGAATCCTTGCGTTTTTCGATGATCAGCATTACCAGCGAACCGATCAGCGAAAACGAAGCGATCACCAGTACCAGCAGGATGATGAAATAGATCCCCCATTTTTCGTACATCATGATGCGGTAGAACGACTCTTTTTGCTGGTAGCGCGACTGGATTTTGTAATCGTCGCCGAGCCATTGCCCGATCTGTTGCTGCACCCGCTGCGGCGAAGCGTCCGCTTCGAGACGGATGGCTACCGACGAAGCTTGTCCCGGATAGTCGAGCAGTTCCTGTGCGAAGTGGAGCGGGACGATCACGTATTTCCCGTCCACTTCGGCTTCCAGCGCGAATACGCCCGACGGGAAAATATTCTGTTTTTTGTAGAAACTGTACGGCAGCAGCGGCGAAACCCGCCCGCGCCGGGGGACGTACACCGAGATCGGGCTGTTCAGGTTGACCCGGATGCCCAGCGCGTAGGCCATGCCCTGTCCGACGTAGGCTTCCGGGAAATCTCCGAACTGCAATTGGAATACGCCTTCGGTTCGCAGGCTGTCCAGCGGCACCACCTGCCGGTAGAGCGAATCGACCCCGCACATCGTGCCGAAAGCCTGCCGGTCGCGGTACTCGAAGACCGCATTGTCTTCGAGCGCATACGCCGCGTCCCGCACTCCGTCGATTGCCAGAAAGCGTTCGCGCGGCAGCGAGTCGATCGGGAATACCTTGCCCCGTACCGGCGTGATCCGGATATCCGGGTCGAACGACCGGTACATGCTTTTGATCAGCCCCTCGAAACCGTTGAATACCGACAGCAGAATCACCATCGCCATCACCGGGATCGCCACGGAAAAGGCGCTCACTCCCGAGACGATGTTGATCACCGAGTGCGATTTCTTCGAAAAAAGGTAACGCCGTGCGAAAAAGAGCGGTAGACGGGGCATGATCCGGATTTTCTATTTCAGCAGTTTGTCGATCGCGCTGATGTATTCCAGCGAGTCGTCGATGTAGAAGGCCAGTTCGGGCACGTGCCGCAACTGGTTCCTAACCCGCGCGCCGAGCGTTTTGCGAATCAGCCAGTTGTTTTCCTGCAGCGAGGCCATCACCTCCGCATGTTTTTCGAACGGGAAGATGCTCAGGTAAATCTTAGCCAGTTCGAAATCCGGACTCATCCGTACCAGCGTTACCGATACCATGGCTCCGCACAGCAGCGAAGCGGCCTCTTTGGAAAAAATTTCGCTGATGTCGCGTTGGATTTGCCGCCCGATTTTTTGCTGGCGGGTGGATTCGATGCGGTCGTTCATTTTTTATCTGTTTTTTGTGATTCCTGTATCGATTCGGTCTCTTTTACCGTCGGTTGGCCGGCCGTTTGTCCGGGCGTTCCGGCGGGTGCGGGATACTCCTTTTCCGTTTTTTCCCGCTTCGTTTTCCGCTTTTCCGGTTTTTGTCGCTGCAAGGAGTCCGGAAGCATTCGTTGCAGGGAGTCCGGGAGCGCTTGCCGTAGTCCGGATGGCAGACTGTCGGCGGAAAGGTCCGCTGCGCCCAGGCTATCCCCGTGCTTTTTCGCTTTTTCGATCAGTCTTTCGGCCCGGCGCATTTCGGCCTCCTGCATCCGTCTCGCGACGCCCTTGCTCGGCTCGGCGCGGATGCCTTCTTTGCTCAGGCGGTAATAGAAGGCCATCGAAACGTTGATGTTGTCCAGCGGCGAATGGGTCGGATTGCCCTGGTATTTGGTTCCGTTCCGCAGAACGTCCGAGTAACCGAAATAGTAGCGGCCTTCGAAAGCCACTTCGAACCGACGGATCAGGAACGAAAGTCCCGCTCCGCCGCAAAGTCCGTATCCCCACCGCGTATCGCGGGTCAGTTTCATCGTATACGGTCCCTGTTCGTAGATCCCCACCCGTTTCGATTTATAATAGTATTTCGAGTCCATGAAATAAGAGAGGTAGACGCCCAGGTTGACGAAGAAACGTCCGTGCCGCTGCATGAAATAGAAATGCGGCTGCCACATCAGCGGCAGTTCGAACGAATTGATCGTGCGGTGGTAGCTCGTGTCGCCTTTGCTTTGCAGGTCGTACATGAATCCGCGTCCCATGTACTGCAAATCGGCCTGGATGGCCCCGACGAATTTTTGCGCGGTATAGAATTTATACGAAATCCCGCCCGAATAGAGCCCCCATTCGGTGCCCGTCTCCCGGGACGGGGTGAACCGTGCGGAACCGCCGCCCCATCCGCCGCGCACGCCGATATAATGCTGGGCCCGGAGCGTTCCGCATCCCAGCAGGATCACGAGTAAAGACAGTTTAGCTATTTTCCACATATTTCGTTTCTTGTTCCGCATTCGTTTGTTCCGCGACAGCTTTCGTTACCGGCCTATCATGCCGCCCATACCTCCCATGCTGCCCATGCCCATGCCGCCGCCGCTGTTATGCTGTTTCTTCTGGTTGGCGGCGTCTTCGGCCCGTTTTTTGGCGATCGCTTTCAGCCGCGCTTCGTTGTCCCGGTTGATTTTCGCCGTCATGCTTTCCATCGTAACGGGGCCGAAAATCCGGTTCATGTCCACGTCGAAGACCAATTCCCAGTTCTCCTTGGTCGTGATCTCCTCCGAATTATTGTCGTCGACGTACATCCCGACCCGTTCGGGCTGCCGTCTTTCGACCAGCGATCCGGTGTCCCATCGGCCGTTCCCGTTGAGATCCTCGATGAAACGGATTTTTACGGTACCTACGTCGATGTATTGCAGCGTATGGCTCCCCGTTTTCAGATGGGCGACCTCTTTCAGAACGGAGCCCTGCGGGGAGATCACCTGTACGACGTATTCGCTTTCGGGCGTTTTACCCTGGATATTCAGCACCAGCGTGGCGTACTTTTCGGGCGATTCGATCGTAAACTCGGATCGCAGCGTATCGTTGCTCTCGCCGTTGGTGTTCTTGAATACGCCGGCCGGGATAAGCAGCCGGTATTTCTGATCGGCTTCCCACGGGGCCGCGAGAGTCCATTTCCGGAGTTTCAGGGTATCCTGCCGGAAAGTCAGCCCGACCGGCGTCGTCTGGTCGCCTTCCCCGAGTTTCAGCAACGACATGGCCGCGCTGTCGACTCCCGTCAGCGGATAATCGAATTCGAAAACGATGTTTTTCTCTGGATTGAGCGTCGTTCCGCCCGCTACGCGGACTTTGAACGGATTGGGTTCCGGAAGGTCGTCCTCTTTTTTCTTTTTCTCCTCTTTTTCTTTTTTCACCGGGGCCCTCCAGCCCAGTTTCAGCAGTTGGGTGTCGGGCTGCAAGCGGAACAGGCTGTCGTGCTTCATGTAAATCAGCTTGCCGCGCAGCGTGTCGGGCAGGTCTTCGGATCTGGAGTCGAACCACAGTTCCATGGTGTCCCGCTTCGAATTTCCGTATTCGGTGACGATCTTTCCGGGGTCGATTCCTTCGAACGAAAGTTCTTTGATGTCGGGATGCGGAGCCGTAAAGGTAAGCACGATCCGGTTGCCGTGCGTGCGCTTCGATCCGGTGTAGGTCTGCCGTCTGAACGGTTTGTCCATGAACATCCGCATCATGACCTGCGGGTCGGCCTGCATGTAGCGGCGCGTGGTGTCGTACCAGATGTCGAATCCCGGCTGGTTCAGCGGGTTGTAGGTCGAGTCGAGGAATGCCACGCGGTCCACTCCCGGTTCGTATTCGAGGTTCCCGTTGTTGTCTTCGAGCGCGTAGATCCGGTAGTCGATCGGTTTCAGGTTCTCAGCGATGAAGATTCCGTTCGGGAAAGATTTCCCGACGGCGATCGGTTTGCTTTTCAGCAGCGTCGAATCGTACTGCGGGATCGAGTCGGTTTTCGCGTCGTAAAAGAGGATGTAGACGTTGCCCACCGTATCCGTCGTCATGGCGTCGGTCGTGTAGCCGGACATCAGCAGCGAGTCGATGTGGTCGCCCGTCGAAAAGACATAGCGCAGGCCGGTATACGGATTCCCCTCGTTGTTGTCCACGACGCTTTTGCCGAAGTTCAGCGAATAGGTCTGGTTCGAATCCAGATCCTCCTTCAGGTCGATCTGGATACCCCGCCCCCGCAGCATGAGGGTCGGTTTTTTCTTCATGAACGGGGAGGTGAAAAACTCCTTCTGCTGGTCTTTGAGCTGGACGTATTCGTTGAACTGGATCGTGATCCGTTTGTCTTTGAAATTGGTCGTCCCGAAAGCGGGGGTCATCATGACGACTTTCGGCGGCAGCGAGTCGCGCGGGCCTCCCTGCGGGGTGCCGACGCTGGCGCAGCGGGCCAGGATCCCGAAGCAGAAAAAAGCCAGGATCCCGAAGCGGGCGATTGTTTTACAGATATTTATTTCGGTCACGCTCATTTTAATCGGAGAATAGGAAACAAAGGTAGTGATTTTTCGTCAGTTTTTCATGCCGTCCGCGCCCGGCGGATTTGCGGCCTGCAGCAGTTCGCGGCGCAGTTGCCGGATCGTTTTCTTCAGCACCGGGTGCACGTAGTCGGGAAGTACCTCTTCGAGCGGCGCCAGCACGAAATCCCTTTCGGCGATCCGCGGGTGGGGAATCGTCAGCCGGTCGCTGTCGACGACCCGGTTGTCGTAGAACAGCAGGTCGATATCCATCGTGCGCGAACCGTACCGCGGCCCGGGCCGGCGAACCCGCCCCAACTGCCGTTCGATCTGCAGGCAGCGCTCCAACAGTTGTTCAGGCGGAAGCGCCGTGGCGACTACGAGCACCTGGTTCAGAAAACGTTCCTCGGCTTCGAATCCCCACGCTTCGGACTCCAGTACGGACGAACATCGTTCGACGACGCCCACCTCGCGGGAGATCGCCTCCCGCGCCGCTTCCAGGTTTTCCGCTACCGACCCGAGGTTTCCGCCGGTGATCAGGACTGCTTTCGACATCAGATTTTACGGATCAATTTGCTGATTGTTAATGCAAAGTGCGGGAATAGGATGCGCGGGTTGCCATTCTGGGCGACCTGTCGGATCGCCAGTTCCATTTCGGCGATCAGTTGCTCGATGTTCCCGTTGTTGACGTACGGAGCAAATTTCCTGCAAAATTCGTATTCGCGGCCGAACAGGTAGGCGATCCGTTCGACGCCGGCCGTCAGCATGTAGCTGTCGCGGAGCAGCCGGATGGCGTTTTCGAGCAGTTGTTTCTGTTCTTCGCGTCCCAGGGCGGCGACCGTTTCGGCCCATTCCAGCAGTTCCATGTGGCGGTCTTCATAGCTGAGCCGCATCAGCCGCACGAACAGTTCGAAATATTCGTCGCTGCTTTCGCGCTGTTCCAGCACCCGCGACGCTTCGAGGATGCTGCCGCGCGCGAGCCGCGCGACTTTGGCCGCATCGTCCGTCGGCAACCCTTTGCGGGCGGCGAGCCACGCCGCCATCCGTTCGTCCGCGATGGCCGGTACGTCGACGACCTGCATCCGCGACAGGATGGTGGGCAACAGCCGTTCGGGCGATTCGGAGACCATCAGGAAGAGGGTCTTTTCCCACGGTTCCTCGATGATTTTCAGCAGTTTGTTCGCCGCCTGCGTGTTCATCCGCTCGGGCAGCCAGATAATGACCGCCTTGTATTCCGATTCGAACGCTTTGAACGACAGTTTGCGGATGATCTCGTCGGCTTCGAACGTGCTGATATTTCCCTGTTTGTTGTCTATTTCGATGGCCGAATACCACATCGGTTCGCTGAAATACCCGCCGGTTTTTTCGAACAGCCGCCTCCACTGCGACAGGAAAGCGTCGCTCAGCGGCTTCTCGCCCGACGATTTTCCTTTCGGCGTGTTGACCGGAAAGACGAAATGGACATCCGGATGGGCCAATTGCGCGATCTGGCGGCAGGACGGGCATTGTCCGCAAGAGTCCCCGTCGCGGCGGTCGGTGCAGTTCAGGTACTGGGCATAGGCGATCGCCAGCGGCAGTGCGCCGACGCCTTCGCCGCCAATGAAGAGCTGGGCATGGCTGATTCGTCCGCGCGTTACGCCCTGAACCAGTTTGGCGGCGGTTTCTTGCTGTCCTGTGATCTCTTTAAACTGCATGGCTTCGTTGTTTGAAAATGACCGGGTTTTCCGTCGCGGCGGCCGTTTCCGCTCCGGTGTGGCGTTTGCGCGGACTGCGGCGGCGCAACCCTCCCTGCAAAGATACGAAAAACCGCGGAGTTTATTATTTGCGTCCGGTCGATCCGAATCCGCCGGCGCCGCGCTCCGTTTCGCTCAGCTCCGACACGCTTTCCCATTCGATGCGCGTGAATTGCGCGACGACCAGTTGCGCGATCCGCTCGCCCGGTTTCAGTTCGAACGGCTCGTTCGACAGGTTGACCAAGATCACTTTGATTTCGCCGCGGTAGTCGGGGTCGATTGTCCCCGGCGCGTTGGCTATTGAAATGCCGTGTTTGGCGGCCAGCCCGCTGCGCGGACGCACCTGGATCTCGTAACCGTCCGGGATTTCGACGTAAAGGCCCGTCGGAACGAGAGCCCTTTGCAGCGGTTCGAGCACGATGCTTTCGGTCGTATTGGCCCGGACGTCGAGGCCGGCCGCGCTGACCGTTTCGTAATGCGGCAGTTCGAATGCCGATCGGTTTATGACTTTTATTTTCATATCGTTAACGTTTAATGATCGAGTGTAATATACCTTTCATGTCGATTTTTTCGAGACGGATCGCATAGAATCCGAAAGCCGCCAGCATCGCGAGGTTCAGCGTGTACTCCAGCGCGGCGGGTAGCGCGGACGTGAGCAGCGACGCCCCGTAAATCGCCCCGCCGACCAGGAAGTAGGTCCCGATCCGGCGCAAGTCGTACGGGACGGGATAGTGTTTCTGGTTCAGGTAATAGCTGACGGCGACCATGGCGGTTTCGCAGCCCAGCCGGGCGAGCGCGGCTCCGAAATATCCCAAGACGGGAGTCAGCGCCAGGTTCAACCCGAGCGTGAAAACGAGCCCCGTTCCGGTGATCCAGATCGCGTATTTCGTTTCGCCGGTCTTTTTGTACCAGAACGACAGGTTCAGCCAGATCCCTGCGAAAATATTCGCCAGCAGGATGACCGGCAGCATGTAAACCCCTTCGCGGAAGTCTTTCCCCATCATCAGCGCGAACAAGTTCGTGAAGAGCGTGATGCCCAGAAACATGAAGATCGACACGATGATGAAATATTTTTGGGCCTCTGCGTTTTGCCGTTTGAAATCGTCGTTTTTAAACCCCGACAGAAAGTAGGGCTCCGCGGCGTAACGGTACATCTGGGTGAATAGGAAGATGATGACGGCTAACTTCGAAACGGCGCCGTAGATGCCCAACGCATCCATCGAGATGCCCGAAGGCAGCAGGTATTTGATCATCTGCCGGTCGATGAACTGGTTCGATACGCCGGCGATGCCGCTGACCAGCAGCGGGAACGAGTACGCCAGAATCGTCCGCAACTGCCGCCACCGGATGCGCGGCATGGCGTCCCGGAAGTCCGGTATCAGTGCGAACAGCAGCACGATGTTGGCCAGCAGGTCGGCCAGCAGCACGTATCCGGCCCCGTATTGCGGGTCGTACCACGATGCGCAGATGCCGAGTCCGGCCAGTCCGGGCAGTCCCGAGTAGAAAAAGAAAGTCAGCGCGAGGTTGACGATCACGAACAGCAGCCGCAGGATCATGAACCGTTTGGCCCGGCCTTGCTGCCGCAACCGCGCCAGCGGGATCGCCGTGACGGTATTCAGCATAACGATGGCGGCGACCAGCCGGATGTACGACGGATGGTCGGTGTATTCCATGACCCGGGCCAGTTGTGGCGTAAACAGCAGCGCGAGTACGAAAAAAACGATGCTGACGGCGGTCACCGCGCCCCATACGTTCGAAAAGATCGTCCGCTTTTCCGCTTCGCTGCCGGCCTTTCCCGCAAAGCGGAAATAACCGGTTTCGAGGCCCATCGTCAGCAGCACCAGCACGAACGGGATCAGCGCGTAGAGGTCGGTGACGACTCCGTACTCGCCGACGGTCATCACGCGGGTCAGGTACGGGAACAGCAGGTAATTCAGGAAACGGGGCACGATCGTCCCTAGCCCGTAGATCGCCGTCTGTCCCGCCAGTTGTTTCAGCATATCGGGTTAATTTTTCACAAAAATAGCGAAATATGCGATACGATGCGATGTCTGCCCGTTTTTAATATTCCGTGTGTTTCGCCCCGGTTTTTTCGGTCGAAACGTCCGGAACGTTCCGCTTCGAAAACAAAAAAGGCTGCCGCACGAAGCGACGGCCTTTCTGGAAAAGGTTTTATCGGCGGTTATTCCTTGCCGATGTTGTCGAGGGCTTCCTGTACTTTTTCGATGAACATGTCGCCGTCGGCTCCTCCGACGATTCGCCCTACTTCCGTTCCGTCCTTATCGAGGATCAGGAAGGTGGGGTAGGCGCGCACGCCGTATTTTTTAGCGACGTCGATGCCTTCGCCCTTTTCTGCGTCGAATTTGGCGTTGACGAACGTCTTATTGAAGTAGTTGCCCACTTTTTCCTGCGGAAAGACCTGCGTGGCCATCGCTTTGCACGGGCCGCACCAGGTGGCGTAAACATCCACGAACAGGTATTTTTTCTCCTTGGCGGCTTTTGCCAGCAACTCTTTCAGCGTCCCTTTTTCGAACACCGTTCCTTTGATCTCCTTGGCGGCCGGGGCTGTCTCCTTCGTGTTATTCTGAGCGAATGCCGCTACCGAGAACAGCGCCAACATCGTCATTGCAATCCATTTTTTCATAATTTTTCGGTTTTTAATGATTCGTATCGGTTGTCGTTTGCAATTGTCGTTCCATAACAGAACGGAAAAACCGTCCGTTTAGTTGTGCATTTCCTTCGTTATTTTGCGTTTCCGGTCGGTCGCTGCCCGGAGCCGGCCTCTCGTTTTTCCCGCTCGCGGGTGGACAGCAGTCCGCAGGCCGCCTGGATGTCTTCGCCGCGCGAAGCGCGGATCGTCGTCGTGATCCCCCGGCGGGTCAGCGCGTCGCGGAAACGGACCAGGGTCGTCTCGTCCGGGCTTTGCATCGGGGCGTCGGGGATGGCGTGGAAGCGGATCAGGTTGATGCGGCATTTCAGCCCCGCCAGCAGTCGGACGAGCGCTGCTACATGCCGGTCGGAATCGTTGATTCCCCGGAACATGATGTATTCGAAACTGATGCGTCGCTGGTGCGAAAAATCCCATTTTTTCAACTCCTTCACCACTTCTTCGATCGGATACCGGTTTTGTACCGGCATCATTTCGAGCCGTTCGGCGGCGAACGGGTTGTGCAGGCTCACCGCCAGGTGCACTTTCGTCTTCTCCAGGAACGTGCGCATGGCCGGGATGACGCCGACGGTCGACAGCGTGATACGGGTCGGACTCCAGGCGTAACCCCAGTCGGCGGTCAGGATTTCGAGCGACCGCAGTACGTTATCCGCGTTGTCGAGCGGTTCGCCCATGCCCATGTAGACCACGTTGGTCAGTTGCGCGCTTTCGGGGATCGACCGGATTTGATTCAGAATTTCGCCGGCGGTCAGGTTGTGCGCGAAACCTTGGCGCGCCGTCATGCAGAAGCGGCAGCCCATCCGGCAGCCCGACTGCGACGAAACGCACAGCGTCGCCCGCTGGCCGTCCGGGATGTAGGCCGATTCGACGAAGCGATCCCGCAACGTCGGGAAAAGGTATTTTTTCGTGCCGTCCGCAGATTGCTGTACGGCAGCCGACGGGATGCGGCCTACTTGATATCTCTCTTCGAGCGCCCGGCGGTTTTTCAGCGAAATGTTCGTCATCTCGTCGATCGACAGCGCTCCCTTCCGGTAAATCCATGCCGCGATCTGAGTGGCCGTGAAGCGCGGCATCCCGAACGAAGCGGCGACTTCGGCGAGCTCGCCGAGCGTTTTGCCGAACAACCATTCCTTTTCCATAGCGCAACGGGTTTGTACAAATAAAAAAAGGCTGTCGCCGACAGCCTGTAAAAGTCAAGGTGGAGAATACCAGGGTCGAACTGGTGACCTCTTGCATGCCATGCAAGCGCTCTAGCCAACTGAGCTAATCCCCCTTCGGGGGACAAATATAGGCATATTTTCAAAATCTGCAAAACCGGATGACGAAAAAAACGGGCGGAGGCTTTTTTTCGACGGTATTTTTTGTAAATTTGTGGTAAATTGAGTCTGGTGCGCGAGAGACGGGGGAGGGTGTTCCGGCCGCGTGGCGAAGCGCCTTTTTTGAATTTATGAAACAGGAAAACGAAACGATAGTTCCCGCCCGCGAAGCCGTGCTGGTCGCGGTGATCCGGGATCAGCAGCAGGAACGGCAGGCCGTGGAATACCTCGACGAACTGGAGTTTCTGGCCGAGACGGCCGGGATCGCTTCGGTCAAACGGTTTACCCAGCGGTTGGCCAACCCTTCGTCGAAAACGTTCGTCGGCGAGGGTAAACTGGCCGAGATCGCGGCTTACGTCGAGGAGCACGAGATCGCCTACGTGATTTTCGACGACGAACTGACTCCGTCGCAGTTGCGCAACCTCGACCGGATTTTCAAAAATAAGATTTACGACCGGACAAGTCTGATTCTCGATATTTTCGTGCAGCGTGCGACCACGGCCTATGCGAAAGCGCAGGTCGAACTGGCCCAGTGTCAGTACTTGTTGCCTCGGTTGACCGGGATGTGGACGCATCTCGAACGGCAGCGCGGCGGAACCGGGACGCGCGGCGGCGCCGGCGAACGGGAGATCGAGACCGACCGCCGCGTGATCCGCGACCGGATCAGCAGGCTGAAAGAGCAGCTCAAAAAGATCGACCGGCAGATGGCCGTGCAGCGCAGCAACCGCGGGTCGCTGGTGCGCGTGGCGCTGGTAGGCTATACGAACGTCGGAAAATCGACGTTGATGAATCTGGTTTCGAAAAGCGAGGTTTTTGCCGAGAACAAGTTGTTCGCGACGCTCGACACGACGGTGCGCAAAGTTGTTTTCGACAACCTGCCGTTCCTGCTGTCGGATACGGTCGGCTTTATCCGCAAATTGCCGCATCAACTGGTCGAATCGTTCAAGTCGACGCTCGACGAGGTGCGCGAAGCCGACCTGCTGCTGCATGTGGTGGATATTTCACATCCGAATTTCGAGGAGCAGATCGACGTGGTGAAGCAGACCCTGCAGGAGATCGGGGCGGGCGATAAACCGGTTTTTCTGATCTTTAACAAGATCGACGCTTACACGTTCGTCCGCAAGGACGAGGACGACCTGACCCCGGCCACGCGTGAGAATCTTTCGCTGGAAGATCTGAAGCAAAGCTGGATCGCAAAAGCCAACACGCCGTGTATCTTCCTTTCGGCGCGCGAGAAAATCAATATCGAAAAGTTCCGGCACGACCTGTACGGCATGGTGCGCGAGATCCATGCAGGGCGTTATCCGTTCAATAACTTTTTGTATTGATCGTATTTCTGTGAAATACAAAAATGTATTTTAATAAAGGATATTGCGAAAATTCACAAAACAGCTACATAAAAAAAAGGGCGGACAGATGATGATACGGGTATTGGATCGGGAAAACACCATTTTCAACAGATTTATCGCGCAGATGCGCGATGTGAACGTGCAGGGCGACAGTATGCGCTTCCGGCGCAACCTGGAGCGGGCCGGCGAGGTGATGGCTTATGAGATCAGCAAGACGCTGCACTATACGAAGCATGTCGTGGAGACGCCGCTCGGCGAAGCCGAAGTGTCGCTGCCGGACGACCAACTGGTGATCGCTACGATCCTGCGGGCGGGGATTCCGTTTCATCAGGGTTTTCTGAATTATTTCGACGATGCGCAGAACGCGTTCGTGTCGGCCTACCGGAAGTATAGCAAGGACGGCAGTTTCCATATCAAGGTCGAGTATATATCGAGTTGCGAATTGACCGGCAAGACGCTGCTGCTCGTCGATCCGATGCTGGCTACCGGGGCGTCGCTGGCGCTGACCTATCAGGCGTTGCTGGAGAAGGCCGGGAAACCCCGCCGGACGATCGTCGCTACGGTGATCGCCAGCGAGGAGGGGATCGAGTTCGCGAAAAAGAATTTTTCGATGCAAGAGGCCGAGATTTGGTGCGGAACGGTGGATGCCGAACTGACGGTGAAATCCTATATCGTTCCCGGGATCGGCGATGCCGGCGATCTGGCCTACGGCGATAAAATGTAATGAACTGTTAGATAGGGCGAATGCCCGATGGGGGAACGATGGAGAATCCGCAGTTGGAACTGGCCGACCGTTTTATCGGGGAGACCGCCGTCAATCTGTTTTTGACCGGACGGGCGGGGACGGGCAAGACTACGTTCCTGCACAGGCTGCGGGAACGCTCGCCGAAACGGATGATCGTCGTGGCGCCGACCGGTGTGGCAGCGATCAATGCCGGCGGGGTGACGATCCATTCGTTTTTCCAGTTGGCGTTCGCACCGTATATTCCCGAATCCGTCCGCGGCGTGAACCCGCAGAACCGACAGGAGCAGTTCCGTTTCAATAAACAGAAAATAGCCATTATTCGCAGCATCGACCTGCTGGTGATCGACGAGATCAGCATGGTCCGCGCCGACGTGCTCGATGCGGTCAGCGACGTGCTCAGGCGGTACCGCGATCCGGGCAAACCGTTCGGCGGCGTGCAACTGCTGCTGATCGGCGACCTGCAGCAGTTGGCTCCGGTCGTGCGCGACGAGGAGTGGAGCTTGCTCGGTCGATTCTATGCGTCGCCGTTCTTTTTCGAATCCCGGGCACTGAAAGAGACATCGTACGTCTGCATCGAATTGCAACATATTTACCGGCAGAGCGACGAACGCTTCATTACGATGCTGAATGCCGTGCGCGAAAGCCGCGTCGATCCTGCGATGCTCGAAGAGCTGAACCGCCGTTACCGGCCCGCTTTCGATCCGGACGAAAAGGACGGATACATTACGTTGACATCGCATAACCATACGGCGCATGGGATCAACGAGGCGAAAATGGCCGCGCTGCCCGGCGCGTCCTGTACTTACCAGGCGGCGCTGGAAGGAACGTTTCCGGAATACCTTTATCCGACCGATGCGTCGCTGACGTTGAAGGCGGGGGCGCAGGTGATGTTCATCAAAAACGATCCGTCGCCCGAGAAACGGTATTATAACGGAAAAATCGGTATCGTGACGGGGTTGGACGACGGGTCGGTCGAGGTGCTGCCGCACGGGGCCGCCGAGCCGATCGCCGTGGAACCGGCCGAATGGCTGAATACCAAATACAAGATCGATCCCGAAACGAAAGAGCTGACCGAAGAGGTCGAAGGCCGCTTCGTTCAGTATCCGCTGAAAGCGGCATGGGCTATTACGATCCATAAAAGCCAGGGGCTTACGTTTGAACGCGCGGTGATCGACGCGGCCGACTCTTTTTCGCACGGGCAGGTGTACGTGGCGCTCAGTCGCTGCAAGAGTTTGGAAGGGTTGGTGCTGCGCGCCCCGCTCGACGCGCGTTGCATGATCTGCGATCCTACCGTCCGCGCGTTTACGGATTACGCCGCGGAACACCGGCCGGACGGCGCGCTGCTGGCCCGTCAGGCCGAAGCTTATTACCGGCGGCTGTTGTTGGAACTGTTCGATTTCGCGGCGGTAGGCAAACGACTGCGGATACTCCGCCGGTTCGTCGACGAACACCTGGGCGCGCTTTATCCGAAATTGTCGGCCATGTGGCAACAGCATACGGTGCGTTTCAGCACCGAGATAAGCGATGTCGGCATTCGTTTCCAAAAACAGATCGACCGTATGATCGGCGGGAGCGCAGGCTACCGCGACGATCCGCGGCTCGCCGAACGGGTCGGCAAAGGACGGGACTATTTCCTGGCCCGATGCGGCGAGATTATCGATCCGCTGTTGGCGGCCTGCGACGTCGAGATCGACAGCAAGGAGCTGCGGAAAGATTTTGCGAAGATGCTGTCGGCGGCCGGGGACCAGGTGCGGATTAAAAAAGCCGTGCTGGAGGCGACCGCTGACGGATTCGACCTGCACCGTTACCTGGAAGCGAAGGCGAAGGCTTCGCTGGAAGAGTCCCGGAGTTCGGTCGGCGCGGAAGCCAAGGTGACGGTTTCCGACGACGTGCTGCATCCGGCGCTTTTCGAAACGCTGCGGAGCTGGCGCAAAGAGGAGGCCGGCCGGCAAAAAGTTCCGGTATACGTGGTGATGAGCCAGAAAGCGCTGCTCGGCGTGTCGAACCTGTTGCCTTCTTCGCTCCGCGAACTGGCGCGTATCAAAGGGGTAGGCGATAAGTTTCTGGAGAAATACGGGGATACGGTACTGGAATTCGTTCGGGAGTTCCGGGCCGAAACGGGAGCCGATATGGATTTCCCGACTCCGGAGGTCGCCGTGAGGCCGGATGCAGGGGGGACGAAACCGAAGAGAAAAGAGCGGGAGGACACGCGGCTGGTTACGCTGGGATTGCTCGAAGAGGGGCTTACCCGCCGCGAAATCGCCGCCGAACGCGGATTGAGCGCAGCTACGATCGACGGGCATATTGCCGACCTGATCCGGCGCGGCGCGCTCGAAGCCGACCGATTCGTGCCGGAAGACAAGATCCGGGCGATTACCCGTTGTCTGAACGAGCATCCCGGAGAGAAATTCGCATTGATCCAGGAAAATCTCGGCAGCGATTATTCGTACAGCGAGATTCGTTTCGTGCACAGTGCGCTCGAACGGGGCGAGTAGTCCGCCGTTGCGGTTTCCGTTTTTGTTATCTGCCGCAAGAGTGTTACCTTTGTTCCGCATAAAACAACGGATCATGGAACAGAATTACGCCAGAGAAGAGGTGTACAATCCCGAAACCATCGAGAAACTTTCCGAACATTACCGAGCGATCCTCGAACTGCTGGGCGAGGATACCGACCGCGAAGGGTTGGTCAAGACGCCCGAACGGATCGCCAAGGCGATGTGTTTCCTGACGCGCGGTTACGATGAAGATCCGCGCGAAATCCTGTTGTCGGCCAAATTTCACGAAGAGTACAAACAGATGGTGATCGTCAAGGATATTGAGCTGTATTCGCTTTGCGAACACCACATGCTTCCTTTTTACGGGAAGGCGCACGTCGCATACATTCCGAACGGCTATATTACCGGACTCTCTAAAATCGCCCGGGTTGTGGAAGCTTATGCGCGCCGTCTCCAAGTGCAGGAACGACTGACCGTCCAGATCCGCGACTGCATTCAGCAGGCGCTCGATCCGTTGGGGGTGGCGGTGGTGATCGAGGCCGGACACATGTGCATGCAGATGCGAGGCGTGCAGAAACAGAGTTCACTGACCACTACTTCCGCATTTACAGGCGTGTTCCTCAGGCAGATGCAGACCCGGGAGGAGTTTATTCATCTGATCCGCCGCGGCTGATCCGTCTTCTGCAAGGGAGATTCCGGTCGAAAAATCAAAGCGGACCGGGAGGAAGATTTTTCCTGATTTATTCTTTCGCCTTCGTCTCTTCGACGTGCGGGCGGGCCACCGCTTCGCCTTCGCGGATAACCGGATAACCGGGTTTTACGGGCGGTTGCTGCGGAGCCTCGGGGGCCGGCGGAGTCCCGGCGACGGAATCCTGCTTCGGAGTCGTATCGACCGTAACTTTTCCTTTTACTTTGCGCATTACGAAATCGTCGAACCGCTCGTTCGATTCGAACCCGTCGGCATAGATGACATCCCCTTTCTGGGTGATTTTCGAATCGACGTTGGAATAGACCCGTTTGGATTTCTGGTTCCAGAACAACTGCTCGGTTTCGAGCTGGTTGCCGTCGGCATTGCTGCCGCGGACATTTCCTTTGGCTTCCCAGAGCTGCTGCCGTTTCATGAAGATCGCGTAATTGGCCGACAGCTTCGCTTCGACAGTCTGGGTCGAGTCGTTGTAGGTCTCGATCTCGATCCCTTTGCGGAATTCGATGTAGGGTTCCTCGGCATATTCGTACTCTTCGAGCAGCGGCGCGGAAAAACGGAAGGAGAGGTTACCTTCCTTCGTCTGGATGACCGTCAGGTTCTCGCTCTGCTGGGTCATCATATTCTGGTTGTTCTCCTCTTCGACGACGGCCGTTTGCCGCGAGCACGAAAACAGCAGCGCCGCACTTCCGAGAAGTGCGGCGACGGCCGTGATATTTCGGTAAAAGCGAATCATTTCGATCGGGGGCCGGTGTTATTGGTACTTGAACCGCTTGAACCAGTCGTCCTCGCCGAACAAGCTCAGCCCGATGGAGAGTTTGATGTAATTCTCCCGGATCATCCGAAACTGCCGCGTTCCCATCGCGCCGTCGGCGGTTCTGCCGCGCTGGCCGAATTCGACTCCGACATTGACGGCGCTCAGTCCCTGGACTTTGATCGGAATGCCCACGCCGAGCGTGATGGCCTTGTCGCGGACGTTGTGCCCGTTGATCCGCATGTAGTAATCGTTGTAACGGAAGCCGAGCCGGTAAGACCACCGGTTCAGGACATGGCGGACATCCATCGGATTCGGAATGTACTGAACGCCGAACTTGATGTACTGGTTGTTTTTGAATTCTATGCCGTTCATCGGATCGTTCGTGTTCACGTTGTTCCACTGTTCCATGGAGTAATCCAGGCCGAGGCTTAACCGTACGGATTGGTAGCTCAGGCCGAACGTGAACGTATTGGGCAGCGAGAAATTCTCTTTTGAAGTCGTATCGGTAATTTTGTCCGACGTAATGCTGGTCGAGTAGATCGAGCGGCTCGTGGTCGGCTTGAGATTCGTCCTGGGCCGGTAAGTCGCTCCGAAGGTCAGCACGCGTTTGTCGCTCTGAATCAGGTCGTATTGCAATCCGATGTTGGCCCCCAGCCGCGAAATGGATTCCCGCGCGGTTCCGTGGGCGTTGACGAAGGTTTCGTTGGACAGCAGCGAAGTGATGTCGGTGTTGAAATACCGCGAGATGCGCCCGTGGTAATAAACCATGTCGGCGCCGACCGACAGACGTTTGGTCAGCAGGATGCCGAATCCCAGCTTGGCCTGCGTGACGTTCCCTTCTCCGGTGTAGTTATACAGCACGTCCATATTATTAGCCAGGAAGAACGGGTCGGTGTCGCGCATTTCGATCCGGTAGCCCACGCTGCTCATCGGGGTGACGCTGATGCCGATTCCCAGCGAACGGGCTATCGGGAACGCAAGTGCGATGTCCCTTACGTTGAACGAATTGTGGCTGGTTTTGGCTGCCGAGGTTTTCGAGTAGGTGTTGTTTCCTTCGATTTCGACGTTGAACAGGAACGTTTTTTGTTTCAGAATGCTGTAAGAGGCCGGGTTCAGGTAGTTTATCTTCAGCGCGTTGCGTAATCCGATACCGGCGCCTCCCATCGAACGCATATACCCGGGACCCTGGGTCGAGAAGTCCCCGATTCCGTAAAACGTATAAGGAGAGAAAGTATTCAGACTGCTGCTCTGAGCCCACGCCGCTGCGGGCAACGCCAGCAACAATGCCAGGACAACCCGGAGAATTCGCTTGTTATTCTGCATTATATTCTAAAATTCGGTTCAGACCGTAAGCCACAAGGTCGTAGGTTGCAAATATCGTATTTTTTAATCGTTTGGCAAAGAAATTACTGTCTCCCCCGGTGAAAATTATCCGCAGGTCGCTGTATTTGCGTTGCAGGTCGCGGATATAGCCTTCGATTTCGTAAACGATTCCGTTGACCACGCCGCATTCGATGGCGCTTACGGAGGTGTTGCCGAACAGTTCGGTCGGGTTATCGTTCAGCGAGCACAGCGGCAGTTTTTTCGTGAAGTGGTGCAGGGCCTTGAAACGGATCGCCGCGCCGGGGGTGATGTTGCCGCCGAGGAATTCGCCGCCCGAGACGACGTCGATCGTAATGGCCGTTCCGAAATCGACGATCAGGATATCGCTGTTCGGGTAGATCGTATTGGCTCCTACGGCTGCGGCCAGCCGGTCGGCGCCCAGCGTGCCGGGCGTGGCGTAGCGGTTGACGATCGGCACCGGGACGTTTTGGTCGAACCTCAGGAACCGCTTCATGCGCTGTTCCAGGAACCGTTCGAGTTCCTCGTCCGTGTCGCGCGACGAGACGATCACCGCGGCGTCGATGCCCGGGTTCGCTTTGAGCAGTTTTTCGATATAGGCCGTGTCGATCTGTTCGGTTTTCAGAAAATCGACGACCTGGCCACCGTCGATGATGGCCAGTTTGGCGAGCGTGTTTCCTATGTCGATAGCAAGATTCATCCGTACAAAATTAGTGATAAAAACCGTTCCCGCAACCTCCCGCCGCTCTCCGCTCCGGTACGAAATCCCGCTAAACGACCCCTTCCCCGCGGACTTTGGCTGCCAGTTCGCAAAGGTTCGCAGTCGCTTCGGATATGTTTTTTATATTTCTAACTACAATAGACAGCTTATTATTGTTCTGTTTGAAAATAAATTTACTGTCGGGGCGCGTCGCGATTTTCAGGATGTTGCCGAATACCGTGCTTTTGTAGTAGGCCGAATGCTGGTTTTCGATGAATTTCAGGATCATGATGCCGTTTTTGACGATCGCTTTCTCGAACCCGAGTTCGATGCATACCCACCGCATCCGAACGATGTCGAACAACTCGCGGGTCGCTTCCGGAACCGGGCCGAAACGGTCGATCAGATTTTTCTCGAAAAGGGCCAGCCGCCGGTCGTCTGTGATGTGGTCGAGTTCGCGGTACAGGCGGATTTTCTCGGCGGAACTGCTGATGTAAGCGTCCGGGATAAAGGCTTCGCGGTCGGTGTCGATCTGCGTGTCGGAGATGTACGTGGCCGGTTGCGGCGGCGCCGTTTCGCCGGGCGTTTCGCCGGTTTTCGCGAATTCTTCTTCGCGCAGTTCGGCGATCGCCTCGTTCAGGATTTTCTGATAGGTTTCGAAGCCGATATCGGCGATGAAACCGCTCTGTTCGCCGCCCAGTAGGTTGCCTGCGCCGCGGATGTCCAGATCCTGCATGGCGATGTTGAATCCCGCGCCGAGGTCGGAGAACTCTTCGATGGCCCGCAGCCTGCGTCGTGCGTCGGACGACAGCATTTCGTCCGGCGGCGTCAGCAGGTAGCAGAACGCCTTGCGGTTCGACCGCCCGACGCGGCCGCGCAATTGGTGCAGGTCGCTCAGGCCGAAGTTTTGGGCATTGTCAATGATGATCGTGTTCGCGTTCGGCACGTCCACTCCCGATTCGATGATCGAAGTGGCTACCAGCACGTCGAACTCCCCGTAAATGAAGTCCATCATCAGTTGTTCGAGCTGTTGCGGGTTCATCTGCCCGTGCCCGACGCCAACGCGCGCTTCCGGGCACAGCTTCCTCACGAGGCGTTCGATGTTGCCGATCGTCTCGACGCGGTTGTGGACGAAATAGACCTGCCCGTTGCGGGAGAGCTCGTATCCGATCGCTTCGCGGATGATCTCCTCGTCGAACAGGTGGCTCTCGGTGGCGATCGGCTGGCGGTTCGGCGGCGGCGTTGAAATGACCGACAAGTCGCGCGAACCCATCAACGAGAATTGCAGCGTACGCGGGATCGGGGTGGCCGTCATCGTCAGCGTGTCGATGTTGGCTTTCAGGTGGCGCAGTTTCTCTTTGGCCGCTACGCCGAATTTTTGTTCTTCGTCGATAATCAGCAGGCCCAGATCCTTGAATTCGATGCTTTTGCCGAGCAGTTTGTGCGTTCCGACCAGAATGTCGATCTTGCCGGCGGCCAGGTCGTCGGCGATCTGCCGCACCTCTTTCGCGCTTTTCACGCGGCTCAGGTGCTCGATCCGCACGGGGAATTCTTTCAACCGGTCGTTGAACGTTCGGTAATGCTGCAAGGCGAGGATCGTGGTCGGAACCAGTACGGCGACCTGTTTCGAGTCGGTGACTGCCTTGAAAGCGGCCCGGATCGCGATCTCGGTCTTGCCGAAGCCGACGTCGCCGCAGATCAGCCGATCCATCGGCGTGCGGCTCTCCATATCCTGCTTGACCAGTTGCGTGGCGGTCTGCTGGTCGGGCGTATCTTCGTAGATGAACGAGGCTTCCAGTTCGTGCTGCAGGTAACTGTCCGGCGAATATGCGAAACCTTCGCTCGCCTTGCGTTTGGCGTACAGCGCGATCAGCTCGCGGGCGATGTCCTTGACCGCCTTTTTCGTGTTCAGCTTCATCCGCTGCCAGGCGCCCGATCCCAGCTTGTAGATTTTCGGCGGTTCGCTCTCCTTATCTTTGTATTTCGAAATGCGGTGCAGCGCGTGTACGTTGACCAGCAGCACGTCGTTGTCGCGGTAGACCAGCTTGATCGCTTCGTGTACCTTGCCGTTTTCGACCGTGCGCGTCAGTCCGCCGAAGCGTCCTACGCCGTGGTCGATGTGTACCACGTAATCGCCTACCTTCAGCGAGTTAAGCTCCTGGATCGTCAGACTTTCGCTGCGGTCCAGTTCGCCGCGGATGCGATAGCGCTGATAACGGTCGAAGATCTGGTGGTCGGTATAAAAACACTTTTGCGAAATGTGGTCGATGAATCCGGCGTGCAGCGTCAACGGCACCGATCCGAACCGGACCTGTTTGGCGCCGATCGAATTGAAAATATTGCCCAGGCGTTCCAGTTGGGCTTTATTTTCGGTCAGGAAAAAAGTTTCGTATCCGTTTTCGCGGTTTCGTGTGATGTCTTCGGCCAACAGTTCGAAATTCTTGTTGAACTGCGGCTGCGGCGAAGTATTGAAGGCGATCCGGACGTCTGCGGCGCGTTCGGTGATGTTGTCGTTGAGCAGGATGAAGGTCGCCTTGCCGCTGTTTTCTAAAAATTCTTTGCGACTGGTGACCATCCGGTCGATTTCGGACGGATTTTCGAGGTCGCCGAGTATTTTGGTGCGGATGTCGTTGAATCGTTTCAGCGTGTATTCGCCGTCGGCGATCCAGTAGACGGCCTGTCCGGCGAACGTGGCGAACGAAACGCGGGCCGACGCATTGGCGATGTCCTTCAGGTTCGGGACGATTTCGACTTCGGCGAGTTTCCCGGTCGAGAGTTGCGTCGAAATGTCGAACGGGCGGATCGAGTCGATCTCATCGCCGAAAAAGTCGATGCGGTACGGCACGTTGGACGAAAACGAAAAAATGTCGATGATTCCGCCGCGTACCGAGTATTGTCCCGGTTCGTAAACGAAATCGACCCTTTCGAAACGGTTCGTCGTGAGGATTTCTTCGACGAATGCCGTCGAGAGACGGTCGCCTCTGCGCAGCGTCAGGATGCTTTCGCGGAGCTGCTGCTGGCCGACGACTTTTTCGGCCAGCGCTTCCGGATAGGTGCAGAGCGCCAGCGCGCCGCCGTCGTTGTTTTTTACGGCGTTCAGCGCCGCCGTTCGCTGTACGATCCCCGACGGATCTTCCTGTCCGAATTGGATCGAACGTTTGTAGCCGGTCGGGAAAAACAGCAGTCGTTCTTCGCCCAGCAGCGGAAACAGATCGTTGTACAAGTAGCCCGCCGCGTCCCGGTCTTCCATGACGAAAACGTGCAGCCCTCCGGTTTGCCGCACGGCTGCCGCCGCGACCAGCGACAGCGACGATCCGGTCAGCGAAGCCAGTCCGACGCTGCGGCCGGGACGGATCTCCGCGGCCAGTTGCCGGTAAGCTTTTTCGCCGGTAAAAAGTTGCAGCAGTTCGTCGGTGGTCATGGTGCGGTTCAGAACAATTCTTCGTCCTTCCGGTTGAAATAACGGGTTTCGATGATGCCGGTGGTCGTGTTTTTAACGATGCGGATGGCGCACCGGTATTTCAGCATCCAGCGCAGCCGCAGCGAGAATACCCCTTTGGTCAGGAAGGCGGCTACGACCGGATTGACTCGGAGCTTGATGTAGTCGAGTTTTTTCTCTTTCGCGTAGTAGGCGATCTGTTTTTCGATTTGCGTATCGAGCAGCGCGGCCGGCGTGACCAGTCCGGTGCCGTGGCAGGCCGGGCAGGTTTCGCGCATGTCGATGTGCGTCTCGGGACGCACCCGTTGGCGGGTGATCTGCATCAGGCCGAATTTCGACAGCGGCAGGATGGTGTGCTTGGCGCGGTCGTTCGCCATCATCTCGCGCATCTTTTCGACCAGCGCCGTGCGGTTTTCGCTTTTGTGCAGGTCGATGAAGTCGATCACGATGATACCGCCCATATCCCGCAGGCGCAACTGCCGCGCGATCTCGGCCGCCGCCGCCAGGTTGACGTCCATGGCCGTCTGCTCCTGGTCGTTGTCCACTTTGGCGCGGTTGCCGCTGTTGACGTCCACCACGTGTAGCGCTTCGGTATGTTCGATGATCAGGTAGGCTCCCTTTTTCAGCGAGACGTATTTGCTGAAAAGCGACATGATCTGTTTCGATACGTCGAAATTGTCGAAAATGGGAACGTTGCCTTTATAGAGCTTGACGATTTTTTCCTTTTCCGGAGCGATCGTGCGAATGTATTCGCGCACTTCTTCGTAGACGGTCTGGTCGTCGATGCAAATGCTGCTGAACGAACCGTTCAGCAGATCGCGTATGATGGTGGTCGTTCGGTTCTCTTCGTTGAGGATCAGGGCGGGAGCCGTACTGTTGCGGACGCCCGATATGACTTTTTTCCAGCGTTCGATCAGCGACAGGATGTCGTGCTTGATCTCTTCGTCCTGCTGTCCCATCGCCGCGGTGCGGATGATCACGCCGTAGTTGTTCGGCAGCACTTCCGATGCGATGCGCTTGAGCCGTTTGCGCTCTTCGGCCGAACGGATTTTCTGCGAAATGGATACCTTGTTCGAAAACGGGATCAGTACGACGTTGCGCCCCGCGAGCGACATGTCGCAGGTCAGACGGGGCCCTTTCGTCGAGATGGCCTCTTTGGCGATTTGTACCAGGATCGATTGTCCGCTGGCGATGAATCCGGATATTTTCCCGTTCTTGCCCATCGCCTTGTCGAGGCGCATGGTTTCGAAGTTCGGGATTTTCTTGTTGTTGGTCAGTATGTTGACCAGCTTCTGCTGGGTGGTGAACTGAGGGCCGAGATCCAGGTAGTGGATGAATGCGTCTTTTTCGTATCCTACGTTGACGAACGCGGCGTTCAACCCGGGCATGATCTTCTTGACTTTTCCCAGATAGATATCGCCGACGGCAAATCCCGTTTTGCATTTTTCCTTGTTCAGTTCGACAAGCTGTTTGTCTTCGAACAGGGCGATGGTGATTTCGTTGGAGGTTACATTGATTATTAATTCTTTATTCATCAGTTGTTTGAGGTTTCGTCACGATCCGCCGTCGTCGCTTGGCGATCCTTTGCGCGGGCGGTCGTGGGGGAGAAGTGATCACTGGCTGTTTATTATGCAATAAACCTAAAGACCCCGAAGGGCTCTTTAGGTTTATAATACTAAAGATGCATAAAATATGCGACCTACTTTTTCTTTTTGTGTCTGTCTTTTCTCAGACGTTTTTTCCGTTTGTGGGTAGACATTTTATGCCTTTTCCTTTTTTTACCGCTTGGCATGATTGAAAAATTTAATAAATAAGGTTACTATTTGGTGTTAGCTTTCACCTTGCCCGCAAAGCTCTTGGCCGGTTTGAACGCCGGGATGTTGTGGGCAGGAATTGTGATCGTCGTATTTTTCGAGATGTTACGGGCTACTTTTTCAGCTCTTTTCTTAACGATGAAGCTGCCGAAACCTCTCAGGTATACGTTCTTATTGGCCGTCAGCGAATCTTTGATGCTTTCCATGAAAGATTCCACGATCTGCTGCACCTGCGCCTTTTCGACGCCCGTGCTTTTTGCGATTTCATTAACGATGTCCGCCTTAGTCATAATTACAAGTATTTTTAGTTTAACTTATTTTCAAAACTCCCGCTGGAGTGCAAAGATACATTTAATTTTTGATTCCAACGATAAAAACAACTTTTTTTTTGGATTTCCGAGCGCGCTAACTCTTTCTGTCCTATTTCGTTTCTATACCCTGAGGTTTCGCAAAAATCAGCCCAAAAATCACGGCCGGCCCGATTTCCGTTTATAAATCTTATTCTGAGACGAATAACCGTTCTGTGGAAGGGTAAGTCGCTGTCTGTTAGATTCGTGTCTTTCGGCGCCTGCCGTAAGTATAACGCGGCAAAACGTTTTATAGTCTTTCAGCGGGCAATAAACGGCTGATTTTTGCATTATAATCGAAACAAACGGCCGCATTACGGACTTTGTATTCGGTGGGTTGGCTGGAAAATAATTATCTTTGTTAGTAAAATTCGGAGGAGTTATGAGCGGTGCTAAAATTTTATGGGTGGACGACGAGATTGATCTGCTGAAACCCCATATCCTGTTTTTGAAGGGAAAAGGTTATGACGTGGAGACCTGCAACAACGGTTACGATGCGATCGACCTGGTGGCTGCGCGGCAGTTCGACCTGGTGATCCTCGACGAGATGATGCCGGGGCTGACGGGGCTCGAAACGCTGCCCCGGATCAAGGAGTTGCGGCCGATGACCCCGGTGATCATGGTTACCAAAAGCGAGGAGGAGAACATCATGGACAAAGCGGTCGGATCGAAGATCGCCGACTACCTGATCAAGCCGGTTAATCCGAATCAGGTGTTGCTGTCGATCAAAAAGAACGTCCACAGCCAGCAGTTGGTCACCGAACAGACCACGGCCGATTACCGCAGCGAGTTCGGGCGCATTTCGTCGTCGTTCGCCGATGCGCGGACGTTCGCCGATTGGGTGCAGATCTATCGCAAGCTGTATAACTGGGAGATGGAGCTCTCCGAATCGACCGATCCGGGCGTCCGCGAGATTCTCTCTTACCAGAAGAACGAAGCGAACAACGAATTTGCCAAATTTATCAAAAACCGTTATCTGGACTGGTTCGCGAAGCCCGACGACGATACGCCGGTGATGTCGCAGAACCTGATTCGCAAAAAAGTGTTCCCGGTGGTGGACGCCGCTCCGAAGACTACGTTTTTTCTGATCGACAATTTCCGGTACGACCAGTGGCGGGTGATCCAGCCGGTGCTGCACAGTCTGTTCGAAGTTGAAAAGGAGGATTTTTACTGTAGCATCCTGCCGACGGCGACACAGTACGCGCGCAATGCGATCTTTGCCGGACTGATGCCGGCCGCGATCGACAAGATCATGCCCGACCTGTGGCTGAACGACGATGAAGAAGGCGGTAAAAACCAGCACGAAGAGGATTTCCTGCGCCGCCAAATCCAGTCGCAGGGGAAGGGATACAGCCTGTTTTTCGACAAGATCGTCAAGACGGATTCCGGGAAACGACTGATCGAGAATATCGACAAGGTACATAATGCCGATTTCTCGGTGATCGTTTACAATTTCCTCGATATTCTGTCCCATGCCCGCACCGAGACGCAGATTATCCGCGACCTGGCCGAGGACGAAGCGGCTTTTCGTTCGCTGACCCGCTCGTGGTTCGAGCATTCCGACCTGTTGGAGCTGATGCGGCTGCTGGCCGAGCGCGGCCATACGATCATCATCACGTCGGATCACGGTACGATCCAGGTGGATAATCCGGTGCGCGTGCAGGGCGACCGCGCGACTTCGTCGAACCTGCGCTACAAGACTGGGCGCAACCTCGGCTTCAATCAGAAAGAAGTTTTTGCGATCACCAAGCCGGAGCTGGCGCACCTGCCGAAGTCGAACATCACGTCGACTTACATTTTCGCCTACAACCGCGATTTCTTCGTTTATCCGAACAATACGAATCAGTTCGTCCGCTATTACAACAATACGTTCCAGCACGGCGGCATTTCGATGGAAGAGATGATCGTGCCGTTCCTGGTGTTGAAACCTCGATAACCGACCGTTTGCCGTTATGGAGAATCCCGATGAATGCGGCGTCGATCTTACCCGCTGCTGCTATGCTGACCTCAGGGGCGGAACGTACCGTCTGGCGGTGTTGCCTTGGGGCGCTACGGAGCCGCACAACCTGCACCTGCCGTATCTGACCGATTGCTTGCTGGCGCAGAGCCTGGCCGTCGACGCGGCGGCGAGGCTGTGGCGCGAACGCCGCGTTCGCGCGGTCGTGCTGCCGCCCGTTACGCTGGGGGCGCAGAATCCGGGACAGTGGGACAAGCCGTTTTGTCTGCATGCCCGCTACGAAACCCAGCGCGCCGTGTTGGGCGACATCGTCGCTTCGCTGCGGCGGCAAGGGCTTTCGCGGCTGATCGTGCTGAACGGACATGGCGGCAATTCGTTCCGTAACATGGTGCGCGATCTGGCGTTCGAATACCCCGATTTCCTGATCGCTGTTTCCGATTCGTTCGGGATCGTTCCGCAGCGGGATTTTTTCGAGGAAAGGGACGACCACGCCGGGGAAATGGAGACTTCGCTGATGATGCATTACCATCCGGAACTGGTGGATATCGAACGCGCCGGCGACGGCCGTTCGGAGCCGTTCGCCGTGGAGTCGTTGAACGACCGGACGGCATGGGTGCCGCGCGATTGGAACCGGGTGTCGGAGGATACGGGCATCGGCAATCCGCTGAAATCTTCGCCCGAAAAGGGGGCGCGTTACGCCGAAGCGGTCGTCGACCGGCTGGTGCGGTTGTTCGCCGACCTCGCCGCGCCCGACGGCATTTACGGAGAGCGACGCCCGGAAACAGATCGTTTTTAACGGATTCGTCCGGAATTTTTCGTAGCTTTGTAAACGGCGGCCGGCGTCGCGCCCGAGGGCGTCGTCGGTTTGCCTACAATCGCTAACCTTTTCCGCTATGAAAAATATTCTGCTTGTCTTTTGCCTGCTGGCGGCCGGAACCGGTTTCGTCCGCGCCGGCGGACTGACGCTCGCCTCGCACGGTAAGAGCGGTTATGTAATTATCATTCCCGAAAAAGCCACCCCGGTCGAGAAAAAAGCGGCCGACGAGTTCCGGCGGCTGTTCGCGCTGAGTTCTTCGGTCGAACTGCCCGTCTGTACCGACGCCCGCCGTCCTTCGGCGCGGGAGATCGTGATCGGCAATACGTCGCGGTCGAATTCCGCCGCCGATACTTCCGGCCTGCAGCAGGACGGGTTCGTGATCCGCACCGACCGCAAATCGCTCTCGATCCGCGGCGGCAGCGAAAAGGGGGTGTTGTACGGCGTTTATACGTTTTTCGACAAATACCTCGGTTACCGCTGTTATTCGCCGACCGTGTTCAAATATCCGACGCTCGCGAAGGTGACGGTCGCAGCCGGGATCGCCGACCGCCAGGTGCCGGTCAACCTCTACCGGAACGTCTTTTACGAAGTGGCCGACGATCCGTTCTATGCGGATTGGCATAAGCTCGATCACATGAAACCCGACTGGGGCATGTGGGTGCATACGTTCGCGCAGTTGCTGCCGCCCGACCGGTATTTTGCGGAACATCCGGAATATTACGCCCTGGTCGACGGCAAACGGGTCGGCATGCAGGCCGACGGTCACCTTTGCGCGCAGTTGTGCTTGACCGACCCGGACGTGCTGGAGACGGTCGTCGAAAACCTCGGCGACAGGATGCGCGAGCAGCCCGACGCCCTTTATTGGTCGGTCAGTCAGAACGACACCTATGCCGAGCACGGCTATAACTGCGCCTGTCCCTCCTGCCGGGAGTTGGACGAGCAGGCCGGCGCTCCGAGCGGTTCGGTCGTCGCTTTCGCCAACCGCGTGGCCGCTCGGTTCCCGGACAAAATGATTTCGACGCTTGCCTACCGTTACAGTCGTACGGCCCCGAAAGGAATTCGCCCGGCCGACAACGTCAATATCATGCTGTGCGACATCGAGTGCAACCGCCATCGGCCGATCGAAACCGATCCGACCAGCCGGGCGTTCCGCACCGATTTCGAGGAGTGGGGGAAAATCGCCAAAAGTATCCTGATGTGGGATTACGTGATTCAGTTTTCGAATCTGATGGCCCCGTATCCGAACCTGCGCACGTTGCAGCCGAACATGCAGTATTTCGTTCGCAACGGCGTGACGGCCCAGTTTCAGCAAGGCAATATCAGCAAAGGCGGTGAATTCTGCGAATTGCGGCCTTACTTGGTGGCCCGGCTGCTGTGGAATCCCGATGTCGATATCCGCGCCGAACTGGCCGATTTCCTGTCCGGGTATTACGAGGAAGCGGGGCCGCATATTGCGGCTTATATCGACCTGATGCACGACGAACTCGAAAAGTCGGGCCTGCCGCTGACTATTTACGGCAAGCCGTACGATCATTACGAGAAGGGATATATGCGTCCGGAGCTTTTTGCCCGTTACGAAGTCCTGTTCGACGAAGCCGAAAAAGCGGTCGTATCGAAACCCGACGTGCTCGAACGGGTGCGGGTGGCTCGCCTGCCGCTGACCTTTTCGCTTTTCGAGATCGCCAAGGCGCGCGGTACCGCCGAAGACCGGGTGTTCGAACAGGCGGACGGCCGCTGGAGGGTGCGTCCCGAAATAACGGTCCTGCTGGACGATTTCCATGCGTTATGCAATAAAGTGAAGATTCGGCATTTCGTCGAAGGAGGCGTGTCGCCCGACGAGTATTGCCGGCAGACCCGTGAGGCGCTGGAAGCGGCGACCCGGAAATAAAGTCGAAACGAATGTTCCGGGAAACCGGAGTTTGTTGTGGAATTCGAAAGGAAACGTTTATCTTTGCCCCGTATCCCGGAAAGTACCGGAAACGGCGAGTCGCTGAATTTTGATAAAACGATTTTATGATACTGAAGATAGGTTCGACGGACGATCTGCCCAAGGCGGCGGCCGCGATTCTGGAGTCGCTCGACGGACGTTCCGTCGTGGCTTTCCGCGGCGAAATGGGAGCCGGCAAGACGACGTTGATCCGTGCGATCTGCGATGCGCTGGGCGTAACCGATACGGTGACCAGCCCGACGTTCGCCATCGTCAACGAATATCGCGGAGAGGGGATTCCGCCGGTGTATCATTTCGATTTTTACCGGATCGACCGGATCGAGGAGGCTTTCGATTTCGGGTACGAGGAGTATTTCTACGGCGGCGACCTGTGCCTGGTCGAGTGGCCCGAAAAGATTGAAAGCCTGCTGCCGGACGATGCGATGACGGTACGTATCGAAGTGACCGGCGAGGATTCGCGGACGATCGAGATCGATCCTCAGGACTGAGACGAATTGAAAGACTGATTAAGGTTAAACTATATGAATATGACAAAGAGTGCGTTTTTGTTCGTCCTGCTGCTTTTCTCCGTCCGGGCTTTCGGACAGACGGATACGATTTTCTCGAACAACGAAAAGATCCCGTGTATCGTCAAGGAGATCAAGGAGAGCTCTGTGGTGTACGTGCATCCGGGGGAAGAGCTTCTGAACAGTATTTATAAAAATGCCGTCCAGAAGATCGTCTTTAAGAACGGCCGGGTTCAGGTTTTTGCCGAGGCGACTTCGTTCAATGCGGTCAAGGGCGTCGACGATTACGAAAAAGTGACCGTGACGGCCGTCGAAAGCGAGGTGAAAGGGCTTTTCAAAGTGGGGGATGTCAGCGCCAAAGCGGTGGGAACCACCGAACTGTCCAATCAGGAGCGAGTGAAGAACCGGGCGTACCGGAAGCTTAAAATGGTGGCTGCGATGATGGGAGCGAACGCCGTCTACCTGACCAACCAGCGCACCGAAGGCAATAAGATCGGTTATTTCTCGTCCAGTTCGGCCGAGACGAACCTTACGGGCGTCGCCTATACGAACCGGCTGCCCGATTTCAACGCCTTCAAGGAGCTGCTCGATCGGCACAAGGGAAAGATGACTCAGGTGCTCGAGGTCAGCCTCGGCGGCAGTTCTACCGAATATGCGAAATTTAAGACCAACAAGCCTTTTACGATCGAAAACTTGACCGGCGAAAACGGGTTGATCGTGATCGACGACAAATACCGCGTGGTCGGGTTCGACCAGCAGGGGTTCAACGTCTATTACCGGAACAAGAGCAAATGGTTCAACGTGCGGGTCGATTTCGGGGAGTAATCCGTATCGTGCCGCCGCCGTCTACGGCTTGATCCGGGCAATGATTTTCGGGTCGGAGAGTTCGCGCAGCGCGTCGCGGCCGATCCATGCAGCCGTCCGGTCGGCGGACGCCCCCAGGCGGCGGCTCAGTGCGACGGCCTGCGTGTGGAGCCGCAGGTTACGCTTGCCGGTTTGCCGCAGCGCCCAGTTGACCGCCTTGCGAACGAAATTTCGGGGGTCGGCGGAAGCGGTTTCGATCAGATCGAAAAGCGGGATGAATTTTTCATCGCCGCTTTTTTTGTCTCCGACGGCCAGCGTGGCGATCAGCGCGAAGGCCGTTCGGCGGACGAACTCCTCTTCGCGGGGAGCATAAGCGTAAATTTTGTCGAATGCGAACGGTGTATGCCGCAGCAGGTTCTGGCAGCACATATCGCAGATGTCCCAAGCGTCGAAACCGTCCGTCCAGCGGTCGGCCAGCTCCGGCGTCGTCCGGGCCGGATCGGCGATCATCGGGGCCAGCAACCGGGCTTCGTGCCAACCGGTCTCCCAAAGACTCAACGCCAATTCGTGCTGTCTTTTGTAAGGCTTGGCGATCTTCCGCAGTTGCGTCACCGGGACGCCCAGCGCCCGTTCGTCCGGGATTCCGAAACGTTTCATTTTTGCCAGGTGGTCGGGCGAGGCGTGCGATTTGAGCAGTTCGATCAATTCGGTCGTTTTGTCCATGAGTTCGGGTTGTGTTATCTTTGGAGCAAAATTAATCATAAAGTGAAAAGGTACGATTGTTTGCTGTTCGATTTGGACAGAACCCTGTGGGATGTGGAGCGGAATCAGAAGGAGGCTCTGCGGGTGTTGTACGACCGTTACCGGCTGGAGCGTTTCTGCCCCGATTTCGACGATTGTTTCGGTTATTACGAAACGAGCAACGCTCGGCTGTGGGAAGAGTACCGCGACGGCAAAGTGAACCGCGAGACCCTGCGCAATGCGCGTTTCGAGGAGATGCTGGCTGCGATCGGCGTATACGATACGGAGTTGGCGCGGCGGTTGGGGGACGATTACGTCCGCCTTGCGCCGACTTTTACGAACCTGATTCCGTATGCCGAGAAGGTAGTCCGGGAGCTGAGCGGACGCTATCCGCTGTACGTCGTGACCAACGGATTCAGAGAGACGCAATATATCAAATTGAAAGAGTGCGGCCTTTACCGTTATTTCCGGGGCGTCGTCTGCTCGGAGGAGGCCGGTGCGAACAAACCGTCGCCGGTAATCTTCGGGTATGCCCTCCGTGCGGCGGGCGTCGGGGCCGATGAGGCCGTGATGATCGGGGACGATCCGCAAACCGATATCCTCGGCGCGTCGAACGCCGGCATCGACTCCGTCTGGTTCAATCCGTTCGGCGAAGTCCGCGAGATTGACGCGACCTACGAAGTTTCGGCCCTGTCGGAATTACTGGGAATATTTTAGAAGACAGTGTTTTCTGCACTCTCCGCCCTCGTTCCGTTGTTATGGGGGAAGGTCAGCGGGAACTGCCGGTCGTTTTCCCGATCCATTCGGCGATTAGGTCGAGCGCTTCCGGAGCGAACGTTTCGTCGATGCTGCCGTATTCGTCCGGTTCTCCCGTTTCGCAGTGCTGAAAAAGGTGGTTCAGCCCGGGGAACCGGCGGAATTCCACGTTCGTTTTACCCGCTTCGCGGCAGCTCTTTTCGAGGCCGTCCATATTCAGGTCGCAGTAGACCTGCATGTCTTTCTCCCCGTTCAGAATCAGCATCGGGCAGCGTATCTGCCCGATCAGCTTGCCCGGATCGGAAGCCATAAAGTACCGGTACCACGGGATGTTCATCGGGCCTACCAGTTTCGTCAGCGAGTCCGGTTCGAGATCTTGTTCGCTTTTGAATGTCGGCATCATCTTTTTCACGGTATTGCTGTCCTGCCCTGAAACCCATTCCTTCAGCCTTCGGGAGTAAATAACCTCCGCTTTTTGCTGCGGGTTTGCAATCAGGTCGGAGAAGATGATCCTGTTCAACGATTGTGACAAATCGATGGTCGTTTGATCCTGTATGATTTTTTTCAGGGCGTGTTCCTGCTGGGACAGGAATATTTCGATACCCGGCACGCCCGGTCCTGCCAGCGAAACGATAAAGGCGATGTCCGGATTGTCCTGCGCGGCGATCAGCGCGATCAGTCCTCCTTCGCTGTGTCCGGCCAGTCCGATCTTCGCCGGGTCGATTTCGGGCCGGTTTTTCAGATAACGGACGCCTTCCAGTACGTCGCGGGCGAAATCCTCGGATGTAGCCTGCCGCAGATCCCCGGTCGTCTGGCCGCATCCGCGGTCGTCCACGCGCAGTACGGCGATTCCGCGGCGTCCCAGGTAGTCGGCGATCACGCGGAACGGCTGGTGATCGAACAGCGTTTCGTTCCGGTCCTGCTGCCCGCTGCCGGTGATCAGCAGTGCGACCGGAAATCGCTCCCCTTTTTCCGGCAACGTCAGCGTGGCGCCGTAGCGGATCGAGGAGTCGCCGTTGTAATAAATGACATCCTGTTCGGCGTAGGGGAAAGGCGGTTGCGGGTATTGCGGGCGCAGTTTGATCCGGTCGACGGATTTGCGGAGCGTCAGCGGGAATTTTTTACCGTAGTTATGCCATTCGCCTACGATGCTGTCCGCCTTTATTTTGCCTTTAAAATAAGCATCTGCGGGTTTCTCTACCCTGAATACCACACTGTCTTGTTCATAACCGACCGTCGCCGGATAATCGAATGTGCCCTGTGCCGGGACATTCATCTTCGCTGAAAAGTTTCCCGAAGGGTCTTTTTGTACGATGAACTGCATCCGGAGCCGGTGGGCTCCGGCGACCGCATCTCCTTCGTAAAAATTTGGTTGCAATGGCTCTGCCGTCCGGCTGACGGCAATTACCGGCGTACTCAGCAGAAATATCAACAATATTTTTTTGATCGGGTACATTTTTCCACTGATTATTTGGCTTTGTAATGGTAGTTGTAACGTCGTTCCGGAGCGGATTCCCCGTTCAGGAAAAATTCGGCGATGTCGTCCGGCTTCCGGATATTGTCGGCCCAATGGAAATAGAAATCCGGCCGATCGCCTTGGCCGAGCAACTTTTTCGGGACGGCGATCTCCATCTCGTTCCCTCGCTGCCGGTACCGGCAGGGCGCAACGGTCGTCCAGCGGTCGCCGTCGCGCCGTTTCAGCATGGTTTTTTCCGGCGACCGGATCTCCAGGTTGACGGCGAAATCGTATCCTTCCCAGCCGGTTTTTTTGTCCCGGTCGCCGTCGATGAAAAGCAGCATCCAGTTCGGCTCCCGCCAGCAGGTCATCGGTTCGACGGTTTTGACATAAAAATAGATGAATTTGTCGTCGCAGGCCACACGCGATTCGGCGATGTCGTTGCGGGCGGTACGGTTGACGTAGCGGATGCCCTGCGGCGCGCCGTCGTTGTCCCGCATTTGAAGCTCCCCGACGAAATCCTCGAAGCGGGGCTGCACGTCGGCCCACTCGTCGAAGCGGCCGTCGATCGCGATCGTCTTGCGGGGCGAGGCTTCCGGAGGCGGTTTCATCCCTTTGTAACGGCGGACGTGGGCGGCCAGTTGGTAGAAATAGTTGTCCGAATTTTTTCCGGCCTGCGGCTCCAGGTCGCGGTTGAACTCCTCGTTGAATTCATCGACGAAGTAGGTCTCGCCCTCGGCCAGTTTCCGGTTCTGGAAAGTGATGCCGCCCGCCACGAGTTCGGCGGTGGCCGGCCATGCCTCGGCTTTCCATTCGTTCCATCCGGTAACGCAGACGATCAGCGGACGGAAACGTTCGGCCCCTTTCCACTGCTCTTCGAAAAACAGGCCTTCGCCGGAGCGTGGGCTGTTCCAGTAGCGGTCGTATGCGGGCGTGCTGTCCCGCGTGGAACTTTTCGAACCGTAGGCCGGGTAGTCCCATAACGGGGCTCCCTTGCCGGCGGCCACGGCGATCTGTTCGGCCACCCCGTCGGGGCGCAGGGCGGGCGTCTGCGGATAGTCGTCGAAATAGTGCCAAAACCCGTCGGCGTCCTTGCCGGCCCACATCCGACGCCATGTAAAGGCGTCGTTGATTTTCCGATCGGAGGGATGCTGTACGGGCGACAGCACCAGCGGTTTCCCGTCGAGTACGAACCATGCGTCCCGGTAAGCGGTGTCGCGGTAAAATTCCGTGTAAAACTCCTCCAGTTTCGGGACGGGATTCGTGTTGAAAAAAGGCACGAGTCGGGGCGGATCGTATCCGTTGCGCCTCATATTGCCCGTCAGCCGTAACAGCAGGCGCAGTTCGTCCTTGTCCATTACCAGGTTCGTGAAGTCGAGAAACAGGAAGTCGATGCCCACGAGGCAGAACAAGCTCAGGTGTTTCTGCATGACGTACGCGTCCGATGAGCGGTAATATCCGAGCTCGGGTTCCCCCCAATAGTAAGCCAGGTGCGGCCATTGCGTGCGATCCGGCTCTTTTCGCAGCGTTTTCGAAATGTCGTAGTCCGGCGTGTCGTTGCGCAACGGCCCGTGCCACAGCCAGTAGAACAGACCGACGTAGCGGTTCGGCTTTTCTCCGCCGGTCTGTGCGTAGTTCGGCAACTCGCGCCCGAGGGCGTCCGTCGCTACCAGCGGATCGCCGAAAGCCGAGACCTGCGGCGAAATCCCCGTTGCGCCGCAAGTTCCGTCCGGCGTTCCGGCCCGGATGCCGTCGTATGCCAGCAGCAGGATTCCTGCCGTCAGTAGGGCCGGGATCGTTTTCATCGGTCGGCGGTTATTTCCGTACCGAGAAGTTGTAGACGCCCGATCCGACGTGCAATACGGTGCGGTCGCCCTTCCGTTCGACGGTAATGCCTTCGATCTTGTCCAGCGGCTGCCCGTTTTCGGAAATGGCTTCCGGATCGGCCGTAGGCAAGTAGACGAGCGCCGAGGCGTTGCCCGGGATTTCGACCGTCTGCCGGAACGTCTGCGGCGTATCGTTCCATTCGCTGCGGATCAGTCCGTACGGCGATTCGAACGCGACGCGGGCGCTGCGGATGTCGCCGACGACCTGCGGGTCGATCACAACCTCTTTATAGCCGACCGATCCCGGAGCCTGCGACAGTCCTCCCAGTCCGTTGAACAGCCACGAATAGAGGTGGCCGAGCATACAGTGGTTGTGCGACAGGTAGTCCTTGCTCATCCACGATTCGGCCAGCGCCGTTTCGCCGCAGGCCAGTTGGTAGCCGTATCCCGGCACGTCGTAGCGGCTGTTCATGTCGAACAGCACGTCCGACGCCCCGTTGTCGAGCAGGGCCTGCACGACGTAGCGGTAGCCGACGTCACCGGCCGTCAGCGCGTTGCCGCGGCTGCGGATGTCGTCAATCAGGTTTTGCAGTACGACCGGTTTGTTTTCGGGTTCGACCAGTCCCATGTAGAGCGCCATGGCGTTGGCCGCCTGGCTGTTTCGGTCGTATTTTTTCGTATTTTTATCGAAATATTTGTCGTTGAACGCCTGCTTGACCTGTGCGGCCAGCGCGTCGTAACGAGCGGCGTCCTCCGTTTTGCCGAACAGTTCGGCGACCCGTTTCATGGTGCAGATGTCGTAGTAGTAGATGGCCGTCGCGCTGACTCCGTTCGACGTGAGTTGCGAGTGCGCCGGTTCGCCGGGGCCGATATCGCACCAGTCGCCGAGGCCGTAGGCGACGATATGACCGTCGGCTTTCGACGACAGGTAGTCTACGTATCGAGCCATTTTGTCGTAATTCTCTTCCAGCGGGCGGGTATCGCCGTACCATTGGTAAAGGTACCACGGGATCAGGATGTAGGCGCTTCCCCATTCCGGAGTGTCCAGGAAACCTTCCGAGAAGACCGTGTATTGCGGGGCGATGGTCGGGATCATGCCGTCCGCGTGCTGCGCCGTCGCCATGTCGCCGACGATCTTCGGGAATGCCCGCGAGATGTCGTAGCCGAACTGCACCGACGGTCCGATCAGGTGAGACTGTTCGAGCCATCCCAGTTTCTCTCGGTGCGGGCAGTCGGTGAACACGCTCGAAAAATTGCTGCGGATCGCCCAATCGATCAACTCGTAAATCCGGTTAAACAACGGGTTCGAGCAGGCGAACGCGCCGACCGGCGCGGCGGAGTTGGTCGTATGCAGACCGGTCAATTCGACGATTTCGGGCAGTCCGTCCGGGTTCGGCTCGCCGGCCGGAACGGCTCCTTCGACTTCTACGTAGCGGAAACCGTAGTAGGTGAACTGCGGCTGCCAGGTTTCCGGCTCGCCGGTACCGAGCGTCGTGTAGCTGAGTATATAAGGGCCTCCCGACGAACGTTGGTTCGCGGTGCTGTCGCCGCCTTGTAATTCGGAAGGGAACATCCGTACCGTATGTTTGCCGTTGGCTTTGACCGTCAAACGGACGATGCCCGACGCATTCTGCCCGAGGTCGTACAGGTAATTGCCCCGGCTGTTTTCATATTTGCGCACGGTCGGCAATGCCTGGCGGATTTTCAGCGGCGTGGTACGCTGCGAGCGCAGCGGGCTGTCGAATTTCGTGAGAACCGCATCCTGCCATCCGCTGTCGTCGAACCCGGCCTCTTTCCAACCTTGCTGCACGAGGTTCGCATCGAAATCCTCGCCGCCGTAGATGCTCGAAAAAGTGATCGGGCTTTGCGTGGTTTTCCACGACGCGTCCGATACGATCGTGTCCGACGTGCCGTCTTCGTACTCGATTTCCATCTTCAGAAGCATTTTCGGAGCGCCGTACGATCCGACGAATTTCGTGTAGCGTTCGTTCGGGATATTGAAAAAACCGTTGCCGAGCATCACGCCTACGGCGTTTTTCCCCTGTTTCAGTCGGTCGGTCACGTCGAACGACACGTACTGCGCTTCTTTATCGAATTTCGTCCAGGCCGGGTCCAGAAAATGATCTCCGGTCTTGGCGCCGTTGAGGAACAGTTCGAACTGACCGAGCCCGCAAACGTAGGCCGTCGCGCGGCGCACCGGCTTGTTCACCGGAAATTCGCGCCGCATTTGCGGCAGTTTGTAGCGGCCGATCACCGGCAGGTGGCGTCCCAATCCGTCGGTCACCGTCAGGCTGTCGATGTCGGGTTCGAATGCGATCCACCGTGCTCCCGACCAGTCGGCCTGCGATAGCAGTCCCATTGCGAAAGATGCGGTGCGCGCCCACGGGGACGCTTTTTTCGTGCCGTCCCATACGCGGACGCTCCAGTAGTATTTTTTTGCCGCTTCAAGCGGTTCGCCTGCGTAAGGGACGAGTAGCGATTGCGACGAAGCGATTTTTTTGCTGTCCCACACGTTGCCCGTGCCGCGTTCGACCGCTTCCGGCGTGTCCGAAACGATGATCTGGTAAGCGGTCTGTACGGCGCCCCGTGTCGGGGCGTACAACTGCCAGCTGAAACGCGGCGTTTGGGTTTCGATGCCGATCGGGTCGGTCTCCTGCTCGCATTTGAGTTTGTCTGCGCCGAAGGATTGTCCTTGTGCTGCGCCCGTTCCGAGCAGCAGCAATATGCCTAAAAGTCCGTATGAACGGATCGCCGAAAAGTTTTTCATTGCTGAAAAGATTGATTCGTGTGCTAAAATACGCTTTTTGTACCGTTTCTCAAAACGGATTTTCCGGGAAGGGGCGTAAAGGGATGTTCAGTTTCGGGAGGGGCGGCAAGCCAGCGCTCCGAAACAGAGCGAAACGACGCTACAGCATACGGTCAGCAGACCGGTCAGCAACAGGATATCGCCCAGACCGGTCAGCGGCGAAACGATCGCGCCGGAGAGGAATTGGAAAAACCCGATCACGGCCGAAGCGCTGCCGGAGTGTTCGCGTTCGATGTCGAGCGCGAGGGCCGTCGAGGTCGGCAGGATCATGCCGATGGCGACCATCAGCAGGAAAAGCGTGGACTCCAGGAATCCGAACGGAAGTCCGCACAGCAGGGTCGTCGCGCACAGGACGCCGGAACCGACCAGGCCCCACAGGCCTGCCGACAGCGCGTTGCTTCCCCTGCGGAACCGGCCGGCCAGCCAGCTGCCGACGATGATGCCCGCTGCGTTGGTAGCGAAGCAGACGCTGTATCCGATCGGGCTGAGGCCGTAATGCTGTTGCAGGATAAACGGCGACGAGGCGATGTAGGTGAAAAATACGCCCATCCCGAAAGCCTGCGTCAGCACGTAATACATGAACCGGCGGTGTCTGAGGATCGGAACGAAAGCTCGGAACGTGCCCCAGACGCTGCCTTGTATCCGTCGGTGTTTCAGCAGCGATTCGCTAATCCGCAGGTTGACGGCGAAAAGCAGGATGCCGATTACGAGCAGCGTCACGAAAATGCCGTGCCAGTCGGTAAAGTTCAGCAGGAATCCGCCGAATACGGGCGCGAGGATCGGGCTCAGTCCGTTGACGACCATCAGCATCGAGAAAAAGCGGCGCAGTTCCTTGCCTTCGTACAGATCGGCCGCGACCGATTTCGACAGTACGATCCCGCCCGCTCCGGCGATTCCCTGGAACAGTCGGAACAGGACGAACGAATAGATGTCCCAGGCGAACAGGCAGGCGACGGTCGCCGCGACGAACAGGCCGAGCGTGATGAGGATCGGCCGTTTGCGGCCGTACTTGTCGCTGATCGGGCCGACCAGCAATTGGCCGCCGGCGAGGCCGAGCATACTTGACGTCAGGCTCAGTTGCACCATCGATGCGGGCACGTCGAAGTAGTCGCCGATCGACGGGAGTCCCGGCAGGTAAAAATCCGTAACGAACGGGCCGAACGCCGACAGCATGCCGAGAATGATCAGCAGGAAAGTGCGGGAGTTGCGGCGATGGATTTTCATGGTCGGATTTTTATCCCGCAAAAATAACCATTTTTTGTAAAAACCGTTCCCCGAAGAGGAAGGGGCTGCGGTACGACGCGTTGCGGCGGATTCCGGCGGTTGCCGGAAAACGAAAGCGGGACGCGCTCCGGAGAGCGTGTCCCGCCTGAAATTCCATGCGGCGGATTACAGGGCCTCGAAAACTTCTTTCCCTTCCTGGCACAACGGGCATACCCAATCGTCGGGCAGGTCTTCAAAAGCGGTTCCGGGTTCGATTCCGTTGTCGGGATCGCCCACTTCCGGGTCGTAAATGTACCCGCATACTTGGCATTTGTACTTTTTCATCGTATTCGATATTTTATTGAGTGAGACATTGCGTCGCGTAAAAACGGTTTTAGTATTTGCACACGCCGGTATAGGTCTGCGGCGAAAGCCTGCGGAGCTCTTCCTTGACTCCTGCCGGCACGTCCAACCCTTCGATAAATGCTTTGATATCGGCTTCGGTGATCGGCTTGTTGGTGCGGGTCAGCGCTTTCAGCGCCTCGTACGGGTTCGGATAGGCTTCGCGGCGCAGAATCGTCTGGATGCCTTCGGCGACGACCGCCCAGTTGTGTTCGAGGTCTTCGTTGATCGCGTCGAGGTTGATGATCAGCTTGTCCATCCCTTTGAGGATCGACTTGAAGGCGATGACCGTATGGGCCATCGGCACGCCGATGTTCCGCAGTACGGTCGAGTCGGTCAGGTCGCGCTGCATCCGCGAGATCGGCAGTTTCGACGACAGGTGTTCGAATACGGCGTTCGCCACGCCGAGGTTGCCTTCGGCGTTCTCGAAGTCGATCGGGTTTACCTTGTGCGGCATCGCCGACGAGCCGACTTCGCCCGCTTTGATCTTCTGTTTGAAGTATTCCATCGAAATGTACGTCCACATATCGCGGCACAGGTCGATCAGGATCGTATTGATCCGCTTGAAGTTGTCGAGGATCGCGGCGATGTTGTCGTAGTGCTCGATCTGCGTGGTGACCTGCGAACGTTCCAGGTGCAGGATGTCGTTGACGAAACGGTTCGCGAATTCGATCCAGTCGATGCCCGGGTAAGCGGCTACGTGCGCGTTGAAATTCCCGGTGGCTCCGCCGAACTTGGCCGGCGACGGAATCGCGCGCGACAGCGCGATTTGCTTGTTCAGCCGTTCGACGAATACGCAAATCTCCTTGCCGAGTTTCGTAGGCGAGGCGGGCTGCCCGTGCGTATGCGCCAGCAACGGGATCTCTTCCCACTCCTTCGACAATGCCGTGAGCTTGGCCACCAGTTGTTCGATCAGCGGATAGTAGACGTCGTTGGTCGCGTCGCGCAGTGTCGACGGAATCGCCGTGTTGTTGATGTCCTGCGACGTGAGCCCGAAGTGCACGAACTCCTTGTGCGCGCCGATACCGAGCTGCTCCATTTTCTCTTTTACGAGGTATTCGACGGCTTTCACGTCGTGGTTGGTCGTCTTCTCGATCTCTTTGACGCGTAGCGCGTCCGCTTCCGAAAAGTCGCGGTACAGGTCGCGCAGCCCTTCGAACGCCGACGCGTCCACGTCGGCGAGTTGCGGCAGCGGCAATTCGCACAGGGCGATAAAATATTCCACTTCGACCATCACCCGGTAGCGGATCAGCGCGAACTCCGAGAAGTAGTCGGCCAGCACTTCGCATTTGCTGCGGTAACGGCCGTCGACGGGCGATATGGCGGTTAATTCAGACAATTCCATCATTTTTTTACGGTTCTTAATCACACAATAGAAAACAAACAAACCAAGGCGCGCCTTGGCGTCCCGGTTTTTTCGATCTGTCATGCAAATATACGAAACCTCCGCGTAATCTGCAATAAATGTGCCTTCAACTTCGTATTGTGTCAAAAAGAGGGCAATTTTATGCAATCCGGAATTAAAATGTTACTTTTGTAAATTCCGGGGACATTCTTTGCAGGGTTTTTGCTCCGGAGAATTTTTAGGTTGACGAAGCTATGCTGACGGTATTGTTTTTTATCATTGTCGGGTTTTACCTGTTCGGATTGCTCGGCCGGTTGTTTTTGAATTATTGGATCCGCAAGAAACAGCGGGAGTTCGCCGAAGGTGGCGGCGGGTTTTCGCGTACCTATATGTGGGGGACGGGTTTCGGCCGCAGCAGCCGTCCGAAGCCGGAAGGCGACGTGACCGTGCGGCAGACCGCTTCCGCGCAGAAAAAAGTGAACCGGAACGTCGGCGATTATGTCGATTACGAGGAGGTGAAGGAGGAGGCGAATTAGGCTTCCGGGCTGTTCGCCGCGACGATTTTGCCGGTGGAAACCGTCGCGGAAGTTACCCGTCGCCGGATATTTTGGATGTTGATTATGAAAAAACTGTTTGAACAGATAGGCCGTTATTTCGTGCTGATGGGGAAGGTTTTCTCGAAGCCCGAGAAGATGGCCATCTACCGGAAGCGGATACTGGCCGAAATCCAGGATTTGGGGCTGAATTCGATCGGGATCGTGGCGATCATCTCCGTTTTCATGGGGGCCGTGATTACGATCCAGATGGCGTTGAACCTCGAGTCGCCGTTCATTCCGAAATACCTGATCGGATATGCCGCGCGGGAGTCGATGCTGCTGGAGTTCAGTTCGACGGTCGTGGCGCTGATCCTGGCCGGAAAGGTCGGGTCGAACATCGCTTCCGAAATCGGTACGATGCGGATTACCGAGCAGATCGACGCGCTGGAGATCATGGGCGTCAATTCGGCGAGCTACCTGATTCTGCCGAAGATCATCGGCACCGTATTCTTTTTCCCGTTCCTGACGATCCTGAGCATGATTATCGGCGTGGCCGGCGGATACGTCGTGAGCATACTGACCGGGGCGGTGAATCCCGATTCCTACATCGTCGGCGTGCAGTACCAGTTCAAACCTTTCTACATCACTTATTCGCTGATCAAGTCGTCCGTATTCGCGTTCATCATCACGTCCATTTCGGGTTTTTACGGCTATTTTGCCAACGGCAACTCGCTCGAAGTCGGGCGGGCCAGTACGCAGGCCGTCGTGGTCAGCAGTATTGTGATTCTGATATTTAACCTGATTCTTACACAGTTACTTTTGACATAGCATGATTCGAGCCGAACATATCGTAAAGTCTTTCGACGGACGCGTGGTGCTGAACGACATTTCCGCCGACTTCGCTCCCGGAATCACCAACCTGATTATCGGACAAAGCGGTTCCGGAAAGACCGTACTGCTCAAGTCGCTTGTCGGGCTGCATAAGATCGACAGCGGCAATATCTACTATAACGACGTTTGTTTTAACCGGCTGCCGTTCAAGGAGCGCAAGGCGATCCGCGAGGAGGTCGGCATGATTTTCCAGGGAGGCGCGCTGCTCGACTCGTCGAACGTCGAGGAGAACGTGCGGCTGCCGCTCGACCTGTTCACGACGATGAGCATGAGCGAGAAGCGCGACCGGGTGAATTTTTGCCTGAAACGGGTCAACCTCGGCGACGTGAACCATCTGTACCCGGCCGAAATCAGCGGCGGGATGATCAAGCGCGTGGCGATCGCCCGCGCCATCGTGCTGAATCCGAAGTACCTGTTCTGCGACGAGCCGAACTCGGGGCTCGATCCGATGACGTCGGTGCTGATCGACAACCTGATCCAGGAGATCACCCAGGAATACAACATCACGACGATCATCAACACGCACGACATGAACTCGGTGATGGAGATCGGCGAACACATTATTTTTATCCATCAGGGGCAGAAATGGTGGGAAGGCACCAAGCACGATATTCTGCATGCCGATAACCGCGAGCTGAACGATTTCGTGTTCGCTTCGGCGATGGCCAAGCGCGCCCGGGAGGTGGAAATGTAGCGGGGCGGGCCGTACCGAACGGACGTTCCGCGGGAGAGGCGGTTTACTAAAAAAATTTAAAATAATTTTGCAGGCTCCCTGTTTTTTATATACTTTTGCAACGGTGTATTATAAGGTATTTTTCGGCAATTGATTAACCTTTCAAAATAAGTAGAATTATGTCAAAGATTAAAATTGGTATCAACGGTTTCGGCCGTATCGGACGCCTGGTGTTCCGTGCCGCAATGGCCAAAGACAATTTGGAAATCGTCGGAATCAACGACCTGATTTCGGTGGATTACATGGCTTACATGCTTCGTTACGACACGATGCACGGTCAGTTTAAAGGCACGATCGAAGTGAAGGAAAACGCACTGGTTGTCAACGGCCACTCGATCCGCGTAACTGCTGAAAAAGATCCCGCAAACCTGAAATGGAACGAAGTGGGCGCCGAATATGTCGTTGAATCGACCGGCCTGTTCCTGACCAAGGAAAAAGCCGAAGCTCATATCAAAGCGGGCGCGAAACGCGTCGTTATGTCGGCTCCGTCGAAAGACGATACCCCGATGTTCGTAATGGGCGTGAACAACAAAACTTACGCCGGTCAGACGATCGTTTCGAACGCATCCTGCACCACGAACTGTCTGGCTCCGATCGCCAAAGTGCTGAACGATAAATTCGGTATGGTAGAAGGTTTGATGACCACCGTTCACTCGACCACCGCTACCCAGAAGACCGTAGACGGTCCTTCGATGAAAGACTGGAGAGGCGGCCGCGCCGCTTCGGGCAACATCATCCCGTCGTCGACCGGCGCCGCTAAGGCCGTAGGTAAAGTGATTCCTGCGCTGAACGGCAAACTGACCGGTATGTCGCTGCGCGTACCGACCCTGGACGTATCGGTCGTAGACCTGACCTGTACGCTGGCTAAGGATACCACTTACGACGAAATCTGCAAAGCCATGAAAGAAGCTGCCGACGGCGAACTGAAAGGCATCCTCGGTTACACCGAAGACGCCGTGGTTTCCTCGGACTTCCTGGGCGACGCGCGTACTTCGATTTTCGACGCGAAAGCCGGTATCCAGCTCTCTCCGCGTTTCGTGAAAGTCGTTTCGTGGTATGATAACGAATGGGGTTACTCGAACAAAGTGCTCGAGCTGATCGAATACATGAACACCGTGAAATAGTTTTATAACAACGGTGTATTTTTGCGGGGGATGCCTTTGGGGCGTCCCCCGCTTTGTTTTCGCGGGCGCTCAGTCTGCGGCGCCCGTTTCGCCGTATGCCGCATAATGTCGGCGCGGATCGCTGGAAGTTCGGGGCTTTTTATTATATTTGTCTTCTTATTGAAGTAATATTCCGAAATGTTATGAAATCACGGATAAGTGTTTTACTGGTCGCCTTCGCGATGCTGTTCGCGGCTGCGATCCCGGAGACGGCGACAGGCAAGTCTCCGAAAGTGCGCAACGGAATGATCGAATTCCCCGAGCCGGCCCGCGCGAAAGGGCAGACCGACGTGCTGCAATTGCGCTGCGATCCGATTCCGGTGGTTCGGGTGGCTTTTATCGGACTCGGGATGCGCGGCTCGATGGCCGTGGAACGTTATACCCACCTGGACGGGGTGCGGATCGTAGCGCTGTGCGACGTGCGTCCGGAATTGGTGGAGAATGCTCAGGGGACGCTGAAAAACGCCGGGCTGCCCGCCGCCGCCGGATATACCGGCGCGGAGGATTGGAAAAAGGTCTGCGAACGGGAGGACGTCGATCTGATCTATAACTGCACGCCGTGGCTGCTACACACTCCGATCGCCGTCTACGCGATGCGACACGGGAAACACGTGGCGCTGGAAGTTCCGGCCGCGATGTCGATCGACGAGTGCTGGCAGTTGGTCAATACGGCCGAGCAAACGCGCCGCCACTGCATGATGCTGGAAAACTGCTGCTACGACTTTTTCGAGATGGCTACGCTGAATATGGCGCAACAAGGGCTTTTCGGCGAGGTGATGCACGTAGAGGGAGCTTATATCCACGACCTGCGCTCGCTGAACCTCGACGACAAAACCGGATATTACGATATGTGGCGGTTGAAATACAATACCGACCATACCGGCAACCCGTATCCGACGCACGGTCTCGGGCCGGTCTGTCAAATCCTGAATATTCACCGCGGCGACAAGATGGACTACCTGGTTTCGGTATCTACCGACCAAAAGGGACTTTCGCTGGCCGCTGCCGGGAAATTCGGGAAGGATTCCGAGTATGCCGAAACCGATTACAAACTGGGCGATATGAACACCACGCTGATCCGTACGGCCAAAGGCAAAACGATCCTGATCCAGCACGATGTGACCAGCCCGCGTCCCTATGACCGCCTGCATAAGATCAGCGGTACGAAAGGTTTCGCGCAGAAATATCCTGTCGAGGGAATCGCTCTCGAACCGAATGCGCATTCGTTCCTGGCGAAGCCGGAGTTCGATCAGTTGATGGCCGAGTACGAGCACCCCATTTCCAAAGAGATCGGCGAGAAGGCGCGTCAGGTCGGCGGGCACGGCGGCATGGACTTTATCATGGATTACCGGTTGATTTACTGCCTGCACAACGGGCTGCCGCTGGATCAGGACGTGTACGATGCCGCCGAATGGTCGTCGCTGGTCGAACTGACCGAAACGTCGGTAAAACATCGCGGGATGCCTGTAAAAGTGCCCGATTTTACACGCGGAGCCTGGAACCGAATCAACGGATTTTCGCATGCCGTCAAATAGCGGCGTCGGCGAATGAAATAAGCAGATTATGGAAAAGATAGATCGGATCGTAACGTTATTTGATATTGCCGGCGAGGTCGTAAAGATCGCTCCGGTAGGCAGCGGATGGATCAACGATACCTACCGTGTTTCGACGGCGGGCGATGTGCCGGATTATGTGCTGCAACGGATTAATCACCGTGTTTTCCAGGACGTTGACCTGTTGCAGCGTAACATCGAGCGGGTTACTTCGCACATTCGCCGCAAGTTGACCGAAGCGGGCCGCGAAGATGTGGAACGCCGGGTGTTGCGCGTCGTGCCGACCAAAGACGGCAAACTCTATTATTTCGACGGGGAAAACTACTGGCGGATGATGGTTTTTATCGCCGGTTCCGTTACGCATGAGAGCATCACCGGCCCGTTGGCTTACCTGACCGGGCAGGCGTTCGGCGAGTTCCAGTCGATGCTCGCCGATATCGGCGAGGGGGCGCTCGGGGAGACGATCCCGAATTTCCACAACATCGAGTTCCGGCTCGAAGGTTTCCGCGAAGTGGCGGCCCGCGATCCGCAGGGACGCCTGGCAGGTGTGCGGTGGATGGTCGACGAACTGCTGGCCCGCGCCGACAGGATGTGCCTCGCGCAACGGCTTTTCCGCGCCGGAGAGCTGCCCAAACGCGTCACGCATTGCGATACGAAGGTCAACAACATCCTGTTCGACGAGCAGGATCGCCCGTTGTGCGTGATCGACCTGGACACGACGATGCCGGGGTTCGTGCTGTCCGATTTCGGCGATTTCATCCGCACGGCGGCCAATACCGGAGCCGAGGACGATCCCGATCTGGACAAAGTGGATGTCGATATGGATATTTTCCGCGCCTTCGCCAAAGGGTATGTCGAGAGCACTGCATCGTTTCTGACGCCCGTCGAGCGCGAGAACCTGCCCTACGGAGCGCAATTGCTGACCTACATGCAGACGGTACGATTCTTGGCGGATTACCTCGACGGCGACAATTACTACAAGATCAAACATCCGGAACACAACTGGCAGCGTTCGAAGGCGCAGTTCAAGCTGCTGCAAAGCATCGAAGCGCAGGAAAAAGCCATGAACGATTACATCGCCGGGTTGTAGATTACTGAAAAAGGGACGGAACCGCAAAAATTTTCCGCGAGGACATCTATGAAAAAACTGTCGATCGTAGTCGCAACGTACAACCGGGCTCCGTACCTGCTCCGGACGCTGGAGAGTCTTGCGCGTCAGACGCTGTCGCCCGGCCTGTTCGAAATACTGGTCGTCAACAACAATTCGTCGGACAATACGCCCGAGGTGGTCGCCGGTTTTGCCGGCAGCCATCCGCAGTTGCAGGTGCGGATGGTGACCGAGACGTCGCAGGGAATTTCCTATGCGCGCAACTGCGGCATCGCTTCGTCGGTCGGGCAGTACATCGTATTCATCGACGACGACGAAGAGGCAAATCCTGAGTTTGCTAAAAGCTATTTTTGTTTTTTTGAAAACAATCCGGGTTTGGATGCTGCCGGGGGGGCGGTTGTTCCGGTTTACGAAGCGCCGTTGCCGGCGTGGTACTCCTACTATATCGAGAAAATGATCACCGGGGCGTTCGATTTGGGCGACCGCATGGTGCCGTTTCGCGGGAAACGGTACCCGGGCGTCGGCAATTCCGGTTTCCGCCGCCGGCTGTTCGATCGGTTCGGTAATTTCAACACGGCGCTCGGACGTTCGGGAGCTAACCCGATGGGGGGCGAGGAGAAAGACTTCTTTATGCGCGTACGGGCGCAAGGCATCCGTTATTACTACGTTCCGGGCGCTGAAATATACCATATTACGCCGGCGTCGAAGCTGACGCGGGCTTATTTCGAACGGTTGACCCGGATGATCGGCGTCAGCGAGCGGGTGCGCACCCGCTCCGAAGGGGGCGTTTCGTTCCCGAAACGTCTGTTGGCCGAGGCGGTCAAATGGGGCGGGGCCTGCGTATTCGCATTCGGCTACCTGTGCCGCCTGCAGCCGCTGAAAGGGTGGTACCTGCTTCGGATGCGGTGGAATATTACCTGCGGTCTGTTGACCGGTAAGTAGGCGTTCTGCCGCGGGAGTTTCGGGACTGAACGGCTCCCGGCGTTTCAAAATCTTTGGTTATGAGCGATTCGAAAAAAATACTGATGGTTTCGGATGCGTGTTATCCGGAGCTTTCGCCTCGGGCGTTCCGCACGACCGAGCTGGCGCGCGAGCTGGCGCGCGAAGGACACCGGGTAACGTTGCTGATTCCGAACCGGCAGGTTTTTCGCGACGATCCGTTGCAGGCGGACGGGTTGCGGGTGATTTTTGCCGACGGTACGGTAGAGGGACGGGGCGGGTCGGCGGTCGCCCGCAGAAATAAGAGCATCCGCCGATTTATCCCGAAATTCGCACAGCGCTGGATTCTCTATTTTTACTGCCACGAGTTTTTCGCCAAATACAATCCGGGGATTTTCCGGCAGTTGGTCGCGTTGGACGAGCCGTTCGACGCCGTGCTGTCGATTTCGTATCCGGCCGCGATCCACCGGGCCGTATCCCGGGCGATGCGGCGGAATCCGAACCTGAGGCATGCCGTGACGATCGCCGAATTCAGCGATCCGCCGTTCCGCGGCGATGTGGCGCCGAACGTGTTTCCTGCCTATTACCTGATCTTGAAATGTTGGGGGCGCCGGTTCGATTATTTTACGATTCCGGTCGAAAAGGCGTTGGGCTGTTACACGCCTTATAAGAGCCGGGAACGGATAAGAATCATTCCGCAGGGATTCGATCTGAACGCCGTGAAACGCCGGCCTTACGAGCCGAATCCGCAGCCGACGTTCGCCTACGCAGGCCGTTTCTACGAGCGGATCCGCGACCCGCGCTTCTTTTTCGATTTTCTGGAGACGCTGGATGCGGATTTTCGCTTCGATCTGTATATCAATTGCCTGGACCCTTGTTTCGCCGAAATGATCCGGCAGGCGCAACAGCGGGTGCGCGGCCGGATCGTGCTGCGCGAAGCGTTGCCGCGCGAACGGCTGATCGAACGGCTCGGCGCGGCCGATTTTCTGATCAATTTCGACAATACTACGTCGAACGCTACGCCGAGCAAGCTGATCGACTATGCGATGACCGGCCGGCCGATCCTGTCGTTCAACGACCGCACGTTCGATCCGGACGGGTTCCGCGCGGCGCTTCGCGGCGATTATCGCGCGCAGGTGCGGGGAATCGACCTGTCGCAGTACGATATCCGGAACGTGGCGGCGCAGTTTATCGATCTGATCGACGCCGGGAAACAAAAGGAATAGGGGCTTTCCGGCCTTTTTCAGCGCGGCTTTGGCTGCCGAAATTGACGCGATTCCGATACGGGATTTGCGGGTGTACGATTTATTTTGAGTCGTGTTGCCGAATAGTCGACACGTGCACCTGACTTCTAATTAACTGCAAATTGTTTGTCGGATGTTTTCAACCGTTAGGAATACGGCCTGTTATTTTTTCTGTTTTCACGATTTTTTTCTATTGTAATGCTTGAAATCGCATATTATATATAAGAGTGCGAATCGTGTAGCCATGTTCCCCGTTTTAAATATCAATAATTCCGATATAATGTCCTTTTCGTATTATTTTAAAGAAGGTGCAGAGGAACGATTTTTTCAGAAAGAGGACGTCCGCTATTATATCAGGTATAAAGATAAGACCTATCATGCGAAAAGAATCAAAAACGACCTGACGGATTTCCCGGCCTATATTTATCTCAATTCGAGTTTCCCGAGTTGTGTTCATCAGGTTTATTATAAAAACTACTTGGTCGATGTGATTATCCCGAGCAGCATGATCGATTTTCCCAGGAACGGTTCTGACAAGATTTTCGTAGAAGGTTTGGGCGAGATAACATCGGACGATAATCCGATAGTTGTAATGATGAGAATGAAGGAATAATGAAAAGAAAAAATCTGTTCGTTTTTGCTGATCGGGTTTCGTTACCGCCGTTGCGGCAGTAACCGTATTTACCGCTCGGTACAAAAATGCGGTCGGCGATTTATTCATGCAAAACGTTGGAGCGTTAACCGAAAATGGAAGCTCCGGTTGCCCGAGAGGACAATGCACCACGACTTATGCTGACGGCGGAAGTTGTATGGCTTGTTGTGCCTCGGGACAATCGCCTTTTTGTGATTCATACGGTTGTTCCTGCATTTAACGGTCGATCTTTTATCCCCGTTTCAGCTTTCGGAGATAGAACCCAATCCGCCGGTTCTCTGTTTTGTCGGTGGATGACGAATTGCGTTTTCGGAAGGCGGTAAAAAAAGCGATGCGGATTCCCGCATCGCTTTTTTGTTCAAGTTCGGTATCGGATTGTAAGGCGGCCGTTACCGGTTTTTTATTTTGTCGTGTCCGTGGCCGTACTGTCGGCGGGGAACATGTGTTTGGCATACTTGTACCCGTAAGCGTCGTACAGCCTGGCCAGCGAAGTTTCGCGTTTCTTGAAACTGTCGAAATCCTTATTGTCGTACGACCAGCCCACTTCGGCCAGCGCCGCCAGGCGCGGCAGCAACATGTATTCGGCATGGTCGAATTCGCTGATGAATTCGGTCCACAGGTTGCCCTGTACGCCCAGGATGTACTGCTGTTCGTCGGCGTTCAGCCCTTCGTACGGGTCGAGCGAGTACACTTTCTCGATCGGAAGATGTCCGCCGATCGATTTCGGTTCGGTTTCGGTCTTGTCGGTCTGGTAGTAATCCAGATAGCAGTGCGAGTTCGGGGCCATGATGACGTGGTTTCCCTTTTTAGCCGCTTCGATACCGCCCGCGGAACCGCGCCATGACATGACGGTCGCCGTTTCCGAGATGCCGCCTTCGAGAATCTCATCCCAGCCGACGATCTTGCGGCCTTTGCCTGCGAGGAATTTCTCGGCCCGCTGCATAAAATAACTTTGCAGTTCGTTCTCGTTTTTTAGCTTTTCGGTTTTGATCCGCTGCTGGCATGCCGGGCATTGCTGCCAGTTGATTTTCGGGCATTCGTCTCCGCCGATATGGATGTATTCCGACGGGAACAGTTCGACCACTTCCGACAGGACGCCTTCTATAAACCGGAACGTCGAATCGTTGCCGGCACAGTACACGTCGGCTTTTACGCCCCAGGTCGACGGAACGACATACCCTTCGCCTTTGCAGCCGAGGTAAGGATAGGAGGCGAGCGCAGCGGAGGCGTGGCCCGGCATTTCGATTTCGGGGATGACCGTGATGAACCGTTTTGCGGCATATTGTACGATGTCGCGGATTTCGTCCTGCGTGTAGAAACCGCCGTAGGGAACCGAATCTTTCGGTGCGTCGGCTTCGGCTTGCAGGTTGCAGCGGTCGCGGAACGCGCCGACCTCGGTCAGTTTGGGGTATTGTTTGATTTCGATCCGCCAACCCTGGTCGTCGGTCAGGTGCCAGTGGAAACGATTGAGTTTGTGCATAGCGAGGATGTCGATGAAAGTTTTCACGTCGTCGGCGGTAAAGAAGTGACGACACACGTCCAGCATTCCGCCGCGGTGGGCGAAGTGCGGCTTGTCGGCGATCTCCGCGACGGGCAATTCGATGACGCCGGCTTTTTCGCCCCGCGCTACGGCTACCGGCAGTAACTGCCGCAGCGTCTGGAAGGCATAAAATACGCCGGCGGGGCTTCCTCCGGTAATGTCGACGCCGTCCGGACGGATATTCAGCGTATATTCCTCGGGTTGCAGGCCGCCCAATCGCACGTTGATCGCGCCCGCTTCGGGCTGCGTGCTTTTAATCACCGGCAGCGGTTTGCCGAACGATTTGTCGAGCAGGCCGTTGAACAGGCGGACGGAGTAGTTCAGCGTCGAGTCGTCCGACAGCAGGCAGATTTTGGTGTTTTTCGTCAGGTCGAACGCCCCGTCGGAGGCGACGACCGATACCGGCTGCGGTACGATGTCGACCGATTCGACGCGGGCGATCCGTTTGCCGCAAGAGCTGCATAAGACGGCCGCGACGCCGCAGAAGAATAGCAGTTTTTTCATAGGTCAGATTTTTAAATTTTGGATTCGGTGGAACAAAAATACGTTTTTTTCGCAAAACCGCGTCGTATCCGTCCGCTTTTTGCCGACCGTCGATCCGGACTCTTCGTGCGATCGCGTAGCCGTATTGTCGCATCGCGTCGGTCTGTTTTCGTAGGGGAAGGGCGAAAATGTCCGGCGGTTTGCCGTCTGTTCGTAAAAAAATTATAACTTTGTATGCATTTGATTTTTCAGATGCGGGGAAAACTAATCTTATCAAATCATAAAACTATGGCAAATAAGGAACAGAAGCTGTTCGCCGAATTTCCGCCGGTTTCGACCGAGCAGTGGGAATCGGTGATCGCGGTAGACCTTAAAGGGGCCGATTATGAGAAAAAACTCGTGTGGAGAACGGCCGAGGGATTCAATGTCCGCCCGTACTACCGCGCCGAGAATCTCGACGGCATCAAGTACCTCGGTTCGCAGTGCGGGGAATTTCCGTACGTACGGGGTACCGGGAAAGACAACAACTGGCGGATCGTCCAGACCATCGAGGTCGGATGTCCGAAAGAGGCCAATGCACAGGCTACCGTCCTGTTGACCAAAGGGGTCGAATCGATCGGTTTCGTGATCGGGGACAAGGAGTTTTCCGCAGCCGACCTCGATACGCTGCTGTCCGGGATTTCGGTAAAAAATACCGAGCTCGTTTTCAGCGGCTGCGCCACCAAAAAAGTAGCGGGCCTTTTTATCGATAAAATGGATAAGGAGGGAGTCGATCCCGAAACGGTGAGAGCCTCTTTCGTGCTCGACCCGATCGTCAAAAAGCTGACGCTGAAAGGAACGATGGCCTGCAAGAACGGGCAGTGCAAGGGTTTTGAGAATCTGGCGTCGCTGATCTCGAAGGGAGCCGCATACAAGAGGATTCGTTTTGTCAACGTCAGCGGCGAGATTTTCCATAACAGCGGTTCCACGATCGTGCAGGAACTGGCCTTTACGCTGGCTGCCGGCCACGAATACGTGGTGAAACTGATGGAGCAGGGCCTGAGCGTCGATCAGGTCGCTCCGGCGCTGCGTTTCTCGATGGCGATCAGTTCGAACTACTTCATGGAGATCGCTAAGTTCCGCGCCGCGCGGCTGCTGTGGGCCAATATCATGGCGCCGTACAATCCTTCGCGCGGCTGCGCAAGCAAGATGAAGGTGCATGCGGTGACCTCGAAATGGAACATGACCGTTTACGACCCGTATGTCAACATGCTGCGCGGCACGACCGAAGCGATGAGCGCCGCCGTATCGGGCGTTCATTCGATCGAAGTGCTGCCGTTCGACACGCCGTACGAAAAACCGACCGATTTTTCGGCGCGTATCGCCCGCAATGTGCAGTTGCTGCTGAAAGAAGAGTCGCATTTCAACCAGGTTTGCGATGCCGCCGGCGGATCGTACTATATCGAAAACCTGACCAATTCGATCGCCGAGCAGGCGTGGAACCTGTTCCGGCAGGTGGAAGAGAAAGGCGGTTACATCGCCGCGTTCGAAGCCGGTTTTATCCAGGATCAGGTCGAAGCTTCCGCCGCCAAAAAGAATTCGAATATCGCGACCCGCCGCGAGACGCTGCTCGGAACCAACCAGTTCCCTAATTTCAATGAAGTGGCCGACGAGGCGATTACCGAAGACGTCGTTACCGGGAAATCGACCTGCAAATGCGGTTGCGCGTCCCAGGCGGCAGACGGCGTACGTCCGTTGAAGCCGTACCGCGGCGCGATGGCTTTCGAACAGATGCGCCTGAAGGTGGACCGCAGCGGCAAACAGCCGAAGGCCTTCATGCTGACCTGCGGAGCGTTGGCTTTTGCCCGCGCCCGCGCGCAGTTCTCGTGCAATTTCTTCGCCTGCGCCGGGATCCGCGTGCAGGACAATACCTATTTCAAGAGCGTCGAAGAAGGCGTGAAAGCCGCATTGGAAGCGAAGGCCGAGATCGTGGTGATCTGCGCGGCCGACGACGACTACGCTACGCTGGCTCCCGAGGCGTTCAAGCTGCTCGGCGACAAGGCGATTTTCGTGGTTGCCGGGGCGCCCGCTTGCAAAGAGGAGCTCGAAGCACAAGGGATCAAGAACTTTATCAGCGTCCGCAACAACGTGCTCGAAACCCTCCAGTATTATCTTAAAGAACTCGGTATTTAAACAGGGATTGTCATGAGAGCAAAATTTTCAGATTTAAAATATGCAGGCGCCGCGGCAAAGTGCTGCAGCGCGAAAGGGTGCAAGGAAAACGAGCCCTGGGTAACTCCCGAGCACATCGCCGTGAAAGGAACCTATACGGCCGAAGACCTCGAAGGCATGGAGCACCTGAATTATGCCGCCGGTATCGCGCCGTTCCTGCGCGGTCCGTACAGTACGATGTACGTGATGCGTCCGTGGACGATCCGTCAGTACGCCGGTTTTTCGACCGCGGCCGAATCGAACGCGTTCTATCGCCGTAACCTGGCTTCCGGCCAGAAAGGGCTTTCGGTGGCGTTCGACCTCGCTACGCACCGCGGTTACGACGCCGATCATCCGCGCGTAGTCGGCGACGTCGGCAAGGCCGGCGTGTCGATCTGCTCGGTGGAGGATATGAAGGTGTTGTTCGACGGCATTCCGTTGAACAAGATGTCCGTCTCGATGACGATGAACGGCGCCGTACTGCCGGTGCTGGCGTTCTACATCGTGGCCGGTCTGGAGCAGGGCTGCACGCTCGACCAGCTCAGCGGTACGATCCAGAACGACATCTTGAAGGAGTTCATGGTGCGCAATACTTATATTTACCCGCCCGAATTTTCGATGAAGATCATCGCCGATATTTTCGAGTACACGTCGAAGAATATGCCGAAGTTCAACTCGATCTCGATCTCCGGCTACCACATGCAGGAGGCTGGGGCTACGGCCGACATCGAGCTGGCTTATACGCTGGCCGACGGTCTGGAGTACCTGCGAACGGGGGTTAATGCCGGCATGAGCGTCGATACGTTCGCTCCGCGGTTGTCGTTCTTCTGGGCTATCGGCATGAATCATTTTATGGAGATCGCCAAGATGCGCGCCGCCCGTCTGCTGTGGGCGAAGATCGTCAAGCAGTTCGACCCGAAAAATCCGAAATCGCTGGCGCTGCGTACGCACTCGCAGACTTCCGGTTGGTCGCTGACCGAACAGGATCCGTTCAACAACGTGGCGCGTACCGCGATCGAAGCGATGGCCGCCGCGCTGGGACACACCCAGAGTCTGCATACCAACGCGCTCGACGAAGCCATCGCGCTGCCGACCGATTTTTCGGCGCGTATCGCGCGTAATACGCAGATCTATATTCAGGAAGAGACCAACATTACCCGCGCGGTCGATCCGTGGGCCGGTTCCTATTACGTGGAATCGCTGACCGACGAGATCGTGCACAAGGCCTGGGATTTGATCCAGGAGGTCGAAAAGCTTGGCGGTATGGCCAAAGCCATCGAAACCGGTATTCCGAAAATGCGTATCGAGGAGGCGGCCGCCCGCAAACAGGCGCGCATCGACTCGGGCAACGATACGATCGTCGGGATCAACCGTTACCGTCTCGAAAAAGAGGATCCGATCGACATTCTCGCCGTCGACAATACGGCTGTCCGCGAAGCCCAGATCAAGCGTCTGAACGAACTTCGCGCCAACCGCGACGAAGCGAAAGTGAAAGCCGCGCTGGCCGCTATTACCGAATGTGTCCGCACGAAGAAGGGGAATCTGCTCGAACTGGCCGTCGAAGCCGCCAAAGTGCGCGCGTCGCTCGGTGAAATCTCGGATGCCTGCGAAGAGGTCGTAGGACGATACAAAGCTGTTATTCGTTCAATATCAGGAGTATATTCAGCAGAAGTGAAAAACGACGAAAGTTTTGCGAAGGCCAAACAAATGGCCGAGCAGTTTGCCAAAAAGGAGGGTCGACAGCCCCGCATCATGATCGCTAAACTCGGTCAGGACGGGCACGACCGCGGCGCGAAGGTAGTCGCTACCGGTTACGCCGACATCGGATTCGACGTCGATATGGGGCCGTTGTTCCAGACCCCGGCCGAAGCCGCCAAACAGGCCGTCGAAAACGACGTGCATGTGGTGGGCGTATCGTCGCTGGCCGCCGGCCACAAGACGCTCGTTCCGCAGATCGTCGCCGAACTGGCGAAGCTGGGCCGCGAGGACATCGTGGTGATCGTCGGCGGCGTGATCCCGCACCAGGATTACGACGACCTGTACAAAGCCGGAGCCGCCGCTATTTTCGGTCCCGGAACTCCGATCTCGACCGCTGCGATCAAAATCCTGGAGATTTTGAATGCCGAATAGGTTGTATGCATAGACGAGGCCGGGCCGTCCTTTCGGGCGGCCCGGTTTGTTTTGCGGGAGGAACGGGGCCTTTCCGGCCGGACCGGGAATCGACAATCGGTTCCGAGTATGGATTCCGGTGCGTCCGTCGAGGCTGCTTTGCCCACCTGTTTCTCCGAATAAAAAAGCGGCCGTCCGGAGTCTCCGGACGGCCGCTTTCGCTTGCGGGAAGGGAACCCCCTGCCTGTTTCCCGAACGATTACTTGGCCGGAGCCCAGCAGGTCAGGTGGTTATTCGGCGTTACGACGGCGAATTTATAAAAACCGTCCGGGTTTGCGGAGAGGTCGTAGGTGAAACTTCCCGCGCCGGCTTTCACTTTGCCGACCTTGACCCACCGATCCGGCGAACCTTGTTTGAAGTTGTTGGAGCGGGCGGCGTATACGGTGGCCGTAGCTTTGTCGTTCAGGCTCGTCCATCCCAGTTCGACGGCGTTGCCTTTGCGGTCGATCCGGATGCCGGCGATGTCCGCCTTGCCGATAAAGGGCATCCCGTCCTGCTCCCACAGCACGTCCGTCGGAACTTCGAAGCCCAGGTAGCGGCAGATCGTCGGGGCGATGTCTACGATCGACAGCAGCGGAGCGGCGAAGTGCGCATTCGGCTGCACGTTCGTGGCGATCCACGAAGTGCGTTCGCGTTCGGACTGCCCGCCGTGGTGGTATCCGTCGGGGCCGCGTCCGTGGTCGGTCGTCACGATGAGCAGCCACTCTTCGTCGTAGTTGGCTTCGCGGTATTTCACGGCTTCCCGGATTCGTTCGACCTGCTTGTCGGCTTTCATCACGTATTCGTCCATGAAATCGCCGTTGCCATAATAGTGTCCCGCGTCGTCCGTGTACCACAGGTAAACCCAGCTCATGTCCGGGGCGTCGTTGCGGATTCCTTCGGCGGCGGCTTCGGAGATCGCTTCGTCGATCTTGAAAATATGGAGGTCGTCTTTCTCTTTCGGGTAATTTTTCGTGTCGAGGTCGAGCCCGTCCGCGACGTAGTCGATCTTCAAATTGCCCGTTTCGGGAAGCCCTTCGCCGAGCAAGACGGTACGGTTGTCCGTCCAGCTCGAATAAAGCCCCGTTTTGAAATTTTTCTTCTGTTCCTTGGCGATCCGGAAAATCGACCAGTAATTATAGTCCGGTTTCGGAGAATTGTCCCAGACTTCGTGCTTGTTGGCCCAGGTGGCCGTCAGGATGCAGTTGTAACCGACGGCCGAAATGGTCGGCGTCTGGTCGTACCGGCCGACGGTTCCGCCGCAGTAGGCGCGCGAGTAACCGCCTTCGGCTGCGACGGCTTTGATGGCCGGCGGATCGAGCCGTTCGATCACGTCGGCCGGAATTCCGTCCAGAATAACGTATACCGCTTTTTTCGTTTTTGCGGAAAAAACCGAGAGCGGCAGCAGCAAGGCGAATGCAAAAGAAAGGAGGGTCAGTCGTCTCATAGTCCGTTTTTAAATGTTCCGGATTCAAAGATACGAAAAATGCGGCAAATATTTTTTGCAAACGGATGGAAGCGAGGAGAAACGGGACGAAGCCCGGTTCGGCGGGGCAATCATTCAGACGATCAGCCGCGAAAGTTTTTTCGAGATCAGCGTCCGTTCCTGGTTCAGAACCGAAATCTGGTGGGTGAGGGTGGCTTGTTCCTCCTCCGGCAGCGACTGGTCGGCCAGTTTCGCCCGCAGCCCGGCGATGATGTCGTCGATCACTTTCGACTTGTACAGGATCACGGCCCGCGGAACCGCCACCGGCAGCCGCTCCTGTTCGCTTTCGACGACGATGTCGAATTTTTTCCACAGTTTGCTGACCATGTAATTGTCGTCGTAGGTCAGCAGGTTTACCACGGCATTGCTGACTTCCGGATCGGGGTGGTTGATGAAATGGTTCATGCCGATTTCTTCGCCGCTCTGTCGTAGCGTTTTGTATTCTTCGTATATTTTGTGCAGTACGGCGTTTTTCATCACGATGCCGTTCTGGTCGAGGTCGTTTATAATCACTTCGGCCACGTTCAGTTCGACGACCTCCTTTCCTTCGACGTACTCGAAGTCGTGCTCGCCGTACTTGAGCAGGTATTTGATCAGTTCGTTTTCCAGTTCTTCGATGCTGCTGCCCGCTTCGACTTGCGCTATGGCGGCCGGTTGGTTTTCCGTGCGCCGGCGGATGATTTCCTGGTTGCGGATAAACTCTTTGGCTTCGTTGCCGGCCGTGTGTTCGACGCGGCGCAGCGCGATCTCGCGCAGCAGGATCTGTTCGTCGATCTCCATTTGCCGCGAACATTCGCGCGTGTAGACCGAACGGGTGATGGCGTCCGGAATCACCGAAATGCTTTGCACGATGTCGGCAATCAGCGCCGCTTTGCGCAACGGGTCGCCCGCCGCCTCGGCCAGCAGCAACCGGGTCTTGAACGAGATGAAATCTTCCTCGTGCGACAGGATGAAATCGCGCAGTTCGGTCGCGTTGTGCTTGCGGGCGAACGAGTCGGGGTCGTCCCCGTCCGGCAGCAGCACGACCCGCACGTTCAGACCGTCTTTCAGGATCATGTCGATCCCGCGCAGCGAGGCTTTGATGCCGGCGCTGTCGCCGTCGTAGATCACCGTCACGTTGCGCGTGAAGCGGCCGATCAACCGGATTTGCCCGTCCGTCAGCGAGGTGCCCGACGAGGCGACCACGTTTTCGATCCCGGACTGGTGCATCGAGATGACGTCCGTGTAACCTTCGACCAGGATGCAGCAGTCCTGCTGCGTGATCGCCCGTTTGGCGAAATAGATTCCGTACAGGACGTCGCTTTTGTGGTAGATCTCCGATTCCGGCGAGTTCAGGTATTTCGCGACTTTCTTGTCGGTGCGCATCGTCCGGCCGCCGAATGCGGTTACGCGTCCGCTGATCCCGTGGATCGGGAACATTACCCGGCCGCAGAAACGGTCGTAATAGCCGCCCGTCTCGCGTTTGATCGTCAGTCCGGTGCCGACCAGGAACTCCTCTTTGTAGCCGTCGGCCAGCGCCTGCCGCGTAAAAGTGTCGCCGCCGTCGGGACAGTAGCCGAGTCCGAATTTCCGGATCGTGGCGTCCGAGAACCCGCGTTCGCGGAAATAGCCGATACCGATGCTTTGTCCTTCGGGCGTGTCGTGCAGCGTCCGGACGAAATAGTCGGCGGCATACGACGAGACGACCATCATGCTCTCGCGGTCGTCGTTGCGGCGCACCTCTTCGGGAGTCTGTTCGCGTTCGGCGACCTCGATGCCGTATTTGCGGGCGACGTATTTCAACGCTTCGGGATAGGTCATGTTTTCGTGTTCCATCACGAAGGTCACGGCATTGCCTCCCTTGCCGCAGCCGAAGCACTTGAATAGCCCCTTCGACGGCGAGACAACAAACGACGGCGTTTTTTCGTTATGGAAAGGACAGCACGCCTGGTAGTTTATCCCCTTCTTTTTGAGGGTGACAAAGTCGCCGACCACCTCGACGATGTTGGCGGCGGCGAAAATACGGTCTATGGTTGCTTTGTCGATCATAGGGATAAACGGTGTTTCCGGAATCCAAAGTTACGATAATTTTCGGATTGTAGGATGCGGCGCGCCGGCCGGAACGCTTTAGCTGAGGTGTTCGATCAGGATTTTGACGCCGATGCCGATCAGGATCAAGCCGCCGAAGATTTCGGCTTTCGGGCCGAGCCGCGACGAAACGCGTTTGCCGATCTTCAGTCCGGCGGCCGAGATCAGGAAAGCCGACAGGCCGATCAGCAGCGCCGCGAGCAGGGTGTTGCCCAGCGGCGGTCCGTCGAACAACCTGATCTTGACCATCCCGAGGCTGAATCCGGTGATCAACGCGTCGATGCTGAGCGCCACGCCGAGCAGCAGCGTATTGCGTAGCGATAACAGGTCGTTGCAGTTGACCGATTCTCCTTCGGCGGAAAGGCCCTCTTTGATCATCTTGCCGCCGACGATCGCCAGCAGCCCGAAGGCTACCCAGTGGTCGTAGTCGGCGATCAGCCGGCTCACGTTTTCGCCGAGGAACCAGCCGGCCATGATCATCAGGAAGTGGAAGATGCCGATGACGATCAGGAAACGCATCCGCTGCCGGTGCGTCGTGCACCCGGCGAATCCCAGCGACAGCGAGACGGCGAACGTGTCGAGACTCAATCCGACTCCCAACAGTAAGACCCCAAGTAAACCCATCCGGAAAAGTGCTAAATTTTATGCAAAAATAGCTATTAATTCCGGTTTTGTGAATAAACGGTACGACGTGACCGGATTTTTAAATCAATTCTTACCTTTGCACCATGGATTTCAAACTGGTATCGGAATACAGCCCCACCGGGGATCAGCCCGAAGCGATCGGGCAGCTCGTGTCGGCGCTGCGGGACGGTTGCCGGCACAATACGCTGCTCGGCGTTACCGGTTCGGGCAAGACGTTTACGATGGCCAACGTGATCGCCGCGCTGAATAAGCCGACGCTGATCATGAGCCATAACAAAACGCTTGCGGCGCAGCTCTACGGCGAGTTCAAAAACTTCTTTCCGGAGAATGCGGTCGAATATTTCGTCTCTTATTACGACTATTACCAGCCCGAGGCTTACCTGCCGACGACGGACACTTTTATCGAAAAGGATCTGTCGATCAACGAAGGGATCGAGAAAATGCGGCTCAGCGCCACTTCGTCGCTGCTGAGCGGCCGTAACGACATCGTCGTCGTATCGAGCGTGTCGTGCATATACGGGATCGGCAATCCCGAGGACTTCCATGCCACGTCGGTTGAGCTGAAAGTCGGCGATGTGATCAGTCGCAACAAACTGCTGTACGCGCTGGTCGATGCGCTCTACACCCGCAGCGAGAACGATTTCCGGCCGGCCACGTTCCGCGTCAACGGCGATACGGTCGATATTTTCGCCGCTTACGGCGAGAAGTGCTATCGGGTGGTTTTCTTCGATAACGAGATCGAGATGATCAGCCTGATCGATCCGGTGACCGGACAACGGCTCGAATCGCTCGAACGCGTGATCGTTTACCCGGCCAATCTGTTCGTGACGACGCGCGAACGCGTCGAGCAGGCGATCCGGATGATCCAGCTCGATCTGGGGAAACAATGCGAGTTTTTTGAGTCGATCGGTAAGCCGACCGAGGCCCGGCGGCTCAAACAGCGCGTCGAATACGACCTGGAGATGATTAAGGAATTGGGTTATTGTCCCGGGATCGAGAACTATTCGCGCTATTTCGACGGGCGTTCGCCGGGCAGTCGGCCCTTCTGCCTGATCGATTATTTCCCGAAAGACTTTTTGTTGATTATCGACGAGAGTCACGTGACGATCCCGCAGATACGGGGGATGTTCGGCGGGGACAGTTCGCGTAAAAACAACTTGGTCGATTACGGCTACCGGTTGCCGGCCGCGTTGGACAACCGACCGTTGAAGTTCAACGAATTCGAATCGCTCGAAAATCAGGTGATCTATGTGAGCGCCACGCCGGCCGACTACGAGCTGATCAAATCGGAGGGTTCGGTGGTCGAACAGTTTATCCGCCCGACCGGGCTGGTCGATCCGCCGGTGGAGGTGCGTCCGACGCTGAACCAGATCGACGACCTGGTCGAGGAGATCGAAATCCGCGCCGAAGCGGACGAGCGGGTGTTGGTGACGACCCTGACCAAACGAATGGCCGAAGAGCTCTATAAATATTTCGACCGGATGGGAATCCGCTGCCGGTACATTCATTCCGACGTCGATACGCTCGAACGGGTGCAGATCCTCGACGATCTGCGCGCCGGATTGTTCGACGTGCTGATCGGCGTAAACCTGTTGCGCGAGGGACTCGATCTGCCCGAAGTTTCGCTGGTGGCGATCATGGACGCCGACAAGGAGGGCTTTCTGAGAAGCGCGCGTTCGCTGACGCAGACCGCGGGGCGCGCGGCGCGAAACGTCGGCGGACGGGTAATTATGTATGCGGATAAGATCACCGATTCGATGCGGCTGTCGATACAGGATACCAACCGCCGCCGAGAAAAGCAGATACATTATAACAACCTGCACGGCGTGGTGCCGCGGCAGGCGATCAAGAGCGGCCGGGCGATCCTTTCCGGCGAAGCGTTGCAGGGCCGCAAAGGGGAAGGCGCACTGTACGACCTGACCGGGGACCGCGGCTTTGCAGTGGCGGCCGATCCGGTGGCCGCCTACATGACCGAGCACGACCTCGAATCGGCGATCAAGATCGCCCGCGAAGCGATGGAAAATGCCGCTCGCGAACTCGATTTTGCCGCCGCTGCCGCTTACCGCGACCAGATGTACGCGTTGCAGGAAAAACAGCAAAACCTGAAAAAGAAATGACGTTCGCCCGGAGACTGACCCGCATCATCGATATTTTCTACCTGCCGCCGTTGCGGCGGCTGGTGCCGTTACAGACGTTCCGTTACGCGGTTTGCGGCGGGGCGAACATGGGGTTCGACCTGCTGCTTTATTTCATTCTTTACAATTTCGTGCTGGATAAGGAGGGCGTCGTGCATCTCGGCGACTTTGTCGCCGTTTCGTCGTATAACGCCGCCTGGATGATCGTTTTTCCGATCACGTTCTTCACCGGGTTCTGGCTGAACCGTCACATCGCGTTTCACGGTTCGCCGTTGCGCGGACGCGTGCAACTGTTCCGTTACCTGATGAGCGTGTGCGGCTCGATCCTTTTGAATTATCTGTGCATGAAACTGTTCGTCGGCGTGATCGGGATCTATCCTACGCCGTCGAACGCCCTCACCAAAGCGATCTCGGTCGCTTACAGCTACCTGATGCAGAAATATTTTTCATTCCGGGGCTGCGTGGACGGCAATTGCCGCTGACGTCAGTAGAACAGGAACAGCATGGCGATCGTCCAGTAGACTCCGGCCCGGATCCAGGCCAGCGTGGCCGGCGGGACCTGCCGTGCGCCGAACCGTGCGGAGACCCAGTCGGCGACCAGGGCCACGATCGTGAAGATCGTAATCGCTACTGCTGCGAACGTCGTGCCGAGGATCAGGATGTCGATGCGCGGCGTTGCGGATGTTTTGTCGAGGAATTGCGGAAAAAACGCGAGGAAGAAAAGGATGATTTTCGGGTTCAGCAGGTTCATCGTGATTCCCGTCCGGTAGAGCTTGCCGAACGTGCCGGCGGATTCGTTTTGCAGGGTGGCCGTGCTGTCCGCGATGGAGACGGATGCGTCGTTACGGCTTCTGAGCGAAACGATGCCCATATAGATCAGGTAGGCGATTCCCGCGTAACGGATGGCGGCGAACAGGATCGGGGAAGAGGCGATGATCAGCGAGATGCCGAGCGCGGCCAGCGCCGTGTGTACGAACAATCCCGAACAAAGCCCCAAGGCCACCGCGATCCCCGTCTTACGTCCCTGGACGATGCTTTGGGCCATGACAAACAAAATATCCGGACCCGGCATCAGGGTCAGTAACGACGAGGCGACGATAAATTCGAGCAGTTTCATGTGCGGAGCGGTTCAAAATCCGCGGACGGCTATTTGACGCGCAATTTCTGTTTGATCTGCAACAGACTGTTCGGCTTGATCCCGTTCAGTGCGCACAACTTCGAGACGGTCGTCGAGTAATTTACCGCGATGTGCGACAGGGTTTCCCCTTTTTTCACATAGTGGTAGGTCGGCGCGGTTTGTTGCGGCGAGTTGTCTCTCTCGGCGGCTGTCGCGGGCGACGATTCCCGGGGGGCCGTTTTATCCGCCGGTTCGAGGGTCTGGGCAAAAATCGGCTGGTTGCCGTCGCTGTCCGGAATATAAGTCGTCGCGCGTTTTGTCGAGACGCGGATCGCTCCGCCCCGGTTATAACAGTAAAGAGTTTGGTCGCTGCGCAGGCAACGGTTGTCCGGATCGACGAGCAGCGTCGGATTGACCGGTTCGCTGGCGACGCGTACTTCGAAATGGACGTGCTCGGTGGTCGCCCGGCCGGTTCTTCCGGCCAACCCGATCGGGTCGCCGGCTTCGACGACGTCGTTCACCCGGACGAGATTCCGGGACTGGTGCGCATAGACGGTCTCGATGCCGTTGTAATGCCGGATCACGACGAGGTTGCCGTATCCGCTGTACGGTTTCGACATCCGCACGACGCCCGGCATCGCGGCCCGGATCGTGTCGTTCGGGATCGCCTTGATGTCGATACCGGTGTGGTTCGAACGTCCGCGTCGCCCGAACGGGGAGATCAGTTTTCCCGGATACGGATAACAGAATTCCGTCTCCAGCTCGCACAGCGGAACGACCAGTTCGCCCGATTCGGGGAACGGATTGTTATAACGCAACGGGATGCGGACGTTCGCGCTTTCGGTTTCGCCGAAACTCATCTCCGGTCGCGCCTTCAGCGGTTTGATCATCGCTTCCGGACGTTCTACGCCCGGAATTGCGCACACGTTGTTATCGGATTTTAAATTTTCAGAGAGCGAATTGCCGTCGGATTCGGATGTCCGTGCGGAAATATTTTCAGCCACGACTTCCGTTCCGGCCTTTTGCCGCTGCTGTTTTTTCGAACTGCCGAAAAACGATTTTACGGACGAACATCCTGAAAGTAAAATGGTTACGACAATAGATAAGATCAATGAACGCAGTCTCATACGGCGATTTGTTTTTTATGGCTATAAAAATAGGCATTTTTTTCGGGAAATCATAATTTCCGCGACGCCGGCTGCGGCCGGGCCCGTCGCGGCGGAACGAATTCGTCCGGATTCGCGCCGTTTCGAAAATATCCTCTATATTTGTATAATCTGTTTGATTTTTGCAGCTACTTACGCAACGATTAAAAATAACGATATGGAGACCGAAAAAACGAAATGCCTGATCGTCGGCAGCGGGCCGGCGGGTTATACGGCGGCGATTTATGTTTCGCGCGCGGGTTTTACGCCTATCCTTTACGAAGGGATGGCCCCGGGCGGACAGCTTACGACCACGACGCGGATTGAGAATTTTCCGGGATTCCCCGACGGGATCGACGGGGGCGTCCTGATGGAGAATATGAAGCAGCAGGCGATCAGATACGGGGCCGATATCCGGATGGGTGCGGTGACCGGGGTGGATTTCACGATGCGTCCGTTTCGGGTGACCGTCAACGGCGAGAAGCGGATCGAGGCGGAAGCGCTGATTATCGCTACCGGGGCGGAAGCCCGCTACCTGGGTTTGGAGTCCGAACAGCGGTTCCGGGGGATGGGCGTGTCGGCGTGCGCTACGTGCGACGGCTTTTTCTATAGGGGACAGGATGTCGTGGTGGTCGGCGGCGGCGATTCGGCCTGTGAAGAGGCGGCCTATCTCGCGACGATCTGCCGGAAAGTGTATATGATCGTGCGTAAGGATCGTTTCCGGGCGTCGAAGGCGATGCAGGAACGCGTGATGACCACGCCGAACATCGAGATCCGTTTCGAGACCACGACGCAGGAGGTGCTTGGCGACGATTCCGGCGTAACCGGGGTCCGCGTGCGCCGTGCCGACGGTCGGGAGGAAGAACTCGGCGTGACCGGCTTTTTCGTGGCGATCGGGCATCAGCCCAATACGGAGATTTTCAGGGGCTCGCTGGAACTTGACGACGAAGGATATATCAAAACGGCGCCGGGGAGTTGCCGCACGAACATTGTCGGCGTCTTTGCCGCCGGCGACGTGCAGGATCCGCATTACCGGCAGGCGATCACCGCGGCCGGGTCGGGGTGCGCCGCCGCGCTGGAATGCGAACGGTTCCTGTTGCAACTGTAAAAGGTCGGGCGATGATCGATCCGAACCGGATTTTTTCTGTCCGCGACGACGAAGAGTTCGACCGGCTGGCGCTGGAAGTGTTCCGCTTCCAGGCGGAGGCTTGTGCGCCGTACCGAGAGTACCTCGGCCTACTCGGGATCGGGCCGCAATCCGTCGGGCGGGTTTCCGAAATCCCTTTTTTACCGATCGGGGTTTTCAAGAACCGTCGGGTTTATGCGGCCGACCGCGAGCCGGAGACGGTCTTTACCAGTAGCAGCACGACCGGTCAGACGCCGGCGAAACATTATGTCGCCGATCTGGAGCTTTACCGGCAGGCTTTTACGCGCGCTTTCGAACGGTTTTACGGGCCGGTCGGCGAGGTCGCCGTTTTTGCGTTGCTGCCCAGCTACCTCGAACGGGAAGGGTCGTCGTTGATATACATGGCCGACCGGCTGATCCGCGACGGGGCCGGCGGCGGTTTTTATCTGTACGACCACGAGGCCCTGTTGCGCGATATGCGGGCGTGTACGGTGCGGAAAGTGTTGTTGGGAGTGAGTTATGCGCTGTGGGATCTGGCCGAACGGCGTCCGGGACCGCTGTACGATACGGTGGTGATGGAGACCGGCGGCATGAAGGGACACCGCGAGGAATTGCCGCGCGAGGCGTTTCACGAACTGTTGTGCCGGGCGTTCTCCGTACCGTCCGTCCATTCGGAATACGGGATGGCCGAGCTGATGTCGCAGGCCTATTCCGCCGGCGAGGGCATCTTCCGGACGCCGTCGTGGATGCGGGTGTCGGTGCGTGATCTGAACGATCCGTTCTGCACGCTGCCTGCCGGGCGGACGGGCGGGATCAACGTCATCGATCTGGCGAACCTTTATTCGTGTTCTTTCGTACAGACCGAAGACCTCGGCGTCGTGTGCGGCGACGGGGCGTTCCGGATGTTGGGACGTATTTCGGGCAGCGAAATCCGGGGGTGCAACCTGCTGGTGCAGTGATCCGCGCCTTCCGGATCGGTCCGTACGGAGACCGTATCCGAAAGATTTCATTCGAATCGTGCTATGTATAAAAATCTGACCGATTATATCGGGGCGCTCGAACGGGCCGGCGAACTGGCCCGGGTCCGCGTGCCGGTCGATCCGCAGTTTGAGATTGCGGAATTGACCGACCGCGAGTCGAAGCGGCCCGGAGGGGGAAGGGCCCTGCTGTTCGAAAATACCGGGACGGCGTTCCCCGTGCTGACCAACATGATGGGTTCCGACCGCCGGATCGCGATGGCGCTCGGCGTGGAACGGCTCGGAGAGCTTACCGAGCGGATCGACGCGCTGTTCGGCGAATTGACTTCGCCGAAGCCGTCGCTGATGGACAAGTTGCGTATGCTGCCGGTGCTGGAAAAGATGTCGCGCTGGCTGCCGCGCAACCGCGGCGGGCGCGGAGCCTGCCAGCAGGTCGTGCTGACAGGCGAAGAGGCCCGTCTCAGTCTGCTGCCGGTGCTCCGGTGCTGGCCGCACGACGGCGGCCGCTTCGTGACCCTGCCTCTGGTGAATACGGTCGATCCGGACAGCGGCGTGCGCAACGTGGGGATGTACCGGATGCAAATCCTGTCGGAGCATACGACCGGAATGCACTGGCACCTGCATAAGACCGGCGAGCGCCACTACCGCAGGTATGCGGAGCTGGGACGGCGAATGCCGGTGGCGGTGTGTCTGGGCGGCGATCCGGCGTACACTTATGCTGCGACGGCGCCGATGCCCGATAACATGGACGAGTACTTGCTGGCCGGGTTTCTGCGTCGCCGTCCCGTCGAACTGGTGCGCTGCCTGACTTCGGATCTGCGGGTGCCCGGAGACTGCGATTTCGTGATCGAGGGCTATGTCGATCCGGCCGAGCCGAAGACGACCGAAGGACCTTTCGGCGACCATACCGGTTTCTATTCGCTCGAAGACGCTTATCCGGTGTTCCACGTCACGGCCGTTACGCACCGCCGGGGCGCGGTCTATCCGGCGACGATCGTCGGCGTGCCGCCGCAGGAGGACGCTTACATCGCCAAGGCTACCGAAAAGATTTTCCTCGCGCCGATCCGCCGGGCTATGCTTTCGGAGGTCAGGGATCTGTATATGCCCGTGCAGGGTGCGGCCCATAACATTGCGGTCGTCGATATCGTGCGGAACTATCCGGGGCAAGCGTTGAAGGTCGCTTCGTCGTTGTGGGGCGCGGGGCAGATGATGTTCAACAAATACATGGCGGTCGCATCGTCTGGCAGGGACGTCCGCGATCCGGAGGTGTTGCGGCAGTTGCTGCGCCGCGTGCGCGTTCCGGAAGACGTCGTGCTGTCGCGCGGGCCGCTGGATGTGCTCGATCATGCCGCTCCCCGGATGGGGCTCGGCGGAAAACTGGCCTTCGATCTGACCGGGGTCGATCCGGACGGCGCCGTACCGCCCGTCGGACTGCCGCAGCGGTGGGAAAACTGTTACGGCGTGGAGAGGGCGGACGATTCGCTGTGCGCGTCGTGGGGCGTGTTGCTGCTCTATGCCGCCTCGTCCGTCGTACCCGATGTTCCGGCGTTTCTGCGACGGAACGGGGTCTCGTACCTGCCGCTGGCCGTCCTGTTGGATGCCGGGGCCTACGGATTTTCCTACGGGGATCTGCTGTGGCTCGCTTCGTCGAACTGCGATCCGTCGCGCGACGTGGCGTTTTCCGGCGGCACGGCGATTTTCGACGCCCGGACGAAAGCCGGCGGAGTGAACGGGTTCGCGCGCCGCTGGCCGAACGTGGTGGCGTCGTCGCCCGAAACGATCGCACGGGTCGACGCCCGCTGGGAGGAGTACGGACTCGGGCCGCGGACGGAGTCCCCGTCGTTGCGCTACCTGAAACTGCAACGGCGCGCGTCCGCCGAATACTGAATCCGATGAAAGAGCGTCTGAAAGCGTTGCTGAAGGCCTGGACGGCCTGCTCCGGCCGCGAAGGGAGGCGGATCCTGCTGCTGATTCCGTTGCTGGTGCTGATCGCGCTGCTGTTTCTGTGGCAAGGCAAACCCCGTTTCGAGCGGAGTTTCACGATGTACGGCGATCGGGCGCTCGATTCGTCGTATCGGGCGAAAAATTCCCGTGCGCGGGCGGCTGAGTACCGGACGGATTCCGTCCGACCGTTTCTTTTCGATCCGAATACGGTCGATCGGGACGGGTTGTTGCGTCTGGGTTTTTCGCCGAAACAGGCCGACGGCATCGTGCATTACCGGCAGGCCGGAGCTGTTTTCCGTACGGCCGCCGACTTCGCGCGCTGCCGTATGGTTTCCGACCGGAAGTTCCGCGAATTGTCGCCTTATATCGCGATCCGCGCAGGAGGAAATTTTTCGAAACCGGAGACGGGGACGGATTCCGTCCGGGAGGGGCGGATTCCGGTGCAGGATTCGCTGTTTCTTTTCGATCCGAACACGATCGACCGGGACGGGTTGTTGCGCCTGGGTTTTTCGCCGAAACAGGCCGACGGCATCGTGCATTACCGGCAGGCCGGAGCCGTTTTCCGCACGGCCGCCGACTTCGCGCGCTGCCGTATGGTGTCGGCCGACCGCTACCGAAAACTGGAACCCTATATCCGGATCGATTCGGTTGTCGGGCGCCGCGAAGAACTTCTGGAGAAGCGCGGTGCGTCGGATTCGGTTTCCGGCCCGGTCGAGTTGAACGGAGCCGATTCGGCCGCGTTAGTCGCGGTGAGGGGGATCGGGCCGCTGACGGCCGGCCGAATCGTGCGTTACCGCGAACGGCTCGGCGGATTCGCCCGGATCGGGCAGCTACGCGAGATCGAGGGGATGACCGATGAAAATTATCGCCGCATTTTGCAACAAATTTGGGTAGACAGTAGTAAAATTCAAAAAATTGATATTAACTTTGCACTCCCGTTGCAGTTGAGGGATCATCCCTACCTGCCGGAACGAGTTTTAAACCGGTTATTGAAATACCGACAATTAAAAGGAGGTTGGCGTAGTATAAGAGATTTGACAGAGCAACATATCATTTCGGAGCAGCAGGCTGAGAAGCTCTCTCCGTATCTCTGTTTCAGAGTGCAGTAAACCCGCGCGGGAGCGTCGGTTTACACCGATTTACGAATTTTGATTACTAAAAAATTTAAAACCATTTTTGCAAAATGATTATCATGCCGATCAAAGAGGGCGAAAACATTGAACGCGCACTCAAAAAATTTAAAAGAAAATACGAAAGAACCGGTGTGCTGAAAGAACTCCGTCGCCGCCAATATTTTACGAAGCCGTCCATTACGGCGCGTGAGAACAAGCTGCATGCGATCTACGTCGAGCAGTTGAAGCGGGAGGAAGAATAGTACGCGTGTTTTTATCATAAACGAGACCGTCCGGAACTACGTTCCGGACGGTTTTTTATTTACCTTTACGGCAATGGACGAATTCCTGACATACCTGCGCGCCGAAAGGCGTTATTCGGAACTGACCGTGAAAGCCTATGGAGACGACATCCGCCGCTTCGCTCGGTTCTGTACGCGGGACGGGGCGGAACCGTTCGACCCGGCGCGGGTGACGGCCGACGATCTGCGGGCTTGGATCGTCTCGCTCGGCGGCACGGAAAAAATGGCGGCACGGAGCATCAACCGGAAAATCTCGTCGGTAAAGGCCTATTTTCGCTACCTTCGCAAGCAACGGATCGTTGAATCGGATCTTTTCGCGCATATCACGGCGCTGAAAACGCCGCAGCGACTGCCGTCGTTCGTCGAAGAAAGCCGGATGCAGCGCATCGTCGCATCGCTGATGCAACCATCCGACGATTTTTCTACGGAACGGGACGCCGTCGTGGTGCTGTTGTTTTACGCGACTGGCATCCGTCTTGCAGAACTGACCGGTATACGGACGGAAGATTTCTCGGACGGATACCGGACGTTGAAGGTGAGGGGCAAAGGAGATAAGGAGCGGATCGTCCCGGTGATCGAGCCGGTAGCCGCGCGGGTACGGCATTATCGGGAGCTGATCGAAGCGCAAAATATTTGTAAAAACGGAAATAATTTCTTAATTTTAACGCAACAAGGAAAGCCGATCGGGCGCAGTGAAGTGTACAATGCGGTGCATGAGGTGCTGAAAGGAGCGGGCGTACAAGGCAAGAGCAGCCCGCATGTGCTGAGGCATACGTTCGCCACTCACCTACTGAACCACGGGGCCGATATCCGAGTGATTCAAGAGCTGCTCGGACACGCCAGTCTCGAAACGACGCAGGTGTACACGCACAACAGCATCGAGAAGCTCAAAGAGATCTATAATCACGCCCATCCGAGGGCTAAAAAAGATAAGGAGGATAATTATGAAAGTGCAGATTCAATCCGTAAAGTTTGATGCCGACCAGAGACTCGTCGACTTCATTCAACACAAAATGGACAAAATGGATCGGTTTGTTGAGGGTGTTCTCTCCGCGCAGGTAAACCTGAAAGTCGACAAAGACGATGAACTGGGCAATAAAGTGGCCGTCGTAAAAATGGATGTCGCCGGCAGCGAATTGGTTGCCGAACGTCGTTGCAAAACTTTTGAAGAAGCGATCGATCAGTGTCTCGACGCTATTAAAAAGCAGATCGATAAGTATAAAGAGAAACACCGTTAGAAAAAACGGACGATATCGTGGCCGTCCCTCCGGATTCCGGGGGGACGGTTTTCGTTTCTGCAGTAAAATCCATATCTTTGTGCAAACGGTTGCATAAGCCGGATGCCTCGCGTATGAGACTAACTTGAATCCGATATTATGAAAAACGATCCGCTGAGATTTTTACTGGTTTTCGCCTGCATTTGCGGGTGTTCCCGCGCTGTCGGGACCGTCCGTCCGTCGGGGAACGATCCGGAAGCGGTAGCGCCGGTACGCTGGGCCCGGTTCGATCCGGATCCGGTAAGCGGGAGGTTGGAAGACCGCGTGAGAACGATTCTGTTGAACAGCAACAAATATGCGCTGAACAAGTGGTACGACCAGGTGAAAAAATTGGGAGCCCAGTCGGGAGAATACCTCGATTTCGGCGGGATCCGCGAACATCATATCCGTCCGGTGGCCAGCGAAGCGCTCGCGTTGGCCGTGTCGTTGAAATTCGGGGTGTACGATCCGGCGGTTACCGGCGTTTCTGAAACAGAAGCGGTCGCCAAGGCGGTGCGAATGACTGCCTCGCTCGCGGCGCGGCATCGGGTGAATGCCGGCGACAAAGGCTGGGGACACGAGTGGCAGAGCGCGCTGTGGGCCAGTTTCGCCGCTACGGCGGGTTGGCTGCTGTGGGACGACCTGACGCCGCAGGATCGGGAGCTGGTACGCCGGATGGCCGTCGACGAGGCCGACCGGCTGATCGACTACGAGGTTCCGTATTACAGGGATGCGAACGGGAAAGTGGTCTTCAAGGGGGACAGCAAGGCCGAGGAAAATTCGTGGAACTCGACGATTCTGGTGATCGCCGCCGCGATGATGCCGGAGCATCCGCATTGGAAGGGTTGGTACGATAAGTCGGTCGAGTTGCAGCTTTCGGCCTACGCCGCACCGCAGGATTTGTGCAGTAAACGGAAGATCAATGGTTTCAGACTGAACGAAATCCTGCGCGGTAGCAATGTGGATGCTTACGGAATCGTGGTCAACCACAATATCCTGCATCCGGATTACATGACCGCTTTCATGCACAACGGGTACAACGCTTGGATCTGGCGGTTGGCGGGCCTGCGGATGCCGCGGACGACGGTTTACAACGGCGATTTGCTGTACCGGACGCTGGCGCTCCGCCCGGTCGGCGACGGTCGCACGATGTACGTGCGCGGCGAGAAAGGGGAGGCGACTCCGCAGATTTACTACCCCGAAGGCAACGACTGGGGGTACGGCCGCCAGGCGAATTTTCTGATGATGGACGTGATGGCGATGGCTTTCGGCTGGGACAAGGGTTTCGACGTCCCGGCGTCGGCCTGGGCGGACGTGCGGGCGCAGGAGATGTTGCGGATGCAGGCCCGCGATACGACGGGACAGTATTACCAGCAGCGACAGGAAGACTTTTATCCGTCGCGCGAGGAGTGGGTCGCCTACCATGCGGCGTTCTGCTACCTCGGTCTGTGGATGAAAGATCGCGGACTGCACCGCTTTACGGACGGGAAAATCCGCTGATCCGCGGTTTCGTACAAATTCTTCCGACTGTTTTGGAAGAATGCGAACTATTTGCCTAACTTTGTACCTGTTTAAAAGAGAGATTATGGCAAAAGGAAAAAAGACCTCCGGCAAGGAAAAAGGTCTGTACACCGATCCCGCAACGCTGATCATGGAGCTGTTCCGCACGTTGCCGGACAAACGTTATTCGGTGAAAAGTCTGAGTGCGGCCGCCGGAGCCGCGACCCGGGAGCAGAAAGATCAGGTGCGCGCGATCGTGCACGACTTTCTCAGGCAGGGAGTGATCCGTCAGGTATCCGAGGGAAAATACAGCCTCAGCGGTTCGCAGCGCGAAACGGTCGAAGGAACGGTCGATATGACCTCTTCGGGCGCGCTTTACGTGATCGTCGAAGGGATGGACAAGGATGTTTACGTCAATGCGTCGCGCGCCGGACATGCGCTGCACGGCGACCGGGTGAAGGTGGCCATTACGCGTAAGGGGCGCGGCGGAAATCCCGAAGGGGAGGTCGTCGAAGTGATCGAGCGCTCGCCGAAAAAGTACGTCGGCGTGGTCGAACGTTCCGATAATTTCGCTTTCGTGCATGTCGACAGCCGTAAGATGGCGCACGATATTTTTATTCCCGAACGTTCGCTGAACGGTGCGAAACAGGGGCAGAAAGTGCTGGTCAACATTGTCGGCTGGCCCGATACGATGAAGAGTCCCGAAGGGGAGATCGTCGACGTGTTCGGCACTCCGGGGAACAACAATACCGAAATGCATGCGATTCTGGCCGAATTCGATCTGCCGTACAGTTATCCGCAGGAGGTCGAACAGCAGGCCGAGAAGATTCCCGATACGATCGATGCGAAGGAGATCGCCCGCCGGCGCGATATGCGCGGCGTGACGACCTTTACGATCGACCCGGCCGATGCGAAGGATTTTGACGACGCGCTTTCGATCCGGCGCCTGCCGAACGGTAATTTCGAAGTCGGCGTACACATTGCCGACGTGACGCACTACGTGCATCCGGGCGATATGATCGACGCCGAGGGACAGTCCCGCGCCACGTCGGTCTACCTGGTTGACCGAACGGTGCCGATGCTGCCCGAACGGTTGTCGAACGGACTGTGCTCGCTGCGCCCGAACGAAGAAAAACTGTGTTTTTCGGCGATTTTCGAGCTGAGCCCCGAAGCCGAAGTGCAGCAGGAATGGTTCGGGCGGACGGTGATTTATTCCGACCGCCGGTTCACTTATCAGGAAGCGCAGGACGTGATCGAAACGGGACGAGGCGATCTGTTCGACGAAATCCTGCTGCTGAACGACCTGGCTCAAAAGTTGCGCGCCGAGCGTTTCCGCAACGGTTCGATCAATTTCGAGCGCGACGAGGCGAAGTTCGAACTGGACGAGAACGGCAAACCGCTGCGCGTTTATTTCAAGGAGATCAAAGAGTCGAACCAACTGATCGAGGAGTTCATGTTGCTGGCCAATCGCAAGGTGGCCGAATTCGTAGGCCGCAAGCGCAAAGGAGTGCAGAACAGCGATCGCACGTTCGTATACCGGATTCACGACAAGCCCAACACCGATAAAATGGCGCAGTTCCGCAGTTTCGTAACGCGGTTCGGCTATCAGATGAAGGCGCAGGGAAACAAGGCCGTGGCGAAGGAGATCAACCGGCTGATGAAGAAAATACACGGCCGTAAGGAAGAGAACATCATTTCGACGTTGGCGATCCGTTCGATGGCCAAAGCGACTTATTCGACCGACAATATCGGGCACTACGGGCTGGCGTTCGACTATTATACGCATTTTACTTCGCCGATCCGTCGTTATCCGGATATGATGGTGCACCGTTTGCTCGCGCACTACCTGGCCGGCGGAAAGTCCGAGGATAAGGAGTATTACGAACGCCTGTGCGAGCATTCGTCGGCGATGGAGGTGCGTGCCGCCGATGCCGAACGGGCCTCGATCAAGTACAAAATGGTCGAATTCATGCTCGACAAGCTCGATCAGGAGTTCGACGGCCATATTTCGGGCATTACCGAGTGGGGCATTTACGTCGAGTTGGAGGATACGAAGATCGAAGGGATGGTCGCGCTGCGCGACATGACCGACGATTTTTACGTGTTCGACGAGGAGAATTACGCGGTTCGCGGGCGCGAGCACAAGCGGACGTTTACCCTGGGCGACGAAGTGCGCATCCGCGTGACGCGGGCCGATCTGCAACGCAAGCAGCTCGATTTCGACCTCGTGGCATCGTATGATTTCGATACGAAAGAGGCGATTCGGGTCGAATAACGGCGCGGGAAGGCGCGCGGTTCCCGAAACGGAACGCAACGCAAACGGCCGGAGCGATATCGCTCCGGCCGTTTGCGTTGCAGGCGGTTTTGTCCGGTTTTCCCGGTCGTCCGTCAGATTTTCAGGGGAAGTCAATGGGCCTCGACCCAGTTCTTCCCGATACCGCAGTCGGCGATCAGCGCTACTTTGAGTCGCGCGGCGTTCTCCATGCAACGGACGACCAGTTCGCGCACTTCGTCTTCTTCGCTTTTCAGCAGGTCGATGACCAGTTCGTCGTGTACCTGCAGGATGATGCGCGACAGCAGTCCGCGTTCGCGCAACTCGCGGTGTACGGCGATCATCGCCAGTTTCATGATGTCGGCCGCGCCGCCCTGGATCGGGGCGTTGATCGCGTTGCGCTCGGCCAGCCCGCGGACGACCGCATTGCCCGAACGGATGTCCGGCAGCATCCGCTTGCGTCCGAACAGCGTGCTGACGTAGCCGGTTTCGCGGGCTTTGCTTACCACGTCCTCCATGTATTTTTTGACGCCCGGGAAGGTGGCGAAATATCCGTCGATGATCGCTTTCGCTTCGGTGCGCGGAATTTGCAGCCGTTGGGCGAGCCCGAAAGCGGAGATGCCGTAAATGATGCCGAAGTTGGCCGTTTTGGCCTGCCGCCGCTGTTCGCGCGTTACGTCGGCCGGAGCGACGCCGAAGATTCGCGCGGCGGTCGCCGTGTGGATATCGGCATCGTGCGCGAAGGCGTCGATCATGACCGCGTCGCCGCTCAAGTGCGCCATCAGCCGCAGTTCGACCTGCGAATAGTCGGCCGAGAGCAGCAGGTGTTCGTCGTCCGACGGTACGAACGCCTTGCGGATCTCGCGGCCCTGTTCGTCGCGCACCGGGATGTTTTGCAGGTTCGGGTTCGTCGAACTGAGCCGCCCGGTTGCGGTGACGGCTTGGTTGAACGAGGTGTGGATGCGTCCGGTCTGCGGATTGATCAGTTGCGGCAGCGCTTCGACGTAGGTCGAAAGCAGCTTGCGCAGGCCGCGGTATTCGAGGATCAGTCCGACGACCGGGTGGCGGTCGGAGAGCATCTGCAGGTACTCCTCGTCGGTGCGATATTGTTTGGTTTTGGTCTTGCGCGGGTTCGGGTCGATCTTCAGCCGGGCGAACAGCGCCTCGCCCAGTTGTTTGGCCGAGTTGACATTCAGCGACGGATCGCCGCACAGTTCCCGGATGCGTTCTTCGAGTCCGACAAGTTGTCCGGAGAGCTCGCGGCCCGAGGCCGCCAGCGCTTCGGCGTCGATCTTTACGCCGGTCATCTCGATGTCGGCCAGCACGCGGATCAGCGGTTCCTCGATCGTCCGGTACAGTTCTTCGAGTCCGGCCTGTTGCAACTGCGGCCATAGGCGCAGTTGCAGCCGCAGCGTCACGTCGGCGTCTTCGGCGGCGTAAGCGGCCGCTTTTTCGATCGGCACGCGGTCCATCGTGATCTGGCGGACCCCTTTGCCGATCAACTCTTCGATCGGTACCGGCGAATAGTTCAGCAGCGTGCGGGCGAGGTGATCCATGCCGTGCCGGGATTCGGGGTCCAGCAGGTAGTGGATAATCATCGTGTCGTAAAGCATACCGCGCACCTCGGTGCCGGCGCTGCGCAGCATCATGATGTCGAATTTGACGTTCTGCCCGATTTTAGCGATTCGCTCGTCTTCGAAAACCGGGCGTAGCGTGTCGATGATTCTTTTCGTGTTTTCCGGGTTGCACGGGATGTACCAGGCTTCGTGCGGTTCGACGGCGACCGAAATACCGACCAGCCGGTCGCCGAATACGTCGAAGCCGGTGGTTTCGGTGTCGAAACAGAATTCACGGACGGCGGCGAGCCGGTCGCGCAGCGCTTCGAGCGCTTGCTGCGTTTCGACGATGTGGTAGGTGTGCGCGACGGTGTCGATCGTTTCGTAGGTGCTTGCGCCGAACAGGTCGGCCTGTCCGGAACTCCCGCCTGCCGTTTGTTCGAGCGCCGAGAACAGGTTCGGAGCCCCGGTCGTCTGGGGTGCGGAAGGCGAAACGCCGGATTTGGGCCGCGCGGGTTTGCCGTCCGTCAGAATGCCGGCGTCGGGATGTCCTTGCCGCATTTCCTGCAGCAGCGAGCGAAACCCCAGTTCCTGGAAAACCTCGGCCAGACGGTCGGCGTCCGGCGATTCCATGACCATTTTTTCGGGTTCGAAAGCCACCGGAACGTGCTGTTCGATGGTTGCCAGCCGTTTGGCCAGCAGGATTTGTTCGCGCAATCGTTCGATATTCTCCCGCTGTTTGCCGGAGAGTTTTTCGGTATTGTCGAGCAGGTTCTCGACCGTACCGTACTGGCAGATCAGCTTCACGGCGCTCTTCTCGCCGATGCCCGGCACGCCCGGGATGTTGTCCGAGGCATCGCCCCACAGCGCGAGAATGTCGATTACTTGTTTTGGGTCGTCGATGCCGTAGTGCTCGCAGACCTGTTCGCAGCCGATGATTTCGACTCCTTCGTTGCCGCCTTTGCGTTGTTTGTAGATATAGACGTTCGGACGGATCAACTGGCCATAGTCCTTGTCCGGTGTGACCATGAACACTTCGAATCCGGCTTCGGCCGCTTCGCGCGACAGCGTGCCGATCACGTCGTCGGCTTCGTATCCGGGGACTTCGATCACCGGGATTCGCATCGCTTCGAGGAACTCCTTAATGTACGGAACCGAGACGATGATGTCCTCCGGCGTTTCGCCGCGGTTGGCTTTGTAGTCGGCGAACAGTTCGTGCCGGAAATTGCCGCCCGGCGGATCGAACGCCACGCCGAGGTAGTGCGGGTTTTCGCGGCGAATGATCTCGTTGATGTAGCGGACGAAGCCGAAAACAGCCGAGGTGTTGACGCCGTCGGCGTTCCGCATCGGACGACCAATGAATGCGTAATAGAATCGGAATATCAGCGCGTAAGCGTCGATCAGGAATAGTTTTTTCATCTTTTCGTTTGCGGGCCGGGCGTCATTCGATTACGATGCCGTATCCGGAGAGCAGTCCGGCCAGGTTATAGGTTGAAAATTTGGCTTTCCGCAGGTTGTTCTGCGCCGGGTCGATCGCGAATTCCGATGCTGAGCGGAAGTCCGCCCCTTTCAGCGTGCAGCGATCGAACACGGTTCCCGGCAAGGAGCAGTCGTCGAACGAGGCGCCCGTCAGGTCGCTTTCGGTGAAAAAGCAGTCGTTCAGGACGCTTTTCGAAAACGGCGTTCCGGACATTTTGCGTTTGCGGAACGAACAGTTGTCCAGTTTCGAATGCCGGAAATCTACCGAGAATCCCAGGGCTTCGCACTGGCCGAAATCCGCGCCGGACAATTGGCACTCTTCGAAAACGGCGCTTTGCAGATGGACTCGTTTCAGGTCGGGAACCACGAAACGGCATAACCGGAAAGCGCATCCGGTGAACAGCGCCCCCGACAGGTTTACGTACGAAAAATCGCACTCCGTAAAGCTGCATCGTTCGAATTCGGCCCCTGACAGGTTTTCGAAAGGGAATTCCTCTTTCGAAAACGTTTTTTGAAGATAGACGACGGGCTGCTGCATGGCGGTCGGAATTAACGGTTGTCCGAGCGGAACCATTCGGCGAACGAGGTGGCCGTTTCGTGCAGGCGGATCGAAAACAGTTCGACCCCTGCCGGCAGCTCTTTTTCGATCGCGGCGGCGAAACGGGCGACCATGTTTTCGCAGGTCGGCTGGTAGTCGACGACTTCGATTTTCGCGTAGTTGCCGCGCAGCGTTCGGATCAGTTCGCCGTTATCGGCGGTTGCCCGCATGACCAGCGCATGGTCGTACCGGTCGACGATCAGCCGTCCCACGATCCGTTTCAACTCGCCGAAATCCATTACCATGCCGTATTTCGGTTCGGCGGCGTCGGCGACCGGCTCGCCTTTTACCGTGACGAACAACTTGTAGGAATGGCCGTGGATTTCGCGGCACGGACCGTCGTATCCGGCCAGCGTATGGGCCATTTCGAACGAAAATTCCTTGGTAAGTCGAATTGCTGCCATCGTGTTATTCCTCCAGATCGGGTATTTCCACCTGCCGGTCGAACGATTCGATCAGCGAGATGAACGTTTCGGTTTGCGAGACTTCGGGCAGTTTCAGGATATGGTCGAAGATCGTATGCATCAGGTGTTCGTTGTTCGTGCAGTAGAGCTTGATCAGGATGTTGTATTTGCCCGTAATGAAATGACATTCGGTGATTTCAGGTATTTTGCGCAGGTGTTCGACCGTCTGTACGGTTTTCGTCGGGTCGGAGATCCGGATGCCGATGATCGCACAGACGTCGTAGCCCATCGCTTTCGGATTTACCTGTAACCGGGAGCCGAGGATGACGCCGGCGTCTTCCAGCTTTTTGACCCGTTGGTGGATGGCTGCTCCCGAAACGCCGCATTCCCGCGCGATCTCGAGGAATGGCATCCGTGCGTTTTTGATCAGAAATCCCAGTATCTTGCGGTCGACTGCATCCAGTGAAATTTTTGCCATATTCCTCCTTCCGTAAATTTCGGGCCTTTCCACCCAAGTTAATTATAAGCAAAGTTACGTTTTTCCCTGAAAAAATTCTAATAAAGTGGAAAAAATATCGAGACATTGCTTAACTTTGGGGAATTCTTAAAGATATTTAAAAAGTTTAACCTAATAATTTTTGGTATTATGCAATCGATCGACAGCTACGATTTCAAGGGCAAGCGCGCGATTATCCGCGTGGACTTCAACGTGCCCCTGAACGAAAAACTCGAAATTACCGACGATACCCGCATCCGTGCGGCGATCCCCACCATCAAGAAGGTGCTGGCCGAAGGCGGTTCCGCCATTCTGATGTCGCACCTGGGACGTCCGAAAAAAGGCCCGGAAGACAAGTTCTCGCTGAAGAACATCATCCCGGGAATCGAAGCCCGTCTGGGCGTGAAAGTCGATTTCGCCGGCGACTGCATGGGCGAAGAAGCTGCCAAGAAGGCCGCTGCGCTGAAACCCGGACAGGTGCTGTTGCTCGAAAACCTCCGTTTCTACGCCGAGGAAGAGGGCAAACCGCGCGGACTGCCGGAGAATGCGACCGACGAGGAGAAAGCCGCTGCAAAAAAAGCGTTGAAGGCGAGCCAGAAAGAGTTTATCAAACGCTTGGCCTCCTATGCCGACTGTTATATCAACGACGCGTTCGGAACGGCGCATCGCGCGCACGCTTCGACGGCGTTGATCGCCGAATACTTCCCGAACGACAAGATGTTCGGTTACGTGATGCTCGGCGAGCTGAAAGCGATCGACAAAGTGCTCGAAGCGCCGGCCCGTCCGTTTACGGCCATTCTCGGCGGATCGAAGGTTTCCACCAAGATCAGCGTGATCGAAAACCTGATGAAACGCGTGGACAATCTGATCCTCGGCGGCGGTATGACCTATACGTTCAAAGCCGCCCTCGGCGGTAAGGTCGGAACCAGCATCTGCGAGCCCGATCAGTTCGAAACGGCGCTCGGCATCCTGGCCAAGGCCAAAGAGATGAACGTCAAGATCTACCTCGCCGAAGACGCCGTTTGCGGAAAAGAGTTCAAGAACGATACCGAAACTCAGATCGCTCCGTCGAATGCGATTCCAGACGGTTGGGAAGGTCTCGACATCGGCCCGAAAGCCATCGCCGAGTTTACGAAGGTGATCGCCGAATCGAAGACGATCCTGTGGAACGGCCCGGTGGGCGTGTTCGAAATGGATAACTTTGCCAAAGGGTCGCGCGCGATTGCCGATGCAATCGTGGCGGCTACCAAGAAAGGCGCTTATTCGCTGATCGGCGGCGGCGACTCGGTTGCCTGCATCAACAAGTTCGGTCTGGCCGACCAGGTAAGCTATGTTTCGACCGGCGGTGGCGCCCTGCTCGAATACATGGAAGGAATCGAACTGCCGGGCGTAGCTGCGATTCGCAAGTAAGTTATCGCGCAGCCTGCCGATTTGAAAAATACCGGAGAGACCGTGTCTTTCCGGTATTTTTCGTTTTGCACCTCCGCGCTTTCGTGTCTTCCGCCTGCGTGCAATCGCTCCTCCGGGCGTAAAAATTTCAAAAAAATCTCCCGGATATTTGGAGGAATAAATATTTTGCCTATCTTTGCACTCGCAATCGGGAATAAGACGGTTGCCGACGTTCATAAGCATTCGGGAGTATAGCTCAGCTGGTTCAGAGCATCTGCCTTACAAGCAGAGGGTCCGGGGTTCGAATCCCTGTGCTCCCACTATCATTGAAACGGGAAAGGTCTAAAGCATGTGCTTTAGACCTTTTTTTGTTTCCGTAGGCGCTTCTTTGCGGTCGATTTCCATTGTCAGATTTTTCGTTTTTTTCGATTTCCGTATAATTCGGTCTTCAGAAGTTTTGGATAGTATATATTTTTTATTAATTTTGGTCCGAGCGATATCAAGTATAGCGAATAAAATAAGACAAAAAGCGGCATCCGTCGGATTATCATTTGTTTGTCAGTGCGTTATGACGGTATGTTTTAAATAACATTTTTTTATTTAACTATTTATTTAATCAGGGTATGGCGATGATCCTGCCGGTGTTGTGTAAGCGCCGGCCGTTCCGGATCGATCCTTTTACCTCGTAATTTGAAAAAGGAGGAATTCAATCGGAAAAAGAAATGCAAACAGCGGGGAGAGTTACGCGCTTTCCATTCCCGTCGCGGGGAACGTCGAACCTTATTTTAAACTCAATTTAACGTATTTTTATGAAAAAATTTTTACCCGGACTGATATGTCTGGCTGGCACTGCGTGTTTATATTGCTGCAGCAGCGAGTACGACATTTTTGAAAACGATGTCGAACAAATTTCAGATCAGTTTTCGGTCGCGGAGGCCCGCGCCTATTTCGAACGGACGGCCGAGGACCTTCGCGGCGTAACCATCGGCGCAGGCCATACGCACGCTCCCGTCACCAAGGCGCTGCCCGGCGCCGACGAAGTCGAGGGCGGCCCGGTGTTGACTCCTCAGTGGTCGAAAGGGCGGCAGACCGACGATAACGGCCTGGCCGTGTCGATCGAAATTCCGCTTGCGGTTCAAGGGACTCCGCTGCAGGCCGCCGTGTCGGAAAAGCGGAACGGTCGCAAGCCGTCGTCCTACCTGTCGACCGGTCTGAGCAAACTGATCCTGAAAAAGAACGTCGAGACCGGCGAAACATTTTATTTTATCGCTACCTTTATCCCCGATTCGGCTTGTTTTGCGAAGCGGAAGCAGGATATTAAAAATTACCGCTACATGAAAGATGCGGATTACAGCGGACTGGTGATTCTTTCCGACGAGCGCGGGGAGTATCTCGGCGCCATTCTCCGCAAAGACGGGAAGCAGCAGCGGGTGAAATTGCGACGCTGTATTCCAGAATCAGAAAAGCCGCAAGATGTAACAGATAATGTCTTGATGAGACTTAACTTGAGTCAAAAAGCTCCAATTGCTTTATTGGCAGGAACTAACGATTCGGAAGAGAGAAACGATGATGAAATCAAAGATGGAATTTGCTTAGGATGTGGTCAGCCGCTGAACGGATTTGATTACTGTCAAAATCCTAATTGTGGAGGTGTTGAGGTAGTTGGACCTCCTCTGCAACCAAGGCCTGATCCTATATGGCCAGGGCTATGTACAAATCCGAATTGCCCGTACGGAGGACATTGTAATGGTTTATGTGACCATGCCGGTATTGGCGGCGGCGGAGACAATGGCGGTGGAACTACAGGGGGAGGAGGTGAAATAGGAAACGATAATTCGGAATCTGTATTTGTTCTTATCCCTCGTGCTAAAATGCTTGATGCCGTCAATAAAGCAGTTCAGCAGATAATAAAATCTTTTCCAGGAAAGACTGCTGCATGTAGTAATGGTGTCCAGACTATATTCAAAAATTTATTTGGTTCTAACGCGTTGGATGGTAAAAGAGCCAATGATATGGTAAAATATTGGGAGGAGACTTCTGCTTCATGGAAACAAATTCCAATGTCTTCGGCTCAACGACTGGCGAATGATGGTTATTTTGTTGTTGCAGGACGATTTGAGTCCAGGCCAGGACATTCTGGACATGTAGTAGTTGTGGTACCGGGAGAAGAAAAACCAGGATGGGGTGGTTTGGTGCCGGTTGTAATGGATACCGGGTATGGAATGAGGTCTGTACAACAAAAGTTAAGTTCGAGTTGGAGAAAAGAGGCTAAAGACGAAATTCAGTTTTATTATTATAAAAACAAAAAATAATTGTTAGAAATGAAAAGGTTTTTCTTAATAATTTTGATATTCCAGGGGATTTGGTGTTCGGACCTTGTCGCTCAGGCATTGTTCACTCCTGTTTTTTCCTATAATGCCGTTGGAAAACCGGTCGCGAATAGTAAGTATTTGAAAATATTTACTTTAGGAAGAGAGTATGATTATATGAGAACATTGAAAACTTTCAGTTGTGCTTTGGCTACGCAAGATAAAAGCGGGAAGTATACGATCAGTCTTTCACGTTATGAGGAGAATGCCGACGATTCCGAGGTCTATAATCTGATATCCGTTTATCCGGACGGAGCGGCTAAGCCCTACGTTTTGAAACAGGCGGATGCATGGGAAAAACTTCCCGACGATTTGCGAAAATACGCCGCGAACGAGTATTTCATTACGATTCCGCTGAAAGATAATGCAGTGGCTTTGTTGTTCATCGGCCGTGCCTATGCCAACGATCCGCATCAACTGACTATTCTCGTTATGAGTAAATCTTATGTATGTACGGTTTACAATCGTCTGACTAATATCACCGAAATCAGGCCTGCAACCGCTACGGCGTCTTTTTCCCTTAAGGGTGAGGCCTGGGGGATTTCTTTTACGATAAAGAATGAAAACGGAATACTGAAAATCAACGAGTAACCTGAATTATTCCGATTGTCGCTGCTTTTTTTGTGTATTTTTGAGGTAGTTGTTTTATTTGTCGTGAAATGAAAAAGTTTTTTTTAAGCGCTTTATTATTGTTTGCATTTGTCGTTGAAAGTACGGCCCAATGGGGAACGATGAAAAGTTTGTTGGAGAGTATTCCCGTGACGGCTCCTCCCACTTCGGATATGTCCAAACAGCTCAAAAAATGGGTAGTTCTTAACGAAGAGAATCGTAAATTTCCGGATGTTATATATCGGGATTTTCAGCGGACTCAACCGGAAGTTTATTCCGATCCGGATCGGGAAGAGTACTGCGCTGCATATTGCCAGTTCCGGAAACCCGGTAATGATAATTATACCGTTTTGGGCGTATCCCTCGGGGAGGCGGATGTGACGTCTACGCTTTTGGTTACTTATGATTTGAATGGAACCCAATTGGATTGGGTCGAGGTTGATGCTAAATTCTCTGATATCAAACTGAAACAATACAAGATCACACCTGAAATGAAACTTTTCGTTTACGAGTTGAAGCCGACTTCGCCGACGCCGATCTATTTTTACGAAGATTATATCCAGAAAAAGATCTCTTCGCTGAATGCCCAGCGGATCGACACGGTTTACCAGATCGACGACGACGGCAAGGTCAATAAGCTGTCCGAAAAGAAATATCAGCCGAAGGACTATTCTATGACGATCCTCGAAACCGCCGATATCTGGAACGGGAACGAAGTACCTCTTCAGTAAACCGACGAGCCTGCAGGCGTTTTCCCGGCGATAATGTAAAAAGAGTGCGGCCGGTGCTTGCCGGTCGCGCTTCTTTTTATATATTATGTAACAGTGTAATTCTTGTTTGTCCTGAAAATGAGAAAGATTTTTTTGATTGTTTTTTTGCTTTTTGCTTTTTTTGTTGAAAGTACGGTTCAGGCGCAAACGATAAAAGAAGTTATTGAAGGCGTTCCCGTTCTTCCTACGCCAACGGCCAACGTGCCTAAACAGTCTCAAAAATGGATTTACATTCAAAAAGAAGACCGTAAATTTCCTGATATAATTTATCAGGATTTTCAACGGACAAAACCAGAGACTTATTCTGATCCGGATAAGGAAGAATTTTGTGTTGGTTGTTTTCAATTCCGTAAACCGGGAAATTCTAATTATACGACATTAGGTGTAAATGTGGGCCAATCGGATGCCCGGAATATGTTGTTGGTTACTTATGATTTTAATGCTAATCAGATTGATTGGGTTGAGGTTGAAGTAAAATTTAGCGATATCAAACTGAAGCAATACAAAATTACGCCAGAGATGAAGCTTTTCGTTTACGAATTGAAGCCGACTTCGCCGACGCCGATCTATTTTTACGAAGATTATATCCAGAAAAAGATCTCTTCGTTGAATGCCCAGCGGATCGACACGGTTTACCAGATCGACGACAACGGCAAGGTCAATAAGCTGTCCGAAAAGAAATATCAGCCGAAGGACTATTCCATGACGATCCTCGAAACCGCCGATATCTGGAACGGGAACGAAACGCCGTTACAGTAACGGAACGCCGGAATATGCGGTAAGGTGCAAAAGAAAGCGCGGTCCGGTTCGCCGGTCGCGCTTCTTTTTTATATCTTTGATTATCTAATCTTTGTCGGATCGGAATGAAAAAAGTACGATACCTGCGGGGGATTCCGGCCGGAATGCATATCGATTTGCTGGATAGGAGTAAATTTGTAGGATATCATCAAACCGGAGATTGCCTGCTTACAGCGAAGGCAATAATGGATAATTATGGATTGAAAGGACAATATGGGGGGGCGGATCATGTGTATCAGTTGATGTGAGAAGAGCGAGGAATGCTTAAACATTATGGAGTGGATTACAAGACTACTTTTGGGTTGGCTTATAAATGTATTAAACGGCATTTAGAGGCGGGGAGGCCAATTATAGTTGGTGTTGATCGTAAATTGGGGCTAAATTCTAACGAAGGAACGACCGATCATTGGATTCTCGTTACCGGGAGGGGGTACGATGACCGCCAAAAAATGTATTATTTTACTTAATATTGAAACGGGAACAGACTTTGTAGATAAAGGTTGTAATAATAGTACGAACAGATTGTATTATGAAATTGAGAAAGTTGTATTATTTAATCCGTCCGCAAATGATAATAAAAGTTGCTATACTGTAAGCCAAGTTAGACCGAATGACGGAAAAAATCTTGAAGAAACCATATCGCAACCGACAAAACCGTAAAGAATAATTAAACTAAAGTTATGAAAAAAATATTTTTAACTGGATTTTTGCTTTTGATTTTTGCAACTCATGGCATAGCCCAATCGGAATGGATGAAAACGGTTATTGACAATATTCCTGTTACGGCTCCTCCATCCTCGGATATAACTAAACAACGTCGAGCTGCTTATAATGTCCCTGGTGAAGACAGGGGTTTCCCGGATTATACTTACAAGGATTTTCAACGTAATCAACGTATTACTTATAAAGATCCGGATCGGGAAACGGATTGTACTGCATATTGTCAATTTCGCAAACCGGGGAATTCCGAATTTACGATTCTGGGGATTAGTATCGACGAAGGGGATTACAGGGACATACTTCTGGCGACCTATGAATTCGACGGTTCTCCGATTGATTGGGTCGATGTGGAGGTTAAATTCGGCGATATCAAACTGAAGCAATACAAAATCACGCCAGAGATGAAGCTTTTCGTTTACGAGTTGAAGCCGACTTCGCCGACGCCGATCTATTTTTACGAAGATTATATCCAGAAAAAGATCTCTTCGCTGAATGCCCAGCGGATCGACACGGTTTACCAGATCGACGACGACGGCAAGGTCAATAAGCTGTCCGAAAAGAAATATCAGCCGAAGGACTATTCTATGACGACCCTCGAAACCGCCGATATCTGGAACGGGAACGAAACGCCGCTACAGTAACGGAACGCCGGAATATGCGGTAAGGTGCAAAAGAAAGCGCGGTCCGGTTCGCCGGTCGCGCTTCTTTTTTATATCTTTGATTATCTAATCTTTGTCGGATCGGAATGAAAAAAGTACGATACCTGGTTTACGGTCTGTTCGGGGGCTTCGTCGTTTTGTGCCCGCTGGTTTTCGATTGCTTTTCCGCGCTGTGCCGTTTCCGGGCGGCGTTCGTCTGCCTGTATGCTCTGGGTTTTATTTTTCTGTTGAAGGCGCTGCTGGTTCCCGGTAGACGGCTCCGTATCGCGCTGCCGGACGTGCTGCTCGCGCTGTACCTGTCGTGGGGCGCGTGCAACCTGTTGTTCGTTAAGGCCGGGGGAACGGACGCCCTGCCGATTTTCGAGTGGATTTCCCTGTTGCTGGGATACCTGTTGGCTCGCAGCGTGCCGGAGCGCGCCGTGCCGCTCGTCCTCGGAGCGATCGTCTGTTCGGGTTGCGTGCAGGCGGCGGTCGGATTTTTACAGTGGCTGGACGTACTTCCGTCCAACCACAACCTTTTTCCGGTTACCGGCAGTTTTATGAATCCGGGGCCTTACGGCGGTTACTTGGCCGTTTGCTGGGTCGTCGGCGCCGGTTTGGCGATCCGGGCGGTACGTCGGAGACGCTGGCCGTCGGCTGCCGGATGGGCGGTTGCCGTGCTGGTCGTCGGCTGTCTGCTGGCTCTGTCCGATTCGCGTGCCGCCTGGCTTGCCGTGCTACTGGCGCTGGCCTGGCTGCTTTGCCGGGCCGCCGGGATTCGATGGACGGGGATTCCCGTCGGACTGAAGATCGCGGCGGCAGTCGTTTTTGCCGGCGTCCTGTGCGCGCTGTACGGGTATAAAAAAGGTTCGGCCGACGCTCGGCTGCTGATCTGGCGGGTCAGTTGCCGGATGTTCGTCGAGTCGCCCGTTACGGGCAGCGGGATCGCTTCTTACGCTTCGCGCTATATGGATGCTCAGAGCGAATATTTTGCGGAGAATCCTCAGTCTCCGTTCCTGGATGTCGCCGGGAACAATCACCGGGCGTTCAACGAGTTTATTCGTGTGGGATGCGAGCAGGGCGCGGTCGGCCTGCTGCTCGCGGGCGGATTCCTGCTGTCCCTTTTCGGAAAATCCCGTGCGGGCCGTTTCCGCGATCCGATCCGGGGCGGGATACTGGCGTTGCTGGTCTTTTCGTTTTTTTCCTATACGTCGGATATTTATCCGCTGAAATTTTATTATGCCCTGTTGCCGGGGCTGTTGCGACTGCGTCCGCTTCGCACTGCGACGGTGCCGGCTGTCGGACGGGGCGTCGCGGTCGCGCTCGTTTTGGCGGTCGCCGGCATGGCCGTTCGGTTTCAGGGACGTTACGAACGCGCTTCCGGCCGTTTGCAGGATTATATGCGGTCTCCTTCCGAAGAGAGCCTGAACCGGGTGAAAGACTGTCTCCCGGACGTGATCTATCATCCCGGTTTCATGTGGGAATACTGCCGGCATCTTTATCTGAACCGGCGGTATTGCGATTGCCTGGGCGTATTCCCCGTTTATCATGCCCATGTGCGGAAGACGTCGGAAACGCTGTGCGATCTGGGAAACGCTTATTTGAACGTTTACGGGTTCCGTGAAGCGGAGGCGTGTTTCGCGCAGGCCCGGCAGATGATTCCGACGCGTATCTATCCGCGGTACTGTCTGTTCCGGCTGTATCGGTCGCAGGGAGATACGCTCCGTGCCCGACAAACGGCCGAAGCGCTCGTCGCCTTTCCCGTCCGGATCATGAATTCCACGTCGATCCGCATAAAAGCCGAAGCCCGGAATTACCTGAAGCATCTCCGGCGGAACGATTGGTGATGCTGCGGAGAATCGGCGCCGGGGCTCTGCTCGCGGCGTTTACCACCAGACCTGTTTGCCGTCCTCGATGGTGAATATGCGTTCCTGAACCCCGCGCGTGTAATCGCGGATGAAGAACAGAGCGTGGGTGGGGATGCTGTCGTAGTGCAGTTTCAGGTTTTCTGCCTTCTGTTTGCCGAGCGAGGCCCAACCGTGTCGGTCTTTCCAGTAGAACAGCTCGTATTCGTCTCCGATCCACACGTTGTTGTCGTCGCTTCGGTAGACGAACAGGATGCGGTCCATCGAAACCGGTTTCCCGTAGTCCATGCCGGCCCATCCGTCGTAAGGGAACGGCGCGTCGAAGAACGTGAACGGATCGTTGTCGAACATGGCCTCCTTGTGGTTTTTCGGGTCCCCGATTCGGGTGCCCGGCGTGCCGATGATTTTACCTGTGTTCGGGACGGTGTCGCCGGCGAGGTAAAAGCGGACTTCGGCCATCTGGTTGTGCCGGTCGGGCGGAGACAGGAAACGCCAGTAGCGGTATTTGGCCGTATCCCGGCTCAGGTCGATCGTCCCGGTCGGATCGTTCCACCCTTCCGGAAATTCGAATACCGTGACCGAATCCCGAAAGTCGGGTCGGTTCGCCGCCTGGAATTTGCCGCCGATCAACCTTTTGGTCGTGTTGTACACGTGGTAATGGGGCGGGTATTTGCGCGTCAGGTCTACCGATTGCAGCCGGGTCGTGTCCGGGATCATATACTCCGCCCGTCCGTTCGCATCGAGCGTGAACGGATAGGAAAACGGGACGACTTTACCGTCGATGTAATACGACGGCAGGTAGGCGACGCTGCGCCCGATGTCTTCGAAGCGGACTTTCGACCGTTTCACTTCGCCCCATGCGATCGGAACCCAGTTCTTGTTGTCGAACATGGAGAGGTAGGCGAACCTGTTCTGCTGTTTCAGGCTGTCCGGAATGGATACCTCGATCGTCTGCGTGGACATGTACTCGGACGTTACGTCCTTGATGAAACTGTTGCGCAGAAACGGAGGAACGTCTTCTCCCGAGCGGTTGATACGGAACAGCAGCGGATTGATGGCGTACCCTTCCCGGAAAGCTTTCGCCATGGTTTCTCCCGGACGGTAGGCTTCGCCCGGAAACCCTTCGAACGGATCGAACTTTTCGTAGTTGCCGCCGGCGGTGGTTAGCACCGCGCACCAGGAGTGGCCCTCGTAACCGGTCGGCCACTGGGGCGTGTAGTCTACGGCCATCGGAATGCCTTTGCTCCGCATGACCGCCATGCAGACGATCCCCTTTTCGCCGCACGAGACGAAGTGTTTTTTTATCCAGGTCGACATCCTGATAGGTTGGTTGCCGTTGTAGGTATAGGGGCCGATGATCCGCATGTTCGGGAGCAGCGCGCTGTTGACGAACCGGGCGGCCCAATGGATCGAGTTTTTGTAATATTGGCAGCGATCCATGTCGCTCAGATCCACGATCGAATCGCAGAATTTCCGGCAGTATTCGCGCCAGTCGTCGGGCAGGAACGGGTCTTGCACTTTGTAGGGGAGGATGAATTCGCAGAAGTGGTCGAAATTCAGATGTGCCGACCACGGCGACGTCTTCCAGGTCGCGAAAGCGCTGTCGATGTTTTTAATCAGGTAATCGGCCTTGATTACCTGGATGTCGGGTCTCAGGGATTCCTGTTTGAAAGGCATCTCTTTCGAAATCTTTTCGAGGGCGGGGACTTTGAACTTTTCCCAGTCCAGATTCCGGGCCATGTTGAAATCCGTTTTCGATAGCTCCAGGAACGACGTGTCCAGCGGGATCGCCATCACCGAGTCGGCCTTGTCGCAAAAACGGTTGGCCAGAACGGAGTCGACGCTGTAATGCCCCGGCATGTTCGTAATCAAGTAGACTGCGGCACGGTATTTCTGGCTGTCGGCCGGATTTTGTTTGTAGTGGTCGAGCACCCGTTCCAGTTCGGCCCGGTTGTCGCCTGCCAGGTTGAGCGCCCATTCCAGCGTAAATTCGCGTTGAGCGCAGCAGCAAAGAAGTATTCCCGATAGGAGTACGACTGATAGATAAAAATGGCGCATTTTTAATATTAAATAGGTTGAGTCTGCGGATCGGCCCGGACACGGCCGGGAACGATCCGGCGGGTACGGGCGGTTAATTGATTGCAAGATAAGAAAAATAGCGAAACGATCGTACATATCGTCGGTTTTATGCGCCGACGGAACGGCGTTCGTGGCGGGGTTCGTTTCGTTTGTCGTGAAATCCCGGTTTCGGAATCCGTTCCGGTTGCCGGATTCCGTCCCTGACCGTCGCGCGTGCGTCTTTGTCCGGGTCGGCTCTTCGCCGCTTCCGCCTTTTTTTTGCGGGAGACGCAAGATGTGCGGTCTGCGTTTTGTAATTTTTGTCGCGCGGCGCTTCCGGATCGGTTTTGCGGGGCTTCCCGGCGGGATTTCTGCCGGAAAACGGAGCCGGTTTTTTCGACGGGAGCGGCGGAGCGAACGAAATTTGCGCAGCGCGTTGAAAAGTGGGATAAAAAGAGCTTTTTATATTTTCGGAAGATTGAATAAATTCAAGACGGTTTGCCGTATTGACCGATTTGTTCTTGAAAAAGAGCGCGTTTTTTCAATTTTTAATGCTATTTTTGCAATATTATCTTGTTATATGTTGCGTCATTTCAGGACAAATGATGTACATTTGCAAAATAAAATAATAATACCGCATGTTGGATACGTGGCATAGACTTGAACGCGTAATAAAGTGGACCGGGTTGTCTGTAAACTCGTTCGCCTTGAATATCGGTTTAAAGAGGAGTGAAAACCTCTACCAGATAAAACGAGGCAATAACGGGATCAGCCGCGACCTGGCGAACCTGATTACGACCAAGTATCCGACGGTAAGCAAGGGGTGGCTGTTGACCGGCGAAGGGGATATGTTTATCGAATCGCAGCCGGCGACCGTCCCCGAAGGAGGCGGAGTGCCTTATTACGGGATGGACGTGCTTTCGGCCGTAGAGTCCGACTTGCGTTCCGAACCGCGTTTCCGGATCAATGTCCCGTTGTTCAACGACTGCGATCTCGCCGCCCTGAATATCGGGACGGCCATGCAACCCGAGATTCCGGCGGGGTCGATCGTCATTCTGAAAAAGTGGACGGTTCCGGCCATTATTCCCGGGGAGGCTTATCTGGTGGTGACCCAGTATTTCCGGGGAATACGCATTATCCGTTTCGGCGAAGATCCGACCGATATCCAGCTGCTGGCGAGTAATACCAAACAGTACGATCCCATTTCGATCCGCAGCAGCGAAATTACGAAGCTGTTTATCGTAAGGGGGATTATCATCAAAAAAAGTTTGTAAGATTATGTTTTCGGGAATTGTAGAGACGACGGGGCGGATCGTGGCGATCCGCGAGGAGCGGGGAAACCGGCATTTCACGCTGGAATGTCCGTTTACCGGGGAGTTGAAGATCGATCAGAGCGTCGCGCATAACGGCGTGTGCCTGACGGTTGTGGAGTTGGACGGCTCCCGCTATACGGTCACGGCGATCCGCGAGACGCTGCTCAAGTCGAACCTCGGAGGGCTGACCGAAGGCGATTTGGTCAATCTGGAGCGCAGTATGCGGCCCGACGCGCTGCTGGACGGTCATATCGTGCAGGGGCATGTCGACCAGACGGCGCGCTGTACGGCGATCCGCGAGGCCGACGGCAGTTGGTACTATACGTTCGAATACGATCCGTCGGCGGGCAATATCACGGTCGAAAAAGGGTCGGTCGCCGTGAACGGGGTCAGTCTGACGGTTGTCAATTCGGCCGAGGGTTCGTTTCAGGTGGCGATTATCCCGTACACGCACGAGCATACCAATTTCCATACTTTTCGGGTGGGAACGGTCGTTAACCTGGAGTTCGATATCGTCGGTAAATACATTACCAAATTGGTGAAACAATATATCAAGGCGTGAGTTTCCCGCCGCCGGAACGAAGCGCCGCGACCCGGGTCGCGGCGCTTTCGCTTTCCGGATAATCGCCAAAGGGCTGCCGGGTGTGCTACTTTGGCTAAAAATAGCTATATTTGTTCGAAATACCGGGTTCGTACGACCCGTAGTAATCCGATCAATTCCTGGAATCGAAATGATGAATTCGCTTTTACTGTTGTTTGTCCGATGGGACGTGCATCCGACCCTGTTTACGTTCGGGCCGGTCGAGATCCGCTATTACGGTCTGATGTGGGCGCTGGCGCTCGGAATCAGCGCCTATATATTCAGTAACCTGATCAAACGCGAGGGGTACAGCGACAAGATGTTCGATTCGATCTTCTGGTACGGCGTCCTGTCGACGATCATCGGCGCTCGTCTCGGGCACTGCTTGTTTTACGATCCGGGTTATTACCTGACCCATCCCGTCGAAATCCTGTATATTCACCAGGGGGGACTGGCCAGTCACGGAGCCGCCGTCGGGCTGCTCGTCGGGCTGTGGCTCTTTTCGCGGAAAAACAAGATGCCTTACATGTGGTCGCTGGACCGCATCGCGATTGCCGTCTGCATTGCCGGCGCGCTGGTGCGGATCGGGAACCTGATGAATTCCGAAATTTACGGCGAGGCGACTTCGCTGCCGTGGGGATTCGTTTTCGTAAGGGCCGGAGAGACCGTGCCGATGCACCCGACCCAGATCTACGAGGCGCTCGCCTACTTGATCCTGTTCGTCGTGCTGTGCTGGATGTATTACCGCAAGGACGTCGCCCGGAAGCGGCCCGGCGTGATGTTCGGTATCTTCCTGATCGCGCTGTTCGGCTTCCGTTTTTTCGTCGAATTCATCAAGAATCCGCAGGAAGAGTTCGAACGTGGCATGTTGTTGGATATGGGACAGTGGTTGAGCGTCCCGTTCGTGATTCTGGGCGTCGTCATCCTGTACCGGGCGTTTAAACGTCCTGCAAAAGAACTTTCTAAGAAAACGAAATAATGGATCAGGTCAGTAATTTGGTGTATAACGCGCTGGCGAAGCGTCAGGGCGTTGTCCTGCCGGGGATCGGAACGCTGTATGCGGTGACGGTTCCCGCAGAAATGCAGAAGCCGGGCGTCGTAACGCCGCCGGTCAACCGGGTGGAACTCGTAACGGACGAACTGCCGGGGATTCCGCACATCGTGGATCTGATCGCTGGGTACGACCAGACCGATCCCGAACAGGCGCGGGAGATCTATAACCGCTGGCTCGCCGAAAACTGCTCGGAGGAGGGAGTGACGATCGGGGCGGTGGGCAATATCCGCGAGGGCGTTTTTACGCCCGATCCCGGCCTGGAGGAGGCGTTGAATCCGGTGGATACGGGCGCGGTGCGCCTGCCCGGGCGGATCGATGCGAAACGGGTGGCGATGTGGGTCGTTTTCGCGGTGCTGATCGGCGTCGGAATTTCGGTCGGCGCGATCGTGTGGTACGAATACAGCGAACAGATGCGGATCGTGCGGCTGTCCGAACAGCCCGTATTGCCGGCGTCTGTCCCGGCCGCGCCGGATTCTCCGGCCGTGAAGGTTCCTGCGGCGGCCGGTTCCGATTCCTCGGCCGGAGAGTCCGGCGCTTCGGCGGGAGTGGATTCGTCTGCCGCCGTGCCTGCGAAACAGCCCGAACCGGTGCGCGAGCCGGCGACCGTTCCTGCGGCAAAATTAGTTCCTGCGACTGCTGCGATGCACTATTACGTGATCGTGGGTACTTACAGCACGGATCAGAATGCCGAGAAGTTCATCGCGTCGGCCCAAAAGAAAAATGATAAACTGGAATATGCGAAAATCCCGATGCCGAACGGAAAGATTCTGGTTTCCGTTTTCGGGGCTACGGCCGAAACCGAGGCGAATCGGATGAAGAACGAGGTGTCCGGCCTGTTCCCGGATGCGTGGGTTTTCAAATCCAAATCCGCACGATAGCTTCCGGTGCGAAGACGAAAACGGCCTGTTCCTTTCGAAAGGAACAGGCCGTTTTCGTTCTTGCGAGCGGGGTTTACAGTCCGAAATGACGCAGCGCTTTGGCGATTCCTGCGCGGTCGACGCCGGTGGTGACGTAGTCCGCCGCCCGTTTGACTTCGTCCGCCGCATTTCCCATCGCGACTCCGATTCCTGCGTGGCGCAGCATCTCGATATCGTTCTGGCCGTCCCCGAAAGCCATCGTTTCGGCGAGGTCGATTCCGTGCGCGCGGATCATCGCGTCGATTCCGAGTCGTTTGCTGCCGCCTGCCGGGACGACGTCGATGAAGTACGGGTTCCAGCGCGTCGAGTCGCAGTGCGGGAGCGAATCCATCAGCGTGCGTTCCTGTTCGGGGCCTACGAACGCCATGAGTTGGTAAATGTCGTTGTGCAACGCGGTTTCGGCCGGGACGACCGGCGGATCGGCGAAATTGATCAGTTTTTGCGAAACTTTCACTTTGTCGTCGATCCGGTTGATGTACATCCGGTGCTCTTCGATGAACAGGCAGCCGAACGGGTCGCGGGCGAGCAGGTCGACAGTCGTTCGGATATCTTCCGCACGGATGCAGTTCTGGTAGATCACGCCGCGGTCGTCGTAACAGTACTGGCCGTTCAGCGTGATGTAACCGTCGAATGCGAGTCCGCCGAGGTTGTTCAGGTCGGCGTGGTGACGCCCGGTGGCGATGAACAACTTGATTCCCCGGGCGCGCAGTCTTTCCAGCGCTTGTACCGTCGACGGGGGAACCCGGTGGGTTTTGAAACTTACCAGCGTGCCGTCGATGTCGAAAAATACCGCTTTAATCATGGTCGTTGCGTGTTTGCCGGCCGGATGCCGGTTTTTATTTGTGCGGCAAAGATAAAGAAATTAATTTTGCCGCAGGATTTTGCCGTTTTACTGTGGCGGACCGATTACGAAATCATGCTGAAAACGAACTATCATACCCATACCGCCCGTTGCCATCATGCCGTGGGCAGCGATGAAGATTACGTGCAGAGCGCCATTGCCGGCGGGTTCCGAGTACTCGGATTTTCCGACCATACGCCGTGGAAATACGATTCTCCTTTTGTTCCGGAAGTGCGGATGATGCTCGACGAACTGCCCGGCTATCTGGCGAGCGTGCGCGCCCTGCGCGAGAAATACCGCGATCGGATTGAGATCAGGGTCGGACTCGAGTGCGAGTATTTTCCGGAATACATGCCCTGGCTTTGGGAGACGATCCGTCGCGAGCGGCTGGATTACGTGATTTTCGGCAATCATTTTTACGAATCGGACGAGCGATATCCTTATTTCGGTATGCACACCCGGACGCTTGAAATGCTCGAAATGTACGAAGAGAGCGTACTCAAAGGGATGGAAGCCGGAATGTTTGCTTACCTGGCGCATCCCGATCTGTTCATAAACAGTTATAAAACGTTCGACGAGCACTGTGCCCGGATCAGCCGCCGGATTTGCCGCAAAGCATACCGGACGGGCCTGCCGCTGGAATACAACGTCAGCCTGCTCGGTTACCGGGAGGAGCGCGGAGAGGTTATGTTCCCGCATCCCGACTTCTGGAAAATCGCGGCCGACGAAGGGTGTACGGCCATCGTCGGCATGGATGCGCACGACAACCGGATGCTTGAGAATACGGTTTTTTACGAACGGGGGGTGCGGGCGCTGCGCGAACTGAATATCAAAACCATCGATACCATTCCTTATTTCAGCTATTGACGCTTTCTATACGAACAGGGCCCGGATCACGTAATAACCCATTGCGAGCGATGCCGCCAGTTTCAATCCGGTACTCAGCAGAAATGCGACGAACGAACCGATCGCTACCCGGACGGCTTTCCGGAGATCGTCGCGGTCGTACAGCAGTTCCCCGATCAGCGCGCCCGCGAAAGCCCCGACGATCAGCCCTGCCGGCGGGAAAAACAGCAGTCCGACGATCATACCCACCGTCGATCCGGTCGCGGCGTATTTCGATCCGCCGAAACGCCTGGCCAGGTAGCCGGGCAGCAGATAATCCAATGCCGAGACGATCAGCGTAACGGCCACCCATATCCACAGGAAGCGGCTGTCGAAACCGGCGTGTCCGCTCCAGCGCATCAGCAGCAGGGCGAGAAAGTTCAGCGGCGGCCCCGGCAATATCGGCAGGATGCAGCCGGCGACGCCGCCCAGCGTACAGAGGATCGCGAGAATGATCAACAGGGTATCCATTTTTTTCGGATTTTGTGATTTTCCGAAATTTGCGGCATTCCTTCCAACGTCGGAGAAAAAGGACTGCCGTAAACGGGTTGAAAATTATGAAAATCTTTTGAAACCGTTGCATTTTCGCGATTATTTTTCTAAATTTAAAGCTGTTTAGTGAATCTGAATCGAAGTCGAACCTAAAACTTTTTTCGATTATGAAGACATACACAACGCACGAGATCAAAAACGTAGTCCTACTCGGCGCCTCAGGCTCGGGAAAGACGACTCTGGCCGAGGCAATGGCTTTTGACGGAAAGGTGATCGACCGCCGCGGCAGTATCGAAAACGACAATACGCTGTCGGACTACACGGAGGTCGAACATCTGTATAAACGGTCGATTTACCCGACGATCCTGTTCGCCGAGTACAACGGGTGTAAGCTGAACATCATCGATACGCCGGGTTCGGACGACTTTTGCGGCGGGCTGTTTTCGGCGTTCAAAGTAGCCGACGTGGGCGTGATGTTGCTGAATGCGCAGAACGGTTTCGAAGTGGGGACGGAAATTCAGGCGCGCTATGCGCGTGCGCACGAGAAACCGATCATCGCCGTGATCAATCAATTGGACAGCGAGAAGGCTTCGTGGGAAAATACGCTCGAATCGCTGAGGGTGGCTTCCGGCGTGAAACCCGTGCTGGTGCAATATCCGGTCAATCCGGGGCCCGGTTTCGATGCGTTCGTCGATGTGCTGTTGATGAAAATGTACAAGTTCAAAGGCGATACCGGGATCCGCGAGGAACTCGAAATCCCCGAATCCGAAATGGAGCGGGCCCGCGAACTGAATCAAATACTGACCGAAGCGGCCGCCGAGAACGACGAGTCGCTGATGGAACTCTATTTCGACAAAGGCGTGCTGACGCAGGACGAAATGCGTTCGGGGCTGAAACTCGGGTTGGCCAAACGCGACTTGGTGCCGGTGTTCTGCGCTTCGGGCAAACGCGATATCGGGGCGAAACGGCTGATGGAGTTTATTATCAACGTGGCTCCCGGCCCGATCAAGGCTCCCGCTTTCCGGAACGTGGACGGCGGCGAAGTCCCGGCCGACAGCAAAGCTCCGACCGCGCTGTTCGTATTCAAAAGCGCCGTCGAACCGCATCTTGGCGAGATGACCTTCTTCCGGGTGGTTTCGGGTCGGGTGGCCGAAGGCATGGAACTGATCAATTCGAAAACGGGAAATAAAGAGAAGATATCGCAGTTGTTCGCCGTGGCAGGCAAAGGGCGCGTCAAAGTGACGGAAATGGAGGCCGGGGACATCGGCTGCACCGTGAAACTGAAGGGCACGCGTACGAACCAGACGCTGGCCGCCGCCGGATCGGGAATCGAGATCGAACCGATCAAATTCCCGGAACCCCGTTACCGGGCGGCCGTCCGGTCGGTCAAGACGGGAGAGGACGAAAAGCTCGGCGAGCTGCTGAATCGGGCTCATTTCGAGGATCCGACGATCCTGGTCGAGTATTCGAAAGAACTGAAACAGACGATCGTGCAGGGGCAGGGCGAACACCACCTGAATATCCTGAAATGGCAACTGGCGAATCAGAATAAGATCGACGTGGAGTTTTTCGCGCCGAAAATCCCTTACCGGGAAACGATTACCAAAGTGGCTGCCGCCGATTACCGCCATAAAAAACAGTCCGGCGGCGCGGGCCAATTCGGCGAGGTGTGGATGATAATCGAGCCTTATTTCGAGGGGATGCCCGATCCCGGGAAATATAAGGTGGACGGTAAGGATTTGGTGCTGAATATCAAAACCAAAGAGGAAGTAGCGCTCCCGTGGGGCGGGAAGCTCGTATTTTGCAGCGCCGTCGTGGGCGGGGCGATCGACGCCCGCTTCATGCCGGCCATCCTGAAAGGGATTATGGAGAAGATGGAAGAGGGGCCGCTGACCGGTTCGTATGCCCGCGATATCCGGGTGGTGGTTTACGACGGCAAGATGCATCCGGTCGATTCGAACGAGCTGTCGTTCAAACTGGCGGGCCGCAATGCTTTCAAGGAAGCTTTCAAAAAGGCCGGCCCGAAGATTATGGAGCCGATTTACAGTGTCGAGGTGCTCGTGCCGTCCGACAAGATGGGCGACGTGATGAGCGATCTGCAGAACCGCCGCGCGATGATCGAAGGGATGAGCAGCGACAAGGGATTCGAGCGTCTCGTAGCCCGGGTTCCACTGGCCGAGATGTATCGTTATTCGACTACGCTCAGTTCGCTGACCAACGGGCGCGCGACCTATTCGATGAAGTTCGCCTCTTACGAGCAGGTGCCGGCCGATGTGCAGGAGAAACTGCTGAAGGCGTATGCCGATACCGATAAAGACGAATAACCGCCGTCGCTTCGACAATTTCGGGGAAGTCTCGCGCGAGACTTCCCCGGTTTGTTGCCGGGCGGCTTTTGGTTTTCCCGCCGTTTGTACGTACCTTGCATCGGTAAACGGATAAATGCCTGATTTATGATTGTCGATACGTTATCAGGATCGGGGCGGTACGACGCCCTGCATCCCCGGTTCAAAAAAGCTTTCGATTATGCCGTCGCCCGAATGGATACGTTGGCTCCCGGGAAATACGCCATCGACGGAGACGATCTGTATATCGTAATCAGCGAAGGGTTGCTCCGGCCGGAGCAGGAAGCTCCTCTCGAAGCGCACGATCGATACATCGACGTACAGATCCCGCTCCGGGTTCGGGGCGAAGAGCGGTTCGGATGGCGTCCGCGCGAACGGTGTATTCTGCCCCGGGGCGAATTCGACGAAGCGGCCGATATTGTTTTTTTCGACGATAAGCCTTCGTGCTATGTGTCGCTGCATCCGGGGGAATTCGTCGTTTTTTTCCCGGAAGACGCGCACGCCCCGCTGATCGGCAGCGGCAATGTCCGGAAAGCGATCCTGAAGATCCGGGCTGTGTGAGAGCCGGCGTTCGCTATTCGAAAAGGCGGACGATCGCCTGTTTTTTCTGCCTTAGGTAGGTGACCGGGAACCGGAAGAAGGACACTTTGTTCCCTGAGACGGAGTATATTTTCAGCGAGTCCGGACAGTTGCCTCTCATCAGTCCGACGGCGGTCTTTTTATCGAAAGCGCTGAAATAGAGTTTACACTCTTTGTCGTCCCGGAGCAGAGCGCTGCGGTACAGGCCGCCGGCATAGAATGAGCCCAGTTTCGGGGACGGGGCGAGCAACAGCCGCCGTTTTTCGAAAAAGAGTCCGTCGCGGCTGCTCCACAAGGTCAGGTTTCGGAAGTCGTAAATCACCATGTAATAGATGCTGTCGATCCGTTGTACGTCGATGTGCCAAGGGACGACGGCGGTGTCCGACAGCCGGCAATACTCTTTTTTCTGCCAATTTCTGCCATCGTCCGAGAACGAACGGCAAATGCTCCGGGATTCCCCGATATCGTTGACATACCACATGCAATACCGGCCGCCGATCTTTTGGATCGCGGGACTGACGATCATGCCTCCGGGGCCTTCGCGGACGACCGCCGGATCTTGGAGATCGATGACCGTTTCCCGTTCCGACCAGTGTATGCCGTCGGCGCTGTATTTTCGCAGGATGTATGTTTCGTCTCGCTGTGTGCGGCTGATGCGGTACCAGCACTCCAGCGTGTCGCCGTTCATCACCAGATGTGTGTCGGAAAAGAAATCCCGGTTCTCGATCTCGGTTTCGTTCAGGTCGTCGATCGGGTTGACCAAGTCGCCCGGCGTTTCCCAGTGTATGCCGTCGTGCGAGGCGTGGATGCACGGGTTTTCCCATCTGGCTCGGTAAGGAGGCAGGCCGTTCCAATCGCCGTCCGGCCCCAACGGGTAGGGCGTTTCCGCCATCCAGTAAGCATACCCGTTCCATCCTCCGGGAATGTATACCACCGAAGGATGGTAAGGTTGAGCGTTTCCTTCCGGCGTTTCGATGTTCAGCGGACTTTGGTTGTACGGTTCGAAAGCGAAATACCGATATACGTAGTCGATGGCGATCAATAGCGTGATTGCGAAAACGATATATCCGTATTTACACTTGGTCCTAATTGGTTGCATGATGCAAAAGTAGACATATTTTCATACGTTGTATGCCGGATATAAGGTAAAATCCAAATAAATTCCGTCCGAAAAATTTGCAGATTCGAAAATTCGATATATATTTGCATTCGATTAATAGTTGTAATTAATACAAAATTGTAGATGATTCAGGATTTGCACCGTTATTTGATGGAATACGGCATCCGGCCTTCGTTGCAGCGGCTCGCGATCATGGAGTATCTCGTGACGCATCCGACGCATCCGACGGCCGACGAGATCCATACGGCGCTCAGTCCGTCGATGCCGACGCTTTCCAAAACGACGGTGTACAATACCCTGAAGTTGCTGGCTGCGCACCGCGCGATCCTGTTGCTCGATATCGACGAGCGGAACAGCCGTTTCGACGGGGATGTTTCTCCGCATGCGCATTTTCGTTGCCGGAGCTGCGGCGCGGTTTACGATCTGCCGTTGGCGGTCGATCCGGAAGCGTTGGAGGTGAGCGATCCGCGTCACGAAGTCGACGAAGTGCAGGTCTATTATAAAGGCTACTGCGAGCGGTGCCGGAAAAAATCGAACTAGTGGGTAAAATGAAATAATAACAGAATCAATCACTTAAAAACTTGATGGCTATGAAAAAGAAATTTATTTGTACGGTTTGCGGTTATGTTCACGAAGGGGATGCAGCTCCCGAATTTTGTCCGCAGTGTAAACAACCCGCGTCGAAATTTAAGGAAGTGGTCGAAGGAGAAGCGCTGACGTGGGCCGACGAACATGTGATCGGCGTGGCCAAAGGCGTAGACGAAGAGGTGCTCGAGGGTTTGAGAGCGCATTTTGCCGGCGAGTGCAGCGAAGTGGGCATGTACCTGGCGATGAGTCGTCAGGCCGACCGCGAGGGATATCCCGAAATTGCCGAGGCGTTCAAGCGTTACGCGTGGGAGGAGGCAGAACATGCGTCGAAGTTTGCCGAACTGCTGGGTGAAGTGGTTTGGGATACCAAGACCAATGTGAAAGCCCGGATGGAAGCCGAAAGCGGCGCCTGCGAAGATAAGAAACGGATCGCTACCCGTGCCAAACAACTGGGACTGGATGCCATTCACGATACCGTCCACGAAATGTGCAAAGACGAAGCGCGTCACGGAAAAGGTTTCGAGGGACTTTACAACCGTTATTTTAAGAAATAACGATTCGAAAACGGATTTGACGGGCGGAACCCTCTGTGGCTCCGCCCGTTTTTCGTGTGCCGCGGGGTCGGATTTATTCGTCGGGGCGGGGGCTGTCCGGGATGCCGGGCACCGGATCGTTCGCACGAATGGAATCGTTGCGGAACGGAGGCGGATTTGTTTCCGAAAAATTATTAACTTTATCGCACGAACCTAACAGGGATGAATATGGAAGAGGTTGAGAAAGAGATTGATCTGGATGCCGAATATTACCAGCCGTTTTTGGATCTGGCGCGTTCGGTATTCGACGACGAGGTTTTCGGGGTGGTGCGTTCGGCATTGTGTCTGGCGGTCGACCGGTTGAAAGGGCTGGTTCGTCACGACGGGACGCCTTTCGTTACCCATTCGATCAATACCGCGATGATCGTGATTCAGGAGGTGGGACTCGGGCGGAATTCGACGGTCTCGACGCTGCTGCACGATGTGGTGCGCCTGCAGTTGATGGATGTTCATAAGCTCGGGAATCATTTCGGAAAACAGTGCGTCGGCATCTTGCAGGGGTTGTGCAACATCTCGGACGTCGATCCGAAAGTGGCCAACGACCAGGTCGATAATTTCCGGGAGCTGATCGTTTCTTATTCGACCGATCCCCGCGTGATTCTGATCAAGCTGGCCGACCGGCTCGAAGTGATGCGCCGTCTGGAGATTTTTCCGCCGGAGAAACGGGCCAAAAAATCGTGGGAAAGCCTGAACCTGTATGCCCAGATCGCGCATAAGCTGGGATTGTACAATATCAAATCCGAACTGGAGGATCTCGCCCTGATGCACCTGGAACCGGACGATTACGAGTACATCCGCAAGCGGTTGAACGAAACGGCCGCCGAACGCGAGGTATTTATCCGCCGGTTCGTGCGCCCGATCGAAGAAAAAATGCGGCATCTCGGGTTCAAATACCATTTGAAAAGCCGTACCAAGTCGATCTATTCGATTTGGCGCAAAATGAAGCGGATGCGAATCGGCTTCGACGAGGTGTTCGACCTGTTCGCGATCCGGATTATCATCGACTGTCCGCAGGAGCAGGAGAAGGCGCAGTGCTGGGCGATCTATTCGATCGTCACCGATTTTTATACGCCGAATCCCGACCGGATGCGGGACTGGATATCCATCCCGAAGTCGAACGGTTACGAATCGCTCCATACGACGGTCGTTTCCAATGAGGGGCGCTGGGTCGAGATACAGATTCGCAGTGAGCGGATGGACGAGGTCGCCGAACGCGGCGTGGCGGCCCATTGGCGTTACAAAGGCGTCAGCGGCGGAACGATGGGAACCGAGGAGTGGTTCACCAAGCTGCGCGAGATCATGGAGACGACTCAGCCGCAGGAGATCGCGCAGAAGTTTGATGCAAAGCTGTCGTCCGGCGAAATCTTCGTGTTCACGCCGAACGGCGACCTGCGCAAACTGAGCGAAGGGGCCACCGTGCTCGACTTCGCGTTCGATATCCATACCAATCTCGGAGCTACCTGCGTCGGCGGTAAGGTGAACCACCGTAACGTGTCGTTCCGCGAAGTGCTGCGCAACGGCGATATCGTCGAGATACTGACGTCGAAAACCCAGAAACCGAAAGCCGATTGGCTGAATATCGTCACCACGAGCAAAGCGCGCAACAAGATCCGGGCCTACATGCGCGAGGAGCAGGCCAAGGCGGCCAGTCTCGGGCGGGAGGAACTCGAACGCAAGATCAAGAACTGGAAACTCTCCATCACGATGGACGACGCCGTGATGGTGCTGAGCAAATACTACAAATTGCGGACGGGAACCGAGCTGTACGGGCAGATCGCACAACAGAAGATCATCCTGCCCGACATCAAGGAGATCCTGACCCGCCACCTGAACGGGACGCTGGACGACGGGCATCCGTTGAAAGCTCCGTCGGCCGCGAAGATCGTTTCGGACAACGACGACGCGCTGATTATCGACAATTCGCTAAGTAATATCGAATACAAACTGGCCAAGTGTTGCAATCCGATCTTCGGGGACGAAATATTCGGTTTCACGACGATCAACAGCGGGATCACGATCCACCGGCAGGATTGCCCGAACGCCCAGCGGCTGAAGGAACGTTACCCTTACCGGGTGTTGCCGGCGCGCTGGCAGCAGAACGCGGCGAAGGGCGCGTTCGTCGCGACAGTGCGTATCCAGGCCGAAGATGCGACCGGCCTGGTGAATAAAATCGCCGAAGTGATCAACCGCGACCTGAAGATCAATATCCGTTCGATGAGCCTGAACTCGTCGGGAGGAATGCTCTCCGGGTTGATCAACATCGAGGTGACCGGTACGCAATTGGTCGATGCCGTCGTCTATTCGCTGATGCGAATTAAAGGGGTGCAGAAAGTGTTCCGGGTAAATAAATAACCGCAGAGATGCCGGCTTCCACGCATATTTCTCTCAGCGAACTGCAGGCGCTTATCAAGCGCGGGATCGACAACGCCCATCCGCTGCCGTACTGGGTGACAGCGGAGATCAGCGAACTGAAGGTGAACTATTCCGGCCACTGTTACATCGAATTGGTCGAAAAAGGCGGGGCGAACCATGTGCCCAAAGCGAAAGCGAGCGCCGTGATTTGGCGCAGCGGTTATCCGATGATCGCGTCCTATTTCCAGGGAGCGACGGGCCAGGTCCTCGCAGCGGGGCTGAAGGTGCTGGTCAAGGTGGTCGTTTCGTACCACGAACTTTACGGATTGTCGCTGCAGATTACCGATATCGACCCGACCTATACGCTCGGCGACATGGAGCGCCAGCGACAGGAGACGATCCGGCGGTTGCGACAGGACGGCGTGTTCGACATGAACCGCGAGTTGCCGCTGCCTGCGGCGATTCAGCGGATTGCGGTGATCTCGTCGCGGAATGCGGCGGGTTATCAGGATTTTATGAAGGAGATTTCATCCTCTCCCTACGGATTCGAAATTACGTTGTTCGACGCTTTCATGCAGGGGGCCGAAGCCGAGGAGTCGATCGTCCGGGCATTGGGCGAGGCGGCCGACCGGGCGGACGGTTTCGATGCGCTGGTGCTGATCCGAGGGGGCGGTTCGCAGAGCGATCTGGGGTGCTTCAACAGCTATCGGCTGTGCTGTTACCTGGCGCAGTTCCCGTTGCCGGTGATCGCCGGGATCGGACATGATAAAGACCAGAGCGTGGCCGATCTGGTTGCGGCCGTTTCGTTGAAAACGCCGACTGCCGTGGCCGTGTACCTGAAAAACGGGATGGCCGAATTCGATGCCGGACTCGACGATATGAGGAAGGAACTGAAGGAGGCGGCACAGGCGTTTTTCCTGCAGCGGCGCAGCGCGTTGAGGGATGCGGCGTTCGCGCTGAACCGGATTTCGACGCAGGGGACGCAGGCGGTGCGGCTGCGGCTGGAACAGTTGCGCGGTGCGCTGCGGCATGGGGCGGCGCAAGCGATCCGCCGCCGGGAAGACCGCACGGCGGCGCTGCAGGCGCAATTGCGACAATCGGCTCGTTTTGCCTTTTCGGACGCGAATTTCCGACTCGATAATTTGTCGGCCATGCTCAGACACCGCAGCCGGGAATACGTCGCATCCCGTACGAAAGCGTTATCTTTGCTGGGCGACCTGGCGGCTACGCGCGATCCGGACCGGATTCTCGACATGGGGTTTGCCGTCGTGCGCAGCGGCGGGAATATCGTGACCGATCCGGTCGGCTTGCAGGCGGGCGATTCGGTAGAGATCGTGATGAAACGCCGGACGATAGAAGCAGAAATCAAAAAAATCAAATAGATGGAAAAATCGAAAATTACATATGCGCAGGCGATCGCCGAAGTGGAGCAGATCCTCGAGCGGTTTAACAATGAGCAGATGAACGTCGACGAACTGGGCGCTCAGGTCAAACGGGCCGCCGAGCTGATCCGGTTGTGCAAGGAACGGCTGCGAAAAGCCGAAAAAGAGGTCGACGAGGCCCTGAAAGAGGAGGAATAGCCCGATGAAGCAATTGATCCGATTCGTATTGCGGCATGTGCCGCGCCGTTATATCCAGCGGGTGGTGCACCTGTGCACGCCGCTTGTGGGGTTATTTTACGCCGGGAGCCGGGTGCAGTGCCCGGTGTGCGGCAACCGTTACCGGAAATTCATGCCCTACGGATACGTCAATTCGCGTGAAAATGCGTTGTGTCCGCATTGCCTGGCGCTCGAGCGGCACCGACTGATGTGGCTGTACCTGCAAAACGAAACCGACTTTTTCGAAGCGCCCGCGCGGGTGTTGCATATCGCTCCGGAGTATTGCTTCCTGAAGCGGTTCGGTCGGCTGCCGCAGTTGGATTACGTGACCGCCGATCTGGAGTCGCCGTTGGCGAAGGTTAAGATGGATGTGCAGCGAATCCCGTTTCCGGACGGGGAGTTCGACGTGATCTTCTGCAACCACATTTTGGAGCACGTCGACGACGACCGGCAGGCGATGCGGGAACTTTTCCGCGTGATGCGTCCGGGAGGCTGGGGGATCATGTTGTCGCCGGTCAATCCCGACCGCGAGACGACTTACGAAGATCCGTCGATCACCGATCCCGTGCAGCGTGAACTCCATTTCGGACAAAAAGATCACCTGCGCGATTACGGCAGGGATTACGGCGAGCGCTTGGCCGAAGCCGGGTTCGATGTCGAAGAGATCGACTACATCCGTTTCCTCAGTCCGGAAGCGGCGGCGTTGTACGGGCTGCGTTCGGAAATGATCTACCTCGTTCGGAAGGAATAAGGCTGGTTCGGGAAAAACGAACGCCTCTCTGCCGGAATGTACGTATCCGGCCGGGAGGCGTTTTTGTATCGGGCGGCGTCTTGCGTCAATCGATCGGTTCTGCGTCGAATTTCTGGATGTCGATGCCGACCGACAGTTTTTCGATCTGCGGCAGCAACGTCGTGAAATGCTTGGTCGCTTCGTGCTCGGCGAGCACTTCGGCGTTCTGCCAGACCTCGATGATCGCCAACCGCATCGGGTCGGTGGGATGCAAGTAAAATTCGTAGGAGATGTTGCCCGATTCCTGCTGCGAGGCTGTCGTAAGCGCTTCCAGCAGCGGCAGTACCTGCGGGCGGTTTTCTTCGGAGACCGTAATGGTTACGATAATGTTGATCATGGTATTTCGTTTTAAGTTAAACGTCGTTTCCGTTTAAACCGGGGCGTTGTTGAACGCCTCGGCGATCTGGTCGGCGATTTGGTCGACCGCCTGGGCCAGCTTGCCGCCGATCATCATCTTCATCATCATGTTCAGTTGCACATGCAGTACGATGCGCATCCGGGTGTCCTGCTCGTCGACGCTGACCAACTGCACCCAGAACGTGAAATCCATCGGGGAGCCGTCTTCGCCGGTCACTTTGACCAGCTTGTGCGGCTCTTTCTCGACGATCCGCAGGCTGACGGGAAACCCCTTCGCCTTGAACGAGCAGGTATTCTCCTCCGCCGTCCAGCCTTCCACTTTGTCGGCCAGTACCGGCGTGAGGTTGTCGAAGCGCGACAGGACGCTGTAAATCATCGAAGCCGGCCGCCGGATCCGGACGTGTTTGCTTTCGTATTTCTCCATTTTCGTGCCGCTTATTTTTTCCAGTTCGCCGGGTCGCGGCGCCACTCCTTCAGGGTCTGCAATTCGTCTTCGTGGACGTAGCCCTGGTTGACAGCCAGTTCGATCATCGTTTTGTAGTTGCTCAGTGTGTCGAGCTTCACGTCCGCTCCGGCGAAATTTTCTTCGGCGGTCGGAAAACCGTAGGTGAAGATCGCGACCATGCCCAGCACGTCGCATCCCCCCTCGCGCAGCGCTTCGACGGCGCTCAGGCTGCTGCCGCCGGTGGAGACCAGGTCTTCGACCACGACCACTTTGGCTCCCGGCCAGTATTCGCCCTCGACCTGGTTGGTCAGCCCGTGCGATTTCGGCGAGCTGCGGACGTAGATAAACGGCTTGCCCATTTTTTCGGCGACCAGTACGCCGTGCGCGATAGCTCCGGTGGCTACGCCGGCGATGATGTCTGCGTCGGGATATTTTTCGGAGATGATCTTTACGAATCCTTCGTAGATTTCCTTCCGGACGGCCGGATAGGAGAGGATCTTGCGGTTATCGCAGTAGATGGGCGAATACCAGCCCGACGCCCAGGTGAAATGATTTGTCGGATTTAATTTAATTGCCTTAATTTGTAACAGACTTTCAGCGACTTTTTTGTCTAAATCACACATTATTACCATGTATAAAGTTTATATTGAAAACAGTGCCGTGCTGTTCGCGCAGCAGCTTCCGGCCGATCCGCAGGGCGAAGTATTCCGGGTGGCTCCCGGCGAAACGCCCGCTATTACAAAGTTCTTGCAAAAACTTCAATTTACCAAAAAGTTATACGTAATATCCGAAAATATTGAGCGTATTTTCGACGAATTCCGGGCATCGCTGCCTTTTATCGAGGCGGCCGGCGGTTTGGTGGTCGACGATGCGGCGAAAGTGCTGATGATTTTCCGCAACGGCCGCTGGGATTTGCCGAAGGGAAAACTCGAACCGGGCGAACGGATCGAAGACTGCGCCGTGCGGGAAGTCAGCGAGGAGTGCGGTCTGCGAATCGAAGAACTGCAACGGAAAGAGCCGATCACGCACACGTTCCACTGTTACCGGATTCGGGAGCAGTGGGTGCTGAAACGGACGGCTTGGTATCACATGCGCTACGTCGGAGGGCAACGACCGCAGCCGCAGACGGTCGAAGGGATTACCCGGGCCGAATGGATCGCGCCCGAACGGGTGCCCGAACTGCTGAGCGGCACCTATTATACGATCGGCGACGTTTTTCGGGAAGCCGGTTATCCGGTGCGGTAGGGCTGCCGGATACTAAACGTTCGAACGATGAAAAGAGGTCTGTTCTTTGTACTGAAAGCCGTATGCTGCGTATGGATGGTTTTGCCGTACGGCTGTTCTTTCCGAAAAAACGATGATAAGATGAGTGCTGACCATGTACTGACCGATGCCGAACGATCGGCGGGGATACTGACGCCCGAGGTAATGTGGAAAATAAAGAGGGTCGGCAGCGCCGTCCTTTCGCCCGACGGCCGTACCGTGCTTTATACGGTTACGACCTACGACATGAAAGAGAACAAGGGAGTGACCAATATCCGTTCGGCGCCGGTATCCGGGGGCAAATGGATCCGGGTCACCGATCCCGGCAGCAACGAGTCGTCGCCTCAGTGGAGCGCAGACGGACGTACGATCTATTTTATTTCCGACCACGGAGGCAGCGACCAGGTTTGGTGTGCGGCTCCGGACGGGAACAACCGTCGTCAGGTGACCGACATCTCCGGCGGCGTCGAGGGCTTTTCGGTCGCTCCGTCGGAGAACCGGCTGATGTACGTCGCCCGGGTGCCGGTCGAAAAGCGCAGTTCGCCGGAAATTTATCCCGATCTGGACCGTTCGAAGGCGAAGATTTACGACGACCTGATGGAGCGCCACTGGAATTATTGGGACGACGGGAGCTACCGTCATATTTTCATCGCTCCGCTGACGGGCGGCGCGAAAGTGACCGGAGGGACGGATATTATGCCGGGCGAGCCGTGGGATGCCCCGACGGCGCCCTATTTCGATATTTCGGAAATCGCGTGGAACCGCGCCGGAACCCAATTGGCCTATACCTGTAAGAAGCTGACCGGGAAAGCGTATGCGCTCAGCACCGATTCGGACGTGTACCTTTACGACCTTGCGTCCGGGCAGACGCGCAACCTGACCGAAGGGATGCCCGGGTACGACAAATATCCGGTTTTCTCGCCGGACGATTCGATGTTGGCGTTCACCAGTATGGAGCGGGCCGGGAACGAGTCGGACAAGAGCCGACTGTTCGTCGAAACGCTGGCTACCGGCGAAAAACGCTACCTGACCCGGAACTTCGATTACAATGCGGGAAACGTGCGTTGGGACGGGAACGGGACGTTGTATTTCATTGCGCCTGTGCGGGGAACCTATCAGGTGTGCCGGGTCGACCTGGCGGACGATTCGGTGCGCGTGCTGACCGCAGGGGCGCACGATGTCAATGCGATTACGCTGAACGGGGGCGAACTGGTCGGCGAAGTGACTTCGCTGTCCGCTCCGACCGAACTTTTCAGGATCGATCCGGCGGACGGAACGATGACCCGGATCACGAATACCAATCCGGAAATCTACGATCATATCCGGATGGGGGAGGTGCGCGAACGTTGGATACGGACTACCGACGGCCGGCAAATGTTGACGTGGGTCGTGCTGCCGCCGGATTTCGATTCGACCGAACGCTATCCGGCGCTGCTGTACTGTCAGGGAGGACCGCAAAGCGTCGTAAGCCAGTTCTGGAGTTACCGTTGGAATTTGCAGTTGATGGCGGCGCAGGGATACGTGGTCGTCGCACCGAACCGGCGCGGCGTGCCTTCGTTCGGACAGCAGTGGCTGGATCAGATTTCGGGCGATTACAGCGGGCAGAATATACGCGATTACCTGAGCGCGATCGACGATGTGGCCGCGGAACCGTGGGTGGACGGCGGCCGGTTGGGCTGCGTCGGGGCGAGCTACGGCGGATATTCGGTGTTTTTTCTGGCCGGGCATCATCAAAAACGCTTCAAAGCTTTTATAGCCCATTGCGGGATGTTCAATCTGGAGAGCATGTACGGGGCGACCGAGGAACTATGGTTTCCGAACAACGATCTGGGCGGTCCGTACTGGAGCGACGACACGACGGCGCAGCGGTCGTATGCCAATTCGCCCCATAAGTTCGTGAAAAATTGGGATACTCCGATTCTGATTTTTTCGGGTCAGGGCGATTTTCGGATTCCGTATACCGAGAGCTTGCAGGCCTTTACGGCGGCCCGGCTGATGGGGGTGCCGAGCCGGTTGGTGTCGTTCGAAGACGAGGCCCACCAGATTTTCAAACCGCAGAATTCTTTGGTTTGGAACCGGGAGTTTTTCGGATGGCTCGATAAATATTTGAAGCATACGGAGACCGATTCGGCGCAGTCCCCCGATTCGTCGAAAAGATAACCCGGAACAGGATTTTTCTCCGGATAATACGGAGAAAGCGAAAAACAAGCGGGGCGGACTTCGAAGTCCGCCCCGCTCGGGTTATAGGATCGGATGTCCGATTCCCGGTTCCGTTAGAAGAATTTCACACGGTTGTCGGTGATCTTGCTCTGTTCGGTCAACGCCTGGTTGACGCGCTCCATAATATAGGCCTGCGCGCTCGCTTCGAGGCGTACCTTTTCGCTTTCCGGGGTTACGTTGTCCACTTTGGCTCTCGAAGTTACGTCGAACAGGAAGACGCCTTTCTGTCCGGCAACGGGTTTCGACAGCGTATTTTCCTTCGCTCCGGTAACGGCTCCGATCAACTTCGGTTCTACGCCGACGCTTTCGATGTAGAACGAGTTGAAGTCGATGTTAGCCGCTTCTTTGACTTCCAGGTTCAGTTTGGATGCCACTTCGGCCAGCGAGCTTCCGGTCATCTCCTGAGCCAGGATTTCGCCTTTTTTCTGTTCGCGCAGGATCGAAACGATCTGCGGAGATACGGTTTCGAGCGGTGCGATTCCGTCTTCCGAAACGCCGGTGATGGCGGCGATTACGTAATTGCCGTCCACTTCCATGATGGCGGATACGTCGCCTTTGTTTCCGTTATAGGCCCAGCGGACGATTTCACGCGAATTGTTGATGCCGCTGACGTTGCGGTCGGTATTTTTGATCCGTACGACCCGTTTCGACAGCGAATTGTCCGTAGCCGCTTTTTCGAAGTTTTCGTACGATCCGGCCGCTTCGCTGATGAATTTGCTGGCGTTGGCGTAGATGGTTTGCTGGGTCGTTTCGCTCGGTTCGATTTTATAGGTGATCGTGGCCAACTGCACTTTTTTCTTCGGTTCGCTCTTGTAGGTTACCTGTCCGACATGGATACCGAACTGCGTCTGGACGGTGAAATAGTCGCCCTTGTGCGTTTCCAGGACGGCTTCGCTGAATTCCGGAACCATCTGTTCGGGCTGGAAGACGCCCAGGTCGCCGTCTTTCGCTTTCGCTCCGGGGTCCTGCGAATAGGTCGCCGAAAGTTCTGCGAAGGAGGCGCCGCCTTTCAGCGCGTTCAGAATGCTGTCCGCAGTGGCCTTCTGGTCGGCTCCGATCAGGATGTGACGCGCTCCGACCGAGTCCGGCAGCATTTTGGAATCGGCCACGCGGGCCATCGTGTACATGTCTCCTTCTTTGGTCGGGCCGTACATTCCGTTGCTGTTCGCTCCGAAGGCGAACGCGGCCAGTTCGGCGGGCAACTGATCTTCCGTGAAATACCGTTTTTCGGTCGGGTTCTGGGAGTTCAGCGTGGCGTATTGCAGCGGGGTTTCGCTGACGGCGAATTCCGCGGCGATCTCGTTGATGTGCTTTTCGGCATCGACGTAATCGCTGTCCGAAGGTAATACGTCGAACAATACGTATTCGATGTCGCGCGAGGCCGTCTGACGGAAAATATTCTTATGAGCGTCGTAATATTTTTTGACTTCGGCTTGCGAGATGTCGATCGTCGAATCGGCGACCTGCGAATAGTCCTTGACGATGTACGAAATGGCGCTGGTTATGTCGGAATTGGCGACGCCCTGTTCCACTTCGAGATCCGTAACGTACATTCCCTTGGCGACCAGCGTGATGTATTTGGACAGGTAACGCTGCTGAATCATCTGGTCTTTGATGAAGTTCCAAACCAGCGCCGCGGTGGGATCTTTGTCTATCTGGGTCACGAAATTGCGCACGATCGCCGGGTCGAAGGTTCCTGTGTTGGGATTCGTGAAAGTGGTGCGGATCACCGGCGAGATGAACGAACCGTCCACCATGTCGATCTGCTCGTTCTCGCTGACCTGAAGTCCCGATTGTTCGAAGCCGGGCTCCCAGGCGTACTGCATGATCAGCGCCTGCCATACTTGGTTTTTCACATTCTCCTGCTGCTCGGCCGAAAGGCTCTGCGATCCGTACATGGTCTCCAGGGCTTTCGTATAAACGTCGACCTTATCGGCGAATTCGGCGTAACCGATTTTCTCGCCGTTGATCGTGCCGACTTTCATTTTGCGATCGTTCATCAGCTTGGCTCCCGTGTTCCCGAAATCGCCCAACAGAAAAGAGAGCAGAGCGATTCCGATCACCACGGACACGATAATTCCGCCCCGGGTCCTTAATGTGTTTAATGTTGCCATATTAGAGATTTAGTTTTTGTTTACTGCGTTTGAAACATATAACAGGTTCCAAAGGTAATAAAATTCTTTTTTGTAATAACAAAACGGAGTTAAGATTCTCCATTTTTCTCCCCGCTGCGTCCGGTTCGGGCCCGTTTTGCGGTCTTTTCAGAGGATCGTGACGCGTACCAGTTCGATTTTAGAGGCGTTTACGCGCAGGATTTTGAGCCGTTTGTTGTCTGCCAGGATGGTTTCGCCGACTCCGGGTATGCCCTGGTACTTCGAAATTACATAGCCTGCCAGCGTGTCGTAGTCGTCGCTTTCGGGGAAGTCGAGCCGGTATTTTTCGTTGATGGCTTCGATCTCGAGCCGGCCCGAAAACAGGAACTCCGTGTCGCTCATCTTTTTCTCCACCAGATCCTGCGAGTCGTGTTCGTCTTCGATCTCTCCGAAGATCTCTTCGAGGATATCCTCGCTGGTCACCATGCCGGCCGTCCCTCCGAACTCGTCGATCACCACCGCCACCGAATGGTGTTTCTTGATAAAGGTGGCCAGCAGTTTCCGGGTCGGCATACTTTCCGGCACGTAATCCACCTTGTTAATGATTTCCAGGATGCTTCCGGGTTGCTGGAACAGGTTTTTGGTATGGATGAAACCGATGATGTTGTCGATACTCCCGTCGTAGACCAGCAATCGCGAAAACTGCGTTTCGACGAAACGTCTGGTCGCTTCTTCGACCGGACAGTTCTGTTCGACCGCTTCGATGTCGACGCGGGGAACCATGCAGTCGCGCACCAGCCGGTCGGAAAAGTCGAGCGCGTTTTGGAACAGGCGGATGTCTTTTTCGTTTTGCTGCTGTTCGGGGCTGTCCGAGACTTCGTCCAGCAGGTGGGCCAGATCCACTTTGTTGAACGTGTTGATCCGCTGTTCGCGGTTCAGCGACAACCCGAAGATTTTGAAGATACCCACCGCGATCAGAGTCGTCAGTTTAGCGACCGGATAGAACAGCAGGTAGAAAAAGTAGACCGGGACTGCAAAGTTTTTATAGTAGAAATTCGGGTTCAGGTGTACGACCGCCTTCGGGATGAATTCGGCCGTGAAGATGATGATCAGCGTCGATACCAGCGTTTCGATCACGTAGGACGCGCCGTTGCCGAGGATCAGTCCGCTCCGGACGAGCAACAGTTGGATCAATACGCTCATCTGCAATGAGTAGATGACCAATGCCAGGTTGTTGCCCACCAGAATCGTCGTGATGTACTGTCCCGGATATTTCGAGAACAGGCCGGCCACGTAGCCGAACGCCCGGCTTTGTTTCTTTTCGATTTCGAGTTTCAGTTTGTTCGACGACAGGAACGCGATCTCCATACCCGAAAAAAATGCGGATAGAGCCAGCGAAACGACGACGGTAATGATGACGGCAAGCATGCTGTTCGGTTGCGTTTTTCGGGAAGCGGGTAGACGATTCCGCTTTCCCGTCGCAAAGATATGAATTTTCCGGATTGATTCGTCCGGTCGGGTACGCTATTGAACGGCGGTCGGCTCCGGTTTTTACGTAAGAGCGGTTGCCGTCCGCGAAAACCGGAAAATAGGGTGGGCGTTCGGAACGGTCGGCCCCGTGCCGTTGCGGTTTACGAAACGTCTTAACGGATCCGAATGGCCGGCAACGCTTTTTGCAGCGTTTCCCGGTCGACCTCGAAATAGTGGTAGGGGTACAGGTAGGTCGGACGGATCAGCCGGGCCGTTTCGACGAACATCTGGTCGCTCATCGTGTAGGGCAGGTTTTTCGGCAGGAAGGCGATATCGACCGGACCCAGCTTTTCCATCTCCGGGATCAGTTCGGTGTCTCCAGCGATATAGATCCGCAGGTTCGCCACTTCGAGCAGATAGCCGTTTCCTTCGCCTTTAATATGGAACGGAACCCCCGGCGAACGCATGGCGATCCGGTTGTAGGCGGCTGTGGCGCGTATGCGGAATTCGTTCCAGGCGGTTTCTTCTCCGTTTTTCAGCGCTTGGCCGCGTCCGAGTTCGCGGATCGCCAACGGGCTGCCGATGATCTGCGTCGAGGGCTTCTCGATATCGGCGATCGCGAAGGAGTCCAGGTGGTCGCCGTGATGGTGGGTGATCAGGATCAGGTCGGCTTTCGGAAGCCCGCTGTAATCGGCTATGTCGCCGTAAGGATCGACGTGGATGATTTCGTCCCCGTAGCGAAACATTACCGAAGCGTGACCGATGTAGGTCACTTCGAGCGTTTTGTCGGTAGTCGGATATGTATCGGTCATAATCGTTCTTTTTGAAATTTTGTTTGACAAGCGTAAATTTACGAATAGTTTGTAATTTTGTCGCGCAAAAATTGATTTGATCCATAATGAAACCTTATCTTACAATCGGGATGCTCGTTATCTCCAATATTTTCATGACTTTCGCATGGTACGGACAGCTGCATCTGCGGGGGCAGCGTTGGTTCGACACGCTGCCCCAGTTGCTGGTGATCGTGTTCTGCTGGAGCATCGCGTTTTTCGAATACATTTTCCTGGTGCCGGCCAACCGGATCGGGTTTCAGGGGAACGGAGGGCCCTTCACGCTTTTCCAATTGAAAATTATTCAGGAGGTGGTTTCTCTCACCGTGTTCACCGTATTCGCCCTGACTTTTTTCAAAACCGAGACGTTCCGCTGGAACCATCTGATGGCTTTCGTGTGCATGGTGATGGCGGTCTATTTTATTTTTAAAAAGTAATTGCCGGAAAAGTTTTTTCTCGGAGAAAATTCGAAACCGGACGGAGCCGGGTACGGATCGGCGCTCGTATCCGGTGACAGTGAATCGTTTTGTCTTGAATCCGGTAACGAAGCGGCCCGAAATATTTCGGGCCGCTTCGTTTGTTTTTTATTTCCTCCGACCGTTCCGGCGGGAGGTCGGTGTCCGCTTCCGGACGGTACTGTCAGGCGCGGGTTTGTCCGTCTCCTTCGACGATGTATTTGTAAGAGGTCAGCTCCTGAAGCGCCATAGGGCCTCGGGCATGCAGCTTCTGCGTGCTGATCCCGATTTCGGCTCCGAGGCCGAACTGGGCGCCGTCCGTAAAGGCGGTCGATACGTTGGCGTATACGCAGGCGGCGTCGACCCGCTGTAAGAACAGTCGGATCGTCTCCGGGTTTTCCGATACGATGGCTTCGCTGTGCCGCGACGAGTAGCGCGCGATGTGTCGGATCGCCTCGTCGACCGAGTCGACCGTTTTCACCGACATGCGGTAGGAGAGGAACTCCGTCCCGAAGCTGTGTTCGTCGGCCGGTTGCAGCAGTTCCGCCGGATAGTGCCCGTTCAGGGCTTTCCATGCCTCTCCGTCGGCAAGGATAACGACGTTTTTGCCGGCCAGCGGCGCGCATAAGGCGGCCAGGTCGGCGAGCCTGTCCCGATGGAAAACGAGGCAGTCGAGCGCGTTGCATACGCTTACGCGGCGCGTTTTGGCGTTCAGTACGATGGCGGTTCCCTTTTTCAGGTCTCCGTCGCGGTCGAAATAGGTGTGGCAAATGCCCGCTCCCGTTTCGATGACCGGGACGTGCGCGTTCTGCCGGACGAAGTCGATCAGCCCTTTGCTGCCGCGCGGAATGATCAGGTCGACGTAACCCACGGCGTTTAGCAGTTCGGCGGTCGCCGCTCGGTCGGCCGGCATCAGCGTTACGCAGTTTTCGTCCAATCCCTGTTCGCGCAACACCTCCCGGATGACCCGAACGATCGCCTCGTTCGAATACCGGGCATCGCTGCCTCCTTTCAGGATGCAGGCGTTGCCGGATTTCAGGCACAGCGAGAAAACGTCGAATCCGACGTTCGGCCGCGCTTCGTAAATCACGCCGATCACGCCGAACGGTACGCTTACTTTCGTGATCTTCATTCCGTTCGGACGGACTGTTTCGCTCAGTATTTTTCCCAGCGGCGACGGCAGCGACGCGACATTGCGGATGTCGGCGGCGATGCCCGCGATGCGTTCGCGGTTCAGCAGCAGGCGGTCGTACATCGGGTCGGACGGCTCCATCCGCGCCAGGTCCTCCCGGTTGGCTTCGAGGATTTCGTCCGTGTGCTTTTCGGCGGCGTCGGCCAGTGCGGTCAGCGTCCGGTCGATTTTCGATGCGGAAACGCAGTTCAATTCCCGCGACGCTTCGAGCGCTTTTTCAAAACAGTCTTTCAGTTGCATGGCTTTCTGTATCGTTTGTTAATCGTTTTCCTGTCAGTCGAGGTATAGGTAGTCGTAATGGACGACCGGCCTTCCTCCTTTTTGTCCCATCGTTTGGCGCGCCCTGGCGCTGCTACAGGCGACGCGCCCGACCCCGATCGGTTCGCCGTTCGGGGCGACGATGCGGACGATGTCGTCCTTCTCGAACTCCCCTTCCACACGGTTTACGCCGATCGGCAGCAGGCTCGTCGCCGACGGGCCCGTCAGAGCCGTATAAGCGCATTCGTTGATGTGCAGCTCGCCTTTGGCGAATCCTTCCGAATGGGCGATCCATTTTTTGACCTGCGAGATCGTTCGCGGGGCCGGAACGAAGCGCGTCGAGACGACTTCGGATTGTTCGGCCAACAGTTGCGGCAGGATGTTGTCTCGTTTGCCGTTCGCCACGATTACCTCGATCCCTTCGTCGGCCACCTTCATCGCGATTCGGCATTTGGTCAGCATACCTCCGCGGCCGAACTGCGATTTCCCGGTGCAGATGTACTGCGCCAGGTCGTCGCGCTGCGAGCCGATCTCCCGCAGTACGCTCGATGCGGGGTCTGCCGGGTTGCCGTTGTAGATGCCGTCGATGTTGCTGAGGATAATCAGCGCCTCGACGTCCATCATCGCGGCGATCAGGCCCGACAGCTCGTCGTTGTCGGTGAACATCAGTTCCGTCAGCGAGATCGTGTCGTTCTCGTTGACGATCGGGATCACGCCGTTTTCGAGCATCACCGACATGCAGTGCTGCTGGTTCAGGTAGTGGCGCCGCGTCGAAAAGTTCTCTTTGGTCGTCAGCACCTGTCCGCAGGTGATGCCGTATTCGCGGAACAACTCGTAGTAGTGGTTGATCAGCTTCACCTGTCCGACGGCCGAAAAGAGCTGGCGGGCCGAAACGGAATCCAGTTTCCGTTGCGTCTTCAGCTCGTTGCGTCCCGATGCGACGGCCCCCGACGACACGAGAATCACCTCGACGCCTGCGCGGTGCAGCGCGGCGAGCTGGTCGGTCAGCGCCGACATCCGCGTCGTGTCGAGCGTCCCGTCCGGGCGGGTCAGCACGTTGCTGCCTACCTTTACGACAATCCGTTTGAATCTGTATGAGTTGTTCATAATCTTTGCTGTACGGTCGTTAACGGCTTTTGAGCAATCCGGCGCGGACGGCTTCGCTGAAACCGCCTTCGGCCATCGCGTCGAGTCCTTTCAGCGTCAGTCCGCCGGGCGTGGTCACCTTGTCGATCTCGGTTTGCGGCATCGTGCCGTTGGCTTGCAGCAGGGCGAGCGCGCCGCGCATCGTCTGCATGACGATCTCGCGCGACTGGGTTTCGTCGAAGCCCAGTTCGACGCCTCCTTTGATCGAGTCGCCGAGGTATTTCAGCGCGAAAGCGATTCCGCACGACGCCAGCGAAGTGCCGGCCGCCATCATCGCTTCCGATACCACTACGGTCTGTCCGAGTTCTTTGAACAGCGTGACCACGGCATTCAGCTGGCTTTCCGAAGCGCCGTCCGATGCGATGAACGTGACGCTCTCGCGCAGCGAGATCGCCGTATTCGGGATCAGCCGCAGCAACGCCGGGCGGACGTCTTTCCCGTTGTCGAGCATGGTTTTCAGTTTTTCGAAGCTGACGCCCGCCACGACCGATGCGAGGCATTGCCGGTCGAAGTTGAGTTTATCCCGGAACGTGGCGGATACCTCTTCGGCCAGCCACGGTTTGACGGCCAGGATGATCAGGTCGGCTCCTTCTACGGCCGCGGCGTTATCCTGAGACGTCCGGATCGCGGAGTTCAGGCCCTTGATTCGTTCGAGCGCGGCGGCTGAAGGATCCGCTACGGTCAGATCCGATGCTTTCATCAATGTGCTGGCCGCCAGTCCTCCGGCGATGGCGCCGCCGATGTTGCCCCCTCCGATAATCGTGATTTTCATGGTTTCGATGTTTTATTTTTTTATTGAAACGTATGCTATTAACTTACAAAATTACGAAAAATCTCTGGAAAAGACGAGCAGAAAGGGAGAAAGGTACGCGAAATAATTATAAATAAAGTGTTTGCGAAAATAAAAGAGGACAAGGGGAAAAACGGGGTAACGCAAAGGAAGGCGGATTTATGAAGTAGTACGGTTTTCAAATCGTTACCCGCTGAAAGATGCTTTCTCAGTAAAACAACCTCTATTTGTGACAGCGGTGCCATAGACGAGTTCCGTTACTGTTTTGATGGCGACGGCAAGTTTCCTGTCGCTATTGTCCTTGGTTCTGACGGCATAGATGATTCTTTCGACACAGAGGAAAATCAAGTAAATTTCTACGTCCAGACTTTGGAATCCATAGTCAAAAATGGCATTGATACTGAAAAAACAACATTTTTATTTTTAAGCTTCGGCAGCAAAGACACGCCCCGCCCTTCTCAAAAAAGACGCGGCGGGAAACGGAAAATCGACGTATGTCCGAAAACTCCCCGAATTTTTTCGTTAATTTTGTACCGGACAAATTGCTCGAATCGTATGGACTTCGGATTTTTGAAAATCGCAGCCGCCACACCGGGCGTGAAGGCGGGGGATTGCAGCCACAACATCGCCCGAATCGCCGGATTGATTCGGGAAGCCGACCGGCAAGGCGTCTCCGTCGCGGCATTTCCGGAGCTCTGCATCACCGGATACACCTGCGGCGACCTGTTCGGCCAGCCTTTCCTGATCGAACAAGCCGAACGGGCTCTCGCACGGCTGCTCGCCGACACGGCCTCCTGCCGGACGGTCTGTATCGCCGGTATGCCGCTGGCTGTCGACAACCGGCTCTACAATACGGCCGTCGTATTCGGCTCCGGCATCATTTTCGGAGTCGTGCCGAAGACTTACCTGCCGAATTACGACGAATTTTACGAAGCGCGCTGGTTCGCCTCCGGCGCGGAACCCCACCGCGAAACGGTCGAACTGTGCGGACAGCAAGTTCCGTTCTCGACCGACCTGCTTTTCGAAGACGGGAAAGTCTGTTTCGGTGTCGAAATCTGCGAAGATCTGTGGGTTCCGCACCCGCCGTCCTCCCGCCTCGCAGTGGCCGGGGCCACCCTGCTGGTCAATCTGTCGGCAAGCGACGAAATGGTCGGCAAGCACGCTTATCTCCGTTCGCTGATCGCCCAGCAGTCGGCCCGCACGCTGTCGGCTTACCTGTACAGCTCGGCCGGATTCGGCGAATCTTCGACCGACGTGGTTTTCGCCGGCAACGGCCTGATCGCCGAAAACGGAATCTTTCTGAACGAATCGGAACGCTTCTCGCTCGAAGAACAACTGACCGTAGCGGAAACGGACATCGAACGGCTGCTGACCCTGCGGCGCAAAACCAATACCTTTGCATCCTACGGCAGCGGCACGCTCTGCAAACGCATCCCGGTCGCCCTGCGCGCCGACCGCGAACAGTTTCCGGTCGAACGCGGTTTCAATCCGAGCCCGTTCATCCCGGACGATCCGCAGCAAATGCAGCAGCGCTGCGAAGAAATCTTCAGCATCCAGGTCGGCGGACTGGCGCAGCGCATCCGGCATACCGGCACGCATTCGGCCGTCGTCGGTATCTCCGGCGGGCTCGATTCGACGCTCGCCCTGCTGGTAGCCGTCCGCACGTTCGACAAGTTGGGACTCCCGCGCCGCAACATTCTCGGCGTCACGATGCCCGGTTTCGGAACGACCGACCGCACCCATACCAACGCCCTGCGACTGATGGAATCGCTCGGGGTCGGCATCCGCGAAATCAGCATCCGCGAAGCCTGCGCCGTCCATTTCCGCGACATCGGGATGGACGACGCCGACCGCAGCGTCGCCTACGAAAACGCCCAGGCCCGCGAACGCACGCAGATCCTAATGGATCTGGCCAACCGCACGGGCGGACTGGTGATCGGCACCGGCGACCTTTCCGAACTGGCGCTGGGCTGGGCTACTTACAACGGCGACCACATGTCGATGTACGGAGTCAATTGCGGGGTTCCGAAAACCCTCGTTCGCCACCTGGTGCGCTGGGTGGCCGCGCATCCCGACTACGAAGTCGCCCGGGGGTGGTTGCTCGACATCGTCGACACCCCTATCAGTCCGGAGCTGCTGCCTGCCGACGAAAAGGGCGAAATCGTACAAAAGACCGAAGACCTGGTCGGCCCTTACGAACTGCACGACTTTTTTCTGTACCATTTCGTCCGGTTCGGCTGCCGCCCGGCCAAACTCCATTTCATGGCCTGCCGGGCGTTCGCCGGAAAATACGACGCGAAAACCGTCAAAAAGTGGCTGACCGTATTCTTACGGCGTTTCTTCTCGCAACAGTTCAAACGATCGGCATTGCCCGACGGGCCGAAAGTGGGATCGGTCAGTCTGTCGCCCCGCGGGGACTGGCGTATGCCGAGCGACGCTTCGCCCGCCATGTGGATCCGCGAAGCGGAAAGCCTGTAAATAATGGACCAAAAAATAGCGAAAAATCATTTTTTTTATTTTCCTTTGTAACGAACGGCGCGTATAAAGCATCTTATAAAACATAACGGATCGCCATGCTCCGCAAGGAAAACGCGATCCGGGCCATGAAACCAATAACCGTAAAACGAAATACGCTATTATGAAAAAACTCATCTCGTTTTCAGCGTTGTGCCTGACGATTGTGCTGTCGGTTCAATCCGTATCGGCACAGGGAACGACTACCCTGATCATGAAGGACGGCACACAGCAAGAAGGCTACCTCCGCTCGCCGTTCTATTCGACGATCCAGTACGTTGATCTGAGCCAGAGTCCCACCGCCAAGCCCCGCCGCTATCCGATCGGAGAGATCGACCGCATCGTCATGGTCGGGCTTGACGGCGATACCGTCAATTATGTCCGGGAGATTCGCTACCGAATGTTCAAATCGAACTCTCCGGACACTAAAAAAGAGAAAGGCCGTTACCGGATGCCCGTCCTGTTTCGCGAAGATTACCGGGGCAAGGACGGCATCGCGCTGCTGACCGAATTCCGCGAAACGGAACAGACGACCGGCCTGCGCACCGCTCTGCAGAAAGAACGCTGGTGCTACGTAAAACTCAAAGACGAACCCGCCGCGCGGGTACTGTCGGTCAGCACCGCGGGAGAGAACCCCGAAAGCACGCAGAAAAACTTCGTCCGGTTCGCCAAACAGACTTTCGCCAACTATCCGGATCTGGTGCAACGAATCGAGAGCAACGAATTTTCGGTCAAGGACCCGCTCAAATTGGTAAAGGCCTACGAGGCGATCGTGACATACTGACAAGGCCTTCCTCCCTCCCGCTCCCAAACGGACGAAGAAAAGATAAGACGAAGGAATCCGTTCGGCGTTTGTAAAAATTGGCCATCTGTATAAAAACCTATCGGAAAGACGTTTCCGATAAATGCGATCATTTCATGAAACCATTGATTAAACTTACCGGCTTTGTCAAAAGTTGTCTGTTATTGTTGCCGATAACATTCCTATTTTATCCTTTCACAAAATTGATGTTATTTCTATCCTACCTAAACAAGCTGTTGGTATGGATATACGGGAATAAAAAGAAATTCGAATACCGCGAACCCGTCGCTTTCAACCGGAATTACAACAACAGATACAATCTATACAAATACATATCGGACAATTATTTAAAGGACAATTCCGAAATCGTTTATCTCGAGTTCGGAGTCGCCGGAGGCACCTCGTTCAAATGGTGGTTGAATGAGAATAAAAACGATTCTTCCCGTTTTTACGGATTCGATACTTTCGAAGGTCTTCCTGAGAATTGGGGCATGTTTTTTCGAAAAGGAGACATGCAGCATCAAGAATCACAGGTACAAGATAATCGCGTAAAGTTTGTCAAAGGATTGTTCCAGGATACTTTGGTTCCGTTTATCCAAGAAAATAGGGGTGACTTAAAATCCGCTGTCCGGAAGATCGTACATATGGACGCAGACCTTTATTCTTCCACGATTTTTGTCTTAACTCAGCTTTATCCGTATCTGCAACCGGGCGATATCATTCTATTCGACGAATTTAACGTGCCTTTGCACGAATTCAAAGCCTTTAATGAGTTTATAAAGGCATTTTATATCGAACTGAAACCTTTAGGCGCGGTCAACAATTACCTCCAGGTTGCTTTTGTGGTTAAATAAAAATGCATTCGTAATTCCCAAATCTTTTGAAACGCCCACAAATAAAACTACCCGTCATGAAAAGTCTAAACGTCGCCGTACTGTCCCTGCTGTTGTTCGCAGGCGCCGCAGCGAACGGCCGGCCGACTGCCGGCGATCCGGCCGCCCCGGTAAAAACGGAAACAGGCAAAGACTCCGTTACCGCAAAAGCCGACGTATTACCCTCTTTCCGCGGAGGACCGGAACGCCTTGCCGAATATCTCAGGGTCAACCTGCGTTACCCGAAAGAAGAGGTGGCCGCCGGAACGGAAGGCAGGGTTGTCGTCCGCATGATTATTTCCAAAACGGGCGAAGTCCGGGAGCCGGAGATCGTTCAGTCGTTGTCTCCCGCCTGCGATGCCGAAGTAATACGCATCGTCCGTGCAATGCCGCGCTGGAAACCGGGTAAATCCGGCGGCCAACCGGTAAACGTCTATTTCACGCTGCCCGTCACTTTCAGGCTGCCGAAATAATCCGGAAAAGCAAAGTAAAAACACGAGGGCGCTGTCCGTTGACAGCGCCCTCGTGTTTTTACATCTACCCCTTGGATCGGCAATCAGCAAACGACATTGACGATCTTACCGGGAACGACCACCACCTTTTTCGGGGTTTTCCCTTCCAGGTACTTCCCGGCGGCGGGATCGGCCAGCACGGCCGCTTCGACCTCTTTCGGAGACAACGACAGCGACAGTTCCTTTTTAAACCGCATCTTTCCGTTAAACGATACCGGATATTCGAAACTGTCTTCCACGAGGTATTTTTCGTCGTACTCCGGGAAACGAGCATCGAAAACGGAAGTTCCGTGCCCCAATTGTTCCCAGACCTCTTCGGCAAGGTGCGGAGCGAACGGCGCGATCAGCACGACCAGCGGTTCGAGCACCGCGCGTTTCGCGCACTTCTGGTTGCTCAGTTCGTTCAGGCAGATCATAAAAGCGCTGACCGACGTATTGAACGAGAAATTTTCGATGTCTTCGGTCACTTTCCGAATCGTTTTATGCAGCGTCTTCAGCTCCCCGGCCGTCGGTTTTTCGTCGGTCAGAATCAACTTCCCGTCGCGGTCGAAGAACAGCCGCCAGAACCGGCGCAGGAACTTATGCACGCCGTCGATGCCGTTCGTATCCCACGGCTTGCTTTGTTCGAGCGGGCCGAGGAACATCTCGTACATCCGCAGCGTATCGGCCCCGTAATCGCGGACGATGTGGTCGGGATTGACGACATTGTACATCGATTTCGACATCTTCTCGATGGCCCAACCGCAAACGTATTTCCCGTCTTCGAGCACGAATTCGGCGTCGGCGTACTCGGGCATCCATTTGCGGAACGCGTCCAGATCGAGCACGTCGTTGCGCACGATGTTGACGTCCACGTGGATCTCCTGCGTATCGTACCCGTCCTTCAGTCCTGCGGAGACATATTTATTGGTTCCCTTGATCCGGTAGACGAAGTTCGAACGCCCCTGGATCATCCCCTGATTGATCAGCTTTTTGAAAGGTTCCGGCTCGCAGACGCAGCCTATGTCGTACAAAAACATATTCCAGAAACGCGAATACATCAAGTGTCCGGTCGCATGCTCGATGCCGCCGACGTACAGGTCCACGTTGCGCCAGTACTCGTCCGCCTCTTTCGAGACGAGTTCCTTGTCGTTATGCGGGTCCATGTAGCGCAGGTAGTAGGCCGACGATCCGGCGAAACCGGGCATCGTGCTCAGTTCGTACGGATACCCTTCGTCCGTATGCCAATCCTTCGCCCGCGCCAGCGGCGGTTCGCCGTCGGCCGTCGGGCCGAAATCCCGCATCGGAGGCAACTGCAACGGCAGCCGGTCTTCCGACAGCGGACAGGCGACGTCGTCCTTATAATAGATGGGAAACGGCTCTCCCCAGTAACGCTGTCGGCTGAAAATCGCGTCGCGCAGCCGATAGTTGACCCTACGACTGCCGAATCCGCGCTTCTCTATCTCGTCGATCATCGCAGGAATCGCTTCCCTGACATCCATACCGGTCAGGAATTCGGAGTTGATCATTGTTCCGGACTTGGCGTCGTACGACCCGACCGACAGGTCGCCGCCCTCGACCACCGGAACGATCGGCAGACCGAAGTGCTTTGCAAAGGCGTAATCGCGGCTATCGTGCGCAGGCACGGCCATGATCGCGCCCGTCCCGTAACCGGACAGCACGTAATCGCTGACATAAATAGGAATCTCCTTGCCGTTGAACGGATTGATCGCGTAGCCGCCGGTGAACTGGCCGCTCACGCGCTTGGTGTCGGCCATACGTTCCCTTTCGGAACGTTTTTTAGCTTCTTCCAGATAATTTTCGACGGCGTCCTTGTATTCCGGCGCGGTCAGTTTGCCGACCAGCTCGTGTTCCGGAGCCAGCACCATGAACGTAACCCCGAAAATGGTATCCGCCCGCGTCGTAAAGATTTCGAGTTGCTCGTCAAGCCCTTTCAATCCGAAAAACACCTGTGCCCCTTCGCTGCGGCCGATCCAGTTGCGCTGGATCTCTTTCAGTGAATCGCTCCACTCGAGCCGGTCGAGCCCGTCGAGCATCCGCTGCGCATAAGCCGTCACGCGCAGCAACCACTGTTTCATCCGCTTTTGCTCCACCGGGAAACCGCCGCGCACCGACAGCCCGTCCTTCACCTCGTCGTTAGCCAGCACCGTACCGAGCCCCGGACACCAGTTCACCATCGTATCGGCGCGGAACGCCAGCCGGTAATTCTGCAAGACATTCTCTTTTTCGGCCTCGCTCATGACTTTCCACTGAGCTGCCGTAAACGACATCTCCCGGGTGCAGGCTGCGTTCAGCCCCTCGGTTCCCGCCCGCTCGAACGCTTCGACCAGCTTCGAAATCGGCAGCGCCTTGTTCTCGTCATAGCAGTAAAAACTGTCGAACATTTTGAGGAAGGCCCATTGCGTCCAGTGGTAATACCCCGGATCGCAGGTACGCACTTCTCGATCCCAATCGAAACTGAACCCGATCTTATCCAACTGTTCGCGGTAACGGTCGATGTTTTTCTCGGTCGTAACGGCCGGATGCTGCCCGGTCTGGATCGCATACTGTTCGGCCGGCAGTCCGAACGCGTCGTATCCCATCGGATGCAGCACGTTGAATCCTTTCAGCCGCTTGTAACGCGTATAAATGTCCGACGCGATATACCCCAGCGGGTGTCCGACATGCAGCCCCGCCCCCGACGGGTACGGAAACATATCCAGCACGTAGAACTTCGGCCGCGACGGATCGGCTTCGACCTTGTAGGTTTTACGTTCGATCCAGCGTTTCTGCCACTTCTGTTCGATTTCCGCGAAATTGTACTCCATAAGCCCTTATTTTTTGCTTTTCATAATTGTCCGGTAGATGCCTTCGAGGTCGAAACCGCAGATACGGCGCAACTGTTCCTGCGTGCCCTGCCCGATGAAACGGTCGGGAATCCCGAGCAATTCCGCCTGCGGTCTGTAACCGTACGCATTCATAAATTCCAGCACGGCCGATCCGACTCCCCCCGTAACGGTTCCGTCTTCGACGACGACGATCCGCCCGAAACGCCTGCCTACCTCGTGCAAACAGGTCGCATCCAGCGGTTTGGCGAAACGCAGATCGATGTGGGCGGCCGAAACGCCATCGGCCGAGGCCCGTTCCACCGCTTCGGCTACCGTATTCCCCACATGCCCCAACGACAGCACCGCCACATCCGTCCCGTCGCGCAGCCAGCGACCGCGTCCCACCGGGATCTCGCGGAAAGGCTGCCGCCAGTCGGATCTCACGCCCGCCCCCCGCGGATAGCGGATCACGAACGGGCCGCGCCCGAGCGAAGCCGTATACATCAAGTTCCGCAGTTCGACCTCGTCCATCGGCGCCGCGACGGTAATGTCCGGAATCGAACGCATATAGGCGATATCGAACGCTCCCTGGTGCGTGGCGCCGTCCTCGCCGACTAGTCCGGCGCGGTCGAGGCACATCACCACGTTTAACCCCTGCAGCGCCACGTCGTGAATCACGTTATCGTAAGCCCGCTGCATAAACGACGAATAGATGTTACAGAACGGCACCATGCCGGCCGCAGCCAGACCCGCCGAGAAAGTCACGGCATGTCCTTCGGCGATCCCGACGTCGAAACAGCGCTCCGGCATCTCGCGCATCAGGATATTCAACCCGCAGCCGGTCGGCATCGCGGGGGTGATCCCCACGATCCGGTCGTTCGTCCGGGCCAATTCGAGGATCGTCTCCCCGAACACCTTTTGATAAAGAGGCGGCTCGTCGCCGTTGCCGCCGTGGGTCGCACGTTCTCCGGTTTCCGGATTGAAAACTCCCGGCGCATGCCATATTTTCTGATCCCGTTCCGCTGGACTGTATCCTTTTCCTTTGACGGTCAGCACGTGCAGTAATTTGGGACCTTTTATCTCCTTCAGATCCTGCAGCACACGGGTCAGTTGCCCTACGTCGTGTCCGTCCACCGGCCCGAAATAGCGGAAGCGCAAACTCTCGAACAGGTTGCTCTGCTGCAGGAAGCCCTGTTTCAGCGCATTACCCACTTTTTGGATCAGCCGTCTCAGCCGCGGAGTCCGCTCCATATGCGCCCACGCGCGGTTTTTCACGGCATTGTACCGTTTCGAAGTCGAAATGCTCAGCAGGTATTCTTTCAACGCGCCTACGTTCGGGTCGATCGCCATCCGGTTGTCGTTCAAGATCACCAGCAGATCGGTATTGGCCGCCCCGGCGTTGTTCAATCCTTCGAAAGCCAGCCCCCCGGTCAACGCTCCGTCGCCGATCACAGCCACCGCATGCCGCCGCTCGCCGCGCAAGGCCGCCGCCGTCGCGATGCCCAACGCCGCCGAAATGGAGGTCGAGGCATGCCCTCCCCCGAACGCGTCGTAAGCGCTCTCCTCCATCTTCGGGAATCCGCTCAGCCCGTTCAGCTTGCGGTTCATCCGGAAACTGTCGCGGCGGCCGGTGATGATCTTGTGGGCATAGGCCTGATGGCCCACGTCCCAGATCAGCTTGTCGTACGGCGTATCGAACACGTAATGCAACGCGGCGGTCAGCTCGACGACGCCGAGACTCGATCCCAGATGGCCGGGATTCAGCGCGAGCTGCTCGATGATGAACCGACGCAGCTCGTCGCAGTAGCCGACCAGTTCCTGCTGCGAAAGTTTCCGCAGATCGGCCGGAGAATCGATCCGGTAGAGGTATTTGTAGGATGATTCGGTCATTGGGGACCCTAAAAAACAATTTAGACGCAAAGGTAATAAATTACCGGCAAATATCGGCCCGCGGATAGTTTTTGTACATTCTAAATTGTTTTGTATCTTCGTGGCAGATATGCCGGCGGCGGATCGTTCCCGGTTCCGCCACGGACGGCGAAGCCGGCCGCCCAAAAACTTTGGATCTATGAAAAAACTGATTGTCCTCGGTTTGGTTGCCCTGACTGCGTTTTCATGCGTCTCAACCAAAAAATTCAATTCGATGAAAGCCGAAGCGCTGCGCTTGGAAGGGGAACTGACCGCTTCGAAAAGCCGCCTCGAAGATATGGGGGCCTTGAACGACAAACTGACGGCCGAGAAAATGCAGTTGATTGCCGACACCACGCGCCTGTCGAACGACCTGAAGGAGTGTAAGAAACGTTATAAGCAACTGTTGGCCGACGGTTCCGCCGAATCGGCGCGGATGTTGCGCGAACTCGAGGACAAGGAGATGGCGCTGAACGACCGCGTCCGCCGCGTGGCCGAACTCGAAGGGATGCTTAAAAGCCGCGAGGAGGCGATCGACGCCATCCGCCGCAAAGTGACCGACGCGCTGACCGGCTTCGAAGGCAAGGGATTGTCGATCTCGATCCGCAACGGCAACGTATACGTCTCGATGGACGACAAACTGCTATTCCGTTCGGGCAGTTTCGAAATTGACCCGAACGGCGCGCGCGCCGTCCGCGACCTGGCCGAAGTGCTGGCGCAGAACGCCGATATCAACGTGATGGTCGAGGGACATACGGACGACGTGCCCTACCGTCCGAACGGCCAGTTGAAGGACAACCTCGACCTGAGCGCGAAACGCGCCACGACCGTCGTGCGGCTGCTGCTCGAAAACAAAGGGATCGACCCGAACCGCATCATCGCCGCCGGACGCGGCGAATCGCTGCCCGTCGATCCGGCCAAAACGTCCGAAGCGCGCGCCAAAAACCGTCGCACCGAAATCATCCTGACGCCGAAGCTCGACGAGCTGATGCAACTGATGGAAAAACAATAAAAACGAAAACATGTCGATTTATAAACGCGTCCTGTTAAAACTCAGCGGAGAATCGCTGATGGGAGCTCAGAAATACGGTCTTTCTACCGAGGTGTTGAACCAATATGCCGAACAGATCCGAACAGTAGCCGCCACGGGCGTGCAGGTCGGCATCGTAATCGGAGGAGGCAATATCTTCCGCGGGCTGAGCGGAGTAAGCCGCGGATTCGACCGCGTCAAGGGCGACCAGATGGGGATGCTGGCGACCGTTATCAACTCGCTGGCGTTACAGGGCGCGCTCGAAAGCGCCGGAGCGAGAGCCCGGGTACTGACGTCGATCCGGATGGAACCGGTCGGGGAACTCTATACGAAGGCCAAAGCGCTGGAACTGATGGAAGCCGGCTGGATCGTCATCATCGCCGGCGGCACGGGCAATCCGTACTTCACGACCGACACGGCTTCGGCGCTGCGCGGCGTAGAGATCGAAGCGGAGGTACTGCTGAAAGGCACGCGCGTGGACGGCGTCTATACGGCCGACCCGGAAAAAAATCCGACGGCGACCAAATTCGCGGAGATCACGTTCGACGAAGTGTACCGTCGGCGGCTGAAAGTGATGGATCTCACGGCATTCACGATGTGCAAGGAGAACGACCTGCCGATCGTGGTATTCGACATGGACACGCCGGGCAACCTGCAAAAAGTGATCGCCGGCGAACCGATCGGAACGGTCGTGAAAAACGACTGACGTCTCGACGGTCCCTGCCGGGAAATCCCAGCGGCGGCATGATAACGAAAACACGTTTTTGACTTAAAACATACACGGACATGATAGAATCGAAAGAACTTCTCGACGCGGCCCAGGTGAAAATGGACAAAGTCATCGCCCACCTGACCGAAGAACTCGCATCGGTCAGAGCCGGCAAGGCGAGCGTCAACGTACTCAACGGCATCCTGGTCGAATACTACGGCACGCCGACGGACATCTCGCAGGTAGCCAGCATTACGGTGCCCGACGCCCGCACCGTACTGGTGCAGCCGTGGGAAAAGAAAATGATCCCGGTGATCGAGAAAGCCATCCTGGTCGCCAACATCGGCCTGACGCCGTCGAACAACGGCGAGCACATCCGGCTGAACATTCCGCCGCTGACCGAGGAGCGCCGTAAAGAACTGGTAAAACAGATCAAGGCGGAAACCGAAACGGCCCGCGTAAGCCTGCGCGGCATCCGCCGCGACCTGGTCGACGCGTTCAAGAAAGCGCAAAAAGACGGTATGCCCGAGGACGCGGCGAAAGACGGCGAAGAGTCGGCCCAGAAACTGACCGACAAATACGCGAAGAAAGTGGACGACCTGTTCTCCGCTAAAGAGAAGGAGATCATGACGGTCTGACCGGCACTTCGTATCCGGAAAATCACAAAACCGCATTTTTGCATAAATGCGGTTTTTGCATTCGGCACAGAACCGACCGATTAAAAAAAAACAAACGTCTAAAGACACATGAAAAAAATAACGAAACTGTGGGGGCTGCTGTTGATCGCTCCGGCCCTGCTTTCATTCTCGCAGGGAGAAACGCCCTCCGCCGCCGACCGGGACGAAGTGCACCGCTTCATCCGGAACTCGTGGGACAAGACCGTCCGGTTCAACACCGAAGACGAAGGCACCCGCATCGGTCTCCCGTACCGCTACACCGTGCCGAGCATCAGCGGCGCATTCCAGGAGATGTACTACTGGGACACCTATTTCACCGGCGAGGGGCTGATCCTCGACGGGCATGTCGACCTGGCCCGGAGCAACGCCGAGAACATGCTCTACATGGTAGACCGTTTCGGTAAAATGTACAACGGCAACCTGACCGTATTCCAAAACCGTTCCCAGCCCCCGTTCCTGAGCATGATGATCGCCAGCGTCTACCGCAGCACCGGCGACAAGGAGTGGCTGCGCAAAGTGCTGCCGACGCTCGAAAAAGAGTACCGATTCTGGATGAGCGAACGGATCGCGCCGACCGGTCTGAACCGGTACGGGAACGAAGGCACCGACCGGGATAAGATGGATTTCGTCGACATGCTGAAAGTGCGCTTAGGCAGTCGTTTCAAGACGGACGGGCTCTCGCACCAAGAACTGCTGGACGTCGGCTCGCACTACATTGCCGAAGCCGAATCGGGTTGGGATTTCAATCCCCGGTTCCAGACGCGCTGCATGGACTTCTGCCCCGTCGATCTGAACGCGAACCTGTATCTGTACGAAAAGAATTTCGAATTTTTCGCGGATGAACTCGGCGACAAAGCCGCCGCAAAACGGTGGGCGCGCAAAGCGAAAGACCGTAAAAAACTAATCCGCAAGTACTGCCGAGACCCCCGAAACGGCATGTACTACGATTACGACTACGTGAACGGCAAGCGTTCCGACGTCGTTTCGGCGGCAGTGTTCAGCCTGCTGTATGCCGGAGCCGTCCCCATAAAGGACGCTCCGGGGATCGTCCGCGCGCTCGACGCGCTCGAATTCCCGCACGGTATCGCCGCCTGCGAGAACAAAGACTACCCGTACGCCTACCAATGGTCGTACCCGAACGGCTGGGCTCCGCTGCATTTCCTGGCGATCAAAGGCCTGGACAATTACGGTTTCCGCGAGGACGCCCGCCGCATCGCGTCGAAATACGCCGCTACGGTAATCCGTAATTTCCAGAAGACCCGCAACCTGTGGGAGAAGTACAACGTCGTGGAAGGCAACATCAACGTCAGCAACGAATACGAGATGCCGACCATGGTCGGCTGGACGGCAGGCACCTTCGTCTTTGCGACCGATTACCTCGACCGCACCGCCCGCTGAAGCCCTTATTCCGGCACGGAACTTGCTCTTTTCCCGGTTACGGCCCCGGGAGAGAATCGGATAGCTATCATTCTATCTTGGTATGTTTCGTGCATATGATTTTGTTATGTTTTTCTTATTCACTGGTGGTGCAGGTCGCAAAGCCTGTGATTCCCTTCCGGGGCTTTTTTTAACAAAAATAAAAACCTTTCGAACGTAAATTTCGAAAGGTTTTCATTTATTTACTCTTGTTTCGATTTTCTACGGGCCTCGTACCACTCCTGCCGGATTCCCCGTATTTTATTCCGATGCTCGATGATATCGTTTATTTGCGCATGGCGTTTCCGAAAAGCTTTGAACGTATCGACCGACACCTGGTATTTCCTGCAAACCGACACGATCGTCGCGCCGTTACGCAACATCTCGACGATTTCGGCGCAATTCTCGGACAGAATCCGGAACTTCGGGCAAAAACCTTTCCTTCGGCCGAGCTGCACGCCTTCGGCCTTGCGTAGGGCGAGCGCCTCCTTCGTACGCATCGAGATCAGGTTCCGTTCGATCTCCGCCACGAGACCGAAAGCGAAGCACAGGACTTTACTGTTGATCGTATCGTCAAAGGCATAACCGTCCTTGGTCGAATAAAGGGTAATCCCTTTATCCAAACAATGTCCCATGATCGTCATAATTTCCGTAAGCGTTCTGCTCAACCGCGAAATTTCGGTAACGATCAACGTATCGCCGTTTTTCAAACGCCGCAGAATACTTCCCAGCTTGCGGTCCTTTTGATCTTTCTTGCCGCTGACCACCTCCGTCACCCAACGATCGATTTCCATATTCCGGGTCTGGGCGAATCGAAGAATCTCATCTTGTTGATTTGACAGGTGTTGCTTCTCCGTACTGACTCTCAAATATCCAACCACCATAAGTTTTTATTCCAATAAATTTATTTCCACATACCCAACGGGGAAAGCCGGTTTAAATATAGCAAAAAACGGCGTATATACATTACAAAAAGATCGAAATACGGAGGAAAAGACGTTCATTTTTAACTGGTCGTTTTTAATTATCAGATAGATATTTATACTCGCATCGGTAGGTTTTCAACACGCTGATCTGTATTTTTTTATAAGAAATCTATTTTTTAATAAAAAAATTTGTATCTTAGTGGTTAAAGATCAACGTTTGAATCTGTTTGATTGCGATTAACAATCTAAAAACAAGGACATTAAAACATAAATACAAAAACTACTTGCATGTCACACGACTAAAAACAGTATCGGAAACTAATGAAAAGGAAGCGGACGCATGGCGAATAATTAACTTTCAAGGAGTAAAATTTGCCGTATTTTAAACAAAGAAACGATAAGCCGAAGCGATTAAGGGAAGAATGATGTGTCAAGGGTGGAGGATATCGGCATCTTTTATATTCTTTACGTACCGGAAACAAAGAAACTACACATACACTTGTCTAAATATTTCTTTTAACTTGTTTAATTATGAAAAAATTAGTCTTTTCGATTCAAGTATTCATCGTCACACTGCTGGCCGTACAGTTGACCAGTTGCGAGGGTTTCCCCGGACCGGAACCGATCTCGGAGCAATACGCCCGGCCCGAAGAGGTCATCGTACCGGGAGTTCCGGTAGTCAAAGGCGATGGAAAATCGATCTACCAACCCGCCTCTTCGAGCGATTTCCGTTATGCCGCAGCGATGATCGCCAATTCGAACGGCACGATGAGCGCCTGGTTCTCCACTCCGGGAGGAACGACCGGCTCGCTTCCCGCCGCTACCAGTCTGAACGGTTCCGGCGACGGAGGCGGTCCGTACCCCATGCACAGCAACGGCAACAGCGGGGCGATCAAATACACATTCAACCAATCGTTCTACGGATGGATCGTGGACTGTCCGGGATGGAGCACGAATACGGCCTGCTTCCACTGGGAGCTTTACCAATGGAATGACAACTACATTTCAACGGTAAGCGGAACCCCGATCGCCCAATACGACCACATGAACTACGCAGACAACAGCTCGCTGGAGATCAATACGAACAACAGCGGTTACGCCGACGAGACCGGGAACGTCAAATTCCCCGCCGGCACCTACCTGCTGTATATGGAACGCATCTCCGGAACCCCGGGTTGCTGGGGCGCCGGCATCGGGGAAAACATGACCGTATGGCACAATGGCACGGAGTTGAGCGGAACGCAGGCATTCTGGACAAAAGTCCAGTACGTTTCCCCGGCCGACGTAGGTTATTCGGCCCAGATCAGGTATTACACCGCATCGTCGGTAACGAACGATCTCACCTGGTCGGAAGACGATATCGTAGCCGTAGCGCCCACCGACAAAAAAGCCGACAGCTATTATGCAAAAGATCCCGCAGTGGTTAAAATCGGGGACTACTATTATATGGTCTACACGGGCTCGACGACCGTCGTGGAAACCACCGACAACGAACTGTTCGTTGCCCGCAGCGCGACCCCGGACGGGGAAAACTGGGAGAAATGGAACGGAACAGGTTGGGGAGGCGATCCCGCGGCGATCGTAAGCGCTAACCTGACGGCCGAAGAGACCTTCTTCGGCGTGGGAGAAGCCAGCCTGATCGTCAAAGACGGACAGATATACCTGTATTACACTTACAACGATCAGGCTATCGACGTCTACGACATCCACCTCGCCACGGCCAATGCCAGCGATTCAAACTGGCCCGCGGCACTCTCCGACAAAGGGAAAGTCATCGACCGCAATAAATTCGCGGCAAATTCCGTGAGCGGTTGCGATGTCAAATACGTCGAAGAGTTGAACTGTTTCCAGGCCATTCATGGAGTAAATGTCAACGAAGTGAACACCTACCTAGCCATATGGCAATCGACGGACGGCATCACCGGATGGGAACAGATCGGCATCGTCACCGACAATACCCGCGTCCGCCTGAAATATCCGCGGGTCGTAGGCAACGACCAGGGACATGTCACTTCCGCAGTACACCTGCTTACCTATCAGTACGGGATAAGCAGATCGAGCTGGAGAACTTGGATGAGTTCCTATCAATATGCCGAGTAAATCGGACAACCAACAGGGTAAGTGAAGTAAATTAATGGACAGTAGTTTTCGTTTTCTCTTCGGGTAAAAAATCCGGGATTCTCCCCCCAGTAATTCCGGGAATACCCTGTTTATCCGGAGAATTTAAAAGCCGCCCCGAGTGATTCCGGGCGGCTTTTTCATGAGTCGGGCGAACAGGCGTTTCGCAAAACCGGCCGTTGCCGGCAGCGGTTCGCCGTTCGCTCTTTTTTGTCCGGATGCCGCCACCGCCGTTGCACGATAATTGCAGCGCCTTCCGGTCTCAACCGGAGACTTATGAAAAAAAATCTCGCATTCGCCGTTCCGATACTGGTTTGCCTGCTGCTGGGCTATTTCGCCGGACTGATCCAGGCGGATTCCATCCGCGAATGGTATCCGACCCTGCGCAAACCGCCGCTGACGCCGCCGAATATCGTATTTCCCATCGCGTGGGGAATCCTTTACCTGTGCATGGGCATATCCGCCGGACTGATTTACCTTTCCAGCGCTCCGCAGAGAGACTTTCTGATCCGTCTTTTCTGCGTTCAACTGTTCTCGAATTTCATCTGGAGCTACCTGTTCTTCTACCTGCGAAATCCGCTGCTCGGTATGATCGATATTCTGACGCTCGACATATTCGTCATTTACTACCTGATCAAAAGTTATCCGGTCAGCAAAACCGCATCCGTCCTGTTCGCTCCTTATGCGCTGTGGGTACTGTTCGCCACCTACCTGAACGGCTACATCATGCTTACCAATTAGCAGTCCGCGCGCAAATATCCCGCGTCGTCGGGTCGGCGACGCGGGATATTTGCTTTTTATCGAACGACTTACAGGCCGGGATTGATCGCGGAACCGTTGACGTTCGTCCAGTCGGTAATCGTCGGATTGGAGATCGTAATGGCGGTACGGGCAATGCTGACCGCATAAGTGTATTTGGAGCCGGCCGCAAATGTCGTCGTCGTCAGCGACGCCGGCGGAACCGCAATGGCCGAAGTTCCTCCTTCGTTGAGATTGATCGCCAGAGTCGGCGCCTGGCTGTAAGTGCCGGGGAGCACCAGCACGTAAACCGAAGCAGACGTCGCGCTGAGCGTCACGGTCGCGCCCGGCGTCATCGTAGTCGTATTGGTCACGCCGCTGCCCGGCGTGATCGCACCGGTGGAAAGCGCGATGGTCGAATTGCCGTCGGTCGTATAGACCTTATCCGAACTTCCCGCAGCGACCGTAAAAGAGGTCAGCGTCGTGTTCGCCGCGATACTGCTGTTGATGGTGATATCGAACTCGAGCAGCGAGAGCGCATGGGTAAAAACAAGACCGACCGCTCCGGCCGAGCGAAGCACCCCGGAAGAAGCCAGGTTGTTCGAGATCAACAGGTCGAGCGCCGGGTTGACGGTTCCCGTCTGCACATTCAGCGCAGGCACCTTCACCGCCGAAGCCGAACTGTTGCCCGAGGCATAAGGCGAATAAGCGAGAAAAGTATGAGGAGTGGTGGCCGGAGCCCCCCAGTAAATCGGACTGTCGGCGCTCCAAGTCGCGCTCGCGCCGTTCCCGGTCGCGGAAAAGGAAACGTTCACGGCAGCGGGAACCGACTGCGTGCAAAACAGCCCGAGCTGGTCGCCGCTTTTCCACGCCGCCGTGCTGCCGGTAATCGTCGTTTTGGATTCGGGGATAACGTCGGAGACCGGCTTCGAGTCGGCGATTCCGGCCAGGATCGTAATTTGTTGCCCGTCGTCGGCCGTGGGCCGGCATTCGTCGTCGCGGTCGCAGGCGATCCACGCCGCGGCAACCGCCGTCAGGAATAACATCTTTTTCATAACCGATTAATTTTAATGGATAAAACTTTTATTCGATAAATTTATCACCGTGTCCCGCTCGATCGTTACGGGCAATTTCCCCGCAGCGCCGCACGGCTGCGGAACTTTCGTGATGATCCCGCCGATTTTGACATTGTAAACATATTTGGTTCCGGCCGAGAAGGTGTTGTTCGACAGGTTCGCGTAATCCGTATCCTGATTGCTGCCTATCAGCGGGGCAACGGTGAACTTGACAGCCGGCACGGGATTGAGGTATTGTCCCGGAAGCGCCAGCACATAGACCGTCACGGGAATGCTGCCGATCAGCCCGGTCGAAGGGATGCTTTTGGTCAGGGTCTGCGCGTAGACGGAGCTGTTGTTCGCCGCCGCCTGCACGGCGCCGGTTACGAGGTTGTAACCGATCTGGGCGACCGTATTCACGGTATTGACGATGCCGTAACCGGACGATCCGCTCGCCGTATTTCCGCCCCGCAGCGTCAGGCTCTTCAGCGTATAGGTATTGATGACTCCCATCGTAATGTTGAACTGCAACACCGAAAACGCATGTGAAAAAACGAACGCTACCGAGGAACCCGCCGGATAGGCCTGTTGCTTCGGCCCCGTCACGAGCATGTCGCAGGCAACGTCGACCGCCGTCGATACCTGCTGGTTCGCCAGCACCGGCATCGGCACTACGTTGGACTGATTCGACGCATTGTACGGATAGTAAGCATAGAAGGTGTGCGTGGCGGTACGGTTGTACCAGTACATCGGGGTCGTCGTACTCCACGCGCTGCCGTTATAAGAAAAAAGCACGTTACTGCGGCCTGTCAGGGTCTCCTGATGCCGATCCGGTCGCCGGAAACGAACGAAACGGCGCTGCCACTCGCGCTGGTTTTAGATGCCGGGGCCGCCGGGCGAACTCCCCCCGACACTTCGACAGCCAGCTCCGGCACCGGCGGATCTTCCTCCGTCCAACCGGTACATCCCGCCAGGAAAACAACCGAAAAAAGCAGTGCGCGCATCATCCGAGTGAATAACCATGTATTATGATTATAACATAAACGCTGCCAAACCTTACCGGACGACCGCCCCGCCCTCCGGCGGGCTTCGTTGCAAAAAACAATATTTTGAGCTAAATTTGCGGAAGCATACAGAGTACAATTCAATTCAACCGAATCCGGCATGAAATCAAAAATCAAAGTCAATCATCCCGTTGTGGAGCTCGATGGCGACGAAATGACCCGCGTCATCTGGAAATTCATCAAAGACAAGCTGATCCTTCCCTACCTCGATCTGGATATCAAATATTACGATCTAAGCATCCAAAACCGCGATGCCACCGACGACCGGGTTACCGTAGAAGCCGCCGAGGCGATCAAAAAATACAACGTCGGCATCAAGTGCGCCACCATTACGCCGGACGAAGCGCGCGTCCGGGAGTTCGGTTTGAAAAAGATGTGGAAGTCGCCGAACGGCACGATCCGCAACATCCTCGACGGAACGGTCTTCCGCGAACCGATCATCTGCCGCAACGTGCCGCGCCTGGTGCCCGGATGGACCCGTCCGATCTGCATCGGGCGTCACGCTTTCGGCGACCAATACCGCGCGACGGACGTCGTTACGAAAGGTCCCGGCAAACTGACCATGACCTTCACCGGCGAGAACGGAGAGAGCCGGTCGTGGGAAGTGTACGATTTCAAGGGCGACGGCGTGGCGCTGTGCATGTACAACACCGACGCGTCGATCCGCGGTTTCGCTCACGCCTGTTTCAACATGGCCCTCAGCAAGAAATGGCCGCTGTACCTGAGCACGAAAAATACGATTCTGAAAAAATACGACGGCCGTTTCAAAGACATTTTCGAAGAGATCTACCGCAACGACTACAAGCAGCGGATGGACGAGCTGGGACTGGTCTACGAACACCGGCTGATCGACGACATGGTCGCTTCGGCGCTGAAATGGAACGGCGGCTTCGTATGGGCCTGCAAGAACTACGACGGCGACGTGCAGTCGGACACCGTCGCGCAGGGCTTCGGCTCGCTGGGGCTGATGACCTCGGTGCTGGTCACTCCGGACGGCAAGACGATGGAAGCCGAAGCGGCGCACGGCACCGTGACCCGCCACTACCGGATGCACCAGCGGGGCGAGGAGACCTCGACCAACCCGATCGCGTCGATATTCGCCTGGACACGCGGCCTGGCGCACCGCGCCGCACTCGACGGCAACGAAGCCCTGGCGCATTTTTCCCGCGCGCTCGAAGAAGTTTGCGTCGAGACGGTCGAATCGGGCAAGATGACCAAAGACCTGGCGCTGCTGGTCAAGGGGTCGAAAGTTTCCCGCGAAGATTACCTCAACACCGAAGAGTTCCTCGCGGCGCTCGACGACAACCTGCGCAAGAAACTGGCGTAAAATGCGTTCCCCTTCCGTATTGCGGCGGCCCGGCTTCGGAAAAAGCCGGGCCGCCCGTTATATGATACTGCCAAAGTCCTTCGCCGGATTCTCCCCCGGAACGGATTCACAGCCGGTCTTTGTTCCGATAGCGGTAGCGCAGAAACAGAACGCCCGTTACGATCAGCGCGGCGGAGAGTCCCGTATAAAATACGGCGATAAACGTCTCCGGCAGCCAGCGGCACGTCCGAGCCAGGATACCGAACAGAATCATGAAGCACATCACGATCCACCCCTTCGCATCGAAAAACGAAAACGGGCAGTTCCGGTCGCCTTTCCGCTCGATCCGCTGCGTATGTTTGTAAAACAGACGTTTGAAAACCAGGTTGAAGAACAACAGGAACACGACGATCGCCTCCCCCGCCCGGAACAATCCGTAATGGGACTGACTCGCCCACGTGACCACTCCGATCCGCAGAATATTCGCCCCGGCCACGATCCAGACGATCCCGGCCGTCACGAGCAGCGCCCGCCTGTTGACCCCGAACTTACGGGCACGTTTTTCCATAAGCGTTCTTTGTCCGGCAAATTTATCAAATAATCCGCCAAAAACAGCGGGCCGCCGCTCGCAGGCCGCCGCCGGCCGGAGAACGGCAGCCCGGCAAACCGCCCCGTCCCGAAAAGATCGCCCTGCGGACAGCGGGAAAATACAAGCAGGAGGCGGGCGGCTCCCCGTTTTCGGGAAGAATCCGCCGCAAAAATTTTGCAATAATCGAAAAGTGTATTAAATTTGCACGCTGTCCGAAAGAAACGGGCAGTAAAACGGTGGACGTAGCTCAGTTGGTTAGAGCGTCGGATTGTGGTTCCGAAGGTCGTGGGTTCGAGACCCATCTTCCACCCTGTCGGATTTATCCGCAAAAGCGCCTTTAAAAAGGGCGCTTTTTTATTGTCCGGCCTGCCTTACCGCTTCCAACGCGGACGCTGCCCCCGTCCCGCAAAACGCGCCCCATCCAACCCGAACGATTTGTCCGGCAATCCTTTGCCGCCGCCCGATCCGCACGCCGGCCGCCGCGTCCAGCGGCAAACCGGAATTGAAACGTACGGATAATCGCGCCGCCCATATTAAACGAACTCTTCCTTTTTGAATACGAAACGCACAACGGGGCCCGTCCCCATGTCCGACCAGTCGAGAAACTCCAGTTCGACCGGGGTCAGCTTATCGACCAGCACCGGGCGGCCTTCGTGCAGCAGCCACCCGCGCGGTCGGTCGAACGCATAGGGAACCGTAGCGACTTTCAGATACGATTCGTAACGGTCCAGCAGACCGTCCGGGCCGAAATCCCACACGACGACGCCCGGTTCGAAAATCTCGCCCGGAAGCCACGCGCCCGGACGGCGGCCGTCGCTCCAATAGTGCTCGGTACGAAGCAATGCCCAGCGCCCCGACAGCGATACCTCCGCCCGCGGGTGCGCTTCCTCGCGCGTAGCCGGGTGAGGGCCCAGCCCCGTGCGGAGCCATTCGATGCTGTACGCCGGGAAAGCGTAGTGAATCCGCGCGGCCAGTTCGGGACAGATTCCCGTCGCAGGGTCTTTCGCGGCTTCGATCATGTGCGGCCGTTCCAGACCGATGCGGCGGGCCAGCTCGTTCACGCACAACGTTTCGTTTTTAAGTATCGTGACGATGCGATCCCACGAAGGGGATTGAATGATTTTTTTCATAAGGCGAATAGTTAAAAAAACGGATTGTTGCTGCGCCCGATGAAATCCGAAGCTATTCGGAAAAAGGCATAAAAAGAGGGCGCAGGACTACTCCTAACGGCGGTACAGGGAAGCACCTTAGTACAGAAGTGTTGGCCTACGCCCAAGTTAGCCCTATCCGTTTCCGGATAGGACATAACAAGGACTGGCAACTATTATACCTGTACTAAAAACCTCTAATTAAAGAGTTCCCTGTTTCCCGTTAGGCATAAAGAGTTGTTTACCCTTTATAATATCTCCTTCGGCTATGCCGAATCGTAATAGTTCCTTAAAGTCTGCATAATTCTTGCGTTTTAATTTTTAGCTGACGGCAGCGCCGCTGCCCCTCTTAAAAATTTCCGCGCACAGACCTTACGGATTCATACACAAAGATAACGACTCGCATGAAATTTCCAATACGATTTAGACCCCGTCCCCGACGGATCGCCGATTATTTTGCTAATTTTGCGATTATGAAAAAATCGCTCGCATACCTGCCGGAGAACAAACAACGCGACCTGCGCCAGTTGACGGAGATTATCCGTCGGGAAATAGTCGGGTGCGAAATGATTATTCTGTTCGGCAGTTACGCGCGAAATAAGTACGTCGATTACGACCAACGGACGGAATTCGGCGTGCGGACTTACTTTATGAGCGATTACGATATTCTGATCCTGACCGAAAAACGGATCGGCAATACGGAACACGCGCTGTATTCCCGGATCAGATACGAGTTTTTCCAGAACAAAGCCAAATTTTTCCATACCCGTCCGGAGTTCATCAATGAAAGTGTCGGCGAGTTTAACCGCCAGATAGAAAAAAGCCGCTATTTCTTTACCGAAATCAAAGAACAGGGTGTAATGCTTTACGATTCGGGGCGATATAAATTGGCCCGGCGGCACAAACTGGATTACAGCGAAATTCGGGATATGGCGCAGGAATATTTCGACGATAAGTTCAAGAAAGCAAATAGCTTCTTATATTTAGCTTCTTGCGCTCATAAAGTTGATGATTTTTGTATGGCTTCTTTCCAACTTCATCAGGCCGCAGAAAATTTTTTACGGACGATTCCGATGGTTTTTACTTTGTACGGTTACAAAGAGCACGATCTGGAATTTCTGACCGACAAGGCCAGAACGCATAGCTTGGACGTTTGCGGCGCTTTTCCGCGCAACACGTCCGAAGAGGAACGCTTGTTCAAACTGTTACAGGACGCCTATGTACAGGCCCGTTACAATAAAAATTTCGCTGTCACGAAAGACGACATAGACGCGCTGACCGTGCGCGTGGAACGTCTGCGCGATATTACCGAAAAAGTCTGCCGCGACCGCATCGCATTTTACGACAGCGCGAGCCGGAAATAAAAACGTCCCGATAAACGACAAAAGCGAGCCGGCCGATTTTTCGGCCGGCTCGCTTTCGATCAAACTTTCCGGAAGCCTCCGCTACTCGCAAAGCCCCGCCGCGCGCGCGGCTTCGTACAGTTGGTTCATCGCCCGTTCGACCACCGAACGCTGCGTGGCGATATTCATCCGCATCCACCCGCGTCCCTCTTCGCCGAACATCGCGCCTTCGTTGACGCCGATCCCGGCCCGCTCGACCATAAACCGGTAAATCTCCTCATGCGTCATCGGCCATGCGCGGAAATCGAGCCACATCAGGTACGTCCCTTCGGGCGGCACGCACTTTACGGACGGCATTTTCCGATGCAAAAAGTCCGTGACATACCGGATATTGCCTTCGAGATACTCCAGCAGGCGTTCGAGCCACTCGTCGCCGTGCGTATAAGCCGCCTCGAGCGCGACCGTGCCGAAGATATTTCCCTGATCGGCATGTAGTTTGTTAAACTCCTGTTGCAGGCGGCGGCGCAACGCGGCGTCCGGCGTGATCGCCACCGAGGTCGAAAGCCCGGCCAGGTTGAACGTCTTGCTCGGCGCGGTGAACGTCACCGTCCGGCGCGCGAACGCTTCGTCCAGCGCTGCGATATGAATATGCTTATGCGGTTTGTAAACAAGGTCGCCATGAATCTCGTCCGACAGGATCACCACGTCGTGCTTCACGCACAGTTCGCCGATGCGCGTAAGCTCCTCGGCCGTATAGACGCGTCCCGACGGATTGTGCGGGTTCGACATCAGGAAAACCTTCGCCCCGGCGAGCTTGCGGTCGAGGTCGTCGAAGTCGATCCCGAAACTGCCGTCGGCACGCTGCAACAGCGGGTTGTTGACGACCACCCGGTTGTTGAATCGCGTCTGCCGCGCGAACGGATGGTAGACCGGCGGCTGGATCACCACCCTGTCGCCCTCCTGCGTGAAAGCACGCAGCGCGAAAACGATTCCGGCGACCACGCCCGGAGCGAAGTCGATCCACTCCTTTTCCACTTTCCAACCGCTGTGACGCCCCACCCAGTCGATCACCGACCGGAAATAACCGTCCGAACGAAAGGTATATCCGTAAATCGGATGCCCGGCCCGGCGGACGATCGCTTCGGTAACGGCCTCGGGCACTGCAAAATCCATATCGGCGACCCACATCGGAATCACGTCCGCGCGCCCGAACACCTCGTCCCGCGCGTCGAACTTTTCGCAGTCGGTCGCCTCGCGGGAAATGATTTTATCGAAATTGTAATTCATACGCAACTAAATAGATCGCAAAGTTATCATATTTATAAAAAAATAGCTATACCTTTGAACCGTTTAATTGCCGGATGATTTCGATTTGCCCGAAATATCGGGGCGTTATACGTATTACTTTTTATTATTTCATTGCATGAAACCATTCGATCCGAAAAACAGGAAAGGCGCTTACGGGGATTCGCCCCGCCGCGACCGTTCCGGGGACTCCTTCAATCGGGAAGATTCGAGAAGTTCTTCGCACCGGGAAGACGCGCTGTCGTCGTTCTCGAAAGACAAACGCCCGCGCATCAGCCGTCCGACCAAGCCGCACGGGGCATCGTCGGACAATCCGTACGACCGCCGCGGCGACGAACAGCGCCGCTCGTTCAACCCCAATTTCACGAAAGACAACCGGCTGAAAAGCGGCTCCCGCGATCGGGACGACCGTCCCTACGGGAAACCGAAATACGGAGCCAACCGGGACGACCGCTACAACCGCGAAAATCGCGGCGACCGGTTCGACAAAGACGACCGTTACCGCAAAAACGACCGGTTCGAACGCGAAGACCGACCGCAGCGCGACGGCAACCGCTACAACAAGGATGACCGGTTCAACCGCAACGACCGACCCGACCGGTTCGACAAAGACGACCGCTACCGTAAAAACGACCGGCCCGAACGCGAAGACCGGCCGTGGCGCAAGGACGACCGGCCTTCGGGTCCGTACAAACCGCAACGGCGCGACGAATCGCAGCCGTACGGCGAGCGTCCGCGTTTCCAGAAAGACGGCGACCGCAAAGGCGGTTTCGGTAAAAAATGGGATAGAAGCGACAGCTCCCGTGGGGCGCGAACCCACGACTCCCGATTCAAAAAAGACCGGAAAGAAGATTATCCGCGCTACGACGCTCCCAAACCGCAGGGCGCTATCCGCCTGAACCGTTTCATCGCCAATTCGGGCATCTGCTCGCGCCGCGAAGCGGACGACCTGATCACGGCCGGCGTTGTGGCGGTCAACGGCAAGATCGTCACCGAACTCGGAACGAAAGTGAACCCGGAGGACGAAGTGCGCTTCAACGGCGAAATCGTCAAGGGGGAAAAGAAAGTATACATCCTGATGAACAAGCCGAAAGGCTTCGTAACGTCGGTCGAAGACCCGCATTCGGACAAAACGGTGATGGATCTGATCAAAGGAGCCTGCACCGAACGGGTGTATCCGGTCGGACGTCTCGACAAAAACAGCGTCGGGGTACTGCTGTTCACCAACGACGGCGACCTGACCCGCAAACTGACGCATCCGAGCTACAACAAGCAGAAAATCTACCAGGTGACGCTCGACAAACCTCTATCGGAAGAAGACATGACCAAAATCGCCGAGGGAATTACCCTCGAAGACGGGCCCATCTTCGCCGACGAGGTCAGCTATGTCAGCGAAAACCGGAAAGAGGTCGGAATCGAAATCCATTCGGGCAAAAACAGGATCGTTCGGCGTATTTTCGAATCGCTCGGCTATTCGGTGCAAAAGCTCGATCGAGTCTATTTCGCAGGCCTGACCAAAAAACGGCTCAAACGCGGCGGCTGGCGGTTCCTGAGCCCGCGGGAAGTCAGTATGCTAAAGAGCGGCGAATACGAATAAACGGAGCCGAAGATAAAGACCGGGGCCGGGATTGCAATCCCGGCCCCGTCTTATTTACCTTGTCCGGCGACGAAGAATCCGCAACCGCAATCATCGAAGCATACGGACAGCAACGCCCCGTCCCGCCGTTTGGGAGTCCGCTGCGCCTTCCTGTCGAAACCGCTTCACGATTCCTCTCCCGGAGAAATAGGATAAGGTTTTATCGCCAGAGTGTTGCATAAAAAGATTTTTCTGCTTATCTTTGCAAACGATTTTACAAGATGGTTCTCTAGCTCAGTTGGTAGAGCACGACACTCTTAATGTTGGGGTCGTGGGTTCGAGCCCCACGGGGACCACAGGAATAATTTTCAAACGCTTGACTTATAATAAGTCGAGTGTTTGTTTTTTTTGATAGGTACAACATAGGTAAAACATTGCATTTTGTGTTCTGTTAATCTGTAAATAAGTATTCTAAAGATTAATCTTCAATGAATGGAAGATTTCGAGCATTATTTACGAATCGAAAAAACTTGGGACAAATATGACTTACAGATGCATGGTTTATCTTAAAAAATATCCCATCGAAGACGTTTTGTCGCTCCTGAATCGGGCGCGTTTGTTTTGGGTTTCGTAATTTCCGGAAATAATTATTTGCGGATTTCGGGAATTCGGGGTTACTTCGAATCACAACAAAACGAAATTTTTCAAATTATGACAGAGAATATTGGTTATAAGCTGAAACGACTTCGCGAAGACAATCAGTTTTCCGTGGAAGATTTAGCGGTTCAATCTGGGGTTCAACAATCTCAAATTGAACAGATTGAGACCGGTAAGATGCTGCCGTCGCTGGCGACGCTGATCAAACTGTCGCGGACGTTGGGCATTCGTCTGGGCACTTTTCTCGACGGAATGGAATGCCCTGAGCCTACGTTGACTCACCGGGAACAGCAGACGCCTCAGTTGTCGGTACACCTGTCCAAGGGAAACGGCTCTGATATCGAGCACCTCAAATACCGTTCGCTGGCCGAAAACAAGACCGACCGCAACATGGAACCCTTTATCATTAACGTGGAATATACCGATCCCGACGAGATGTCAGCTTTGTCGCACCACGAAGGCGAGGAGTTCATTTACGTGTTGGACGGGAGCGTCGAAGTGCGTTACGGTAGTGATAAATACGTTGTGAACCAAGGGGAAAGCATCTATTTCGATTCGATCGTTCCTCACAATATTTCAGTGCAGGCGCCCGGTGAAAAAGCCAAAATCCTGGCGGTGGTTTACACGCCTTTTTAAAAGGTTGGATTTCGTAGAAAATGGAAAAACAAGAATTGATCGACTATACCGTCGGGGGCATTCTTGAGAAATACGTAGCGGAAGATCCGGATCATGAGTTCATGATTTATCCGGACCGCGGGTTGCGGTTTACTTACAAGGAGTTCGACGAACGGGTCAATATTTTTGCAAAAGGGTTGCTGTCGATCGGGGTGACCAAGGGCAGCAAAGTCGGCGTATGGGCGAAAAACGTGCCCGACTGGATGACGTTCATGTTTGCGACCGCCAAGATCGGGGCCGTACTGGTGACCGTCAATACGAACTACAAGAACGCCGAACTCGAATACATCATGAAAAACGCCGATATCCATACGATGTGTATGGTGAACGGCTACCGCGACAGCGACTATGTGCAGATCCTGTACGACCTGGTTCCGGAACTGAAGACCACGCAGCGCGGAAAGCTGCGCAGCGAGAAGTTTCCGGAGTTGAGGAACGTGGTTTACATCGGACAGGAGAAATTGCGCGGCATGTACAATACTTCCGAACTGATGAAGCTCGGGACGCTGGTCGGCGACGACGAGCTCGAACGGGCCAAGTCGCGGGTGGACTGTCACGACGAGATCAATATGCAGTATACGTCCGGGACGACCGGATTCCCGAAAGGGGTGATGCTGACCAGTCACAATATCTTGAACAACGGGCTGACGATCGGCGACCGGATGCATTTTACTGCGGCCGACCGACTGCTGATTTGCGTGCCGCTGTTCCATTGTTTCGGCTGCGTGCTGGGGGTCTGTTCGGTGATTACGCACGGTTCGACGATGGTGATGGTCGAGGATTTCGATCCGCTGAAAGTGCTGGCGTCGGTGCACCGCGAACGCTGTACGGCGCTGCACGGCGTGCCGACGATGTTCATCGCCGAGCTGCACCATCCGATGTTCGATATGTTCGACCTGAGTTCGCTGCGTACCGGGATCATGGCCGGCGCGCCCTGCCCGATCGAGACGATGAAGCAGGTGATGGACAAAATGTACTGCAAGGAGATCATCAGCGTATACGGCCTGACCGAAACCTCGCCCGGTATGACGGCTTCGGCGACGACCGATTCGATGGAGATTCGCGCGACGACCGTCGGGCGGGCTTTTCCGAACGTCGAGGTGAAGGTGCTCGATCCGCAAACCAACGAGGAATGTCCTCCGGGGACTCCCGGCGAGATGTGCTGCAAGGGGTACAACATCATGAAAGGGTATTACAAGAATCCGGAAGCTACCGCTGCGATCATCGACGAGAACGGTTTCCTGCATTCGGGCGACCTCGGCGTAATGGATGAAAACGGCTATTTCCGGATCACCGGGCGGATCAAGGAGATGATTATCCGCGGCGGCGAGAACATCTATCCGCGCGAGATCGAGAATTTCCTGTACAAGATGCCGCAGATCGAGGCGATCGAAGTGGCCGGTATCCCGAGTCCGAAATACGGGGAACAGGTGGGCGCTTTTATAAAGATCAAGGAAGGCTGTACGCTTACCGAAGAGGAGGTTAAACTCTACTGCCGCGGGCAGATCGCCCGGTATAAGATTCCGAAATACATCTTTTTCGTCGAAGGTTATCCGATGACGGCGAGCGGCAAGATCCAGAAATACCGCCTGAAGGATATCGGACTCGATTTGTTGAAAGAGAAGGGGATCGATGTGGTTTAGTCCGGAGACGGAAATTCCGCGTCAAAGGATTGATTTTATAAAAGGAAGGAATTTATCGGTAGTAAAAAACGAAAGAGGCTGTCGCACTGAGCGACAGCCTCTTTCGTTTTTGTATCGTGCGGACAATTATTCGTTCCAGATCTCCCATGCTTTTTCGGCCTGCCCGACCAGCATGTCGTAACCGTTGCGGGTTGCAGCCCCCTGCGCCGCGCCGCGCTTCAGAAATTCGGTGACTGCCGGGTTGTATACCAGGTCGAACAGGAAATGCCCGGCGCCGAGGGCTTCGTACGGCAGGACGGGACAGCCTTCCGCGTTCGGGAAAGTGCCCAGCGGCGTGGCATTGACGATCAGCCGGTGAGCGCGTACGATCTCTTCGGAGAGGTCGCCGTAGGTGTACGCTCCGTTTTTTCCGTCGCGCGATACCGCGTCGAAAGCGATGCCGAGTTGTTCGAGCACGTATTTCACGGCTTTCGAAGCGCCGCCCGTGCCGAGTACGAGCGCCTTTTCGGGGCGGACGTTGCCCAGCAGATTCAGCAGCGAACGGCGGAATCCGTAAGCGTCGGTATTGTAACCGGTCAGGCCTTCGGGCGTAATCTTTACGCAGTTCACCGCGCCGATCGCCCGTGCTTCGTCGCTCAGGCCGGACAGATACGGGACGATCGCTTGTTTATACGGGATCGTGACATTGAATCCGCGCAGGCCGGGCGTTTGCAATACGGTTTCGACGCCTTCGATCGTTTCGATCGGAAAATTCCGGTAGGCGCAGTCGGCGATTCCTGCGGCGGCGAATTTATCGGTAAAATAGCGTTGTGAAAACGAGTGTCCGAGCGGATACCCGATCAGTCCGTACAGTTTCATGTCAGAAAGCGTGTTTGATGGCGAAGAATCCGCCGATCAGCAGAACGGTGAATACCAGCGCCAGCCAGTTGAAATATTTGTCGATAAAACGTTTGATCGGCTCCCCGTATTTCCATATCAACCAGCTAATTAAGAAAAAACGCAGGCCCCGGCTGACGACCGATGCGACGAGGAAGACCGGAAAGTCGATCTTGAACACTCCGGCGGTGATCGTGATCAGTTTGTAGGGGATCGGCGAGAATCCGGCGGTGAATACGACCCAGAAGTTGTACTGGTTGTACATCGCGCAGATTTTGTCGTATTCCGTGTGGGTGAATCCGGGAATGATCCGGAAAAAGAAATCGGCGATGGCGGTGAATTCCCCGCCCGGGGTCTGCCACAGGTAGTGTCCGATGGCGTATCCGGCCATGGCGCCGAGTACCGAACCGATTGTGCAGATCAGCGCGTAGCGGAACGCTTTGGCGGCGCATCCGAGTCCCAGGGCGATCAGCAGGACGTCGGGAGGAATCGGAAAAAAGCTGGATTCGGCGAATGCGAGGACGAACAGTGCGGCCGCTCCCCAGCGGCTGTCGGCCCAGCCGAGCACCCAGTTGTAGGTTTTTTTCAGAATATTCATGCCGTGAACGTGGCGCACCGCGCGCGGTGCGGGTTTAACGGTGCAAGTTTACCAAAAATTTTTCAGACCGGGGCTTCGCAGCGCGTAAAAAGTGACCGGAACGATCGGGTTTATGTTTTTACGGAGCATTTTACCGCCGGCAGTCGGCGAGGATGCCTCCTCCGACGACCAGATCGCCGTCGTAGAAAACGACGGGCTGTCCTTTGGCCGGGGCCCAGGCCGGTTCGCGGAGTTCGACGAGCAACGACTGCCCGTCGATTCGGACGCGCGCGTAACCCTCCGGGTTGCGGCCCACGCCCCGTATTTTGACCCGTACGGTTTGCGAGTCGGTCAACCGCTGCGGATCGGCGGCGCAGAACTCCCGGACGGTCAACCGGCGGTAAAAAAGGTCGGCGTCGCATCCTGCGGTCACCCGGTTCCGCGCGGCGTCGATCCCGGTGACGACGACCGGTTCGCCGGAGTCGGTGCGCAGTCCGCGTTTTTGTCCGATCGTGTAGAACGCGCAGCCGTCGTGGCGTCCGATCGTCTTTCCCCGTGCATCGACGATTTCGCCGGGAACGATTCCGGGAACCTGCGTTTTCAGGAATTCGGGGTAGGAGAGTCCTTGCAGGAAACAGACGCCCATGCTCTCCCGCGACCGGAGGGCGGACGGGAGCGATGCGGTCACCGCTTTTTTGATTCGTTCGCCCATCGGCGTCAGGGCTATCCGCAGGTATTCCTGCGACAAGCCCCACAGGTAATAGGACTGATCTTTGGCCGGGTCGGCGGCCGTGCGCACGAAGTATTTTCCGTTTTCGTAGCGAACACGGAAGTAGTGTCCGGTGGCGATATGGTCGTAATGTTCGCGCCGGGCGATGTCGTACAGCGTTTTCCATTTGACCCGGGGATTGCAGCGAGTGCAGGGCGCGGGCGTTTCGCCGCGCAGGTAGCTGCCGGTAAAATAGCGGACGATCTCTTCGCGGAAAACTTCGCGGACATTTTCGATCCGGAACGGAAGGTTCAGCCGTCCGGCCGCCTGCCGGATGCGCGTTTCGAGACCCTCTTCCCCGACGGTATCCAGCGTAAGCAGCGTGACGGCATGGCCCTGTTCGGCGAGGTACCGCGCCGCCGCCGTGCTGTCGATGCCGCCGCTGAAGCCCAACAATACGTTTTTTCTCATACGGAATGAAAAAAGCGTCCGGATCTTTTTCGGACGCCTTTGTTTTCGTTGTCGTGCGTTACAGTTTGTCGAATTCGTCGTCCAGCGACGCGGGGATGCTGCTGATCGCCGAGCCGTCCGGATTGAAACACTCCGGCTTGTGCTCCCGGATGTACCCGACCACTTCGTCGAGTCCTTCCGCGAATTTGCAGAAGTCCTCCTTGTAAAGGTGGATCTTGTGTTTTTCGAACGAGAATTTTCCGTCCTTTTCGGTTTTTTTCCGGCTTTCGGTGACTGTCACGTAATAATCGTCGTTCCGCGTCGCCTTCACGTCGAAGAAATAGGTGCGCCGTCCGGCCCTGACTATTTTTGAGTAGATCTCTTCCGCTCCGTCGCTTTCGCTTTCCTTTTTGTAGTCAAAATGATTCATGCCTTTCGTTTTTGTTAGCAGTTATAGGTTGTTAAAATTAAAAAGAAAAAGAGATATAAGCAAATATTCGGGGCAAAATAAGCGTATACGGCTCCGCCGGCTGCAAAAACCGATTTGCGGCCGGCGGAGCGGATGGATCGTTTCGTGTCGGATCAGTAGGCGATGCCGGAACCGTAACGCTCCCAGTCGCGCAGCACTTCGAGCGCTTTGGCGAAGACCGGGTCGTCCTCGCCGTTGACGACGAGGTAGTATTCGTTGACTCCCCACATTTTTTGCGCGATCAACGCTTTCAGTTGGGTTTTCAGCGCTTTTTTCGAACGTTCGAACTCTGCGGCGTCGAAGGCGATCCCCTTTTTCGTGGCCTTGGCCGTCAGGGCGTCGAGCACGTCGTCGGAGACGGTGAAGTCGCTGACGAACTTTTCGGGAGCCGCGTAACGCGACGACAGCGCCGGACGGTTCTCGTCCAGGTATTCGATGACGAATTCGTTGATGACGCCCTGACGCACCAGGCTGCCCCAGTATTTCGTATAGTCCGACGTATCGAGCGGTACGACGATGTCGGGCGTGATTCCGCCGCCGCCGTAGACGGTGCGGCCGCTACGCAGGGTTTTGAACCGCTGCGTGGTGTCGCCGCCGACCGAATCGGAAGCTCCCGGTTCGAACCGTTTGTTGAAATCTTCATAATAGGCGTCCAAATTGCCGTTTTCATACGGGCGCTGGATCATGCGTCCGGTCGGCGTGTGGTAGCGCGCTACGGTCAGCCGCACCGCCGAGCCGTCCTGTAACGGGAACTGCCGTTGGACGAGTCCCTTGCCGAACGTGCGCCGGCCGATCAGCAGGCCGCGGTCCCAGTCCTGAATCGCTCCGGATACGATCTCGCTGGCCGAAGCCGAAGTCTCGTTGATCAGCACGATCACCTTCCCTTTCGTGAACGGGCCGTCTTCTTTCGCGACGATTCGGTCGGGCGGCACGCGCATCCCTTCGGTCGATACGATCACCGAACCTTCGGGTAGGAAAAAGTTGCTCAGTTGTACGGCTCCGCCCATCAGCCCGCCGCCGTTGCTGCGCAGGTCGAGGATCAGGGCGTCCATCGGCCCCAGTTTCTGCACGGCGTCCGTGAACTCCTTGTAAGTATTGTTCGCGAAACGGTTGATCCGAATGTAACCGGTCTTCGGATCGACCTTGTAGGCGGCGTCCACCGTATTGATCGGAATGTTGTCGCGCACGATCGTGAAGTCGAGCGGTTCGCCGCCGCCGTGGCGGACGATCCGCGTCTCTACCCGGCTGCCTTTCGGCCCGCGCAGCAGTTTCGGCACGTCGATCTGTTTGACGCCGACCGAGCTTTTGCCGTCCACCGCGACGATCCGGTCGTTGGGGAGCAGGCCCACCTGTTCGGCGGGACCGCCCGAAATGACGTTGACCACGATGATCGTATCGCGCAGTACGTTGAATTCGATGCCGATGCCGCTGAAACTGCCGTCGAAGCTCTCCTTGACTTCGACCATCTCCTCGGGAGATACGTAAGTCGAATGCGGGTCGAGTTGCAGCAGCACTTCGCGGATCGCGCTTTCGACCAGCTCATTGTTGTGTACCGTATCGACGTAGGCGCCGTTCAGGTAACGGTAGAACTGCTGGAATTTCTGCAAGTTGCCGGCCGGATCGTCTTTCGCGTCGTTCTGGGCCGAAACAAGCGCCGGCGCCGCGAACAGCAGCGTCGCCAGCAGGATATGGATTTTCATTCTTATCATTGCAGTATCTTTAATGTCCTTGTGATAACGCGCCTCGCCGGCGCATTATTGCAGGCGCGCGGCCAGTTCCGCCAGCGGAACGGCCTGCTGTTCGCCGGTCGCCATGTTTTTGACGGTGGCGTTTCCGGCGGCCAGTTCGTCGCTGCCGATGATCACCACCAGCGGGATCGCGCGCCGGTTGGCGTATTCCATCTGCTTTTTCATCTTCGCGGCGTCGGGGTACATTTCGCATGGGATGCCTGCGGCCCGCAGTTGTTTCATCGCGCGCAAGGCGGCCGGTTGTTCGGTTTCCCCGAAATTCAGAAACAAAACCCGCGTGGTGACGCCCGCTTCTTCGGGGTAGAGGCAGAGTCCGCACATCACGTCGTAGATCCGGTCGGCTCCGAACGAGATGCCTACTCCCGACATGCCCGGCATACCGAAAATTCCGGTCAGGTCGTCGTAGCGTCCGCCGCCGCAGATACTGCCGATCGCGAAATCCTTCGCCTTTACTTCGAAGATCGCGCCGGTGTAGTAGTTCAGCCCGCGCGCCAGCGACAGGTCCAGTTCGATATCCAATTCCGTGCCAAGCGCTTCGACGTATCCGAAGATCGTTTCCATCTCGTCGATGCCGGCGATTCCTGTTTCGCTGCCGCCGATCACCGCGCGCAACTGTCGCAGCTTCTCGCGGTTCGTACCGTTGAGCGACAGGATCGGTTGCAGCGCGGCCACGGCCTGCTCGGAGATACCTTTCGAAAGCAGCTCTTCGTTGACCGCTTCGATTCCTATCTTTTCGAGTTTGTCGATCGCCACGGTGATGTCGGTCATCTTGTCGGCGTGACCGATGGTCTCGGCGATGCCGTACAGGATCTTGCGGTTGTTCATCTTCAGCGCGATCCGGATGCCGAGTTTTTTGAACACGGCCGCCACGATTTCGATCAGCTCGACTTCGTTGAGCAGGCTGCGGCTGCCGATGATATCGACGTCGCACTGGAAAAACTCGCGGTAGCGTCCCTTCTGCGGCCGGTCGGCGCGCCATACCGGCTGGATCTGGTAGCGCCGGAACGGGAACGAGATTTCGTTCTGGTGTTGTACGACGTAGCGGGCGAACGGTACGGTGAGGTCGTAACGCAATCCTTTTTCGCACATTTTCACCGACAGCGCGTTGCGGTTGGCGTCGGCATCCTGCAACGTTTCGGGTGCGACTCCGCTCAGGAAGTCCCCCGAATTCAGGATTTTAAAGAGCAGCTTGTCGCCCTCGTCGCCGTATTTTCCGAGCAGCGTCGAGAGGTTTTCCATCGCCGGCGTTTCGAGCGGCAGGAATCCGTAGGTGCGGAAGACGCTTTTTATCGTGTCGAAAATGTAGGTGCGTTTAATCATCTCGTCCGGGCCGAAATCGCGTGTGCCCTTCGGAATGGATGGTTTTTGTGCCATGACGGTGTGTTTTCTAAAATTTTATTTCGTTGGCGAACTGTCGATCAAAGCGTCCAGTTCGGCGATCTTTTTATCGTAAGCGTTGCGGGTGATCTGGCGCAGCAGTTCGACGTGCGGCCGGATGCGGTCGATGTCCGCCGGGGCGATCGTGTATTTCGGATCGTAGCGTGCGGCGATATAGGCGTCGTTCAATATTTTGAACAAGCGTTTGCTCTCTTCTGTGTCGGTCGGAAAAAATGCAAGGATTTCCGGCGTATGCACTTTACAGGATTTTACCAGTTTTTCGAGGTCGTGTATCCTCGGTTTTTTAAGGGTGTGGATCAGTCTGATCGTGTGGAGGAAAGATTCACATGCTTGATGGAAATTGAAAATGGAAAATTTATGATCTTTGTTGGAGTGCGCTAGGGCAGCGTATTTATAGAATGTTTCTCCGCGACCGTTCCATTCCTCAAAATATTCCTGTACCTGTCCTTTAAACTCTTGTGCATTCAGTTCGCACGGCGTATCGAGCGTAAACTTCCCGTTGTCGTACAGCATGATCCCCTCTTCGGCGATGTCCGTCCAGAAATACCGACCTTCTGCGAGATATTTATTAAAAGTTTGGATATGTTCCAGTATAAAACTGACCGGGGTATCCGAACGGGTGTTTCTTGCGAAAACATCTTCTACACGATCCAACTTCCGTGCGGCCCCGTAAGGTTCCACTCCGTGCTCGACTAGCACCAGGATATCGTAGTCGCTTTGGAAAGTCGTATGAACCCCGTAGTCGAACCGTTCGTCGAGTTCGACCCAGTTGCCGCGCGCATAGCTGCCGAACAAGATAACCATTTGGGCCGGTACGGCCCTGCGGATGTACTTTGTGAGGATTTCGAGTTCCTCCGCTTTGCGCTGCGGTAGGTGTCCGAGTGAGGTTTTCATACGCTGTCGGTGTTTAGTCGGCGACCAGTTTGCGGTATTTCACCCGGTGCGGGGTGTCGTCGCCGAGGCGTTTGCGCTTGTTCTCTTCGTATTCGCTGTAACCGCCTTCGAAAAACACGACCTGCGAGTCGCCTTCGAACGCGAGGATGTGCGTGGCGATGCGGTCGAGGAACCAGCGGTCGTGCGAGATCACTACGGCGCATCCTGCAAAGTTATTCAACCCTTCTTCGAGGGCGCGCAGCGTGTTCACGTCGATGTCGTTGGTCGGCTCGTCGAGCAGCAGCACGTTGCCCTCCTCCTTCAGCGCGAGGGCCAGGTGCAGCCGGTTGCGTTCGCCGCCCGACAGCACGCCGCACTTTTTCTCCTGGTCGGCGCCGCTGAAGTTGAAGCGCGATACGTAGGCGCGGGCGTTGACGCTGCGGCCACCGAGCTGGATCAGCTCGCTGTCCTGCGAGATGACCTGGTAAACCGTCTTTTCCGGGTCGATCGACGCGTGTTGCTGGTCGACGTAGGCCAGCTTGACCGTCTCGCCGACGCGGAACGAGCCGTGCAGCGGCTTTTCGATCCCCATAATCAGCCGGAACAGCGTGGTCTTGCCGACCCCGTTCGGGCCGATCACGCCGACGATTCCGGCGGGCGGCAACGAGAAGCTCAAATGTTCGTACAGCAGCCGGTCGCCGTAGCCCATCGACACGTCCTGCGCTTCGATCACCACGTCGCCGAGGCGCGGGCCGTTCGGGATGTAGATTTCGAGTTTTTCCTCCTTTTGTTTCGTATCTTCGTTCAGCATCTTGTCGTAGGCCGACAGACGGGCTTTGCTCTTCGCGTGGCGGGCGGACGGGGCCATGCGAACCCATTCCAGCTCGCGCTCCAGCGTTTTGCGCCGTTTGCTCTCCTGCTTCTCTTCCTGCGCGAGACGGTTCGATTTCTGTTCGAGCCAACTGCTGTAATTGCCTTTCCAGGGAATGCCTTCGCCGCGGTCGAGTTCGAGGATCCAGCCGGCCACGTTGTCGAGGAAATAGCGGTCGTGCGTAACGGCGATGACCGTTCCCTTGTACTGTTGCAGGTGCTGTTCGAGCCAGTCGATGCTCTCGGCGTCGAGGTGGTTCGTCGGCTCGTCGAGCAGCAGTACGTCCGGTTGCTGCAACAGCAGCCGGCACAGCGCCACGCGGCGGCGTTCGCCGCCCGACAGGTGTTTGACGGATTGGTCGGCGTCCGGACACCGCAACGCGTCCATCGCGCGTTCGAGCGTGGCGTCCAGTTCCCAGCCGTTCTTGTGGTCGATCAGTTCGGTCAGCTCGCCCTGCCGTTCGATCAGCTTCGCCATCTGGTCGTCGTCCATCGGCTCCATGAACTTCGCATTGACCTCTTCGTACTCTTTCAGCAGCGCGACCACGTCGGCGCACCCTTCCTCGACCACTTCGCGGACGGTTTTCGTATCGTCCAACTGCGGTTCCTGTTCGAGGTAGCCGACCGTATAGCCCGGAGAGAAGACCACTTCGCCCTGGAAATTCTTGTCCAGCCCGGCGATGATCTTCATCAGCGTCGATTTCCCGGAGCCGTTCAGCCCGATGATCCCGATTTTAGCCCCGTAGAAAAACGACAGGTAGATGCCGTTCAGCACTTTTTTCTGGTTCGTGAAAGTCTTGCTGACTCCGACCATCGAGAATATGATTTTTTCGTCTGCCATGTCTGTGTGTTAGTGCGGTTAATTTGCGCAAATATAATAAAAAAGCCCCCGTTTCCGAGGGCTTTTCGAGAATATGCCGTAAAACGGGGAACCTATGCGAACAGTTTCGCCGGATCGAGGTTCGCCGACTCGATGTCTTTGAAGTATTTGTAAGTACCTACTTTCAGTTCGTCGGTCGCGTCCTCGTCGCAGACGATGATTCCTTTGGGATGTACTTGCAACGCGCTGATCGTCCACTGGTGGCTGTAACTGCCTTCGATGCCGGCGGCCAGCGCGCGCGCTTTGTTGTGTCCCATCGTCAGGATCATCACCTCGCGGGCGTCCATCACGGTGCCCACGCCCACGGTCAACGCCGTTTTGGGAACCAAGTCGACGTTGCCGCCGAAAAAGCGCGAGTTCGCGATGATCGTATCCTTGGTCAGCGATTTGACGCGCGTCCGCGAGTTCAGCGACGAAAAAGGTTCGTTGAACGCGAGGTGTCCGTCGGGGCCGATGCCGCCCATGAACAAATCGATGCCGCCTGCGGCCCGGATACGGGCTTCGTAGTCGGCGCACTCCTTGCATAGGTCGGGCGCATTGCCGTTCAGGATGTTGACGTTTTCGGGTTTGATGTCGATGTGGCTGAAGAAGTTGTTCCACATGAACGAATGGTAGCTTTCCGGATGGTCTTTCGGAATGCCTACGTACTCGTCCATGTTGAACGTTACGACGTTGGCGAACGAAACTTTGCCCGCTTTGCAGTATTCGATCAACTTTTTATAGGTGCCCAACGGGGTGGAACCCGTCGGAAGACCCAGTACGAAAGGCCGTTTCTCCTTTTTGTTGTGTTCGTTGATGCGTTTGGCAATGTAGGCGGCTCCCCAGGCCGATACCTGTCCGCCGTTGGGTTCGATGATGACTCTCATAATTAAAAATATTTTATTTGTTCTCGGTTGTGAACGTTCTGGACCACTATGGGCAGCCGTAACCGGCCATAAACGGGGTCTCAACCCGGACATTCTGTAAATAACGTTATTGGACGTCGCCCTTTCCCGCCTTGAAAGTCACTTGGTTGGCAGTGTCTTCCACGATGTAGATGTCTTCGTATCCGGGAGCGATCGCGATGCTTTTTTGATAAAACGCCATCCCGTACGCGACGTCGTTGATGTAATACTTATTTTTCTCGTCTTCGGTAAACGAAGGCAATAATTCTGCTTTTTTCGTGTTGAATGAAGTTTGTAGAGCGACCAGAGCGGCCTTAATCGACGCGCTTTGCTCCTCGTATTTCTGCTTGGCCTGTGCATCGCACTGTGCGTAAGCTTCTTCCTCGGTGTCGCCCGTTGCGTTGATCGTGAATTTGACTCCGAATTGTTTATTGATATTTGCGATACCTTCTTCGAGCAGCGTATTTAGCTGATTCAGATTGTTCGTTTCACTTCCGAGATAACCATCCTGTCCGAGACCGATACGGGTCTGGTATTCGCGGCTTACTTTAGCCTGGTTGTCTTCGTCGTCTTTGCAACCGCAGAACAGCAGGGCCGCGCAACTCATCAGGATTAGGATTTTTTTCATGGTTTCAATAAATTAAAGGATTTGTGTTTTTTATAGTTTGAAAAGGTCCAGTCTGACAAATACTTCGATCGCTTGATATTCGGCCATTCCCAGCTTGTCGTACATCCGGGCGGTATTCTGCGTACGTTCTTCGGCGCGCTGCCAAAATTCGCGCTTGTCTTCGCCGGGGAACGGCATCACGTCCTTCTGCGACAGGTGGCGGTAGATGGCGTGGCGTTTCTGCACCACCTCGTCCGGGCTGAGCGGCACGGCCATGTCGACCATGTCCAGATCCCACTCCTGCCATGCGCCCCGGTAGAGCCAGAACCGGCAATCTTTCACCCAGGGTTCGTTCTGTATCTGGTACATCGCCTCGATGACCGCTTCGATGCAGGTGCGGTGCGTTCCGTGCGGGTCGGACAGGTCGCCGGCGGCATAGATTTGGTCGGGCTTGAGTTCCTGCAATAATTTTACGACGCGCGAAATGTCGTTCTCGGTCAGCAGTCCCTTTTTGACGCCTCCCGTTTCGTAGAACGGCAGGTTCAGGAAGTGGACATTTGTCCGGTCGTTCAGCCCCATGTGCCGGCAGGCCGCCTTCGCTTCGGCGCGGCGGATCGAGCCTTTCAGCTTGCGGAGTTCCAACGGTTCGGGTTCGCCTTTGCGCTTACCGGCGATGATCGCTTTCACTTCGTCGTATTTGTCTTCGAAACCGCATTCGCGGGCGGTGTCGATCGTTTGCAGCACCACGTCGTCGTGCACGGCGATGTTGCCGGACGTTTCGTAAGCTACGTGGACGTCGTGTCCCTGGGTGATCAGCCGGCGGAACGTGCCGCCCATCGAGATCACGTCGTCGTCCGGATGCGGGCTGAAAATCAGCACGCGTTTGGGGAACGGCTGCGCGCGTTCGGGACGCGTCGAATCGTCGGCGTTCGGCTTGCCGCCGGGCCATCCGGTGATCGTGTGTTGCAGGTCGTTGAATACCTGGATATTGATCTCGTCGTAGGCCATGCCGGAGATTTCGAGCAACTGGCCGAGACGGTTATCCACATAGTCCTGATAGGTCAGTTTCAGGATCGGTTTGTCGACCTGCTCGCACAGCCACAGCACGGCCGTGCGGATAAAACGTTTCGGCCACAGGCAGCGTCCGACCAGCCACGGCGTGCGGATACGGGTCAGTTGCGAGGCGGCGCCTTCGTCGACCACGACTTCCATGTTCTGGTGCTCCTGCAGGCAGGTGGCCGGAACCAACAGTTGGCGTTCGCCTTCGACCAGCTCCTTGACGACGTACGCTTTTTCTTCGCCCCACGCGATCAGGATGATGCGTTTGGCGTCGAGGATCGTTCGCAGTCCCATCGTGATCGCCTTGTGCGGTACGTAGTTGATGCCGTAGAAGATCGATGCGGCGGCCTTGCGGCTTTCGTTGCCGAGGGCGACCAGCCGCGTCCGCGTATTGGTGTAGGTGCCCGGTTCGTTGAACCCGATCTGCCCCTGTACGCCGGTACCGAGCACCATCAGGTCGATGCCGTCGTACTGCTCGATCAGCGCTTCGTAGTCGCGGCAGAACGTTTCGACTTTGTCCTGCGGCAGCGTCCCGTCCGGGATATGGATGTTCTCGGGTTTGATGTCGATGTGATCAAGCAGACTCTCGTGCATCGAGTAATTGCGGCTCTGCAACTCCTTCGGCGAGATCGGGAAGAATTCGTCGAGGCTGAATATGACTACGTTGTGAAAACTGAGCCCCTCTTTTTTATGCAGTTCGACCAGCGCGCGGAACAGGCCCACCGGCGATTTCCCGGTCGTCATGCCCAGTACGCACATCTCTCCGGCCGACTGTTTCTCGCGGATGCAGCCGGCGATCTCCCGAGCCACGTACATGGCTCCGCTCGCTTCGTTCTCGTAAATGTTCGTGTAGATTTTTTCGAATTTTCGGATGATGTCGGCAGGATCTGCCCCCGGCTCCAGCCCTCCCTCTTTCGGCAATTTGTAATTTCTTTCCATAGCCTCCTGATTTTATGATTCTGAACGTATTTTGTCAGCGCGTAATCGACCGCTAAAAGTAATCATTAACCGGGGATTTGCCAAATTAATCTCCGGGTAAGATAAAAAAACGATTTTTTTATGTTTTATCGCAAAAACTTCGTATCTTTGTTAATATTATAACAGAGGGGCGGTAAACGATTGCCGTCCAGCTCAGTGGGAAACTAACTTTATAAATCATCGCACTAATCAAAACAACTATGGCTCAAAAACTTTTGATAAGGGATTTGACCCTCCGGGACGGACAGCAATCCGCTTTTGCCACCCGGATGAAGCAGGAGCAGATCGACCGCGTCCTGCCTTTCTATAAAGACGCTAATTTTTACGCCATGGAGGTGTGGGGCGGCGCCGTGCCCGACTCCGTAATGCGCTACCTGAACGAAAACCCGTGGGACCGCCTCGAAAAGATCAAGGCCGTCGTGGGCGACGTTTCGAAACTGACCGCGCTGTCCCGCGGACGCAACTTGTTCGGATACGCTCCGTATACCGATGAGATCATCGAGGGATTCAGCCGCAATGCGATCGAGTCGGGACTGGGCATCATGCGTATTTTCGACGCGTTGAACGACGTGAACAACGTGAAGTCTACGATCAAGTATATCAAGAAGTACGGCGGTATCGCCGACTGCGCCGTGTGCTACACGATCGACCCGCATTTCTCGACGATGGAACGTATCAAGGCCGCGCTGAAAGGGAAGAAACTTCCGAAAGCGGTTTTCACCGACGAGTATTTCTTGAACAAGGCGCAGCAGATGGCCGCTCTGGGCGCCGATATGATCACGATCAAGGACATGAGCGGACTGATCCCGCCCAAACGCGTTTCGGATCTGATCAAGCTGTTCAAGAAAAACCTGTCGATTCCGATCGACTTCCATACGCACTGTACGCCCGGTTACGGGCTGGCTTCCGTCGTGGCTGCGATCGAGGCCGGCGTCGACGTCGTCGATACGAATATCTGGAACTTCGCCGGCGGACCGGCGGCTCCGGCGATCGAACTGATCTACATCTTCTGCAAGAAAATGGGCGTGGAGCTCGATATCAACATGGAGGCCGTCGCCAAGATCAACAAGGAACTCTATACGATCCGCAAGGAACTCGATGCGGTGGATGCGGTGAAGATTTTCCCGAATGCGTTCAACCCGCTGACCGACAAGCTGCCTGAGAACATCGACAAGGAGTTCGACCGGGCGATTGCCGCAGCCAAAAACGGAAACGAGGCCGAACTGCTCGACGCCTGTCATGCGATCGAAAAGTATTTCAACTTCCCGAAACCGAACGAACTGGTGCAGAAGGCCGAGATTCCGGGCGGTATGTATACGAACATGGTGGCCCAGCTCAAGCAGCTCAAGTCCGAATCGATCCTCGAGAGCGCGATGCAGTTGATCCCGCGCGTGCGTCTGGACGCCGGTCTGCCGCCTTTGGTGACGCCGACCAGCCAGATCGTGGGCGCCCAGGCCGTCAATTGCGCGCTGGACGTTAAAAACGGTAAGCCGATGTATTCGAACGTGTCGAACCAGTTCGTGAACCTGGTCAAGGGCGAGTACGGCGAAACGCCGGTTCCGGTCGATCCCGAATTCCGCCTGAAGATCGCCGGGGTGCGCGAGGAAACCCCGTACGACACGTCGAAATATCAGATGCAACCGAATCCGGTGCTCGAAGACGCCGGCGGAGTCAAGTTGGCCGAGAATGAAAAAGAGGTGCTGTTGCTTGAGCTCTTCCCGCTGGTCGCCAAGAATTACCTGACGGGCGTGAAGAAAGCGCGTTATGCCGCCGCTCACGCCGCCGAAGCCGCGAAAGCCGCCCAGACGGCCGCTGCTGCGCCCGCCGCCGCGCCGGCTCCGGAAGCGAAGGCCGAAGCCAAGCCGGCCGTTGCGATTACCGGAAACGTGGTTACGTCGCCGATGCCGGGACGTATCCTCAGCGTGCTGGTGAAACCGGGCGATAAAGTGACAAAAGGGCAGGATGTGGTGATCCTCGAAGCGATGAAGATGGAGAACAGCATCACGTCGGATTACGCCGGAACCGTGAAGCAGGTGCTCGTGGCCGAAGGCGATACCGTCGCCGTCGACAGCCAACTGGTCGAGATCGAATAGCGATCGCTCGGAATAATTTAGGAATGTGCGGGTCGTATTCCCAATGAAGGGCGTACGGCCCGCTTTTTAAAATTCGGAAAATGAAAAGATTTTTGACAGGCTGTATGTTGGTCTGGGTTGTGGGCGTTTCCGCCCAGAAGGAATATCGGGCGCCCGAGAGCTACGTGGACGGGCGTTCGCAGGCCGTTCTGCGGATGACGATCGATGACGAAGGGATGGTGATGCCTTGCGGGACGGGGCCCGACAGTTGCGATACCTACGGCGCACGCGAAGCCGTAGTGGTCGAGCACGAGGGAGTCTACTACCTTCATTACGACGGCGCCGGCAAAGATGGGTGGCTGTCGTGCCTGGCTACCAGCCGCGACCTGCGCCATTGGGAGAAGCACGGATTGCAATTGACCCTCGGCGAAGCGGGACGCCCCGATTCCAAATCGGCTTCGTCGCCCTGGTTGGTGAACGACGGCGCGAAATGGCATATGTTCTACGTGGGCACCCAATTTTGTACCCCCGCTCCCGACTGCATCCCGGCCACTCCTTATGTGACCCTGACGGCCGAGGCCGATCATCCGGCCGGCCCTTGGCGCAAACGTTACGACATCATTCCTTTCACCAACGAGGCCGGCACTTATTACAGCGATACGGCCAGTCCGGGCGATGTGGTGGAGCAGGACGGCGAGTACAAGATGTTTTTCGGAGCCGCGGCTTTTGACAAGGAAGGTAAACTGGGCCGTACGGTCGGCATCGCCCGTACCCGCGACCTGGGGAGCGCGTGGACGGTCGATCCGCAGCCGATTTTCCCGCCCGCCGAGCAGTGCGAGAACACCTCGCTCTATTACGAACCCGATAACGGTACCTGGTTCCTGTTTACGAACCACATCGGGATACACCCCGACCGGGGCGAATACACGGACGCCGTTTGGGTGTATTGGACCAAAGACCTGAATCGGTGGGATCCGCAGGACAAGGCGATCGTGATCGACTGCCAGAATTCCAAAGAGGTGAAAGGCGCTATCGGGATGCCGTCGGTGATCCGGGTGGGCGACCGGCTGGCGATGCTCTACGACGGCGCGACCGGAGAAAATTACGGACACATGGGCCGCGGCATCAACCTGGCCTGGCTCGCGCTGCCGCTGGTTCCTCCTGCGAAATGATTAAGATATAATAAAGTGCTAAAACGGCGGCAGGAGATCCGGCCGCCGTTTTGTTGTTGCTCAATCCTTGAGCAGTCTCGGCAGGATTTGTCCGATAGATTCGATTCTCGGGCCCCGTCCTTCTATCTGGCAATCTTCCAAAAAAGGATAACAGGTGAACGATTCGTCCGAAATTTCAAAATAGGGAATCAGCCTCAAGCCGCTGTCTTCGATGGTAAAATGAAGCGGAGCGTCTTGCGACGGTTTGAATTTTTCAAATAGTTTTTCAGGCGGGAATGGTAGCGTAACACGCCCGTTTTGCACCGAATCTCCGACAACGGCCATCAGCAGCGGGCCGTATTCGATGGCGTAAGCATTTTTGCCTTTGAAATCGGGTTCGCTTCCTTTGTACAGGGTGAGGCGGAAAGCCATCGGTAACGAAAATTGTATCTTGTCCTTGTCCGACCATTTCCGGTCGAGCGTTACGTATGATCCCGGTTTTCCCCAGGCTACCCGTTCGCCGTTTACCAAGATGACTGCGTTGCAGTTACACCACCATGGAATGCGAAGCCGGATTTTGCACGGCGTTTTTTTGCGTGCCGAAACTTCGATCTGGATGTCGGTGGGATACGGATATTCGAGTCGTTCGTTTAATCTCGGATTTATCAGGGTGCTCCCGGCTCCGGGCCGGCTGTACGGGAATTCGGTTTGCATGGTTAGTTTCATCGGTGTCCCGTCCTGTTCCCAGGCGAACGAAGAGGCGGCGAATAGGTCGACGTATACGCCGTCGTCCGCCTGCGTGTAGATGAACTCGGGCAACGCTCCGAAAAGCCGCGTCCCCTGCCCTTCGCAGCAGGTGTTGACGTCCGTGCCGTCTTCTTTACGATCTATCAGGCGGGCGTGGTAGCGGATTTTGCCGTCGGCAGTCTGGTTGGCAATGGCTACGTTGTAGATCGATTTTTCGATTTCGGCCACGTATTTTTCCTCTTCGGGGTAGAGCAGGTGGAACCGCTGGTTCAGGAACGCCCAGAACGAATTGCCGCACAGCTCGCCCGTTCCGCTGCGCAGCAGATAGGATTTGGGCGGGTAGGGCGACAGTTCGCTGATACTGATACTGCCTCCGATATGTTCGTAATATTCGTTGAACAGTTCCCAGCCTCCGACGGCCGCATCGAGGTACTGCCGGTCGCCGGTCGCCATGTAGAGGTCGAGGAACGATTCCAGCGACAGGATCAGGTAGCAATGCGGACGGTCGTACGGATATTTCCAGATCGCGTCGACATCCTTGTCGATCAATTGTTGCATCCAGAAATTTTCCTGGTAGTAACGCTGCACGACTTGCAGGTCTTCGGGTTTTCCTACCGGCGTAAAATAAAGGCGGGTGCTGGCGATGATTCCCTGGCGTCCCTGTCCGCCGCGGCGGACCAGTTCCGGCAGATAGGGGCAGGCGTTGAACCAGTCGTAAAAACCGCGCAGCAACGGATAGGCTTTCGGATTTCCTGCGATTCCCGCTTCGATCAGTCCCTGAGTCACCCACGAACGGCAGTAAGCTCCGTTTTCGAAATGCAGGATATCGCGTTCGGGATAAGCCATGAGGTATCCGTTCGACTGTTTGCAGGCTTCGATGCCGTCGACGATCCGGTTCATCCGGTCGCGCAGTTCGCGGTTTTCGACCCAGCGCAGTTGGTTGCCCGCGCCCATCAGAAAGCGACCCGCTTTCGAACCGGGCAGAATGTCGACCCATTCGGTATGCAGGTCGCGCAATGCCCCGTCCGCCGGTACTCCGGCCCGCTCGCGGAACTCTTTCAACATATCGTCTACGGAAAACGACTGAAGCAGGTAATGGGCGTTGGCATAGAGCGTTCGGCGGAACAGTCCGTCGTTTACGGTGACGCCGCTGCGCGGAACCCGCGCCGTCGGTTCGACCGGCCGCCAGCTTGCCGCCGGAGTGACGTTTTCGGGACAATTCAGTACGGCGACTTCTCCCATCGGGCGTTGCGGTCTCAATAAGGGGTGTTTACCCAGAAAACCCCGGTCGGAGTCGGTGAGCAGCCGGTTTTCCGAAACGTCGGCGCCGCCCGACCATACCTCCATTTTCCAGAGTTCGAAATAGTATCCGTTGTCGCGTTCGGGTAGCCGGGTGACTCTCAGCTCGACGTACCGGCCGGAAACAGGGTGCGCCGGGCGGAAGACGTCGATCTGGTCGACTGCGGCGGCTTCGTAGTCGCTGCCGGTGTGGTCGGCGATCGTTACGGGCCTGTCGGAGCCGTCGTCGGAGCCGGACGTTTCGATCCGGAATCGTACCGGAAATCCCGGGCGCGCATAGTAGTCCCAACTGTCGAATACGACGGGGTACAGTTTGACCGAATCGATCGGATACGGCCGTCCCAGGTCGATCCGTATCCAGCAACTTTCGTCGGCGGAGGATTTGCGTGCGGATTCGTAAATCGCGTAATTGGCTTTCGCTGCGACCCGTTCGACCCCCAGCGGGCCTCCCCGCAGGTCGGCGACCTGCGCACGGGCGGAGAAAATAGGTAAGCTGCAGGAAAGCGATGCGGCGAAAAGCAGGAAAGTTTTTTTCATGTCGGGCGGGTTAGAACGGTGAAAATGGGATTGTGAACATAGCAAAGATAAAAAATATACCGGTATTTATTATCCGTCCGTGTTTACCGATCCGGAACGGATCTGCCGACCGACTGCCGTTTTGCGGCCGGGCGGACACCGAAATGAAAATTCGCGGCCGGCGCCGTCGCGGCGGGATTCGGAACCGACACGATTTTGAGCTTAAAAATAGCGTATTTGGTATAAAAAATTTCGTTATTCCAAAAATCCGTTGTACCTTTGACACCGATTTTGCGTTTTTGGGATTTGACGCAGGCCTTGAGTTGACCGTCGATTTGCCGGGGCGGATTAATTTTTTGGTGCGTAATATTTGTGCATTAAGAAATTATTCGTACTTTTGCCAACCCTAAAATGTGACAAACTGCCGATGTAGCTCAGTTGGCCAGAGCAGCTGATTTGTAATCAGCTGGTCGGGGGTTCGAATCCCTCCATCGGCTCCGGAAGGTGCGACGGACAGAGCGTGCGGATGCGGCGGACAATAGTGGGTGCGGCGCTATATTATTAGGGTGTAACGAGCGAGACTCGGGTTTCGAAAAGTTCTTCGAGAAAATTCTGGGCGGATACCAGAGTGGCCAAATGGGGCAGACTGTAAATCTGCTGTCTTTCGACTTCGGTGGTTCGAATCCATCTCCGCCCACAGTGAATCCGGTTCGCGCCGGAGAATCGACGAAATGATTTTGCGGAAGTAGCTCAGTCGGTAGAGCATTAGCCTTCCAAGCTAAGGGTCGCGGGTTCGAATCTCGTCTTCCGCTCGCAAAAAGTGTTGGAAACTTTAATTGAAGTAAAACAATTATTCCTAAAATAGATTACAGATATGGCAAAAGAAAAATTTGACAGATCCAAACCGCATGTGAACATCGGTACGATCGGACACGTTGACCATGGTAAAACTACCTTGACCGCTGCAATTACCACCGTACTTGCAAAAAAAGGCCTTTCCGAACTGCGCTCGTTCGACTCGATCGACAACGCTCCCGAGGAAAAGGAACGCGGTATCACCATCAACACGTCGCACGTCGAGTATCAGACGGCCAACCGTCACTACGCTCACGTAGACTGCCCGGGCCACGCCGACTATGTGAAGAACATGGTTACCGGTGCCGCTCAGATGGACGGCGCGATCCTCGTGGTTGCCGCTACCGACGGTCCGATGCCCCAGACCAACGAACACGTGCTGTTGGCCCGCCAGGTGAACGTGCCGAAAATCGTCGTATTCCTGAACAAGTGCGACATGGTGGACGATCCCGAAATGCTCGACCTCGTTGAGCTGGAAGTTCGCGACTTGCTGAGCAAATACGAATTCGACGGCGACAATACCCCGATTATCCGCGGTTCTGCGCTGGGCGGTCTGAACGGCGAAGCCAAATGGGAAGACAAGATCATGGAATTGATGGATGCCGTTGACTCGTACATTCCGATTCCTCCGCGTGAAAACGAAAAACCGTTCCTGATGCCTGTCGAGGACGTATTCTCGATCACCGGTCGCGGTACCGTGCTGACCGGTCGCGTTGAAACCGGTGTGATCCACGTGGGCGATCCGGTGGAAATCATCGGTCTGGCCGAAAAGTCGATGACTTCGACCTGTACGGGCGTGGAAATGTTCCGCAAGCTGCTGGATCAGGGCGAAGCCGGCGACAACGTCGGTCTGCTGATGCGCGGTATCGACAAGAAAGACGTAAAACGCGGTATGGTCGTTGCCAAACCGGGTTCGATCACCCCGCACACGGTGTTCAAAGCCGAGGTTTATATCCTGAAAAAGGAAGAAGGCGGTCGTCACACGCCGTTCCACCACAAATACCGTCCGCAGTTCTACCTGCGTACGCTGGACGTAACCGGTGAAGTGGAACTTCCGGAAGGCGTAGAAATGGTTATGCCGGGCGATAACGTAACGATCACCGTTACCCTGATCTACCCCGTAGCCCTGAACGTAGGTCTGCGTTTCGCAATCCGCGAAGGCGGCCGTACCGTAGGTGCCGGTCAGATCATCGAAATCATTAAGTAATTTCGAAATACTTTCAAGGCGGCGCGTTCGGCGCGCCGCCTTACAAACGAGTGTAGTTCAAGGGTAGAATAGCGGTCTCCAAAACCGTTGATGGGAGTTCGAATCTCTCCACTCGTGCTAAAAACGTTACGACAATGAGATTTATTAATTACGTTAAAAACGCCTACGCCGAGCTTGTTCAAAAGGTGACGTGGCCGTCCTGGAATCAGCTTTCCAATTCAGCGGTAATTGTTATGACAGCTTCCCTGTTATTCGCTGTAGTGATTCTTGCGATGGACCTGGCATTCGAGAACATCATGAAGGCCATATATAGTATTCTTTATTAATTCTGTAAAGAAAAGATAAAGATGAGCGAAAAAGAGCAAAAACAGTGGTACGTGATCCGTGCCATCGGAGGTAAGGAAAAAAAGGTGAAGGAATACATCGAGACGGAAGTCCAGAATTCTCACCTCGAAGACTATATCTCCCAGGTTCTGATTCCGACTGAGAAAGTTTACCAGATCAAAAACGGTAAAAAGATCAGCCGGGAAAAGGTCTCTTATCCGGGCTATGTATTGGTCGAGGCCGCTCTCGTGGGCGAAATCCCGTTTATGCTTCGCAACACTCCCAACGTCTTAGGCTTCCTCGGAGACACGAAGGCTTCTTCCATGGTGGCAACCCCTCTCCGCCCTCAGGAAGTGAGCCGGATTTTAGGACGTGTCGACGAACTGAGCGTCAGCGAGGAGGAAAACGAAGTTCCTTTCTTCGAAGGAGAAACCGTCAAGGTTACCGATGGCCCATTCTCAAGCTTTTCGGGTACGATCGAGGCGGTGGACAACGAGCGGAAGAAACTCACGGTTTCCGTGAAGATATTCGGGCGCAAGACTCCTATGGAGTTGAGCTTTATGCAAGTAGAAAAAGAATAATTAACCAAGGAAAATTATGGCAAAAGAGGTTGCTGCGTTAATTAAACTGCAGATCAAAGGTGGTGCCGCCAATCCTTCGCCTCCGGTAGGGCCCGCTCTGGGTTCGAAAGGAGTGAACATCATGGACTTCTGTAAACAGTTCAATGCGAGGACCCAGGACAAGGCAGGCAAGGTACTTCCTGTCATTATCACCGTTTATGGCGATAAGTCGTTCGACTTTATCATTAAGCAGCCGCCGGTAGCCGTACAGCTCAAGGAAGCCGCAAAGCTTCAGTCGGGTTCCGCCGAGCCGAACCGTAAAAAGGTAGGCAAGGTGACCTGGGATCAGATCAAGGAGATCGCCCAGGATAAAATGCCGGATATGAATTGCTTTACGCTTGAGTCCGCGATGCGGATGGTGGCCGGTACAGCACGTAGCATGGGTATCGATGTCGTTGGTGAATTTCCTAATTTGTAATTGATAAAAATTACTGAAATGAGTAAGCTGACCAAAAATAGAAAATTAGTTCTTGCTAAGATTGAACCGAATAAGGCGTACAAGCTCAGCGAGGCGGCAGCTCTTCTAAAGGAGATTACCTTTACGAAATTCGATGCTTCCGTGGATTTGGACGTGCGACTTGGTGTTGATCCCCGTAAGTCCAACCAGATGGTAAGAGGTGTCGTTACGTTGCCCCACGGAACCGGGAAATCGGTTCGCGTGCTGGTGCTTTGTACTCCCGACAAGGAGACCGAAGCGACCGAGGCAGGCGCCGATTACGTAGGTTTGGACGAATACGTCGAGAAGATCAAAGGCGGTTGGACCGATGTGGACGTGATCATCACAACTCCTAATGTAATGGCGAAGGTGGGTGCGCTCGGACGTATTCTGGGTCCCCGTGGCCTGATGCCGAACCCTAAGACGGGTACCGTTACGATGGAAGTCGGAAAGGCGGTAAAAGAGGTGAAAGCCGGTAAGATCGACTTCAAAGTCGACAAATTCGGTATCGTTCACTCTTCGATCGGCAAGATCGCGTTCTCTGCGGAACAGATCGTCGACAATGCCAACGAGTTCATGAATGTAATCATGAAATTGAAACCGGCTACGGCTAAAGGTACTTACGTGAAGAGTATATTTCTCTCTACTACGATGAGCCCGGGCTTGCAGATTGATCCCAAATCCCTTGAAAACAAATAAACCGAAAGACGATGAACAGGGAAGAGAAAAAAGTTGTAATTGATAGTCTGGCCGAGAAGCTCACCGCATACGCTCACTACTACATTACCGATACTTCGGAACTGAACGCAGAGCAGACCGCTGCTTTGAGAAAGCTTTGTTTCGAAAAGGAAGTGAAGCTGGTGGTTGCGAAGAATACGTTGTTTATCAAGGCTCTCGAACAGACCGGGAAGATTAACGAGGAGGTGCTCCCTTCGCTGAAAGGCGAAACGGCGATCATGTTCGCCAACGTGGGTAAGAGTCCCGCCAAGTTGATCAAGGAGTTCCGCAAGGCGAATCCGAAACCGGTTCTGAAAGCTGCATGCGTGGAAGATTGCATCTATCTGGGCGATGCCGCCGTAGAGGAACTGGTTAACATCAAGTCGCGCGAAGAGCTTATTGGTGACATCATCGGACTGTTGCAGTCTCCCGCGAAGAACGTTATCTCCGCACTGCAGGGTTCTGCCGGACAAAAAATCGCAGGGTTGGTTAAAACCCTCGAAGCAAGGGGATAATATTTCCGGACGGTTTGCCGGAGGGCGTTATCGAAAATCCGCCTGAGTCCGCTGCCGAAGGAATGGTTCCCGAAAATTAACCAAAACGTTTAAAAGTCAAACATTTTAAAAATTTTATATTACGATGGCCGATATCAAAAAATTAGCTGAGGAGTTGGTTAACTTGACAGTTAAAGAAGTAAACGAACTTGCCAATGTTCTGAAAGAAGAATACGGAATTGAGCCCGCTGCTGCTGCTGTTGCCGTTGCCGCTGCTCCTGCTGCCGACGGTGGCGCCGCTGCTGCTGAGAAAACGTCTTTCGACGTGATCCTGAAGAGCGCAGGTCAGGCGAAACTGCAGGTAGTGAAAGTAGTGAAAGACATTACCGGTCTGGGTCTGAAAGAGGCTAAGGATCTGGTTGATGGCGCACCGAAAGCTATCAAAGAAGGCGTTTCCAAAGAAGAAGCAGAACAGGTTAAATCTCAGCTCGAAGAAGCTGGCGCTGAAGTTGAAGTTAAGTAGTAACTGCTTATAGTTCAGAACATATCGGGTGTAGAGTCTATTCTGATAGACTCTATACCTTTTCTCATTTAACAGAAGCAACAGCCAGTAACCGGCCCTACGGGCGGTTATGTTTTGCAAAAAGAGATGGCAGGGGTGGAAAACCAGTGATCCCGAACGGATTTTTCCGATCGGTCGTTTGAACTGCCGGGTCAGTTGCCGCGTTTGAAACTGAAAGCAGAAGCGCATTTCAAATCAGTTCTTATCTTCAACTTTAATTATTGGATACAATGTCTTCAAAAACAGATAATCAGCGTATTAGCTTTTCTTCCGTAAAAAACAGATTGCATTATCCCGATTTTTTGGAGGTGCAACTCAAATCATTTCAAGACTTTTTCCAATTAGATACCACGGCCGAGAACCGCAAAAACGAAGGGCTGTACAAGGTGTTCATGGAGAACTTCCCGATAACCGATACGCGTAACAACTTCGTGCTGGAATTCATCGATTATTACGTGGATCCGCCCCGTTACGGCCAGGACGAGTGCCTCGAACGCGGACTGACGTACAGCGTACCGCTGAAAGCGAAGCTGAAGTTGTACTGTACCGATCCCGAACACGAGGACTTCGATACGGTGATTCAGGACGTTTACTTCGGCACCATTCCCTATATGACTCCGCGCGGCACGTTCATTATCAACGGCGCCGAACGCGTAATCGTATCGCAGTTGCACCGTTCCCCGGGGGTGTTCTTCGGTCAGAGCACCCATACCAATGGAACCAAACTCTATTCGGCCCGTATCATCCCGTTTAAAGGGTCGTGGATCGAGTTTGCGACGGACATCAACAACGTGATGTACGCCTATATCGACCGAAAGAAGAAATTGCCGGTAACCACGCTGCTCCGTGCGATCGGATTCGAGAGCGACCGGCAGATCTTAGAGATATTTAACCTTGCGGAGGATGTAAAGGTTACTAAAGCCAACCTGAAGAAGATGGTCGGACAGCGGCTGGCTGCCCGGGTGCTGAAGACATGGGTTGAAGACTTTGTGGACGAAGATACCGGAGAGGTGGTTTCGATCGAACGAAACGAGATCATCATCGACCGGGAGACCGTCCTCGAAGAGAGCCATATTGAAGACATTATCGAGTCGGGCGCCAAAAGCATCCTAATCCATAAGGAGGCCCAGAACGGCACCGATTTCTCCATCGTATACAATACCCTGCAGAAAGACCCGTGCAACTCCGAAAAAGAGGCCGTCGTTTATATCTACCGCCAGTTGCGTAACTCGGAGCCGCCCGACGAGGCGACTGCGCGCGACGTGATCGAAAAGCTGTTCTTTTCGGACAAGCGTTACGACCTGGGAGATGTGGGGCGTTTCCGTATCAACAAGAAACTGGATCTGGACATCTCTCCGGACGTACGGATCCTGACGCGGGAGGATATTATCGCCATCATCCGTTACCTGATTCTGCTGATCAACTCGCAGACCGATGTGGACGATATCGACCATTTGTCGAACCGCCGCGTACGCACGGTGGGCGAGCAGTTGGCCAACCAGTTCAGCGTAGGTTTCGTCCGCATGGCGCGTACGATCCGCGAACGGATGAACGTGCGCGACAACGAAGTATTTACGCCGGTAGACCTGATCAATGCCAAAACGCTGTCGTCGGTCATCAATTCGTTCTTCGGAACGAACCAACTGTCGCAGTTCATGGATCAGACCAATCCGCTGGCCGAAATGACCCATAAGCGCCGCCTGTCGGCTCTGGGGCCCGGCGGTCTGTCGCGTGAGCGCGCCGGATTCGAAGTGCGCGACGTGCACTATACCCATTACGGCCGTCTGTGTCCGATCGAAACGCCGGAAGGCCCGAACATCGGATTGATTTCGTCGCTGTGCGTTTACGCGAAAATCAGCGACATGGGCTTTATCGAAACGCCGTACCGCAAAGTGGCGGACGGACGGGTCGATCTGACGGATAAAGGGATTCATTATTTCAGCGCCGAAGAGGAGGAAGGACTGACCATTGCGCAGGCCAACGCTCCGCTGAACGATGCGGGCGAGTTCCTCGTGCCGGACAAGATCAAAGCGCGCGACAACGGCGATTTTCCGGTGGTGACGGCTACGGAAGTGGATCTGATGGACGTTGCTCCGAACCAGATTTCGTCGATCGCCGCCAGCCTGATCCCGTTCCTCGAACACGACGATGCCAACCGTGCGCTGATGGGATCGAACATGATGCGTCAGGCCGTGCCGTTGGTGATGCCGGAGGCTCCGATCGTCGGAACGGGTCTGGAAAAAGACATGATCGCCGACAGCCGGATCCAGATCGTCGCCGAAGGCGAAGGAGAAGTCGTCTTCTCGGATGCGACGCAGATTCAGGTCAAATACGAACGTACCGAAGACCAGAAGATCGTTACGTTCGATCCGGAAGTGACGACCTATCGTCTGCCGCGCTATCGTAAGACCAATCAGAGCACGTCGATGACCCTGAAACCCCTGGTTCGCAAGGGCGATAAAGTGACCAAAGGGCAGATCATGACCGAAGGTTATTCTACGCAGGGCGGCGAGCTGGCGCTGGGGCGCAACCTGAAAGTGGCGTTCATGCCGTGGAAGGGTTACAACTTCGAGGATGCCATCGTGATCTCGGAACGCGTGATCCGCGAGGATATCTTCACTTCGGTGCATGTCGACGAATATATTATGGAAGTGCGCGATACCAAACGCGGTGTCGAGGAGCTTACTTCCGACATTCCGAACGTCAGCGAAGACGCTACGAAAGATCTCGACGAGAACGGTATCATCCGCATCGGCGCCAATGTGCAGCCGGGCGATATCCTGATCGGTAAGATCACGCCGAAAGGGGAGAGCGATCCTTCGCCGGAAGAGAAACTGCTGCGTGCGATCTTCGGCGACAAGGCCGGCGATGTGAAAGACGCTTCGCTGAAGGCGCAGCCTTCGCTGTTCGGCGTCGTGGTCGATAAGAAACTGTTCAGTCGCGCCAATAAGGACGGCAAGAAGAGCAAGGCTTCCGAAAAGGCGCAGTTGGAAAAGATGGAGACCGAGTTCTTGCAGCAGGCCGATGCGCTGAAAGAGCGTCTGATCGAAAAACTGTGGACGTTGCTCAAAGACAAATCGACGATCGGTATCCGCGATTATTTCGGGGTGGAACTGGTCCCGCAGGGGACGCGTTTCTCGCAGAAAATGCTGGCCGAACTCGACTACCTGAATATCGGCACCGATAAATGGACGGGCGACGCGCGTCTGGATACGCTGATCGAACAGACGATCAACAACTATACGATCAAGTACAAGGAACTGGATGCGGTTCTCAAGCGCGAGAAATACAACCTGACCAACGGGGACGAACTCCCGACCGGAATTATCCAGCTGGCCAAAGTGTACATTGCCAAGAAGCGCAAGTTGCGCGTGGGAGACAAGATGGCCGGCCGTCACGGTAACAAGGGGATCGTGGCGCGGATCGTTCGCGACGAGGACATGCCGTTCCTCGAAGACGGTTCGATCGTCGACATCGTGCTGAACCCGCTGGGCGTGCCTTCGCGTATGAACCTCGGACAGATTTACGAGACCGTGCTCGGATGGGCCGGCCGCGAACTCGGTCTGAAGTTCGCCACGCCGATTTTCGACGGGGCTTCGCTGGAGCAGATCAACGAATATACGGCTCAGGCCGGCGTACCGCGCAGTGGTCGCACCTATCTGCGAGACGGCGGTACCGGTGAGCAGTTCGACCAGCCGGCGACCGTCGGGGTGATCTACATGCTGAAACTCGGCCATATGGTCGACGACAAGATGCATGCCCGTTCGATCGGCCCGTACTCGCTGATTACGCAGCAGCCGCTGGGCGGTAAAGCGCAGTTCGGCGGTCAGCGTTTCGGAGAGATGGAGGTTTGGGCGCTCGAGGCGTTCGGCGCATCGAACATTTTGCAGGAGATCCTGACGATCAAGTCGGACGACGTGATGGGACGTGCCAAGGCCTATGAAGCGATTGTCAAGGGCGACAACATGCCGCAGCCCGGCATTCCGGAATCGCTGAACGTGTTGCTGCACGAACTCAGGGGATTGGCCATCAGCGTCAAGCTGGACTAAAAGTGCGTCGGCCGGAGAGCGGCGTTGCTGACGAACGGCGGAAGATCCCGAGTTCGCCGCGGCTCGAAGGTTTACTTGTTGAAGAATAAATAAAAGTTTAAAAATATGTCATTCAAGAAAGACAATAAGGCACAGAGCGGTTTTTCGAAAATTTCCATTGGTCTCGCATCTCCGGAGGAGATTCTCGAAAACTCGAGCGGCGAGGTGCTGAAACCCGAAACCATCAACTATCGCACCTACAAGCCCGAACGGGACGGCCTTTTTTGCGAGCGGATTTTCGGCCCGGTGAAAGACTACGAATGCCACTGCGGAAAATACAAGCGGATCCGTTACAAAGGGATCGTCTGCGACCGTTGCGGCGTGGAAGTGACCGAGAAAAAGGTGCGCCGGGAACGGATGGGACATATCTCGCTCGTGGTTCCGGTGGCTCATATCTGGTATTTCCGTTCGTTGCCGTCGAAGATCGGATACCTGCTGGGTATTCCGTCGAAGAAGCTCGAAGCGATCGTCTATTACGAACGTTATGTCGTCGTACAGGCCGGCGCTGCAGCCGTGAACGGAGTGTCCGATCTCGATCTGCTTGCCGAAAAGGAATACCTCGATATCCTGAACGCGCTGCCGAAAGGAAATCAGCAACTCGACGACAGCGATCCCGATAAATTCATCGCGCAGATGGGGGCCGAAGCGATCTACACGCTGTTGCAGCGGGTCGATCTGGACGAGCTTTCCTATTCGCTGCGCCACAAGGCGAGCACCGAGACTTCGCAGCAGCGTAAGGCCGAGGCGCTCAAACGCCTGCATGTGGTGGAAGCGTTCCGCGAGTCGCGCGAGATCAACAAGCCCGAGTGGATGATCCTGAAAGTGATTCCGGTGATTCCGCCCGAACTGCGTCCGCTCGTTCCGTTGGACGGAGGCCGTTTCGCTACGTCCGACCTGAACGACCTGTACCGCCGGGTGATCATCCGGAACAACCGTCTGAAACGGCTGATCGAGATCAAGGCGCCGGAAGTGATCCTGCGCAACGAAAAGCGTATGTTGCAGGAGGCCGTCGACTCGCTGTTCGACAACTCGCGCAAGAGCAACGCCGTGAAGACCGAGTCGAACCGTCCGCTCAAATCGCTGTCCGACAGTCTGAAAGGAAAGCAAGGACGTTTCCGTCAGAATCTGCTCGGTAAGCGCGTCGACTATTCGGCCCGTTCGGTCATCGTCGTAGGTCCCGAGTTGAAGATGCACGAGATGGGGATTCCGAAAGACATGGCGGCCGAGCTTTACAAGCCGTTCGTGATCCGGAAACTGATCGAAAGAGGAATCGTCAAGACCGTTAAATCGGCCAAAAAAATCATAGACCGTAAGGATCCGGTGATCTGGGATATCCTGGAAAACGTGATTAAAGGACATCCGGTGCTGATGAACCGCGCCCCGACCTTGCACCGTCTGGGTATCCAGGCGTTCCAGCCGAAACTGATCGAGGGCAAGGCGTTGCAATTGCACCCGCTGGCTTGTACGGCGTTCAACGCCGACTTCGACGGCGACCAGATGGCCGTGCATTTGCCGCTGGGCAATGCGGCGATCCTCGAAGCCCAGATCCTGATGCTCGGTTCGCACAACATCCTGAACCCGGCCAACGGAGCGCCGATCACGGTGCCTTCGCAGGACATGGTGCTCGGGTTGTACTATATTACCAAAGAGCGCGCCGGATCGCAGGGCGAAGGGCTTCAGTTCTACGGTCCCGAGGAGGCGCTGATCGCCTACAATGAAAAACGCGCCGACCTGCACGCCAAAGTGAAAGTAATGGTCGATACGCTCGACGAGAACGGGCAGCCGGTTCGTAAATTGGTCGATACGACCGTCGGCCGGATCATCTTCAACCAGGTGGTTCCCAAAGAGGTGGGCTTCCTGAACGAAGTGCTGACCAAACGTTCGCTGCGCGACATCATCGGCCTGGTGATGAAGAAGGCCGGAGCCGACAAAACGGCAGCTTTCCTCGACGATATCAAGCACATGGGATACCAGATGGCCTTCCGCGGCGGACTGTCGTTCAACCTCGATGCGGTGATCATTCCCGATGAAAAGGAAGCGCTGGTCAACGAAGGTTACGAGCGCGTCGAAGAGGTGATGGAGAGCTACAACATGGGGCTTATCACCAACAATGAACGTTACAACCAGATTATCGACATCTGGACGAATATCAATATGAAGCTGACCAAGACGGTGTTGGATCACCTGACCAAGGACATGCAGGGTTTCAATCCGGTGTACATGATGCTGGATTCCGGGGCCCGCGGTTCGAAGGAGCAGATCCGCCAGCTCTCCGGGATGCGCGGTTTGATGGCCAAGCCGCAGAAATCCGGGGCCGAAGGAGGTCAGGTCATCGAAAACCCGATCCTGTCGAACTTCAAGGAGGGGCTTTCGGTGTTGGAATATTTCATCTCTACGCACGGCGCCCGTAAGGGTCTGGCCGATACCGCGTTGAAAACGGCCGATGCCGGTTATCTGACGCGCCGTCTGGTCGATGTGGCGCAAGACGTGATTATCTGCGAAGAGGACTGCGGTACGCTGCGCGGCCTGACCGCTACGGCGATCAAGCGCAACGAGGATGTCGTACAGACGCTGTACGAACGTATCCTGGGCCGTACGACCGTGCACGACGTCTACAATCCGCATACCGGCGAGTTGATCGTGGCTGCCGGAGAAGAGATTACCGAAACGATCGCCGAGGCGATCGACGCAGCGCATGTGGAATCGGTGGATATCCGTTCGGTGCTGACGTGCGAGTCGCGCAAGGGCGTATGCGCCAAGTGTTACGGACGCAACCTGGCGACCGGACGCATGGTTCAGAAAGGCGAAGTGGTCGGCGTGATCGCCGCCCAGTCGATCGGCGAGCCGGGTACCCAGCTGACGCTGCGTACGTTCCACGTCGGCGGTGTAGCCGGTGGCGTGGCGACCGACAACAGCGTCGTTTCGCGCTACGAAGGACGTCTTGAGATCGACGAATTGCGCGTGGTGAAGAGCAAGAACGACGCAGGCAAAGAGATCAATACGGTGATCAGCCGCCTGTCCGAGTTGCGGATCGTCGACGTCAATACCGATATCGTGCTTTATACGCACAACCTGCCTTACGGCGCTACGTTGTACTTGAACGACGGCGATTTGGTCAAGAAGGGCGATCTGGTTTGCGAGTGGGATCCGTACAACGCCGTGATTATTTCGGAATACGACGGTAAGGTGGCTTTCGAAAATGTGATTGAAGGTGTCACGTACCGCGACGAGTTCGATGAGCAGACCGGCTTCCGCGAGAAGGTGATTACCGAGTCGAGAGACAAGACCAAGAACCCGATCATCAAGATTCTGGACAAAAAAGGCGAGGAACAGAAACAATACAACCTACCGGTAGGCGCGCATATCGTCGTGAAGGAGAACGCCGCCGTCAAAGCCGGAGAGATTCTGATTAAGATTCCGAGAGCCGTCGGCAAGGCGGGCGATATCACCGGCGGTCTGCCGCGTGTGACCGAATTGTTCGAGGCGCGGAACCCGTCGAATCCGGCCGTGGTTTCGGAAATCGACGGCGAGGTTTCGTTCGGCAAGATCAAGCGCGGTAACCGCGAGATCATCATTACTTCGAAAGTGGGCGATGTGAAACGTTATCTCGTTCCGCTGTCGCGCCAGATCCTGGTGCAGGAGAACGATTACGTCCGCGCCGGGATGCCGCTGTCGGACGGCGCGATTACGCCGGGGGATATTCTGGCGATCCAGGGCCCGACCAAGGTGCAGGAGTACATCGTCAACGAGGTGCAGGAAGTGTACCGGATGCAGGGCGTGAAGATCAACGACAAGCATTTCGAGGTGATCGTTCGCCAGATGATGAACAAGGTGCAGATCGAAGATCCGGGAGATACCCGTTTCCTCGAAGAACAGATCGTCGACAAGTGGGAATTCATGGCTGTCAACGACGACTTGTACGACAAGGTCGTCGTAACCGACGCCGGCGATTCGGCGACGATGAAACCGGGTATGATCATCACGTTGCGCAAGTTGCGCGACGAGAATTCGCAACTGAAACGGAAAGACCTGAAGCTCGTGCAGGTGCGCGATGTGATTCCGGCGACGTCGAATCAGGTGCTGCAGGGGATTACCCGTGCGGCGTTGCAGACCAGCAGCTTCATGTCGGCGGCTTCGTTCCAGGAAACGACCAAGGTGCTGAACGAAGCGGCTATTCTGGGTAAGGTCGATCCGTTGGTGAACCTCAAGGAGAACGTGATCTGCGGTCACTTGATTCCGGCCGGTACCGGGCAGCGCGATTTCGATACGATTATCGTGGGCGCCAAGGACGAATACAACAGCATGGTTTCCGGAAAGTAACCGAGTACGGAAAACGATAAAGCGAAGGCCCGGGATCATTCCCGGGCCTTCGCTTTTTGGATGCGGACGGTTATTCGCATACCCGGACGACCAGATCCTTTACGGTCAGGCCGGGGGCCGTCGACCGGAAAGAGACTCCCGTCCCGAGGCTGTCGTAGATGCGCATCGTGAAGCAGTAGGCGTCGTTGACGAAGCATTCGGCGATCGTGCCGTCGACGAAGAGCCGGATCTTCAACGGGGCGTACGGATCGATGCCGCACTTTCTTTGGAAGGTGCGGTACCGGCTGCCGATTCCGATCTCGCCGGTCTGAAAATCGACGGTCAGACTGTACCCTTCCGTCCGGTCGGCGGACTCCCTGAAACGGAGCGTCGCCTGTCCGAAGCCGCTCTGCGGAAACAGCGTCGCCGTCAGCATGTAATTCTCGGGCAGGTCGTACCGGGTATTCAATCCGACCCGTTTTTCCCGCAACGCCGTCCTGTCGAACAGCCGGACGACTTCCCGCACGGGGCGCTGATACAGTTGGCCTGCTGCATCGGCGTATAGTTCCCGGGGCATACTCAGCGTGCCGCCCCATTCGTATTCTCCCGCGTCCGAGTCGTTTTTATAATCGCCGATCCATCCGATCAGTATCCTGCGTTTCCCGTCGGACATGGTTTTGGCCACCCGGAGGTCTCCGCAGTCGTAGGGCTGTACGGGCGGGTCGATCGCCCCCGTATCGCGTACCTGCATATAGTGATAATCGGCGCAGTTGACGTTCCACAAGCCGTTCAGCTCGAACAGGTCGGGACAGTCGCCCGAAACGGAAGCCGGGTAGACGACGAGCGGCGCGTGCGGCGTCCAGTGCGTCAGATCGCGGGACGTGTACAGGCCGACGTTCGGCGCCGAGCCGTCGGCGAGCATGGCGTGCAAGGCGAGCCACCATCGGTTCTCCCGGCCGTTCCACACGACGTGCGGATCGCGGAAAGCCTGGTGATGGTAGATCTGTTTGTCGTCGATCGCTCCGTTGATCGTTTTGTTCCAGTAAATCTTTCCGTCGGCATAGAACGTATATTCCGGATGTTTCGTCCAGTGGATCAGGTCGACGCTTCGCGCCTGCATCACTTTCTGATCGCCGAGCGGATCGTTGCTGTTTTTGCCGGTGTAGAACAGGTAGAAGGTTCCGCCGTGTTCGACGACGCTTCCCGTCCAGATACTCTCCCAGTCCGGTCCCAGCGGGTCGGAACCTTTAATCAGCGCGTTCGGAAGTTCCTGCCAACGCAGCAGGTCGCGGCTGACGACGTGCGCCCAATCCGGGCCTTTCAGGTAAAAGAGATGGTAGTCTCCTTTCCAGTAGAACGGGATGACGTCTCCCGCCTTCGCGTCCTGCGGACGGAAATGCAAGGTCGGTTTCGTGTTCGCCGTTTGTTGCGGCGAACGCGGAGCGGATGCCGGTAGCGTGACGGCTGAAAAAACGGATAACAAGACGGTCAGCGCCGCTCGGCGGCAACGGTTCGGATGGATTCGTTTCATAGTCGGGAAGATCAGTTTTATTCAAAGTTATGATTTTTTACGTATTATTATAACTTTGTATCGAAATTCCCGAATGATGGATCGTAAGCAAATCGTTTTTGATTATTTGGGCCGGTATGCCTTGAGGTACGACTATTACGAGCATCCGGCGGCCCCGACGATCGAACTGGCCCGGCTGTATTGGCGCGACGACGGCTCGAAACACTGCAAAAATCTTTTTTTCCGCAATCATAAAGGCGACCGGCATTACCTCGTCGTTTTCGACTGCGACCGAAATCTGGCGATCCGCGATCTCGAACGCCGGCTGCGACAGGGAAAGCTCTCGTTCGCTTCCGAACAGCGGATGGAACGGTATCTGGGACTCCGTCCGGGTTCCGTATCGCCGTTCGGACTGATCAACGACACGGAAAATCACGTGCACCTGTTTCTCGACCGGAATCTGCGGCAGCAGCACTCCCTGAGCTTTCATCCGAACGACAACACGGGGACGATCGTGATCCCGCAAGCCGAATTCATCAGATATCTCGACGGATGCGGGAACAGCTATGAGTTTATCGATTTGTATTGATTCGGGGCGCTGCGGGTCTTCCGTCAATCGTCGCGCGGTTCTTTTTCCCGGTCGATCGGCTCTCCCTTCGCATTGAACATGAGCTCGGTACGGTTCGAAAGTTTGATTTCGGTGTTTTTACCGTCTCGTTTGGCAGCCTGTACTTCGCATCCCGGGAAGCGGTCTCTCGCGTATTGCAGGATGTCGGCCGGGATGGCGCTCTGCGGAACGGAACCGACCTTGGCGTCCATTTCGGTCCACATTCCTTTGTGGTTGAACGCTACGGCCACCCCGTTTTCCATCAGGACGTCGTAGGTGGTCGCCGACCCTTTCGGTTCAATCTTTATGATCGATATTCGGGTGTCCGAGAAGTGCTCGGAGAGGAATTTTCGTGCCTGGACGGGCAGCCTCTCCGGATTGGTCGTGGTTATTTTGTCTCCGCCTCGCGCCGCTGTCAGCGAGATCAGCAGGCATAGCAGGACGAACAGCGTTTTTTTCATAACGGACGTTTTAACGGATTCTTACCCTGTGACGAAGGCAAAGCCGGTGCCAGATCCGGAGGGCTCTGTCGGACGCGGCGTAAAAAAGAACGGGCCGTCCTTGTGCGAAGGAAGGCCCGTTAGGAGATGTAAGGGAACGGATCGATTTGTCGCGGGATCAATAGATGCTGAAATCGAGCGGTTGACCGGCGTAAAAATCGAGGATTTTTCGGCTGAATATGAAATTGAATTTGGCTTGTACCATGTCCGATTCGGATTTTTCCATCCGGGTTTTGGCGTCGTTGTAGTCGAAGATGGTCGAACGTCCGGCGTCCGCTTTTTCTTTCTGGTAACGGAAAGCTTCGCGAGCCGCCGCGAGCGATTTTTCGGCCGACAGGTACTTCTGGTAAGCCGCATCGGCGCTGTAATAGCTCTGTTCGATCTCCTTGCGTAGCGCCAATTGGGCTTCGGTAATGGCCAACTCCTGGATGCGGATGTTGTTTTGAGCCATCCGAACGTTGTTGCGCGTCGCGTTGCGGTTGAATATCGGAATGTTGATACTCAGACCGATGTATTCGCTGCCGTTGTTCTTGAGCTGGTTGAAAAAGGCGGCGTTCCGGGCTCCTTCGTAGATCGAGAAGTAGTAACCGTTGCTATATCCGGCTCCGAGCGAAATCGACGGATAAAAAGCCGATTTGGCCGATAGCAACGCCTTTTCGCTGCTTTTCAGTCGGAGTTGTTCGGCCAGTATCCGGGGCCGGTTGCCGACCGCGTAATCGTAAACTGTTCCGGGAGTCTCCATGCGGCTCATCGAGGCGATCGTGATATTTCCCAGGTCGGGCATCCGGATGTCGAAGCCGTCCTTGTTTTCGAGGTTCAGCGCCTGGCTCAGGTCGAGCAGCGACAGCAGCAGCGTGTTCCGACTCTGCGTCAGGTTCATTTCGTCGTTGGCCAGCAGCGCTTTGCTTTCGTAAAGATCCGATTCCGGATTGCGTCCGTTTTTGACCAGCAGTTCGCTGCGTTCGACTTGCTGGCGGCTCAGTTCGACTTGATTTTCGGCTACCTTGACCATTTCCTTGTTCAGCAGCACCTGAAGGTACAGCGAGGTCACGTTGAGCGAGACGTCTTCGCGCGCCCGTTCCAAATCTTTCAGCGAAGCTTGTAGGGAAAATTTTTGTCCTGCGATGTCGTGTTTGATACGCATTCCTTCGAACACGGTAACACTTGCGGAGGCTCCCAGCGAGGTGGACAACTGCGTGTGATCGACCGTCGTTCCGTCGCGTCCGGGACCGCGGCCGAAGGAGGCGTTCTCGCTGAGGTTGATACCCACGTTCGGCAGTCGGCTGTTGCGCGTCGTATTCAGCCGGAGTTCCTGGTTGTTGCTGCTTATCTGGAACTGTTTGACCGAAATATTGTTTTCAATAGCATAGTCGATACATTGCTGAAGCGTCCAGTCCTCTTTCGGCTGAGCGGAAGCGGAAACCGAAAGAGCGGCCGACAATAGGAAAGCTGCAAGGGTTCGGATCATGGTTCTATGTTTTATTCGATATGAGATTTCTGTTCTGGATGTGCGGTTTATCCGTTATTTGGTCGGCGTTGTCTTCGTCCCGCGGATCTGTTCGTTTCCGGTCAGCCCTTCGGTAACTTCGACGTTGACCCCGTTCGACAGTCCGATCTGGATCTCCTTGCGTTCGAAAGTCTGGTCGGTCGCCGTGGAGTCGCTGGTCAGCAGGTTGACGAACGTTTTGGTTCCTTCGAACTCGATGGAGCTTTCCGGGATTGAAATCACCCCTTCGCGCCGGTCGATCAGGATGTCGGCGTTGGCGCTGTATCCGGCGCGGATGAACACGTCTTCCGGAATTTTCGCCGCCGCCTTGATCTCGAACATGATGACTCCGTTCTCCTCGGTGCCTTTCGGCGCGATGTATTCGAGCGTCGCATCCAGCGAGATGTCCTGCAGGGCGCCGATCGTCAGCTTGACGGGCATACCTTCGCGGATGCGTCCCACTTCGGTTTCGTCCACCTTTCCGCGGAAGATCATGTTGTTCATGTCGGCGACCGACGCGATGGTCGTACCGTCGTTGAAGTTGTTGGACAGAATGACCGAGTTGCCGACCTTGATCGGGACGTCCAGAACCATTCCCGTGATGGTCGAGCGGATCTGCGTATTGCTCAGTTCCGCATTCCGCTTGGCAATGCCGTTCTGTACGATTTCGAGGTTGTCCTGCGCGTTCTGCAGCTCCTCTTTGGCTTTGGAGTATTCCGTTTCGTTCTTCTCGAACTCCTCCTTGGCGACCACGCCGGAGTCGAACAATCCCTTGACGCGTTCGAATTCCTGTTTGGTCTGAGCCAGGTTGATCCGGGCCACGTTGACGCGCGATTCGGCTGCGTTCAGCGTAGCCATATCGGGGATGACTTTCACTTTGGCGATCACTTCGCCCTGACGCACCGGTTCGCCGGCCTGTTTGTACACTTCCGAGACGATCCCCGATATCTGCGGCTTGATCAGCACCTCGTCCCGGGGTTCGACTTTGCCGGTGGCGACTGCCCGTTTTTCGAGCGTGTCGATGTGCGGTTTGACGATGGCGTAGACCTCTTTGACCGGCCGGGTCTTGTTCCACAGGAAGACGAATGTCCCGATCAGCAGGATCAGGAACAATATGCCCAGCGAAATTTTCAGAACTTTTTTCATATCGTTTGTGAATTGAGTTTCGTTTTAATTTTATTCTTCGCGGATCGCATCCACCGGTTTGATCCTGAGCGCCCTGCTCGCCGGAAGGATGCCGGCCAGCAGGCTTCCGAGAATCAGTACCGTCATCGAGAGCATACCGGTGCCGAACGAGATCTGCGGGCGGATCGGCCGTCCGGCGCTGGCCGTGAGTACCGATTCGGCGCCCGACAGCAGTGCGACCGCAAGCGCCAATCCGAAAATTCCGGCGACGAACGTCAGCACGAAACTTTCGCTCATGATCTGCGAGATGATGATCCGGGGCCGCGCTCCCAGGGCCCGGCGGACGCCGATCTCCTGCGTTCGTTCGCGGACGATGACCAGCATGATGTTGCTGACCCCTACCAGTCCGGCCAGCAGCGTGCCGATCCCGACGATCCAGGTCAGCGTGCCGATTCCGCCGAACAGCGAGTTGAACTTGTTGACCTGTTCGCCGAGGTTCTGCGAGTAGACCGCTTTCGTATCGTCCGGCGATATGGTGTGTCGTGCGAAGACCAGTTGTTTGATATTCGTTTCCACCTCTTTGATGTCGGCATCGTCGTTTGCGGCGACCGCCACCGAGTGTAGCTTGTGCCCCATGTTGTACATTTGTTGCATCGTCGAAACGGGCATCAATACCGATTTGTCGCCGTGGAACCGGAACCCGCGGTCGGGGACTTTGATCATGCCGATCACGGTCAGGTACATGTTGTTCATGCGGATCGTGCTGCCGACCGGGTCCTCGCCGCCGGGAAACAGATCCAGCCAGACCTGCTCGGTGAGGATGCATACCTTGCGCTGCTGCTCCATGTCGATTTCGTTGAAAAACCGGCCGAACCGGATCGGCTGCGGGCTGATCTGCTGAAAATCGGGATTGTATCCTACCAGGCTGTAATCGCCTTTTTTGTCGTTCCGGCTGAATTTGTATTCGCTGCCCCAGATGACCGAGCCGACGCTGCGGACGTTGGGCACCTGTTTTTTGATCGCAGCGAGGTCCTCGTTCTCGAACTGCCAGTAACGTCCGGAAGGGAGCCCTTTGTAGGGGATCGAGGTACGGCCGCCCCAGAAGAAACAGGAGTTGACGGACATATCGCCCAACTGTGAGAAAAGGGCGTTTTTCAATCCCAGTCCCGCGCCCAGCATGATCGTCAGCATGAATATGCCCCAGAAGACGCCGAACGCCGTCATGATGCTGCGTTTGCGGTTCCTGCTGATCGTCTGCCAGATCTCTTCCCAACGGTCTAAATCAAACATCGTTTCGTCTCGGTTTCGTTATTTATTGTGTCGCATCGCGTCGATCGTCTTGATCCGGGCCGCCCGGCGGGCCGGCACGTAGCCGGCGATCATTCCGGCGACGATCAGTACCAGCGTGGCGCTTAGAGTCACCGACAGGTCGAGGGTCGGATTCTTGAACATTTCGAAGCTGTCCTGCGGGGCGTTCGCCGCCGCCCGTTCCATGAAAAAGTTGACCAGTTCCATGATGCCGACCCCGCCGATCATGCCGATATAGCCGAATGCGGCGGTAATCAGCACCGATTCGATCAGCACCAGCTTGACCAGCGACGAGGGCTTGGCTCCCATCGCCTTGCGGATGCCGAATTCGAACGTTCGCTCGCGGACGGTCACCAGCATGATGTTGCTGACGCCTACGATGCCGGCGATCAGCGTGCCGATCCCGATGATCCAGATGAACAGCGCGATACCGTTGAAGATCATCTGCCCCTGTTTGTAGTTCTCCATGACGTCCCAGATGTACATGGCGCTTTTGTCGTCCGGCGAAAAGGTATGCGCCGCTCCCAGGCGGGCGAAAAGCCGGTCTTTGAAGTCCTTGCTCTGTTCGTCCGTCCGGATGTCCTTGACGGTGAACGACAGATCCCCCACGTCCCGTTTGTTGGCCATGTAGATTTGGAATACCGTGCTGATCGGGCTGTAAATCCTCGGCGTGTATGAGTAGTTGTTCCCTTTGTACAGACCCACGACCGTGTATCCCATTTTGTCGATCTGAATGACTTTACCGATCGGGTCGGCCCCTTTGAACAGGGTTTTCGAGGTCATGTCGTCCAGAACGACCACCTTCCGCCGCTCCTTGATGTCCGTTTCGTTGATGAATCGGCCCGCCGTGACGCGGACGCCTTTGATTTCGGGAAATTTGGGCGTGACGCCGTACAGGTTTGCCGTGTTGTACTCCCGGCCGTAAGCCAGGTTGGCTCCCCAGTGGTAAACGCTGGCGGCGATCTGGTCGATTTGATCCGGAAATTCGTTGGTCAGAACCTGGATGTCGTCCAGGTTCGGGGTAATGTTTCGCCCGCTCTGGAAACCTTTGTAGGGCATCGAGGTGCGTCCGCCGTAGACCTGCATCGAATTGACGGCCAGGTCGCCGAACGAATCCTGCATGGCGTTGCGCAGCCCGTTGCCCGATCCGAGCAGCACGATCAGCATGAAAATGCCCCATGCCACCGAAAATCCCGTTAGGAATGTCCGTAGCTTGTTGCGGCTGATTGTCGAGGCGATTTCCTGCAGTTGCTCCCTCATCGTTTCAGGTCGGTTACCGAGCCGATCAGCCCGTCTTTGATGTGGATGATTTTATCGGTTTGGTCGGCGACGCCCTGTTCGTGGGTGACCAGGATGATCGTCATTCCGGTGTCGTTTACCTTGCGCAGCAGATCCATCACTTCCTGGGACGTTTTGCTGTCCAGGGCGCCGGTCGGTTCGTCGGCGAGGATGATCTCGGGCCCGGTAATCAGCGCGCGGGCGATCGCGACGCGTTGTTTCTGTCCGCCGGACATTTCGTTCGGCATGTGGTCGGCCCAGTCGCGCAGCCCCAGCGATTCGAGGTAGTCGAGCGCTATGGCATTCCGTTTTTTACGCGACACCCCTTGGTAATAGAGCGGCAGCGCGACGTTTTCCATTGCATTTTTGTAATTGATCAGGTTGAAGGACTGGAAGATGAATCCGATCATCCGGTTCCGGTATTCGGCCGCTTTCGTTTCGCTCGGATTTTTGATCAGCGTGCCGTTCAGGTAGTAACTGCCCGTGTCGTAATCGTCGAGGATGCCCAGAATGTTCAGCAGGGTCGACTTGCCTGAGCCGGAGGCTCCCATGATCGAAACCAGCTCGCCACGCTTGATCTCCAGGTCGATTCCTTTCAATACGTGCAACGGGGAGCCGTTGTTATACGTTTTGTTGATGTTCTCCAGTCTAATCAGGCTTGCCATGTCGTCGGAAAAAGTTTGTCGGTTCGAGGTTGCTCCGCAGACGGATGAACGGGGTCGGTTCCGGTATTCCGGTTTGTACTGACGGCGATTCTGTCGGCTGCAAAGGAAGTTTGCACTGCAAATATATATAATAAAATTAATATTATGCAATACATAATAATTATTTTATCAAATAATTGTGCGCTCAGTTGTCTGCGGCCGGGAGCCCGATAATTTTTTTGTCTGGGTCCGGAATGAAAAACGGGGATATACCGTGCTGTGTCGCGTTTTGTCGGTTTCGGTTTTGCTTCGAGCGGAGATTTATTTTGAAAAATAAGAAAAATTCCGACAATATAAAAATATTTCTTTTCGAACGATTTTTATACCTTATTATTGTATGAATGGTGTCGGATTTGTCCCGTATTGCGAATAAATTCTTATCTTTGATAAAACCTTTATTCCTGTCCGACCTAAATTTCGAATTATGATAAACGTTTTACGCTTTTTGGGCATACTGGGTATCTGCTCGCTCGCTTTGCTGTTCCGTCCGCTTCCGGCAGGGGCGCAATCTACCGAGGTCATTCTGACCAGCGACCGGCAACTGACCGATCTGACGGATCCCGATAAAAAAATCGATATTTCGCTCGGGTTCAATCCGCGCGTGCAGAGTCTGCGCGAAATCTGCGAAGAGGGGAAAAAACGCGGCTGCAAGGAGCTGATCGTGGCATTCGACGAATTTTTCAGACAATATCGCAAGGATACCGGTTCCGAAAGGAAACTGACTCCCGATATGGACGAGTATGTCGATAAGATCAAAGTGATCAGCGATTTTGCCGCCAAATACGACATGGGGATCTGCCTGAGTCTGCTCAGCCCGCTCGAACTGGGGTCGGCTTATAAGAAACAGACCGGGCACGGCGGCCGCTGGGTGGCTTACAAAGTCGGGTTCCGCGATCCGCAGACCGGAAAGTTCAGTCTTCCGGTCTGGCAGCAGCTCGCCTGGACGAACAATAAGGGAAAGTCTCCGGTGAAGCTGACCGGCGTCAAGGCTTACGCGTTCCGCGAAACGCCGCTGGGGGGCAGTCCGTTCCGGGCGGTCGTTCCGGCGGATATCGTCCCGGTGGAGCAGGTGAAGTACGAGGCGACCGACACGCTGGGCGACGAGGTTACGGGAGCGGCGATGGATACGCGTTTGCTGCGGGTTTACTGCGACCGGCCGCAGTTGCCGGGTTATAACCGGGTGATGGTGGTGTTGGAATACGAAACCCAGGAGATGGATTATTTCAACGCGGACGCTTCCGCTTTCCTGAAAAGGCTGATGAAAAAGTATAAGGATAAGGGCGTCAACCTGACGGCGCTCTATTCCGATGAAATGCATATCCAGCAGGACTGGGGGTATTTCGGTCACCACGAGGGCGGTCAGTTTGCCGAACGCTACCTTACGCAAAGCATGGCCGATGCCTATGCCGAAAAATTCGGGCAGCCGTTCGACGACCGGTATATGCTCTATTTCGCTTACGGGGCGCCCTATTTCGAACCTACCGCGAATGCGGTGGTGAACGTACAGTATGTGATGGGGCCGTCGCCCGAGGATATCCACCGGACTTTCCTGCTGCGCGATCGTTATTACAGAATGTTGAATAACGGCGTGGTCGATCTGTTCTGCGATGCGAAGAGCTATGCCGAGGGACTGTTCGGACGGGAACTCCGCACAGCGGCGCACGCTTCGTGGGCGCAGAGCCCGACCATCGACCTGTGGAATACCGAAAAGCAGCCTTCGAATCCGAATCAGTACGAATATACATCCAATTTCGTGTGGGGAAACACGGTGCACCAGGCTTCGGCGGCCTGTTACGACTATTTCAAGTGGAGCGAGTACCTGCAACCGACCGGAAACGACTTTGCCGAGGGCGGCTGGGGCGACCGGAATTATTACGGGGCGGCGATGGCCGCGTCGATCGGCGTGATCAACAAGTACCCGAACGCTTATGCCGCCGCCTGGGGAATGCCCGACAGGGTGTGGGAATGGAAGATGGCTATCAACAGCGCGTTCGGCGCGCAGGCAACGGCGCCGATCGACCTGATCTCCGGGCATGTGCACCGCGACGTGGACGTACTGATCCTCTATCCGATGAATCTGGTGGCCGTCGAGCCGCGTTTCGGCAGCTGGATGGCCCAGTACGGGTATGCCAATTACCTGACGGCCGACAAGCTGTTGGAGATGGGGAAAATACTGCCCGACGGGCGGATTCAGGTGGGCGACAAGAAATACGGTACGCTGGTGGCCGTCTTCGAGCCCCTTCCGGAGAAGGGACTGCTGGAGATGATGGAACGATTCGTCGAAAGCGGCGGCCGGGTGGTGTGGTTCAGCGCTCCGCCCCTGATCAACACGGCCGGGGAGAACTGCGCTGCGCAGTGGCAAAAATTGTTCGGCGCTACCTACCGGCATGACCAATATATGGGCGAGATCGCTGCCGGCAAAGAGGTCGCTTTCTGCGGCAGTTTCGCCGCGGTGCCGCGACAAACCGTTTTGACTGATTTTCTGGTCGACCGGATCTATCCGGTCGAAGCGGGAGCGGGGTGCGAAGTAGTCGCTCGGGCCGACGGGCGGATCGTGGGCACGATCCGGAAGACGCAGAAAGGATCGGCGAGCTATTTCGGTTTTCGTCCGCGCGACGACCAGTCGGCCAGTCTCGGTTACGAGACCCGGACGCTGTTCGAGATCCTGCATGCGGTCGGGGCTTATCCGTCCAGCGGGAAATTCGGCGGGGTGAATGACAATCCGTCGGTCGTGTCGCGGACGAGCGACTATTTCGTCACGGCGTTCCCGAATACGACGACCGTAATCGTGAAGCATTATCGGACTCACCGCGAAAGCTGGCCCGGCGGATTCTCGCGCAACCAGCAGGAGGATGCCGAAGCGCTGGCCGCGAATCCGCTGCCGTCCGACCGGATCGAACTGAACGATGCGGCGGTGAACGGGCATCGGGTTTCTTACGAAGGAAAGATGTCGGTCGCGTTCCGTACCGGCGCCGATGGCCGTCTGATCGCTTTCGTCGGCCGCGACTGCCGGGGGATCACGCTCGACGGCGTGCAGTATGTTTTTGGAGAAAAACCTTTCGATCAGGTGGTTTTTGCTCCCGAGGCCGAGGATTCTCCGGTTTACCGGATCTGTGTTTCGGGACAGGGGCGGATTGCGCTGCCGGTTCCGGTGACGGCGAAAAAAGCGACCGTACGGCTCGGGAAAAAAACGGTGCCGTCCGAAACGGCCGACGGGAAATTGATGCTGGACGTTACGCCCGAACTGTCGGGACGATGGTTGACGGTCGGGAAATAGCGGCGGTCGGATGACGGGGCGTGTTTTCGACATACAACGTTTTTGTACCCACGACGGACCGGGGGTACGTACCACGGTGTTTCTGAAAGGGTGTCCGTTGCGTTGCGCCTGGTGCCACAATCCCGAATCGCAGCGTGCGGCGGACGAATTGCTGTTCTACCGTACGCGCTGTATCGGGTGCGGAGTATGCGACGAAGCGTGTCCTTACCGCGATGCGCGCCGAACGCTGCGGGATGCGGCGCTTCGACGCGAGCGGTGCGGGGGATGTTCGCGTTGTGCCGACGCCTGTCCGACCGGGGCCATCGAACGGGTCGGCCGGGATATGACGGTCGGGCAGGTGATGGAAGAGGTGCGCGGCGACGTTTCTTACTTCCGGCATTCGGGCGGGGGAGTCACCCTCTCCGGCGGCGAACCGATGGCGCAGTTCCAGTTTACCGCCGCTTTGCTGGAAGCATTGCGCCGGGAGGGTATCCATACGGCAATCGAGACTTCCGGACAAGGCCGGCTCTCCGATTTTCTCAGGGCGCAGCCGATGACCGATTTGTGGTTGTGGGACGTCAAGTCGCTCGACGGGGAACTGTATGAAAAATATACCGGTTTGCCGCTCGCGGCGATGCTGGATAACCTGCGGGCGGTGCACCGGGCGGGCGGGAACGTGCTGCTGCGTTCGATTTTTATTCCCGAATTGCACGATAACGCCGCTCATGCCGGAGCTCTGGCCGATTTGCTGGACGGGCTGGATGGTGTGAAGGTGGAGTACGTGGCTTATCACCGGCTCGGGATTTCGAAGCTTGAAAAACTGGGCCTGCCTGCTTGCGGGCCTGCTTTTCGCCCGCCTTCGGCCGAGGAGATCCGCAGGTTCGGGGCCCGGGTCGACGGGTTGCTGAAAAAACGTCGGACTGGATCGTTCTGACTCATAATTTGTTACTGTTTAAGAATATGAATGTAAAACGGATTTTGGTTTGGGGAGTCGTGGAAGGGCTGGCCGTTCTCGGTCTGACCCAGTGTTTGGTCGCCTGTCGGGAGCGGGCGGAAGAACCGGCGCCCCGCATCGTGAATATTATTAATTTCGTTCGCCAGACCGAGCCGCGTCCGGTGAATATTTCGGACGAGGATCTTTTCCTGACAACGCTCCGGCAGGTCGAACTGCTGGAAAAACACCGCTTGCGCGGGACTTTCTTGTTGCAGTACGACGCGCTGCTCAATCCGCGTTATCAGGAACTGATGCGCAGGGCGTTGAAAGAGGGTTCCGAAGTAGGCGGCTGGTGGGAGATCACCCAACCTCACGTCGAAGCGGCCGGCATGACGTGGCGCGGGGCCTATCCGTGGGACTGGCACGCGAACGTAGGTTTTTCGACGGGATATACTCCCGAAGAGCGCGAAAAATTGGTCGACGTCTACATGGCCGAATTCAAAAAGATTTTCGGGGCCTATCCGACGGCGGTCGGATCGTGGTTCATCGACGCGCATACGTTGCAGTACATGGCCGATCGTTACCGGATCGTCGCTTCGTGCAATTGCCGCGATCAGGTGGGAACGGACGGTTACACGCTGTGGGGCGGTTACTGGAACCAGGCTTATTACCCGAGCCGTAAAAATGCCTACATGCCGGCGCAGACTCCGCAAGAGCAGATCGGCGTCCCGGTGTTCCGGATGCTCGGCAGCGATCCGATCAACCAGTACGATAGCGGGCTCGGGCTTCCGGCCCAGGGAGTCGAGACGCTGGAGCCCGCCTATACCGAAGGGGGCGGCAACCCGGTTTGGATCGATTGGTTTTTCGACATGCTGACCGACGGGCCGTGCCTGGCTTTCCAGTATGCGCAGGTCGGACAGGAGAATTCGTTTACCTGGCCTCGGATGCGGCGCGGACTGGAATACCAGGTCGCAGTGGCGGATTCGCTGTCTCGGGCGGGAGCCCTGACCGTACAGACGTTGTCCGAATCGGGGCGATGGTTCAAGGAGCGTTTCGCGGAGACTCCGGCGACCTGCATCGTGGCGATGAAGGACAGCAAGCCGGCCGGCCGCAAAACGGTGTGGTACGACAGCCGTTTTTACCGGGCCAATGTCGTGTGGGAGGATAGTACGCTGCGTTTCCGCGACATCCATCTTTTCGATGAACGGCTGCCGTCGGCTTACCTGACGCAGCCGGGCACTTCGACGCAGTGCCTGTATACGACCCTGCCTCTGGTAGACGGTTTCAATTGGAGTTCGACGACGGAGACGGCCGGCCTGCGGTTGGTGGAAAAGATGGCCGACGGTAGTTGGCGGCCGGTTCCGGTGGGGATGCCGGCGGCCGGGGAGACCGCGCCCGGCGAACTGACCGTGACGACTCCGATCCTCGCAGGAGGTTCGTGCCGGATGGTTTTCGATGAGCGGGCGATCCGTATCCGGTTGACCGAAAACGCCGGAAAAGAGTATCGTTTCGTGCTGACGACGGCCCCGGAGAAGGCGTTGCCTTTTACCGCGATCGAACCGCAGTGCGTTCGGGCCCGTATCGGCGATCTCGATTACCGGGCGCAATGTACGGCCGGAACCGTCGGGGAGGAAGAGGCTGCGGATACGTTTCTGCTTATGCCGGATGCGGACGGCAGCCTGACGCTGGATCTGTCGCAGCGATAGCCGGCGGCCGGTCAGAAATATTGTTTGCCCCAGATGAACAGCAGGGCCCAGCAAACGAAGCGGGCTCCTTTGCCGATCAGCATCAGGACGGCCGCTTTCTTGAAATCCACCTTGTAAAATCCGAGAGCGATCGCGAATACGTCGCCTACGACCGGCAACCAGGTCAACAGGGCCAGCAGCGAGCCGAAGCGGTCTATTTTGCTTTTGTGTTTGACGAGGGTTTCGTGCTTGACGCCCATGTAGCGCTCGATCCATTCCCATTTGCCGAGCCATCCGAGCCAGTACGAAGTCAGTCCGCCGAGCCAGTTGCCGAGCGTGGCGACCAGCACGCACAACCATACGTTTCCGCCTGCGGCCAGCATACCCAGCAGCAGCACGTCGGAACTGAACGGAACGACCGTCGCGGCGATGAACGAGCCGGCGAACAGGCCGACGTATCCCAGATTAAGCAGCCATTCCACGCGGTATGTTTAACGGATTGGACGATTCGGGTGCATTACAGGATGTAGTTTCCGGTTTCCACGTCGCCGACCATCCGGCGGATTTCTTCCCATACTTTTTCATCGAACGTGGTTCCGACGACTTCGATCACCTTTCCGGCGGCGATGGAGCCGATCGTGCCGCACTGTTCCATCGACAATCCCCGGCACAATCCGAACAGGAATCCGGCGGCGTAAAAATCGCCTGCCCCGGTGCTGTCGACCCGGCGGGCATTCCCCATGATCCCTATGTGATCCACCCGGCCGCGGTATTTGACGTAAGCGCCGCGCGTACCGACCTTCACGACTGCGATCGAGCATTTACGGGCGATCTTGTCGAGCGCTTCCAGCGGGTTTTTTTCTCCTGTGAAAGCGGCCGCTTCCTGCTCGTTCGCAAACAGGATATCGACGTGTCGGTCGACCAGGTCGTGCAGGAAGCCGAGGTTTTCTTCGACGATGTTGAAACTCGCCAGATCGAGGGCGACTTGCAGTCCGCGCTCTTTGGCGATGCGTACGGCGTTCGAGATCAATTCGTGATCCTGCACCAGGTAGCCTTCGATGTAGAAGTATTCGTAACCGTCGAAAATTTCGGGCGTAAGTTCGGTATGGCGCATTTCGAGCGCTGCGCCGAGGTAGGTGCACATCGTGCGTTCGCCGTCGGGGGAGACCAACGATACGCAGCGTCCCGACGGTTCGTCGCCGCGGAAAACGGTCGGGGCGATTTGTAGTTCGTTCAGCGTCCGTTCGAAAAAGTCGCCCGTTTCGTCGCGTCCGACTTTGCCGATGTAGCCTGTCGAAGCGCCCATCCGGGCCAGTGCGCGGATCGTATTCGAAGCCGATCCGCCGAGCGAAAGCGTGTGGGGCGCGTCGGCGACCGATGCGTCGATCTGTCGTTGCAGTTCGCTGTCGACCAGGTTCATGCTGCCCCGCGGTAACTTGAAGGTATCGAGTATTTCGTCGTTTTTCAGGTTGATCAGGATGTCTGTCAGGGCATTGCCCATTCCGATGACGCTTTTCATGGATGATTCGGTTTTAGGTACAGTTGAGGTTTCGTGAAAAAATCGTGCCTTTCCGTTCACAGTGGGTCGGGAACCGCGTATGGAACGCTGATATGCATGGTGCGCCCGTTTCCGGCCGTTTTCTCGGACCGACTTTGCAAAGGTGTCTTTTTTTTCCCGGATTCACAAATTTTCAGGCCCGTTCGTACGCCGGTTATTTCCCCTCTTTCGTGCCGTCCGCCGGCACTTCCCGGAAATAGCGGATCACTTCGGCGGCGCGTTGCCGACCGATCAGTTCCGATAGTTCGGTTTCGGAAGCCGTCCGGATTCGGGACAGCGTGCGGAAGCGTTGCAGCAGTTTCTCTACCGAACGGTTGCCGAGGGTCGGGATGCTTTCCAGTTCGCTTTTGATAAAGGCGAGCGAACGCTTCTTGCGGTGGAAGGTGATGCCGAAACGGTGCGCTTCGTCGCGTATGTGCATCAGCACTTTCAACGCTTCGCTGTTGCGGTCGAGATAGTAAGGGGTGGAGTCGTGCGGGAAATAGACCTCTTCGATCCGTTTGGCCAGTCCGACGATGGCGACCCGGTCGGCGATCCCGAGCCGCAGCAGGGTTTCGTAGGCGAAGCGGAGCTGCCCCTTGCCTCCGTCCACGACGATCAGTTGCGGCAGTTCGGCGTCTTCGTCGAGCAACCTGCGGTAACGGCGTCCGATCACCTCTTCCATCGAGGCGAAGTCGTTGGCTCCAACGACGGTCTTGATGTTGAAATGGCGGTACTCCTTGCGCGCCGGTTTTGCGTCGCGGAATACGACGCACGAAGCCACCGGATTGGTTCCCTGTAGGTTCGAGTTGTCGAAGCATTCGATGTGCCGCGGCGGGACGCTCAGGTGGAGCTCTTTTTGCAGGGCGGCCAGGATGCGGTTCGTGTGCCGTTCGGGATCTTTGATTTCGATCTGCTTGAGTTTTTCGAGCCGGTACAGGCGGCTGTTGCGCTCCGAGAGTTCCAGTAGATGCAGCTTGTCGCCGCGCTGCGGCACGGTGAACGTTACTCCTTCGAATAGTTCCTGCGCCGGCAGCAGCGGGACGATCGCTTCGCGCGACAACCGTCCGCCCGGCAGTTGTTCGGCGATCCGGCTGATCGCGTAGGTCAGGATGTCCTGCGGCCGGTCTTCCAGCCCCGGTTTCAGTTCGACCGTGAACGAATTGACGACGGCTCCGTCGGCGATCCGCATGAAATTGCAGTAGGCCGCATCGTCGTCGACGACCAGCGAGAAGACGTCCAGGTTGGTCAGCGTGTTGCTGACGACTACCGATTTGCTCTGATAGGCGGCGAGGGCTTCGATCCGTTTTTTATAGACGGCGGCCTCTTCGAACCGCATTTCGGCTGCCGCGCCGACCATTTTCGCGCGCAGGTATTCGGTCGTCTCCCGGGTGTCGCCGCGCAGCAGCGACGTTACCAGTTCGATCCCTTCGCGGTATTCGGTTTCGCTTTGCAGACCGACGCAAGGTCCCTTACAGTTGCCGATGTGGTATTCCAGGCAGACGCTGTATTTGCCTTTGGCGATCGCTTCCGGGGAGAGATTCAGCGAACACGTGCGCAGGCTGTGGATGCTGCGCACCAGGTCGAGCACCGTTTTCTGGATATAGACCGAAGCGTACGGCCCGAAATAGCGAGAACCGTCGCGCTCGCGCCGCCGGGTGGACTGTACGCGCGGAAACGGTTCGTTGCGGATCACGATCCACGGATAGGTCTTGTCGTCCTTCAGCAGGATATTGTACCGCGGCTGAAGACTTTTGATCATGCTGTTTTCGAGCAGGAAAGCCTCGTTCTCGGTTGCCACGACCGTGTGCCTCAGGTCGGCGATCCGCGAGACCATCACGCGCACTTTGGCGCTCTCGTTGGCTTTCGACGTAAAATAGGAATAGACGCGGCGTTTGAGGTTTTTCGCCTTGCCTACGTAAATCACGCGGCCGTCGGCCCCGAGGAATTGATAAATGCCCGGGGATTCCGGCAGCAGGGCTACTTTTTCTTTCAGTTCGGCAATGCGTTTCGAGTCGGCCATGCGGTTAATTTGTGGTTTCGAAAATTAAAAGTATCAAAATTTATTCTACATTTGTAAAACGGCCGGAACTTTTTGTGAAAAAATTCCGGAGCCGGCAGAGCTATTTTATCGCCCGATTATGGAACTTATACAGCCCAGTGACCTCTATTTTGGACGGAGGGGATGGATCGCCCGCCTGCAAGCCCGTCTGATTATGAAGGTGGCCGCCCTGAAGAAAATCAATCGACTGTACGAAAGCGCATTTTCCTACGAGGGGCCTTATCCGGAAGGGTTGTTGCATAATCTGGGCGTCTCGTACGACGTCGCTCCGTCCGATCTCAAGAATATTCCGGCGTCGGGTCCGGCGATCGTGATCGCAAACCATCCGACCGGTGCGCTGGACGGGATGATCCTGATCGACCTGCTTTCGAAAGCGCGTCCCGACGTGAAGTTCATGGGGAATTTCCTGCTGAGCCGGATCGGCCCCCTGAAACGGTTCTTTATCGACGTCGATCCGTTCGACGCGAAGTCCGGCGGTAACGTGTCTGGAATCCGCGAGTCGTTGCAGCATCTCTCCGGCGGCGGACTGCTGGTGATCTTCCCGGCCGGCGAAGTGGCGACTTGGCAGCGCGGGTTCCGGGACGTTAAGGACCGGCCGTGGCCCGAGTCGGTGCTAAAGTTTATCCGGAAGGCGCAGGTGCCGGTCGTTCCCGTTTATATCGAAGCTTCCAACAGCCGGACGTTCCGGCTGGCCGGGAAGGTGCATCCGATGCTGCGGACGTTGTTGCTACCGCGCGAGTTGGTCAACAAAGCGGGCTGTTCGGTGCCGTTGCGCATCGCTTCGCCGATCCTGCCCAAAAAGACCGAGGATCTTTCCAAAACGGCTTATAACAGTTACCTGCGCGCTTCGGTCGAGTACCTGAAGCCGTCCGGTAGACGGCGTCCCCGCCGGGCCGAGCGCCGTGCGGCGCGGAAGGTGCCCGATGAGGTTCGCGGGGACGTCGACGTGAAATTGCTTTGCAGCGAGTTGGAAAGCCTGCGGGGACATTATCGGCTGTTCGTTTCGGGCGGTTATGAGGTTTATTGCGCTCCGCCGCAGCAAATCCCGAACATGATGCTGATGATCGCCACGTTGCGCGAACGGACGTTCCGCGAGATCGGCGAAGGCACCAAGAACGAGATCGATACCGACCGTTTCGACCGCTATTACCGGCAGTTGTTCATCTGGGACAACGAGGCGCTGCGGCTGGTCGGAGCCTACCGTTTGGGATTGGGCGACGAGATCATGCGGAACTACGGATTGAAAGGTTTCTATACCCATACGCTTTTCCGGATGTCGCCCCCGATGGGAGAGGTGATGAGCCGCACCATCGAGCTCGGTCGTTCGTTCATCGCGCGCGAATACCAGCGGAAACCGGCGTCGCTGATGCTGTTATGGAAGGGGATTCTCCACGTTCTGCTACAGAATGAACAGTATCGCTATCTGATGGGGCCGGTGACCGTTTCGGGAGGTTTCCAGCATACGTCCAAGCTGATTATCGCCGCGTATGTCAGTCGTTTCTACTTGGATCGGAAGAAGGCCTCTTACATCAGGCCCCGGACGGGAATCGTCGTTCCGGCTCGGATCGACGAGTCGCTGATCGCGGAGGTGCGTCCGATCGAACTGATCAATAAGATAATCTGCGATATCGAACGGAATGCGTTTTCGATCCCTGTGTTGATTCGCAAATACTTGCAACTGAACAGCAGTGTGCTCGGATTCAATACGGATCACGAGTTCTGCGACTCGCTCGACGCCCTGATGCTGCTCGACCTGCGGCGGGTGCCCGAAGAGACGATCTTGATGTTGTCCAAAGAACTGACCGACATCGACGTGATCGGCCGTTTCAAAAAAATCAAAGACTAGAAAGCTGCGTTTGCATCTGACGGCGTCAGTATCCGCCGAGGAAAGTGTCGGCGTCGATTACTTCGATTTCGAAATTTTCGGCATCGATGCGGTCGTTCCGGTCGGCCGTAACGATCGTGCCTCGGCTCGACCCGGTTTGCCGTAGCGCCCATAGCAATCCGTCGGTTTTGGTCTGCATCAGGTCGGGGTCGTCGTCGTAGCAGGCCTGGATGCAGCGGACACCCCCTTCCGCATCGGACGCGATAAAATCGCATCCGCCCTGTTCGTTCGTATAGCATACCGACCGGCTCTCCCGGCACAGGTGGTTGAATAGCATCGTTTCGAACAGTTTGTTCCGGTCGACGGTTTCGGCGGTCGATACGGCTGCGGCCAGCGCCGTGTCGACCGCATAGACCTTGCGCGGATTGACCGCCTGGCGCGCCGGGTTGTCGCTGAGGATCGAAACGAAGCGTACGAGTCCGGCCGTTTCGATGCATTGCATGTGCTCTGCGGCCGTGCTCACGGCCTTTATTTTCAGTTTTTCGCGCAGTTTGTTGGCGGTGACGGGTTCTCCGGTGTTGGTGATTAGGTGCAATGCCATCCGTTGCAGGGTGTTCCGGTCGCGGATGCCTCCCGCGATGACGGCGTCCTTGCAGAGGATTTCCGTGTAGAGTTGATGGAGCGCTTCGGTGTGTCCCGTTTTGATGAGTCCGGGAAAAGCTCCCCGCGACAGAAATTCGTTGACGGCCTGTTCGCCGGCCGGTTTATGCGTGAAGCTGAGAAATTCGTTGTACGAAAAGAGGTCGAGTCGGCGGAGCGAGAAAATATCCGGGACGGCGCCTGTCCCGTCCGGACGCTCGGCTTTTGCGAGCCGCAGGAGGGTTTCCAGCGAAACGGTGGAGACAATCTTGATCCCCTGGCGGATTTTTCGGTCGCAGAATTCGATCCATCCGGCCGCCAGGTCGATCCGGTTGAACAGGGCGATGCCTTTGCCCGACTCTTCCAGCAGCCGATCGAGCTTCGTGAAATCGCCCGCGTCGAAACCTCCGAGCCGCGGGTCGTCGAAGTCGGTGTACCACGCTTCGGGATAGTCGTTGTTCAGCATCCGGTGCAGCAACGCGCTGCATCCGCATCCGCGCACGCCCCCGATCAGCAGCATACGGTCGGTTAGGTAGGGAATGGACTCCTCGATTTCGCGCGGATGTCCGGGCGAAACGTTCGCGAGCATTTTACGTTGTTTGGAGACGATGTTTTCGAGCGCTGTTTTCGTGATCATGACGGTCTGAATGAATTGAATATCTGCAAATATAATTATTATATTTTAAAAACAGACGAATTAATTTTTTGTTAAGATCAGAATTGCGCGCGGGCGAAAGTTTCCGTTTTCCGATTTAATGGTATTTTTGTGCCGGATTGTGGCCGTTGCGGGATTCGACCGTCTGCCGGGCCGTTAAAAAGAATGATAAATGAAAATGAAGTTTGTGTTGATTTCGCTTTTTGTGCTGTCTTCAGGCGTCGCCTTTGCTCAGTCGGACACGGTTGCGGCCGGGAAAAAGGCGGAGCCGGTTTCGTACGTGCCGAAACTGGACGGAACGATCAAAGCGAAGATGGAGGTCGATCTGAACGGCGGGGAGTACCGGTTCAGCGTACGCAACGCCCGGCTGGGCGTTCGGGGGAACGTTTCGCCGAAAATGAATTACCGCCTTCAGATGGATTTCGGTAACGAAGGGAAAATATCGTTGCTGGATGCTTATGCCGGTTACCAGTCCGGAGGTTTTACGGCCGAACTCGGGCAGCAGCAGTACCATTTCAGCACCGATATGGATCGGGGGCCGTCCACGAATCTGTTCGCGAACCGTTCTTTCCTGTCGAAATACTTGACGAGTTATTACGGCAGCGAACTATCCGGCGGGAAAACCGTCGACTACGTCCGGACGCTCGGTTCGCGCGATCTGGGCGCGTTTTTCTCATACCGTTTCGCATCGAAACTGCCGCTGAAATTGCTCGCCGGCGTTTTCAACGGTTCGGGAATCAACAATCCCGTGTGGGGGAAACACGTGAACGTGATCGGTCGCGCGGAGCTCGGCGGCAGCGAGGGACTGCAGGGGGCGGTTGCTTATTACGACGGTTACGCTCCGCAGCATACGCGGGTTGTAGAACGCGATGGCGAAAACGTAACGGAAAATTTCGAGCAAAAGATGCGGATGGCCGGTTTCGAATTGCGTTATGTCCGCGGAAAGTTCCGGATCGAGGGGGAGTACGCGCGTCGCTATCTCGGAACCGGTAGTTCGTCGGAGGTGATGGCCGTGGCTCTCGTGCAGGGGTTCTATCGGTTCGATCTGCCCGAAAGGTCGTTTGCCCGCTACCTGTTGCCGGTCGTGCGCTGGGATCTCGGCAACGGGGTCGATTACCTGAATAGCGATACCCGACGGCGCGAGCTTTTCGATGCGAACCGGATTACGGCCGGGATCAACCTCGGATTCTCGACAAAACTGGTGCGTTCCGAGGTGCGGCTGAATTACGAAAAATACCTTCTGAAAGAGCGGCCGTCCGATTTCGCCGTCAACAAATTGTTGCACGACAAGTTTACGCTGGAAATCGTCGCGTCGTTTTAGCGGCCGGGCCGTTTGCGCAGAACCGGCCCGTCGCGCGATCCTTGTTCTCAGTCGAAGTCGCCCGGCATCGGCTGAATCCGTATGCGGCAGAATCATCGAAAAAACATACCGGGCCGCCCGTTTGGTAGGGCGGCGATCCATATTCCGAAAATATTCCGACGGGTTTTCTCCGGCGTTTCGGCGGACGACGGTTATTTGTAAATCATTCCGATTCGCTGCGTGCCTCCCCAGCGGTTGACCTGTATTTGCTGCGCGTCGATTACCTCCTGTCCGCGCAGGATGCGGAACGATAGTTTGAACGGAGGAGTGTCGGCGACGATGTCGGACGGCGGGTCGGCCGTCGGCACGGCATAGACGGATGCTGCGACGGACGCCGCCGGATCGGAAGTTTGGACGCTGTAGGTCGTTTCTTTGCGGATCGGGCTCGCGTCCGTATGCTCGACGGCGATTTGACGCTCTTCGGAGTCGTAAGAAGCGAGGCTCAGGTGCAGATTCATTCGTTCGCCGGCCGGATCGTCGCATCGCGCTTCCAGGCGGAAAATAGCGGTTGTTCCCACGGATTTCAAATTTAAACGTTTCTCCGCCGGGGTATCCGGCCGGTTCGATTCGAGCCGGCCGGACACCATGATTTCCCGGTTGATACCGAGCAAAATTACGACAAAACGGCAGATTACAAAAAATAAGTTTCAGAAATATTTAGAGGTGATTTGTAATGTATTAATGTTTTGTTGAACAGTTGTTTGCGTGTTTGTGTATTTATTTTGTTTATTATGTTGTTGAAATCATAAAAATAAATGATAGTCACTAATGTGTTGAACGGCATGAAAAAGCCTGAAAAACACGGATTATCAGTGAAAAAAGATCGATAAATATTGCGGTTTCGAAAATTATTGGTATCTTTGCACTCCGTTTTGTGTGAATGGAACAGATTTTTAACCAAACAAAGTAAAGGAAAAAGTAAGTAAAATGCCAACTATTCAACAGTTAGTACGTAAGGGAAGGTTGACGCCGAGCTTTAAAAGTAAAGCTCCCGCGTTGGATGCATGTCCGCAACGTCGTGGCGTATGTGTTCGTGTTTACACGACCACTCCCAAGAAGCCGAACTCGGCTATGCGAAAAGTAGCCCGTGTGAGATTGACCAACGGGAAAGAGGTGAATGCCTACATCCCGGGCGAAGGTCACAACCTGCAGGAGCACTCGATCGTGCTCGTTCGCGGTGGCCGTGTGAAAGACCTGCCGGGTGTTCGTTATCACTTGGTGCGCGGAGCGATGGACGCCGCAGGCGTGGACGGTCGCAAGCAACGCCGTTCGAAGTACGGGGCCAAAAGGCCGAAAGCAGGAGCAGCAGCGCCCGCAAAGAAAAAGTAACCATTAAATCAAACACAAAGACTTTTTAAACAATGAGAAAAGCGAAGCCTAAAAAGCGAATTCTACTTCCAGATCCCAAATTCGGAGACGGACTTGTGACAAGGTTTGTAAACAACCTTATGCTGGATGGTAAGAAGAGTATTGCCTATACGATTTTCTATGATGCCATAGAGATCGTGGGTGAGAAGATGAAGGATGCGGACAAGGCTCCCCTTGATATCTGGAAAAAAGCCCTCGAGAACATCACTCCCCAGGTGGAGGTGAAGTCGCGTCGCGTGGGCGGAGCAACCTTCCAGGTACCGACGGAAGTGAGACCCGAGCGTAAAGTTTCAATAGCAATGCGGAACCTTATCCTTTACTCTAAAAAACGCGCAGGTCGATCGATGGCGGAAAAAATGGCTGCTGAAATTCAAGCTGCGTACAACGAAGAAGGCGCTGCCTTCAAGCGGAAAGAAGAGATGCACAGAATGGCCGAAGCCAACAAGGCTTTTGCCCATTTCAGATTTTAATTTGTGAAGCGAGGGTAATTATATGGCAAGGGATTTAACATATACGAGAAATATCGGGATCATGGCTCACATCGATGCCGGTAAAACGACTACTTCGGAACGTATCCTTTTCTACACGGGAAAAACCCATAAAATCGGCGAGGTGCACGAAGGTGCCGCTACGATGGACTGGATGGTTCAGGAGCAGGAACGTGGTATTACCATCACTTCTGCTGCGACGACCGCTTTTTGGCAGTACAAAGATAAGACCTATCAGATCAATATCATCGACACCCCGGGTCACGTGGACTTCACCGCCGAGGTGGAACGTTCGCTGCGCGTGCTGGACGGTGCGGTGGCCACGTTCTGCGCCGTGGGCGGCGTGGAACCCCAGTCCGAAACCGTATGGCGTCAGGCCGACAAGTACCGCGTGCCGCGTATCGGTTACGTAAATAAAATGGACCGTACCGGCGCCGATTTCCTGAACGTTTGCGCTCAGGTCAAGGAGCGTCTCGGAGCCAATGCGTTGCCGGTCGTTCTGCCGATCGGGGCCGAAGACAAATTCGCCGGTTTGATAGACCTTATATATAATAGGGCTATTATTTACGACGATTCGAAAAAGGCCGATCTGGTAAACTATACTTACGAGGAGATTCCCGAAAACATGAAGGCCGAAGCCGCCGAATGGCGCGCTAAGCTGATCGAAGAGGTCGCGTCGGTAGACGACGCCTTGATGGAGAAGTTCTTCGAGGATCCCGATTCGATCACGTCTGACGAGTTGATCGCCGCGATCCGCAAGGCTACGATCTCGATGACGGTCGTGCCGATGCTCTGCGGTTCGTCCTTTAAAAATAAAGGGGTGCAATTGCTGCTCGACTACGTGATGGCATTCCTGCCGTCGCCGGTGGATATCGAAGCCGTTATCGGCACCGATCCGCGCACCGGAGAGGAAACCAGTCGCAAACCGGTTGAATCCGATCCGTTCTGCGGTCTGGCGTTCAAAATCGCTACCGACCCGTTCGTGGGCCGTCTGGCATTCGTCCGCGTTTATTCCGGAAAGATGGAAGCCGGTTCTTACGTGCACAACAGCCGTTCTTCGAAAAAGGAACGTATCAGCCGTATCTACCAGATGCATGCCAATAAGCAGAATCCGATGGAAGTGATCGGAGCCGGCGATATCTGCGCCGCGGTCGGTTTCAAGGATATCCGCACCGGCGATACGTTGTGCGACGAACAGCATCCGATCGTGCTCGAATCGATGACTTTCCCCGAACCGGTGATCGGTCTGGCCATCGAACCGAAAACGCAGAAAGACCTCGATAAGCTCGGTATCGCGCTCGGCAAACTGTCCGAGGAAGACCCGACCTTTACGGTGAAGACCGACGAAGATAGCGGACAGACCGTCATCAGCGGGATGGGCGAACTCCACTTGGAGATCATCGTGGACCGTTTGAAGCGTGAGTTTGGCGTCGAAATCAGTCAGGGCGCTCCGCAGGTGAACTACAAGGAGTCGCTGAAATCGAAAGTTCAGCACCGCGAAGTGTTCAAGAAGCAGACCGGCGGTCGCGGTAAGTTCGCCGACATCATCTTCGAAATCGGCCCTGCCGAAGAAGGCAAGATGGGACTCGAATTCGTCGATGTCGTGAAGGGCGGTAATATTCCGAAGGAATACATCCCGTCGATCCAGAAAGGGTTCGAATCGGCCATGTCCAACGGCCCGTTGGCAGGCTTCGCGCTCGACAGCATGAAGATCACGCTGATCGACGGTTCGTTCCACCCGGTCGATTCCGATGCGCTCTCTTTTGAAATTTGTGCCCGCAACGGTTTCCGCGAGGCTGCCCGTAAAGCTTCTCCGGTAATCCTCGAACCGATCATGAAGGTCGAAGTGGTGACTCCCGAAGAAAACATGGGCGACATTATCGGCGACCTGAACAAACGCCGCGGACAGATCGCCGGCATGGAATCGCGCGGCAACGCCCGCGTGGTGGATGCCAAGGTGCCGTTGTCGGAGATGTTCGGCTACGTTACGGTGCTGCGTACGATCTCGTCGGGACGCGCTACTTCTTCGATGGAGTTCTCTCATTTCGAAGAGGTTCCTGCGAACCTTGCCAAGGAGATTATCGAAAAAACAAATGGTAAAAAGGAATAATCCGTAGATTTATCAGAATTATGAGCCAGAAAATAAGAATTAAATTGAAATCATACGATCATAACCTCGTCGATAAATCGTCGGAAAAGATCGTAAAGACTGTGAAAGGTACGGGGGCGGTCGTAAGCGGCCCGATTCCGCTGCCTACGCAGAAGAAGATTTTCACCGTAAACCGTTCGACTTTCGTCAATAAGAAAGCGCGCGAGCAGTTCCAGTTGTGCACTTTCAAACGGATCCTCGATATCTACAGTTCGACTCCGAAGACGATCGATGCGCTGATGAAACTCGAGCTGCCCAGCGGCGTAGAGGTGGAAATCAAAGTCTGATCGCAGTACCCAAGTTGAATAACAAACGTTTTTAACAAAAGGCGGAAGGCTTGTAAGGACGGCGGCCTGTTTCGTACGGGCTGCCGGGGCCTTGCAAGTGGACTTCGCCTCCAATACTAATTAACAGACAAAAATGTCAGGACTAATTGGAAAAAAGATCGGAATGACTTCCGTGTTCGGTGCCGACGGTAAAAACATACCGTGCACCGTAATCGAAGCTGGTCCCTGTGTAGTTACGCAATTGAAGACCCCCGAGAAAGATGGTTACTCGGCAGTCCAGATTGCCTATGACGAAACGACCGAAAAACACACCAGCAACAGTTTACTGGGCCATTTCAAAAAGGCCAACACCACTCCGAAACGGAAACTGGTCGAATTCACCAGCTTCGAAAACGAATTGAACCTCGGCGACGTGATCACCGTGGATATTTTCGAAGAGAACGACTGGGTGGACGTTACGGGCATCTCCAAAGGCAAGGGCTTCCAGGGCGTTGTGAAACGTCACGGGTTCGCCGGTGTCGGCGGACAGACGCACGGCCAGCACAACCGTCAGCGCAAGCCGGGTTCGCTGGGTGCCTCTTCGTATCCGTCGCGCGTGTTCAAAGGCAAACGCCTTCCGGGCCGTACCGGCGGAGAGCGCGTTACGGTGCTCAACCTGCGTATCGTTAAGAAACTTCCCGAAAACAACCTGCTTCTGGTGAAGGGTTCGATTCCGGGTGCAAAAGGTTCGTACTTATTAATCGAAGACTAACATGGAAATAGCTATCTATAACGTTTCAGGGAAAGATACCGGCAAAAAGGCCGTCCTGAAAGATGAGATTTTCGGTATTGAGCCCAACAACCACGCGATCTACCTCGATGTCAAGCAGTATCTGGCCAATCAGCGTCAGGGAACCCACAAGTCGAAACAGCGTAACGAAGTGGCCGGCTCGACCCGTAAACTGAAGAAACAGAAAGGTACCGGCGGCGCACGCGCCGGCAGCATCCTGTCTCCGCTGTTCGTAGGCGGCGGCCGCGTATTCGGCCCGGTTCCGCGCGATTACAGCTTCAAGCTGAACAAGAAACTCAAACAGCTCGCCCGTAAAAGTGCCCTTGCCTATAAGGTCAAAGGCGAAGCCCTGACGGTCGTGGAGGATTTCGCGATGGAAGTTCCGAAGACCAAAGAGTTTATCGGCATTACCAAGAACCTGAACCTCGAAGGCAAGAAAATTCTGCTGGTTCTTCCCGAATCCAATGCGAACGTAGCGCTGTCGGCCCGTAACCTGCAGAATGTAAAGGTGGTTTTGGCGTCGAACATCAATACGTACGACGTGATGAACGCCGGCAACATCGTATTGGCCGAAGGTTCCGTGAATGTAATTAATCAAATGTTCGGATTATAGGCTACCGTCCGTCCTAAAAATTAGCATGACACAATGGATATATTAATTAAGCCAATTTTAACCGAGAGAATGGCGGCTCAGGGCGAAAAGCTGAACCGTTACGGTTTTATCGTAGATCCGAGGGCTAACAAACTGCAGATCAAGGATGCCGTCGAGGCGATGTACAATGTGGTTGTTATGGATGTAAATACTCTGAATTACATGGGCAAGCTCAAAAGCCGCTACACCAAGCACGGACTTTTGGTCGGACGCGCCAACAATTTCAAGAAGGCGATCGTCACCCTGAAAGACGGAGACAAGATTGATTTTTACAGTAATATCTAAGAGAGATGGCAGTAAGAAAGTTTAAACCCATGACCCCGGGTACCCGCCACAAAGTGATCGGTACCTTTGACGATATTACTTCGTCTACACCGGAAAAATCATTACTCAGCCCTCTGAAAAGTTCCGGCGGCCGCAACAACAGCGGTAAAATGACCGTCCGTTATATCGGAGGCGGTCACAAACGGATGTATCGTATTGTCGATTTCAAACGTGACAAAGATAACATGAGCGCCCAGGTGAAGACCATCGAATATGATCCGAACCGTTCCGCTCGCATCGCTCTGCTCTGCTATCCCGACGGCGAAAAACGTTATATGCTCGCCCCGAACGGACTGCAGGTGGGACAGACCGTATCGACCGGAGCCGGCGTGGCCCCCGAAGTGGGCAACACGCTGTTCCTCGCGGATATTCCGCTGGGTACGGTGATCCACAACATTGAACTCTACCCCGGACAGGGAGCCGTGATGGCTCGTAGTGCCGGTACCTACGCACAGCTTCTGGCTCGTGAAGGTAAATTCGCTATTATTAAGCTTCCTTCGGGTGAAACCCGTATGGTGCTCGTAACCTGCCGCGCAACGATCGGCGTCGTGTCGAATCCCGACCACAGCCTCGAATCGCACGGTAAAGCCGGCCGCAAACGTTGGCTCGGACGCCGTCCGCGCAACCGCGGTGTATCCATGAACCCGGTCGATCACCCGATGGGTGGTGGCGAAGGCCGTTCTTCGGGAGGACACCCGCGTTCACGCAAAGGTCTTCTCGCCAAGGGTTACAAGACGCGCGATCCTAAGAAGACTACGTCTAAGTTCATCGTATCCAGAAGGAAAAAATAATTTAAAAATAGTAGCATAATGAGCCGATCATTAAAAAAAGGACCATACATCGAGCCCAAACTGGAAGCGAGAGTCATCGCTCAGAACGAGGGAGGCAAGAAGTCTGTCATCAAGACGTGGTCGCGTGCAAGCATGATTTCGCCCGATTTCGTCGGACAGACCATCGCCGTGCACAACGGGAATAAGTTTATTCCTGTATATGTAACAGAGAACATGGTAGGACACAAGCTGGGCGAATTCGCTCCGACTCGCAACTTCCGTGGTCATTCAGGTAATAAGAAAAAATAGTAGGTAAAAATGGGTGCAAGAAAAAGCATAAGAGCCGAAAAATTGAAGGCCGAAAAGAAGCAGACGGCGATTGCCGTACTCCGCGACTGCCCGACCTCGCCGCTGAAGATGCGCATCGTCGCCGACATGATCCGCGGCATGGAGATCAATAAAGCGTTGGGTACCCTTCGTTACAGCAAGAAGGCAGCTTCGATCAGATTGGAAAAACTGTTGCGTTCGGCGATCGCCAACTGGGAACAGAAAAACGAAGGACAGCGTTTGGAAGACAATACGTTGTGCGTGAAAGAGATTTTCGTGGACGGCGGCAAGATGCTCAAACGGATCCAGCCGGCTCCTCAGGGCCGCGCACACCGTATCCGGAAGCGTTCGAACCACGTTACGGTCGTAGTCGATAAAATGGTAGTTAAAGCAGATAAAAAAGTTAAAGCAGATGGGACAGAAAGTTAATCCGATAGCAAACCGACTTGGTATCATCCGCGGTTGGGATTCCAACTGGTACGGCGGGAAGGATTTTTCCAGCAAGCTCGTCGAGGATGCTAAGATCCGCAAGTATCTGAATGCCCGTCTGGCTAAGGCAAGCATCTCGAAAATCATCATCGAACGTACGCTGAAGCTCGTAACCGTTACGATTTCTACGGCACGCCCCGGCATTATTATCGGCAAGGGCGGCCAGGAGGTCGACAAGCTGAAAGAAGAACTTCGTAAGTTGACCGGCAAGGAGATCCAGATCAATATCTTCGAGGTCAAACGTCCGGAAATCGACGCCGTGATCGTCGGTAACAACATCGCACGTCAACTGGAAGGCCGTATTTCGTACCGCCGGGCGATCAAAACCGCCATCGCATCGACGATGCGTATGGGCGCCGAAGGGATCAAGATTCAGATCTCGGGTCGCGTGGGCGGAGCCGAAATGGCCCGTAACGAAACCTATAAGGAAGGCCGTATTCCGCTGCACACGTTCCGTGCCGACGTAGATTACGCGCTCTCCGAAGCCCTGACCAAAGTGGGTCTTCTGGGGATCAAGGTGTGGATCTGCAACGGTGAAGTATATGACAAGCGCGACCTGTTCCAGATCTCGGGAGTCAATGCGCAGGCATCGGCCGGCAACCAGCAGGGCGGCGGTTACCGCGGCGACAAGCCGCGCGGCGGACGCGATAACAAAAAAAGAAAAAATAATAAGTAGGACTTCTTAAAGCGATAATAGCATGTTACAGCCAAAAAGAACCAAATTCAGAAGAATGCAGAAGGGCCGCATGAAGGGCAACGCACAGCGCGGAGCTCAGCTTGCGTTCGGCTCGTTCGGCATCAAGGCTATGGAATCTACTTGGATAACCGGTCGCCAGATAGAAGCCGCACGTCAGGCCATCGTGCGCTGCATGAAACGTGAAGGTCAGATCTGGATCCGTATATTCCCCGATAAACCCATCACGAAGAAGCCTGCCGAGGTACGTATGGGTAAAGGTAAAGGTTCTCCCGAAGGATTCGTCGCTCCGGTTACTCCGGGCCGTATCCTGTTCGAAGCGGAAGGTGTTCCGATGGAAGTTGCGCAGGAGGCGCTCCGTCTGGGCGCCCAGAAACTTCCGATCACCACTAAATTTGTAGTAAGAAGAGATTACACTGAAAATTCGATTTAGAGATGAAAACTTCTGAAATAAGAGAACTTACCGTGGCTGAAATCGAGGAGAGAATCGATGCGGAAAAAGCGAACCTGCTCCGCCAGAAGCTCAACCACTCGGTTTCTCCGGTAGAGAACCCGACCACATTGAAAAAGGCACGCAGGGATATTGCCCGCATGATGACGATCCTTGCCGAAAAGCAAAACGTAAAAAGTTAATTACCCATGGAAAGAAATCTCAGAAAGGAAAGAATCGGGGTGGTTGTCAGCAATAAGATGGATAAATCCGTTACGGTTGCCATAAAGAGAAAGGAGAAACATCCGATCTACGGTAAGTTCGTGAACAAGACGTCGAAATTCGTCGCTCACGATGAAACCAACACCTGCAACCCCGGCGACACCGTGCGGATTGCCGAAACAAGACCTCTCAGCAAGACGAAGCGTTGGAGATTAGTAGAAATCATAGAAAGAGCTAAATAGTCATGATACAACAGGAAAGCAGACTAACGGTAGCTGATAACAGCGGAGCGAAGGAAGTCCTTTGTATCCGTGTGCTGGGCGGAACGGGAAAACGTTACGCGTCCATCGGCGATAAAATTGTGGTGACCGTCAAGAGCGCTACCCCTTCCGGAGACGTGAAGAAAGGTACGGTATCGAAAGCGGTCGTAGTCAGAACCAAGAAGGAGATCAGACGCGCCAACGGATCCTACATCCGTTTCGACGACAATGCCGTGGTGCTTCTGAATAACCAGGGAGAAATGCGCGGAACCCGTATCTTCGGGCCGGTTGCCCGCGAATTGCGTGATTCTTACATGAAGATCATTTCACTTGCTCCCGAAGTATTGTAATTTTTAAAAGATTTCAAGATGTCAGTAAAATTGCATATTAAGAAAGGGGACACGGTGATCGTCAATGCAGGCGAGAGCAAGGGTCAGCAGGGAAAAGTGCTTCAGATCCTTGTCGACGACGAGCGCGCGATCGTTGAAGGTGTGAACATGATCAGCAAGCACACCAAACCCAACGCCAAGAATCCCCAGGGCGGTATCGTAAAGCAGGAGGCTCCGATCCATATTTCGAACCTGCAGCCGATCGACCCGAAAAGCGGCAAAGCGACCCGTGTCGGGCGCAAAGCCGACGCAGAAGGTAAATTAGTACGTTACGCTAAAAAGTCAGGGGAGGAGATTAAATAATGACTTACGTTCCTACACTAAAGAAAATGTACAAGGAGCAGGTGGTGCCTGCGCTTGTAAAGGAATTTGGTTACAGCAGCGTAATGCAGGTTCCCGTGCTCGAGAAGATCGTGATCAACCAGGGCCTCGGCCAGGCTGTCGCCGATAAGAAGATTATCGAAACGGCGCTCGACGAACTGAGCAAAATCACCGGTCAGAAGGCGGTTACGACTAAGTCCAAAAAGGATATTTCGAACTTCAAACTCCGTAAGGGAATGACCATTGGCGCCCGCGTGACGCTGCGTCACAACAAGATGTACGAATTTCTCGAAAGGCTGGTTGCCGTGGCGCTGCCGCGTATTCGCGACTTCAAGGGGATTAACGACAAATTCGATGGTCAGGGCAACTATACGCTCGGAATCACCGAACAGATTATCTTCCCGGAAATCGACATCGACAAGATCACGAAGATTCTGGGCATGGAGATCACGTTCGTGACGTCCGCCGCTACCGACGAAGAGGCTTATGCGCTGCTTAAACAGTTCGGTCTTCCGTTTAAGAACATTAAAAAGAACTAAGCAATATGGCAAAAGAATCAATGAAAGCCCGCGAGGTGAAACGCCTCAAACTGGTAGAGCGTTACGCTGCCAAACGGGCTGCGCTGAAAGAAGCCGGGGATTACGAAGGTCTGGCCAAGCTGCCGCGCAATTCGAACCCGATCCGCCTGCACAACCGTTGCAAACTGACCGGCCGCCCGAAAGGATACATGCGAATGTTCGGCATCAGCCGTATCCAGTTCCGCGAAATGGCTTCCCAGGGGCTGATTCCCGGCGTGAAGAAAGCGAGCTGGTAGATATTTTACGATTACGGGTTAAAAATTAGGTGATGAATTACGAATTTTTTTCGTACCTTTAGCGCCTGATTTTTAATCTGTAAATTGTAATTTTTACACAATAACTAATTTTAATAACATGACAGATCCAATTTCGGATTTTCTGACGCGAGTCAGAAACGCGGTGAAAGCCAACCACAAGGTGGTTGAAGCTCCCGGTTCAAAAATGAAACAGGCGATCACGAAGATCCTGTTCGAACAAGGCTATATCCTGGCCTACAAGTTCGAGGAGGATGCGAAGGGTCACGCTGTTATCAAAATTGCCTTGAAGTACCATCCGGAAACCAAGGTGAATGCGATCAAAGGCCTTAAGCGGGTAAGCCGTCCGGGTTTGCGCCGTTACGCCAGCGCAGCAGAGATGCCCCGTGTGCTGAACGGCCTGGGAATAGCTATCGTATCGACTTCCAAAGGCATTATGACCGACAAGAAAGCCCGTCAGGAAAATGTGGGCGGTGAAGTACTGTGCTACGTTTATTAATCTGTAAAAGAGGTAAACGCGATAGTTTGTCGTCCGTATGCCGCGAGGCCCGAACCCGCGGAGGAAGGACTTTTGAAAACCAAATGAATTAAGAAGAAATGTCAAGAATTGGAAAATTACCTGTAGACCTGCCCGCCGGTGTGACGGTTACCGTTGGCGCCGATAACGTGGTGAGTGTGAAAGGACCTCTGGGGCAACTCAGCCAGCAGGTTGATCCGGATATTACCGTGAAGGTGGAAGGAAACGTGTTGCACGTGACCCGTCCGACCGATCAGCCCCGTCACCGCTCGATGCACGGTCTGTACCGTGCGTTGATCCACAACATGGTTGTGGGGGTTTCGAAAGGATACGAAATCAAGCAGGAACTCGTCGGCGTCGGTTTCAAAGCCGAAGCCAAAGGACAGATTCTCGAACTGAGTCTCGGATACTCGCACGATATTTATGTGATGCTCCCGCCCGAAGTCAAGGTGGAAGCCGTTACCGAGAAGAAAGGCAACCCGATCGTGACGCTGAAAAGCGCCGACAAACAGCTCATCGGACAGGTGGCTGCGAAGATCCGCTCGTTGCGTAAACCGGAACCGTACAAAGGGAAAGGTATTAAGTTCGTGGGTGAGCAGCTCCGTCGCAAGGCTGGTAAATCTGCTAATGCTAAATAGTAAAATCGTACAATTATGTCATTGAATAAGGTAGAAAGAAGAGCGCGCATCAAACTGCGCATTCGCAAGATTGTCAGCGGAACGGCACAGAAGCCTCGGATGTCTGTGTTCAGAAGCAACAGGCATATCTCGGTACAGCTTATCGACGATCTGAACGGTGTTACTTTGGCAGCGGCCTCGTCGCGGGACAAGGAAGTGGCAGAAAAAGTGGCCGGTCTGAACAAGGTGCAGGTTGCTGCCCTGGTCGGCAAATTGGCCGCCGAACGCAGCGTACAGAAGGGTATCACCGAAGTATCGTTCGACCGAAACGGATACCTGTATCACGGTAGAGTAAAAATGTTAGCGGACGCCGCCAGAGAGGGTGGTCTTAAATTCTAAGCGATATGTCAAATACGAACATAAAAAAGGTGAGAACAAGCGACCTCGAGCTGAAAGACCGGCTCGTAAGCATCCAGCGCGTTACCAAGGTAACCAAGGGTGGTCGCACATTCAGCTTTTCGGCAATCGTTGTGGTAGGTAACGAAAACGGCGTCGTAGGCTACGGCCTCGGCAAAGCCGGCGAAGTGACCTCCGCCATTGCCAAAGGGGTTGAAGATGCGAAGAAAAACCTTGTTAAAATTCCCGTGCTGCACGGAACGATCCCGCACAAACAGGAAGCCCGTTACAGCGGTTCGCTGGTGATGATCCGTCCGGCCGCTCCCGGTACCGGCGTAATCGCCGGAGGCGCCATGCGTGCCGTGCTTGAGAGCGTCGGTATCCGCAACGTGCTTGCGAAGAGCAAAGGTTCGTCGAACCCGCACAACCTGGTGAAAGCCACCGTTGCCGCACTGTTGGAACTGCGCGATGCATACAGCGTGGCTCAAGTGCGCGGCGTATCACTCGACACAGTATTTAACGGATAATTCGTCAGGAAATGGCTAAATTGAAAATCACACAGATCAAAAGCCGCATCGGTTCGTCTGCACTCCAGAAAAGGAACCTCGATGCGCTGGGACTTCGCAAGATCAATCAGACCGTTGAGCACGATGATTCGGCTATCATACTGGGCATGATCGCAAAAGTGAAGCACCTCGTAAAAATTGAAGAAGTAAAATAGTTATTCTAATCCACCGCGAAGGGGCGGCCACGAGGCGGCTCCGGGTCGGTAAATAACAGAAAAACGGATGAATCTTAGTAATTTAAAGCCCGCAGAAGGGTCGACCGGCAAAGAAAAACGGATCGGCCGCGGTCAGGGATCCGGACATGGCGGAACGGCGACGCGTGGACGCAACGGCGCTCAGTCGCGTTCGGGATACTCTTCGAAATTAGGTTTCGAAGGAGGCCAGATGCCTTTGCAGAGACGCTTGCCCAAATACGGTTTTACGAACCTGAAAAGAGTGGAATACAAAGGGATTAACCTCGGTGTTCTGGAAGAGCTGGCAACCAAGAATTCCCTGAAGAGCATCGATGTGGAAACGTTGATCGAAGCCGGTTTCATTTCGAAAAACGACCGGGTCAAAATCCTTGGCAACGGAACGCTTTCCGTAGCGCTCGAAGTTACCGCGCATGCATTTTCAAAATCGGCTGCGGCTGCTATCGAAGCACAGCAGGGTAAGGTTGTAAAACTCTAACTTTTCAGTAATGAAAAAACTAATCGAGACCATCAAGAATATATTCAAGATCGAAGAGCTGCGCAAGAGAATCCTCTTTACGCTCTCTTTGCTTCTTGTATATCGCTTCGGTAGTTTTGTGGTGATTCCGGGTATCAATCCGGCTGCTCTGAACGACCTTCAGAGTCAGGTGGATGGCAACGGATTGCTGGGGCTGCTGAATATCTTCTCCGGAGGAGCATTCAGCAACGCCTCGATTTTCGCGCTCGGAATTATGCCCTATATCTCTGCTTCGATCGTAATCCAGTTGCTCGGAATCGTAGTTCCCTACTTCCAGAAACTGCAGAAAGAAGGGGAGAGCGGCCGCCGCAAAATCAACCAGTGGACCCGCTACCTGACCATTATCGTGCTGTTGCTGCAGGCTCCGGCCTATCTGGCCAATTTGCACGGTACGCTGCAACCTTATGCTTTCGTATTGGGTTCCGGCGCATTGTTCACCGTCAGTGCGACGATCGTGCTGATTGCCGGTACGATGTTCGTGATGTGGCTCGGCGAGAAGATTACCGATAAGGGGATCGGAAACGGCGTGTCGCTGATCATCATGGTGGGAATCATCGCCCGGCTGCCGCACGCGCTGATGGCCGAGTTGAATACCCGTTTTACGGAATCTACCGGTGGTTTCGTGATGCTGATCGTCGAACTGGCGCTGTTGTTCCTGGTTTTCGCGGCTACGATCGCTCTGGTACAGGCTGTCCGCAAGATTCCGGTGCAGTATGCCAAACGGATCGTAGGCAACAAACAGTATGGTGGCGTCCGTCAGTACATTCCGCTGAAAATCAATGCGGCAGGCGTGATGCCGATCATCTTCGCTCAGGCGTTGATGTTCATTCCCGCCCTGTTCAGCAAGTTCGAATCGACCAGTGCGATCGGTACGGCATTCAGCAACTATTCGGGTTTTTGGTACAATCTGGTGTTCGGATTACTGGTTGTGGCATTTACCTATTTCTATACAGCAATTACCGTGAATCCCAACATGATGGCGGAGGATATGAAACGTAACGGCGGTTTTATCCCGGGCGTGAAACCCGGCAAGAAAACGGTCGATTACCTCGATACCATCATGACGAGGATCACGCTGCCGGGTTCCGTTTTCCTTGCGATCGTGGCGATTCTGCCCGCTTTTGCGATGAAACTCGGAATCAACAATCAGTTTGCGCTGTTCTATGGCGGAACCTCGCTGCTGATCCTGGTGGGCGTTATTCTCGACACCCTGCAGCAGATTGAAAGCTACCTGCTCCTTCGTCACTACGACGGTTTGATGAAGACCGGACGGATCAAGGGCAGAAGCGCTTAAGCGGATTTGGTTTTATGATATATCTGAAGACACACGAAGAGATCGAATTACTCCGGGAGAACAACTTGCTCGTGAGCGCTACGTTGGCTGAACTGGCTAAGCACATCAAGCCGGGCGTGACGACCCTCGAGTTGGATAAAATAGCCGAAGATTTTATCCGCAGCCACGGGGCTGTTCCCAGTTTTCTCGGATACAACGGTTTTCCGAACACGCTTTGCATGTCGGTCAACGAACAGGTTGTACACGGGATTCCCTCTTCGAAAACCGTTTTGAAAGAAGGCGATATTCTTTCGGTGGATTGTGGCACATTTATGAAGGGGTTTTGTGGTGATTCTGCCTACACGTTTGCTGTAGGGGAGATTGCTCCGGAAGCGGAGAGTCTGCTCAGAGTCACCAAAGAGGCTCTTTATAAAGGGGTCGCACAGGCGAAACCCGGCAATCGCGTAGGCGATGTCGGCAATGCTGTGCAGGAACATGCCGAAAAGCACGGATACTCCGTGGTACGGGAGATGGTGGGACACGGCCTCGGCCGCAAAATGCACGAAGATCCCCAGGTACCCAATTACGGAGCCAGAGGCCGGGGGCCGCTGCTGAAAGCGGGCATGGTCATCTGTATCGAACCCATGATCAACATGGGGAAACGTGATATCGTTTTCGAACGCGACGGCTGGACGGTGCGTACGCGGGATCGCAAACCGGCGGCTCATTTCGAGTTTGCCGTGGCGATTACCGAGAACGGGCCCGATGTCCTGACGGATTTCGGAATTATCGAAAAAGCAATTAACAACTAAGCTCTATGGCGAAACAAGCTGCTATTGAAAAGGACGGAACCATTATCGAAGCGTTGTCCAATGCGATGTTCCGGGTGGAACTCGACAACGGCCATGTGATTACCGCCCATATTTCCGGGAAGATGCGGATGCACTACATCAAGATCTTACCGGGGGATAAAGTGAAAGTGGAGATGTCTCCTTACGATTTGACGAAGGGGCGCATCTCGTTCCGCTACAAATAGGTAGCCCGGCTACATGAGAGGACAAACCCGGGAGGGAATGTCGCGATTTACAACACACACACATTAAGATGTCTGAAAAATGAAAGTTAGAACATCCATCAAAAAGAGAAGCGAGGATTGCAAGATCGTGAAGCGTAAAGGCCGCCTTTATGTGATCTGCAAAAAGAATCCCAAGTTGAAAATGCGCCAAGGTTAGTTAAAAAATTAAAAGTGATTATCATTTATGGCACGTATTGTCGGTGTAGATTTACCCAAAAATAAAAGAGGCGAGATAGGCTTGACCTATATCTACGGTATTGGAAGAAGTACCGCTCGCGCGATCCTTGAGAAAGCACAGATCAGTTACGACCTCAAGGTGAAGGATTGGAGCGATGAGAATATTGCCGCCATCCGTAACGTCATTGCCAGCGAAGGTTACAAAGTCGAAGGAGAGTTGCGTTCGTCGGTTCAGTTGAACATCAAGCGTCTGATGGACATCGGTTGCTACCGTGGGATCCGTCACCGTCTGGGGCTTCCCGTTCGCGGACAGAGCACGAAGAACAATGCCCGCACCCGCAAGGGACGCAAGAAAACCGTAGCTAACAAGAAAAAAGCAACTAAGTAATATCAGAGAGTTATGGCTAAAAAAACAGGAGCAGTTAAAAAGAAGGTTGTCAAAGTTGACGCTCAAGGTATGGCCCATGTGCACTCGACTTTCAATAACGTAATCATTACGCTGACCAATGCAGCCGGCGAAGTGATCAGTTGGAGTTCCGCCGGGAAAATGGGTTTCAGAGGTTCCAAAAAGAATACCCCCTATGCAGCACAGACAGCGGCAACGGATTGTGCCAAAGTTGCATACGATATGGGACTCCGTAAAGTGAAGGTGTATGTGAAAGGTCCCGGCGCAGGTCGTGAATCAGCCATTCGCACCATCCATGGAGCTGGTATCGAAGTGCTCGAGATCATCGATGTTACTCCGCTGCCTCATAACGGATGCCGTCCCCCCAACCGTCGCCGCGTGTAATTGACGGTTTCAGGGATATCCGGGGCTTTGCTGTTGCGACAGCGGTGTTCCGGCGATCTCTGGACGGATCGAAACGTTTTGGATGGAAACTCTGAAAAACAAGAAAAATTTCTAACAATGGGAAGATATATAGGACCAAAAACAAAAATCGCCAGAAAGTTCGGCGAGGCAATTTTCGGGACGGATAAGGCGCTTGAGAAGAAGAACTATCCCCCGGGACAACACGGACTTGCCCGTAAACGCAAGAAAGTATCCGAATACGGTACGCAGTTGCTCGAAAAACAGAAGGCTAAGGCGATTTACGGTGTGCAGGAAAAACAGTTCTACAGGACTTACGAAGCTGCGGCTCGTCTGGGCGGTATCACCGGTGAGAACCTGCTGAAGTTGCTCGAGTGCCGTCTGGATAATGTGGTTTACCGTCTGGGGATCGCCCCGACGCGCGCCGCAGCCCGGCAGTTGGTGTCGCACCGCCACATTACGGTGAACGGCAACGTTGTCAATATTCCGTCCTACTCGCTCAAAGAAGGGGATACGGTTGGTGTACGTGAGAAATCGAAATCGTTGGAAGTGATTCAGGACGCTCTGGGCAGCGGTCGTCGCAGCCGTTTCGCATGGCTGGAGTGGGAAGGCGCTCAGATGACGGGCAAGTTTCTGTCGAAGCCCGAACGCGCCGACATTCCGGAGAATGTCAACGAGCAACTGATCGTGGAACTGTACTCTAAGTAGTAATTTAATCGAGGAGCAATAATTATGGCAATATTAGCATTTCAAAAACCTGAAAAGGTAATCATGCTCGAATCCACCTCTTCTTTCGGACGGTTTGAATTTCGTCCGCTGGAACCGGGATTCGGGATGACGGTCGGCAACGCACTGCGCCGCATTCTTCTTTCTTCGCTGGAAGGGTATGCGATCACGACGGTGAAAGTGGCCGGCGTAGACCATGAATTTGCTGCTATCCCCGGTGTTATGGAAGGAATGCTTGAGATCATTTTGAATCTCAAACAGGTACGTTTCATTAAAACCGTCGAAAGTGCCGACAGTGAAAAGGTGCGGGTCAGCGTAGCCGGCCAGACCGAACTCACGGCCGGATATATTTCGAATTTTCTTACGAACTTTAAGGTGTTGAATCCCGATCTGGTGATCTGCCGGCTCGATGCGGACGTAAAGCTGCAAATCGAGTTGACGATCGGCAAAGGGCGCGGATACGTGCCCGCCGAAGAGAACCGTCCCGCCGACGCGGAGTTCGGTCTGCTTCCGATCGATTCGATCCACACACCGATCAAGAATGTAAAATATTCGGTCGAAAACTACCGTGTAGAGCAGAAAACCGACTACGAGAAACTCAACTTGGAGATTACGACGGACGGTTCCATTCACCCGAAAGATGCACTGAAAGAGGCTGCTAAAATATTGATTCATCACTTCATGCTCTTCTCAGATGAAAAAATTACACTGAACCTCGAGGAAAACAGTGCTACGGAGGAATTTGACGAAGATGTGCTTCACATGCGTCAGCTGTTGAAAACCAAACTTTCCGATCAGGATCTTTCGGTGCGTGCGCTCAACTGCCTGAAGGCCGCCGAAGTGGAAACCGTGGGAGATCTGGTGCGTTTCAACCGGAACGATTTGCTTAAATTCAGAAACTTCGGTAAAAAGTCGCTCTCCGAGCTCGACGATTTGCTGACGAATCTGAATCTCCATTTCGGTATGGACGTATCGATCTACAAGCTGGACAAGGATTAACCGGAACTGCGACAGTAACGGGTCTGATCCGGACTCCCGGCGAAGGAGGATCGGTTTTTAACCTGGAAGCAAAAATTTAAGATCACGTAATTATGAGACATAACAAAAAAATTAACCACCTTGGCCGGCAGGCAGCGCACCGCAAGGCGCTGTTGGCCAACTTGGCAAACTCCCTGATCCGTCACAAACGGATCAATACGACGGTTGCCAAAGCAAAGGCTCTGAGAATGTACGTCGAGCCGTTGATTACCAAATCCAAACTGGATACGACTCATTCGCGTCGTGTTGTTTTCAGCTACCTGAAGGACAAGCAAGCCGTTGCCGAGCTGTTTCGCGAGATCGCTCCGAAGATCGCCGACCGTCCGGGCGGTTACTGCCGGATTCTGAAGACCGGTTTTCGCTTGGGGGATGCTGCCGAGATGTGCTTCATCGAACTGGTAGACTTCAACGAAACCTACACGAAGGAGGCGAAAGTGGCTGAAAAACCGAAAACGCGTCGTAGCCGTTCGGGTGCTAAGAAAGCTGCCGAACCGGTCGAAGCCGCTGCGGAAACGGTCGCTACCGATACCGAGGCTCCTGCGGAAGAGGTCAAGAAAGCGCCTGCAAAGAAGGCCGCCGCAAAAAAGCCCGCTGCTAAAAAAGCGGCGGAAGAGGCTCCTGCCGAAGAAAAGGCTTAATAAAACGTTGCTTCATACGAAGAGCGGGGATTCCAAGAATCCCCGCTCTTGTTTTATGCCGGTACGGCTGCCGAAATGCGGAGGGATACGTGCCGTTCGGCCGGACGACGTTCGGGGGAGGTCGGTTGCTTCGAGCCGAATACCTGACCGCGCGGTTTCCGGAAGATGCGGGCCCTTTTGTTTTTACGCCGCCGGGAATGTGGATCACGACATGGCCGAGATTCCGATGTGCGATTTCCGGAAGGCAATCCTGGATTTTATGGCGCGGTTTGTGAAGGGGAAAAGCCGCTGGCGCTCGATACCGGCGAAACGTGCGCCGACCGGGCGGAGGCGAAAAAAGACTTTACGATGCGGGATTAAGTCACGGTCTGTTTCGTATCTGTGCTGGACCGGAAGCGGAATATTGAGGTCGGCCGGAGCCGATGTCGTACGGATTTCCGGTCGAAATTCTCCGGAAAACAGACAATATTCCGACGCATTTTTTACCGGATTCAGGGAAACGACACGTTGTAAAACTTGTTTAATCCGGCGCGATGCACTATCTTTGAAGCGTTTTCGATTTCTGCTGATGCCGGGTATTCGCCGGTAAAAGCGTTGGAAATACGAGGGGCCCCTTAGGTGGCGGCATTGCGATCGAAACAGATAAACCGATTATAAACTAATTTAAGGAAAATTGTCATGGGACAGATTATCAGTGTTCATGCAAGGGAAATCCTCGACTCGAGAGGAAATCCGACGATTGAAGTGGAAGTAACTACCGCAAGCGGGGCTGTCGGCCGTGCAGCCGTTCCGTCCGGAGCCTCTACCGGCGAAAACGAAGCGCTCGAACTGCGCGACGGCGACAAGGGGCGTTATGGCGGAAAAGGCGTGCTGAAGGCCGTTCAGAATGTGAATGAAATCATCGCCAAGGAGATTCTCGGCATGCAGGTGACCGATCAGGTCGGCATCGACAAAACGATGATCGCGCTCGACGGAACCGCTACCAAGAGCAACCTCGGCGCCAATGCGATTCTCGGCGTGTCGCTGGCTTGCGCTCATGCCGCGGCCAATTTGCTCGGTATGCCGCTGTACCGCTATATCGGTGGAACGAACGCCAAGACGCTGCCTGTTCCGATGATGAATATCATCAACGGCGGTTCGCATTCGGACGCTCCGATCGCGTTCCAGGAATTTATGATCCGTCCGGTCGGAGCCGCTTCGTTCCGGGAAGGGCTGCGCATGGGCGCCGAGGTGTTCCACGCGCTGAAGAAAGTGTTGCACGACCGCGGACTGAGTACGGCCGTAGGCGACGAGGGCGGTTTCGCTCCGGCTCTGAACGGTACCGAAGACGCGCTGGAATCGATCATCGAGGCGATTAAGAAAGCCGGTTACAAGCCGGGCCGCAAGTGCGAAGGCGGCGATGTGGCCATCGGTATGGACTGCGCCTCTTCCGAGTTCTACAAAGACGGTATTTACGACTATACCAAGTTCGAAGGCGCCAAAGGTGCAAAACGCACCTCTGCCGAACAGGTCGCTTACCTCGAACAGCTGATCGCGAAGTACCCGATCGACTCGATCGAGGACGGTATGAGCGAAAACGACTGGGACGGCTGGAAAGCGCTGACCGACAAGATCGGCGACAAGTGCCAGTTGGTCGGCGACGATTTGTTCGTAACGAATGTGGAATTCCTGAAAAAAGGGATCGAGATGGGCTGCGGCAATTCGATTTTGATCAAAGTGAACCAGATCGGGTCGCTGACAGAAACGCTCGATGCGATCGAAATGGCTCACCGCGCCGGTTACACTTCGGTTACGTCTCACCGTTCGGGCGAAACCGAGGACGCAACGATCGCGGATATCGCGGTAGCTACCAATTCGGGCCAGATCAAGACCGGTTCGCTGAGCCGTTCCGACCGGATGGCCAAGTACAATCAGTTGCTCCGCATCGAAGAAGAACTGGGCGACGAGGCGATCTACGGGTATACGAAGATTTACAAGAAATAAGACTGTTTTCCGGCTGTCGCCGGGGCAAAGAAGAGGAAGCGCCCGCAAGGCCGCTTCCTCTTCTGCTTGAAGAGCGGTTATCTCGTAATGGACAGCTGTTTAGCCGGAGTCGGAATATGTAAAAGGCAGGCCCCGTGAGGGGCCTGCCTTTTGTATGCGGTTACGGATTGTATCCGTAAATTCGAAAGATTTTTTTAGTGACAACCGCAGCCGCAGCCGCCGTTCCCCTGTTCGTGATCGCAACCGTCTCCGCATCCGCAGTCGCATCCCCCGGCGGGATGCCCCGTCATCATGTCTTCCGGCGTGGCTTCGCGCACTTCGACGATCGTCCCCGAAAATTCCAGCGCTTTGCCGGCCATCGGGTGGTTGAAGTCCATCGTTACGCTGTCGTTGCCGACCGCTTTCACGACGCCGACCAGCCGGTTGCCCTGGTTGTCGCTCATCGGAAGCTGGTTGCCGATTTCGAGCATACCGTCCTCGATTTTACCGTCGACCATGAAGACCTCTTTGGGCAGTTCGACCACGGCGTCCGGAATCACTTCGCCGTAAGCGTTGGCGGCGTCCAGGCGGAATGCGAAAGGATCGCCTTTGCCCAGTCCGGCGAGGTTCGCCTCGAATGCCGGCAGCAGGAAGCCGGTTCCGTATACGAATTGCAAAGGGCTCTCGGCTTTGACCGTTTCAACGACCTGACCGTCGACTTTCAGCTGGTAGCTCAGAGCCACGAATGTTTTTTCTCCAATTTTCATTTTATCTTTTTTTAAGTAAATATTTATTCGGTTTCATACAAGATGCCGCAGGTGCAGCAAAGATTACGATCCCCGTAGCCGCCGTCGATCCGGCTGACATACGGGAAAAATTTGTTTTCGCGGAGCCGGCGCAGCGGATAAAAGGCCTTTTCGCGGCCGTAAGGATGACTCCAATCGTCCGCACAGCCTTCCGCTGCCGTGTGCGGCGCCATTTTCACGACGTTGTCGTCCGCATCGGCCTTCCCGTCGCGGATCTCTTCGCACTCCCGTTTGATCCGTACGAGCGCTTCCATGAAACGATCCAACTCGGCCTTCGGTTCGCTTTCGGTGGGTTCCACCATCAGCGTTTCGGGGACGGGGAACGAAAGGGTAGGCGCATGGAATCCGTAGTCCATCAGCCTGCGTGCGATATCGGCGCATTCCGTGCCGTAATCTTTGCGGAAATGGCGCAGGTCGAGGATCGCTTCGTGACCGACCCGTCCGGTTTCTCCGGTGTAGAGCACTTCGTATTCTCCTTTCAAAGCGGATGCCACGTAATTCGCCTGCACGATCGCCGTTTCGGTGGCGCGTCGCAGGCCGCTTTCGCCAAGCATTTTGATGTAGCCGTAGGTGATCGGCAGAATCGAGGCGCTGCCGAACGGCGCTGCCGCAACGGAAGTGATTCCGTTTTCGCCGCCCGTTTCGACCAGCGGATGGCTCGGCAGGAATTCGGCCAGATGCTGGGTGACGCAGATCGGTCCGACGCCCGGGCCGCCGCCGCCGTGCGGGATGGCGAACGTCTTGTGCAGGTTCAGGTGGCAAACGTCGGCCCCGATGTATCCGGGGTTGGTCAGCCCGACCTGCGCGTTCATATTCGCTCCGTCCATATAGACCTGTCCGCCGTTGTCGTGCACGATGTCCACGATCTCGCGGATACGGCTTTCGAAGACTCCGTGCGTCGACGGGTAGGTCACCATGATGCAGCAGAGTTCGCTGGCGTATCGGCCTGCTTTGGCTCGCAGGTCGTCGATGTCTATGTTCCCGTTCGTGTCGCAGGCCACGGTCACGATTCGCATACCGGCCATGGCGGCCGAAGCGGGGTTGGTGCCGTGCGCCGAAGCGGGGATCAGCGCGACGTTGCGGTAGCCCTGTCCGCGGCTCTGGTAGTAGGCGCGGATTACCATCAGGCCGGAATATTCGCCGTTGGCGCCCGAATTCGGCTGAAGCGATACGGCGTCCATTCCGGTGATCGTCGCGAGGTCTTTCGACAGTTCGTCGATCAACTCCCGGTAACCTTCCGCCTGGTCGGCCGGGACGAACGGGTGCAGGTCGGCCAGTCCGGCCAGGCTCAGCGGGAGCATCGTTACGGCCGGATTCAGCTTCATCGTGCACGAGCCGAGCGGGATCATGCCGTCGGCCAGCGAAATGTCGCGGCGTTCCAGTTTCTTGATGTAGCGCATCATGTCGGTTTCGCTGCGGTAGCGCTGGAAGACCGGTTCGGTCAGGTAGGGCGACGATCGCAGTACGTTTTTCGGAAAATCGGCCGTTTCGGCGATTTTCTTTACGACCGGCGCTCTTTTTCCCGCCGCTTTGGCGAACAGGGCGACGATCGCGTTCACTTCGTCTGCCGTCGACAGTTCGTCGAACGAGATCCGGACGCGTTCCTTGTCCGGGTAGAAAAAGTTCATCTGCCTTTCGAGGGCCGCCGTGCGTATTTTATCGGCGTCGGCCGCCACTTCGATCGTGTCGAAGAAGTTCCGAGCCGCCGTTTCGTATCCCAGTTTTTCGAGTGCCGCCGCCGCCGCCGCCGCATGGCCGTGCGTATGCAGCGCGATCCGGCGGATCCCTTCCGCCCCGTGGTAGACGGCGAAGAAACCGGCCATACTGGCCAGCAACGCCTGTGCCGTGCAGATATTGGAGGTCGCCCGTTCGCGCTTGATATGCTGTTCGCGGGTTTGCAGCGCCATGCGCAGCGCCTTGTTGCCGAGCCGATCGACCGATACGCCGATGATGCGGCCCGGCATATTCCGTTTATAGGCGTCCTTCGTAGTCAGGAAAGCGGCGTGCGGGCCTCCGAATCCCATCGGAAGGCCGAACCGTTGGGTCGATCCCACGGCGATGTCCGCGCCCCATTCGCCGGGGGCTTTCAGCAGGGCCAGGGCCAGGATGTCCGCCACGGCGGCGACCAGGACGCCCCGGCTGTGTGCTGCTGCGGCGAAATCGTCGTAATCGCAGATCGCTCCGTTCGCTGCCGGGTACTGGACGATCGCCCCGAACTCGCGGCCGGAAAACTCGTACCCGTCGTAGCTGTCGCAGACGATTTCGATGCCGAACGGTTCGCTGCGCGTCAGCAGCAAGTCGAACGTTTGCGGAAAGATGTTTTCGTCGACGAACAGAATGTTGCGCCCCTGTTGGACCGCTTCGCGCGAACGCAGGGCGTACATCATCAGCATCGCTTCGGCGGCGGCCGTCGCTTCGTCCAGCAGCGAACAGTTGCCGACTTCCATGCCGGTCAGCGAAATGACCGCCGTTTGGAAATTCAGCAGCGCTTCCAGCCGTCCCTGCGAAATTTCGGCCTGATAAGGCGTGTACGAGGTATACCAGGCCGGATTCTCGAAAACGTTCCGTTGGATCACGGCCGGCGTAGCCGTTCCGTAATAGCCCATGCCGATCAGACTGCGGTAGAGCTTATTTTTGCCGGCAATCGCGCGGATATGGGCGGCGAATTGGTATTCGCTCATTCCTTGCGGAGGCAGGTTTAGCGGTTTTTTCAGTCGGATCGCGTCCGGAATCACCTGTTCGATCAGCTCTTCGGTGCTACGGACTCCGATCGTGCGGAGCATCTCGGACACTCCGCGTTCGTCGGTTCCGATATGGCGTTTGATGAATGGGTCTTGTGACATGCGTTCAGCGTTGCAGTGGTAAAACGAGAGACAAAGGTAGTAATCCGCAGCGAATTACGGCGCGGAACCCCTCCGTCGTCCCCGGAAATTTTGAACAATTTTTGATAAGTTCGCGCAGAAAGCTGTCCGGCAGGATGTTACGCTTGCGCCGGGAATATGTCTTTCTTTAGTATTCGAAACAGCTTCCGCCGATAAATTCGCGCAGGATGGAGGTCGGCGGGATCTCCGCTTCGAATCGGTCCATCGAGGTGAAGTGATCGAGGAATTTCAGCAACCGATGCGCTTCGCCGAATTCGGGCACCGTGTCCGGAACTTCGCGCAGCAGCGGCCGCACGTAGTCTTTCAGTACGGAGAGTTCATAAAAAAGCGACGAGTTGAACATCAGGTCGGCCTGTTCCTGGTTCGGGAAAATATGCTTGTCTTCCCCGCGGCGGACGCTTTCCCAGCGACGCAACGTGTCGGTAGCGCTGTTGCCGCGGGTACGGTGATCCCGCACGATGCGGCGGATCAGCCGGCTGTCGGTCGTGGCGATGCGGTTCAGGTTGTCCATGGCGATCGACGTGAGCGCCGAGACGTAAATTTTGAACTTCATGTCGGCGGCGACGTGCGGCGTGAGTTTCGGGTTCAGGCCGTGGATTCCTTCGATGACGAGCACCGAGCGCTCTTCCATTTGCAGCGGCTGTTCGTGGAACTCCCGTTTCCCGGTGATGAAGTTGTAACGCGGGATTCGTACCGTTTCGCCTTTCAGCAGCCGGTTCAGATGGTCGTTGAACAGTTCCACGTCGACCGCTTCGAGGGCCTCGAAATCGTAATCGCCCTTTTCGTCGCGCGGGGTTTTTTCGCGTTCGACGAAGTAGTCGTCGAGCGAGATCAGCACCGGGTGCATACCGAGGATGCTGAGCTGGATGCCGAGCCGTTTCGAGAAAGTCGTCTTGCCGCTCGACGAAGGACCCGAGATCAGCACGATCTTCGCCCCGCCTTTCTGGTGCTGTATGGCTACCCGGTCGGCGATGTAACCCACGCTTTTTTCGTGCAGGGCCTCGCCCATGCGGATCAGCTCGCCGCCTTTGCCTTCGAGAATCTTCGAGTTGAGCGCCCCGATGTTCGAGACGCCGATGATATCGACCCAGCGCGCGTATTCCTTGAAAATCTTGAACATTTTGCTCTGCGGCACCTCTTTTTCGAGCTGCGTCGGCGCGGTGCGGTCCGGTACGGCCACCCGGAACCCTTTATAGTATTTGTGCAGGTCGAACAGGTGGATGTATCCGGTCGAAATGGCGAGTCCCCCGTAGAAATAACCGACGATGTCGGCCATCTTGTAGAGGGTGACGTACAGGTGCGGACGCGTGACGAGTAGGGCGATCTTGTCTTCGAGTCCCATTTGGCGGTACGTCTCCACGGCCTCTTCGCAGGTCACGCGCTGACGCACGATCGGAATGTTCTGTCCGATGATGTCCTGCATACGCTCTTTGATCCGGCCTATTTCGGTTTCCGGAATATCTTCCATGCCCTCTATCTCGCAGTAAAAGCCCTTCGCCACGGCATGTTTGATGTGGAGCTTCCGATCCGGGAACAGGTCGCATACCGCTTTGTCCAGAATGAAGAAGAGCGTCCGCTGGTAAACGCGCATACCTTCGAAATGCGTGATGTCGATAAAGCGGACGGTCAGCGGCGAATAGATCCGGTAAGAGAGTTCTTTGAGGCGGTTGTCGACGTAAGCCGCCAGCAGCGGGGTGTCGTTCCCTTTTTCCAGCGACAGCATCTGCGCGACCTGCAGCAGGCTGGTGCCCTGGTTGACGAATAGGTTGGCGCCCGTGTTTTCGCAAAATATTTTTACGGTGTCGTTCATAATCATGTTTGATTGAGTAAAGATAAAACGTTGTAAAGCGTGAAACAAGTATATAAAGATACGGACTTCGGGAATAATATTCAAATAAAGAAGGTTTTTTAGGGCCGCAAAGGCGTTCTTTATTGTGAATCCTTCATAATTTATTATCTTTGCACCGCTTTGTTGTCAAAGCTCTATAAATAATGTCTAACGTATTAATTTGCAAAACACACAAATGACAGCTAACAACGAAAATCAGGAAAAGAAAAAAGCCGCTCAACCGGTGGCAGCCGCTCCCGTAAATCTCGACTCGTTCGATTGGGATGCTTACGAACACGATCTGGGGGTTTACAACGACTCTAAGGAAAACATCGAGGCCAAATACGACCAAACGCTCTCGAAAGTGCAGGTCGGCGAAGTGGTCGAAGGTACCGTGATCGGTCTGAACAAGCGCGAAGTGGTCGTGAACATCGGTTATAAATCGGAAGGCATCATTCCGATCGGCGAATTCAGATACAATCCCGAACTGGCCGTAGGCGAGAAAGTGGAAGTTTACGTAGAGAGCGCCGAGGATAAGAAAGGCCAATTGCTCCTTTCGCACAAAAAGGCGCGTCAGTTGCGTTCGTGGGATCGCGTGAACGAGGCCCTCGAAAAAGACGAAGTGATCAAGGGTTACATCAAGTGTCGCACCAAGGGCGGTATGATCGTCGACGTATTCGGCATCGAAGCGTTCCTGCCGGGTTCGCAGATCGACGTGAAACCGATCCGCGATTACGATATCTATGTGGATAAAACGATGGAATTCAAGGTCGTGAAGATCAACCAGGAGTTCCGCAACGTGGTTGTTTCGCATAAAGCACTGATCGAGGCCGAGCTCGAAGCGCAGAAGAAGGAGATCATGTCCAAGCTCGAAAAAGGACAGATTCTCGAAGGTACCGTCAAGAACATCACTTCCTACGGCGTATTCATCGACCTGGGCGGCGTAGACGGTTTGATCCACATTACCGATCTGAGTTGGGGCCGCGTGAACCATCCCGAAGAGATCGTTCACCTGGACGAAAAGCTCAATGTCGTGATCCTCGACTTCGACGATGCCAAAAAACGTATCGCTCTGGGTCTGAAGCAGCTTTCTCCGCATCCGTGGGATGCCCTGGATACCGAACTGAAAGTCGGCGACAAGGTAAAAGGCAAAGTGGTGGTTATGGCCGATTACGGCGCGTTCATCGAAATTGCTCCGGGCGTAGAAGGTCTGATCCACGTTTCGGAAATGTCGTGGAGCCAACACCTGCGTTCCGCTCAGGAATTTATGAAGGTGGGCGACGAAGTGGAAGCCGTTATCCTGACGCTCGACCGCGAAGAACGCAAGATGTCGCTCGGCATCAAGCAGCTTACTCCCGATCCGTGGGCCGATATCGAGAAGAAATACGCCGTCGGTTCGAGACATACCGCCAAAGTGCGTAACTTTACTAACTTCGGCGTGTTCGTGGAGATCGAAGAAGGTATCGACGGCCTGATCCACATTTCGGATCTGAGTTGGACGAAGAAGATCAAGCATCCGGCCGAATTTACGCAGATCGGCGCTGAGATCGAAGTGGTCGTTCTCGAAATCGACAAGGACAACCGTCGTCTGAGCCTCGGTCACAAACAGCTCGAGGACAATCCGTGGAACGCGTTCGAAGCGCAGTTTGCCGTCGATTCGATCCACCGGGGAACCGTTTCCGAACTGACCGAAAAGGGCGCCATCATTTCGCTGGGCGACAACGTGGAAGGTTTTGCCGGTTCCAGGCAGTTGGTGAAGGAAGACGGGACGACCGCCAAAGAGGGCGAAACGCTCGATTTCAAGGTGCTCGAATTCTCGAAAGCTACCAAGCGGATTCTGTTGTCGCACACCCGTATTTTCGAAGAGGTGAAAAAACAGGAGGCACAGGCAGAAAAGAACGAACGCCGTAAGGCCGACGACGCAGCGAAGGAATCCGTGAAGAAGATCAACGCGTCGGTCGAAAAGACGACTCTCGGCGACATCTCTTCGCTGGCCGAACTGAAAGCTCGTATGGAAGAGAGCGCAGCCGAAGCCAAACCGAAAAAAGAAGCTGAAAAGGCCGAATAATATGAATTACTATGACGTTTCGGGTTACCATATTGGGTAGCGGTTCGGCTCTGCCGACTCCGAGACGGAATCCCTCTGCTCATGTACTGAACGTACATGAGCAGTTTTTTTTGGTCGATTGCGGGGAGGGAACCCAGGCCCGGTTGATGAGCTGCGGGATCAACCCGCTGAAAATAAATGCGGTATTTATTTCGCATCTGCATGGCGATCATGTTTACGGGCTTTTCGGGCTGATTTCGACGCTCGGGCTGACGGGGCGCCGCACGCCGTTGCAGATTTTCGCGCCGCGGCCGTTCGACGAGATCCTGGCGGCCCACCGGCGTTATTTCGATACGGAGTTGCCGTATGAAATCCGATGGAACGAAGTGCGGACGCGCCGCAGCGAGTTGATTTACGAGAACAAAGTGCTCGAAGTCCGTTCGGTGCCGCTGCGTCACCGGGTGCCCGCCGCCGGATTCCTGTTTCGGGAGAAGACGCCGCCGCTGAATGTCCGCAAAGAGGCGGTCGCGCGGTATGGGCTCGGGATCGCGCAGTGTGTCGCCGCCAAACGCGGCGAGGATGTCGCGCTGGACAGCGGCGAGACGATTCCGAACGGTGAACTTACCTATTTGCCTTACCGGGGGCGCAGTTACGCCTACCTGAGCGATACGCTGCCTTCGGCGCGTGCGGCCGGGCTGGTCGGGGGGGTCGATCTGCTGTATCACGAAGCGACTTTCGCCGCCGGGGATAAAGCGTTGGCCCGACAGACCGGGCATTCGACGACGGTGCAAGCTGCGCAGGTCGCGGAGAAAGCCGGCGCGCGCCGGTTGCTCATCGGACACTTTTCGTCCCGGTATAAGGATGAGAGCCTGCTCGTAGAAGAGGCCCGCGGCATATTCGCAGCGGCGGAAGCCGCCGTCGAAGGGGCGAGTTACGAGATTCCGCTTAAACGGGAGCCGTAAGCGGACGGTCGCCGCCGTGTCCGGGCGATTGCCGGCGGGACAGTTTGCGGTAGCGGCGGTAATAGAGCCATGCGGCGATACTGAGTCCGAAGATGAACCCGATCCACAGGCCCGAAGGCCCTATGCCGAGCGTGAAGGCACACAGGTAGCCGACCGGCAGGTTGATCAGCAGGTAGGAGACGAACGAGTAACTCATCAGTACCGCTACGTCCTGCATACCGCGCAATACGCCTACCAGGATGATCTGCAAACTGTCGGACAGTTGGTACAGCCCGGCGAAGATAAAAAGCTGGCCCGCGATGGCCACGACGGCCGCATCGTCGGTGAACAGCATCGGGATCCGGTATCGGAACAGGATCAGGCAACTCATCGTGACGACCGCGAAAGCGAGCCCCAGATGACACGAACCGGCGGCGGCGAGCCGTATGCCTTGCCTGTCTTTGCGACCGTAGGCATGACTGACCAGGATGGTAGTCGCCGTCGAAATGCCGACCTGCATCATGTAGGCCATCGTGCCGACCGACAGTACGATCTGGTGTGCGGCCAGTTCCGAAGGGCCGATCCAGCCCATCATGATCGACGACAGGGCGAAAGCCATCACTTCCAGCACGACCTGCACCGAAATGGGCAGTCCGACCGACAGCAGTCGGCGGATGTTTCTCCACGTTTGGACGGTACGGGAAAAGAAGGCGAAATAGCGGCGCACCGACTGGTTCCACAGGAAGTAGGCCAGCATGAACAGCGGCATACAGATCCGTGAAATCAGCGTGGAGAGTCCCGCCCCGGCGGCTCCGAGTTCCGGAAATCCGCCTTTGCCGAATATCAGCAAATAGTTGAATACGATGTTGATTGCGTTGGCGATCAGCACGACGGCCATGCCGGTGCGCGTATTTCCGACTCCTTCCAGGAATTGCTTGAAAGAGAGGTAGACCATATAGGGAATGATGCTCCATGCCAGGTAACGGTAATAAGGAACGGCCAGCCGCACCACCTCCGGCGATTGTCCCATGTATTCCAGCAGGTCGCCCAGCATCCACAGGACGCCGAATAGCAGCAGACCGACCAGCGAGTAGAGTACCAGCGCGTTTTGCAGCAGTCCTGCGGTGGTGCGGATTTTCCGCTGCGCATAGGCTTCGCCGGTCAGCGGCGTCAGGCCGAGCGACAGACCGGTGCCCCAGAACAAGAAGATCGTGAAGACGGCTCCGCCGAACGATACCGCCGCCAGCGGCAGCGCGCCCAGCCGAGCGACCATCAGGTTGTCCGACAGTTGTACGATGACCTGACCTATCTGAGACAGCACGACCGGACCGGCCAGCGCGAGGTTGGCTTTGTATTGCGGGATCCACTTGCGGAGGCTGGCGGTACGGTTCATGCGGTTGCGGTTTGCGGAGTGCAAAGGTAGGTCGAATCTTTCGGATTGGCAACCGAAGCGCCGGGGACGACATAAAAAAGAGAGACGGAAACCATTGGTTTCCGCCTCTTCGTGAGTTCGATAGAAGGTGTTTATCCGGTTCAGGAGGCTATGGTGCGCGTTTCGTTTCCGGGAACCACCGTGAATTTGATCTGGCCGTTTTTGCAGTCGACCATGATCCGGTCGCCCTCGTGCACCTCGCCCGATATGATCAGTTCGGCCAGCGGGTCTTCCACTTTGTCGAGCAACACCCGTTTCAGCGAGCGGACTCCGTAGTGCGGGTCGTACCCTTCGCGTACCAGACACCGTTTGGTCGCGTTGTTCACTTCGACCGTGTAACCCTGGTCGGCGATCCGCCTGTTCAGGCTGCCGAGTTCGATGTCGATGATCCGCAGGACGTCTTTTTCGGTCAGGGTTCCGAACGTTACGATGTCGTCGATCCGGTTGATGAATTCCGGGGCGAAGTTCCGTTCGAGGTTCTTGCGGTAGAGCGACTCCCTGTTCCGGTCGTCGGATGTCGGCTTGCGGGTCGTATTGTAGCCTACGCTTTTGCCGCGTTGCATAACCTCCCGCGATCCCACGTTCGAGGTCATGATGATGATCGTATTGCGGAAATCGATCAGGCGTCCCAGTCCGTCGGTCAGTCGGCCTTCGTCGAAAATCTGCAGCATCAGGTTGAATATGTCGCTGTGCGCTTTTTCGATCTCGTCGAACAGCAGTACGCAGTAAGGGCGGCGCCGTACTTTTTCGGTTAGTTGTCCTCCTTCGCCGTAGCCGACGTAGCCCGGAGGCGAACCGATCAGGCGGCTTACGTTGTGCTTCTCGGAATATTCGCTCATGTCGATGCGGATCATCGCTTCCTCGCTGTCGAACAGGTATTTGGCCAGTTGTTTGGCAACATGGGTCTTGCCGACGCCGGTCGGCCCGACGAACATGAATACGCCGATCGGACGGTTGGCGTCCTTCAGCCCGGCCCGGCTGCGGCGGATGGCCCGCGTTACGCGGGAAACGGCCTCGTCCTGTCCGATGACGACCGATGCGAGGTGAGCGTCCATCTCTTTGAGCCGGCGTTGTTCGCTGTCCGAAATGCGCGTTACCGGAATACCCGTCATCGAAGCGACCACTTCGCAGATCGCCTGCTCGTCGATCTCTACCGGACATCGGGTCATCTGCTCTTTCCACTGCGTTTCCATCTCCTGCAGGCGGCTGCGCAGCGCGCTTTCACGGTTTTTCAGCGTGGCGGCCGCGTCGTAATTCTGCATTCGGATCGCTCGGTTCTTTTCGGCGCATACCGTCTCGACGTCGCGTTCCATCGAGGCCAGCGGTTCGGGCGTCTTGACTTTGAACACGTGGGCGCGGCTGCCCGCTTCGTCCATCACGTCGATCGCTTTGTCCGGGAAGAAGCGGTCGGGCACGTAGCGTTGCGTCAGGTGGACGCAGGCTTCCAGCGCCGCTTCGGTATAATGAACGCAGTGGTGCGATTCGTAGTGTTTCTTGATGTTGTTCAGCATACACAGCGTTTCTTCGGCCGACGGCTGTTCCACGATGATCTTCTGAAAACGCCGCTCCAGCGCGCTGTCGCTTTCGATATTTTCGCGGTATTCGCTCAGGGTGGTGGCTCCGATGCACTGCAGTTCGCCCCGGGCCAGCGCCGGTTTCAGGATGTTGGCTGTGTCGAGCGACCCTTGCGTGCTGCCGGCGCCGACGATCGTGTGGATTTCGTCGATAAAGAGGATCACGTCGCTGCCGGAGAGTTCCTTCAGCAACAGGTTGATCCGTTCTTCGAACTGTCCGCGGTATTTCGTCCCTGCGACCAGCGAGGCGACGTCCAGCGAGAAGATCCGTTTGTGCAGCAGTGCGTGCGGGACTTTCTTCTGCGTGATCCGCAGCGCCAGCCCTTCGATGATGGCCGACTTCCCGACGCCCGCTTCGCCGATCAGCACCGGGTTGTTCTTTTTGCGCCGGCCGAGGATCTGGATCACCCGTTCGATTTCGGCGTCCCGGCCGATCACCGGGTCGAGTTTGCCTTCGGCCGCGCAGTTGGTCAGGTCGACGCCGAACTGGCCGAGCATACTGTCTTTGGCCGCCGGTTGCCCGTCGGTCACGGCGATACGCATTACTCCCGATACGAGTCGTTCGGGGTGTTCTCCGTTCTCTTCGCCGAGCAGCGAGAGATATTGCATATCCTCGTAGTAGTCCTCGTTGGGAGGCATGTCGCCGAGGTAGGAGACGATTTTTTCCGAAGTCACATTGTACAGCACCAGTATCCGCGAGCTGCGCGAGCTGCGGTCGTCGACGATGACCTGCAACAGGTGTCCCGTGTTACAGGTGTCCTGCACCATGCAGGGGCCGGACATACGCATCTGCTCGAGCAGCGCGTTTTCGTCGAAACGGACGTCCGGACAGGAGATGTTGAGCGGGGTGTCCGGCAAAACGACCGGGCCCAGTTCCCGTTCGAGACGTATTTTGATCTGATAAAGTTCCCATTCTTTCAGCAACCTTTTCAGCAGGTGAGATGCGTGCCCTCCTTCCTGTTTCAAGATAGCCAGAAACAGGTGGTCGAGGGTTACCTCATCGGCGTGACGTCGGCGTGCTTCGCGGCATCCTGCCGCAAAAACAGCCTCCAGCGTCTTTGTTTGCTTTACTTGCATAGCGTTTTCTCTAATTTTAATTTCGTGAAGATAACGCCGGAATATTCGGGTTTATTATGATGTCGGACGCCGGGGCCATTCTCCGACTTCCAGCTCCCGGATGTCCTCTCCGTCGATTACGAGCCGTATGGCCGTCCTTACCTGGTGAAAGCCAGCAATCCCTGCGGCCCCGGGATTGATATGAAGAAGACTGTTTTTTTTATCGTACATTACCTTCAGAATGTGGGAATGTCCGCATACGAAGATTTTCGGCCGGTGCATCCGCAGTTGCATTTCCACCCCGGAAGCATAGTGCCCGGGATAGCCGCCGATGTGGGTTATCATCACTGGAACCTGTTCGCATTCGAACAGCTCCCACCGCCGGAATGCCACGCGCGTCTGCCCTCCGTCGATGTTGCCGTACACGCCGTGCAGCGGCCTGAAGGCGGCAATGGCGTCGGCCGTTTCGATGGAGCCGAAGTCTCCGGCATGCCATAGTTCGTCGACGTCTTCGAAAAATTTCCGAAGAGGCTGATCGAAAATACCATGCGTGTCCGAGAGAATTCCTATGCGTTTCAAAGCCGGTGCGATCTTAAAAATTGTGCGGGAAAACGATTACCTTTGTAAAGATAACATTTTTTCTTTATGCAGACAAATATACCATTGGCGGAACGGTTGCGTCCGCAGTCGCTCGACGACTACGTCGGACAGGCCCATCTGGTCGGCGGCGGCGGGGTGTTCCGCCGCTTTCTGGAGACGGGCAACGTGCCGTCGTTTATCCTGTGGGGACCGCCGGGAGTCGGCAAGACGACGCTGGCGCGGCTGGTGGCGACGGCTCTCGACCGGAAGTTTTTCACGCTGTCGGCGGTCAATTCCGGCGTGAAAGAGGTGCGCGAAGTGATCGAGCAGGCCCGCAAGAGTCATTTCTTCAATACGCCGGCGCCGTTCCTGTTTATCGACGAAATCCACCGTTTCAACAAGTCTCAGCAGGATTCGCTGCTCGGCGCCGTCGAGCAGGGCGTGATTACGCTGATCGGCGCGACGACCGAAAATCCGTCGTTCGAAGTGATCTCGCCGCTGTTGTCGCGTTGTCAGGTCTATGTGCTGAAAGCGATGGAGGACAGCGATCTGCAACGATTGCTGGATCGCGCCGTCGCTGCTGACACGGTGCTCCGGGAGCGGGGCGTGCGGGTCGAACAGACCGGGGCGCTGTTCCGTTTCAGCGGAGGAGACGCCCGCAAGCTGCTGAACATTATCGATATTCTCTGCAATGCTACCGAGGGAGAGATCGTCATTAACGACGAAAACGTGACCGAATGTTTGCAACAAAATATCGCTTTGTACGATAAAAACGGCGAACAGCACTACGACGTAATCTCGGCTTTTATCAAATCGGTGCGCGGCAGCGATCCGAACGCGGCGATCTATTACCTCGCGCGGATGCTTGCCGGCGGCGAAGACCCGAAGTTCATCGCCCGGCGGCTGGTGATCCTGGCGTCGGAAGATATCGGTCTGGCCAATCCGAACGGGTTGTTGCTGGCCAACGCCTGTTTCGAAACGGTGCACAAGGTCGGTATGCCGGAAGCCCGCATCCCGCTGGCCGAGGCGACGATCTACCTGGCTACCAGTCCCAAGAGCAATTCGGCTTACCTGGCGATCGACCGGGCGCTGAAATTCGTGAACCAGGATACGACGAACCATCCCGTCCCGCTGCACATCCGCAATGCGCCGACCAGGCTGATGAAAAATCTCGGCTACGGCGACAATTACAAGTACGCCCACGACTTCGAAGATCACTTCGCCGACCAGGAGTTCATGCCGCAGGGCATGGAAGGCCGCCGGTTCTACGATCCGGCCGACAACCCGAAAGAGCGCGAAATCGAACAGCGGATCAAAAAACTCTGGAAAGGAAAGTATTGATAGTTAGAAGTAAATCTTCATAATATGGTATTTAAAAAAACACCTTAGAAATATTCTTTCCCGATTGTTTAATGCCGCAAAAGGTTTTTTTTTAGTTCTTTTTGCGGTATTTTATTTTGCTTTTTGCGAAAGGATAATGTAACTTTAAAGACAAACCAATATAAGAATGCTTATGGATCGATTGTTCTGAAAAATTTAGAATGTAATTAAATGTAAATGAATTGATGTGGATTATTGAATTTAAAGAAAAAAATTATGAAAAAAAGTATTTTGGCAGCTATCCTTTTAAGCGGAGGATTTATTGCGGTAACGATGCATATGAAGCGTAATGATCCTAATGTTGGTGATTTATTGTTAAAGAATGTGGAGGCCTTGTCTGGGGATGAAAGTTCGGAAAAATTTAAATATCCTTGTAGTAATGGGATTTATTTTGATACTTCAAAAACGATTTCCAGTGTTAGATATTGTGGATCATGTGGTTATGTTGATGCGTCGAATACATTTGATCCGAGTGAATGTTCTCTGTAATTGAAACTTGTTATTCTTCTCGAATTTATTGTATGAGAAAAGTTCTATGGGCTGTGCTGTTTGCTTCTCAGTTGTTTTCCAGTTGTCGTCAAAAGGTGACTATAACCGAGAAAATGGCTTTCCCTCAAGAAAAAAGAGTTCAAGCCGTTAAATTTCCGGTGGGTGACGTAATGAATCCTAGTTACATGATCCAAAAAGGAGATTATTTGCTTGTTCGGAGCGGACAGCCAAAAAAACAATTGTTTGTCTTTACAGTGCCGGATTTAAATTTTGTTTGTGCAACTGGAAATAAAGGGAAAGGGCCCAACGAAATTCCTTTCCCTCCGATGTTGGTCGAGTCGCGTACGGATACCCTTTATGTTTTTGGATATGCATACAGACATTTGAAGAGTTTGAAGGTGGACTCGGTAGCTTGTGTCCATTTGACCGAACGTTATGAAATTCCGTTGTACGAAGCTTTTAATCATATGCATTTGATTGATGATTCGGTGCTTTTGTATGAAACGGTTATGCTTCCTCAATATGCGGTTCACAAATATGATCTGAAAAATCGTAAAAGCATAGACGAACTGAAGATCGAACGGGAAACCCCCGAAAGTGAACTTACGTTCGATACCAGCAGGGGGTATATGGCGGCTAACGATTCGGTAATGATATACGTTTATTTGTATAAAAACCAGATCGATATTTATGATGTAAAGGATTTCAGGCTGAAGCGGCGGATCGTCGGAGTTTACAAACCTCAGAAGCCTGCATTTCGGGATGAAGAATTGTATTATTTGGGGGTTATTCCGGGGGATAAATATTTTTATGCCTTGTTCAAAGGCGCGCGAACCGAAAAAGGCGAAAACCGGAGCAATACGATCGAGGTGTACGATTACGACGGCAATCCGGTCGCTTTGTACCGGTTCGATATACCGCCGTTGTATTTTTATCCGGACGAAAAAAACAATTGTATCTACGCCACGCATCCTTCCTGCATGGATACGTTGCTCCGGTATGATTTATAAATTTTCATTTCTACCCCAAGAATCGACGTTTTCTCATTAAAGCATCGTTAAAATTGACTTTTAACGATGCTTTTATTTTGCTTTTTGCGAAAGGATAATATAACTTTAAAGACAAACCAATATAAGAATGCTTATGGATGAAGTAGAAATGTAAGAGAGAAAGCGTATGTGAAATCAAAATTGATTGAAATAGTTGTATAATTTTATTAATTAAAAAAAATGAGACTGAGAAGTTTAATGGTAATGTCTATTTTGATTGTGAAGGATATATGCAATCCACTAATGATTATACGAGAGTAATCGTTTGTGGCTGATTTCGGTCGAGTGGGGTCGAAGCGTTTGTTGGGAAAGACTCTCTAAATGTGTAAAAATGAAGTTTTCTTTCTTTTGTATTTGTTTGTTCGTCTTCTGGATTTCTTGTTCTACGAATTCCGGGACGAGTGGGGTTTTACGGAATGACAGTCTGTATGTTGTCGATGTCGATCGTGCGGAGCGAGAAAAAGTGTTATTCATGTCTTCGTTATTTCAAAAAGCGAATGCTATTGTTCTGGACACATCGGTGTGGATAGGAAGTCTTGACAAAATACAAGGTTTGAATAATCGCATCTTTATATTAGATAGACATCAAGCTAAAGGAGTATTTGAATTTACGCGTGACGGTGTATTCGTACGGCAGATCGGAAGTCGGGGGAATGGGCCGGGCGAATATATCGTTCCGGGTGATTTTTCACTGGATATGGTGAACGGTCGGATTTATATACTCGACGATCAAAAACAAACGATCAGTCAATACAATATCTCCGATGGGAAATTCCAGAAAACAATTGCATTGGACAAAGAGTCCGGGATTCGGAGCCATCGGATACAGTGGGCAGACGGATCATTGTTTGTAGATCTGTATTGTTTTGATGAGCAACCGGCTACGGATGGTTTGTTGCGGCGAATTGATCTTTCGACAGCAAAGAGTGATGGTGTTTATATGAGTTCGGCATACAATAAACAGTGGCACGATCCGGAACGGATAGATAGTAAAGTTTTTTATCCGGGAGAGAAGAATGCGTACCGATTCGTGAAACAGTTTATGGATACTGTATTTTATATCGGTTCCCAAGGAGTAATGCCTTATATGGCTTTGCAAAGCGAGGATCTGTTACGTCCGCAGGATTTAAAAGTTGTGGATATGAATTCCCGATTACCGCTGGAGGCACAACTTTTTCAGACGAAAAAGATCTATGGTATCCATGATTACAGGGAACATAATCATGTTATTTATTTTCGGTATATGAAGGGAGGAACGATTGTTTTTGTTGCGTTCGACACCAGAACGGGGAATACGACGTTATTTGATTTAATGACGGATGACCTGCTTTTTAGTGAAAATGCACAGACATTAATGCCGCAATTCGGTTGTTCGACAGGTGAGGGTGAATATTATTATTTTAATAATGCCCCTTTTATAAATTTGAAAGGATGGGTTGAAGGTGGGGTGCTGTCTCCGACATTGGAAGGGCTAGATAAATTGAAAGTTTTAAATGAAAATTCGAATCCCGTGATATTTTATTATGAGTATAAGAATTAATGGTCTTTGAAAGGTGTTTAGCCTGGCCGGCGTTTTGATTTAGTGTCGGGGGGGCGGTATCGTCCTAACGGTAAAAGCATTGCAAAAACGACTTTTTGCAATGCTTTTATTTTGCTTTTTGCGAAAGGATAATGTAACTTTAAAGACAAACCAATATAAGAATGCCTATGGATGAAGTAGAAATGTAAGAAAAAACGTATGTAAAATCAGAGTTTATTTAAATGGTTGTGTAATCTAATGAGAATTAATTTAAAAAAAATGAAAAAAATATTATTTGCTGTAATTTCTTTTATCGTTGTTGTTTTAATCAGTGTTGCGTCGAATAACAGAAATAGTAATATTCAGGACGTTGCTCTCTTGCTGAAAAATGTTGAGGTTTTGACTGCGGGTGAAGAAGGGGGTGCTTCGGGATCTTGCCAAAAAAGTGTCCCTAGTATTATGCGTGCCGATTGTGATGGAGATGGGAAATTTGAATCTACGTTTGCGATAATAACAACATATAGTTGCGAGGGAGACGGTTCAGGTCCCTGTAAGTCCGGGACGGTGAGTACTACGTATGATTGTGAGGGATATGTGACCGGTTATTCCGATCTCACTTTGGATATGAATTGTTAGTTATACATTTGGATTATGTTTATCTTGCATGTTATGCTAAGGGTATGCTGTTTTATTGTCGTCTTTATTTTATGTGCCTGTAACAATCGCACTCGGGGCGAAACTCCTTTAACTGTAAACAACGATTTGTACGTTGTCGATATTGATCACGCTGATAGGGAAAACATTGTGTATTCCGCTGTATTCGGAAAATTGAAAACGGTGGTCTTAGGTGCAAATGACAGTGTCCTGATCGGCGAGATCAGTAAAATGCAGGTGGGTCGTGACGGTATTTTCGTGCTGGACCGGAACCAGACCAAAGGCGTTTATCTGTTTTCGAGTGACGGGGCGTTTGTCCGCCGGTTCGGCAGTGTCGGAAACGGCCCCGGAGAGTATATCGCCCCGTTCGATTTCAGCCTTGATCAAAAAAACGACGAGTTGTTTATACTCGACGGGAGCAAACAACGGATTAATAAATATGATATCGGGACGGGGAAATTTATCGGATATATTACGGTTAACCCCAAAGGCGGTACCCGGAGTTATCATATTCAGTACAATGAAGGGGCTTTGTTTGCGGACGCGTTTTTCGGACAATCTTCCAAAGAGAGTTATTTGCTGCAAAAAATAGATACCGCCACGGGCGTGCAGCAGAACGCTTATCTGAATAACCTCTATAATCAGAGGTGGGAAAATCTGCAAGAAATTGAGCCTACGGTTTTTTATTCCGTCGATCGGGAGTCCTCGCGTTTCGTAGAGCGATTTATGGATACGGTTATCTATGTTAGTTCGAAAGAGGTGAAACCGTATCTGGTAGTCAAAACGGAGAAGTGGATGCGTGCGAAAGATTGGAAAAAATTTGAAAAGGATAAGATGAGTCCGACCTTTCTAATGACACTGTTTTCTGCGGGGAAAATTTTCGGCATAAGCGATTATATCGAAAAGAAAGGGAGTTTTATTTATTTCGGGTATTACGACGGACGCAAAGCCGATGCTGTCGTGTATCATGTTAAAACGAAAGAAACCAAATTGGTCGGAGGCATTAAGGATGATCTGCTTTTTAAAAAAGATGTTTCGATGACGTTGTATACTGTTCTGGGGTGTACGACCGATAAGGGTGTCTATTTTTATGACAATAATCCGTCCGGTAATTTGAAGTCGTGTGCGGTGGACGGTGTTTTGTCTCCGAAACTGGATAATCTGGATGAGTTGAAACAGTTGGATGAAAATTCGAATCCGGTAATATTTTATTACGAATATAAAAATTAGCGGTTCTTGTAGAGAGTTTAGCCTGGCCGGCGTTTTGATTTAGTGTCGGGGGGGGCGGTATCGTCCTAACGGTAAAAGCATTGCAAAAACGACTTTTTGCAATGCTTTTATTTTGTTTTTCGCTTCTAAAAGAGTAACTTCACGAAAGTTTGGCAGGATACTGCTATATATAAATGTCTGCGCGGATTATGAGAAAACTTTTATGGGTATTGTCGCTTGCCGTACCGCTCTTTTCGTGCGGCGATCGCGATACGGCCGTTACGGCGAAGCGAGCTTTCCCTCAGGAAAAAAGAATTCAAGCCGTTAAATGTCCGGTGGGTGACGTGATGGATCCTAGTTACATGATCCAAAAAGGGGATTATTTGCTTGTTCGGAGCGGACAGCCAAAAAAACAATTGTTTGTCTTTACTGTGCCGGATTTGCGGTTCGTTTGTGCGACCGGAAATCAGGGGAGAGGCCCGGAAGAATTTTCTACATTTCCTACTTTGGTAGAGTCGCGTACGGATACTTTTTATGTTTTTGGATATGCTCATAGGCATTTGAAAAGTCTTGCGGTGGACTCGGCGGCTCGTGTCCATTTGACGGAGTGTTATGAAATTCCGTTGCACGAAGTTTTTAACCATATGCATTTGATTGATGATTCGGTGCTTTTGTATGAAACGGTTATGCTTCCTCAATATGCGGTTCACAAATATGATCTGAAAAATCGTAAAAGCATAGACGAACTGAAGATCGAACGGGAAACCCCCGAAAGTGAACTTACGTTCGATACCAGCAGGGGGTATATGGCGGCTAACGATTCGGTAATGATATACGTTTATTTGTATAAAAACCAGATCGATATTTATGATGTAAAGGATTTCAGGCTGAAGCGGCGGATCGTCGGAGTTTACAAACCTCAGAAGCCTGCATTTCGGGATGAAGAATTGTATTATTTGGGGGTTATTCCGGGGGATAAATATTTTTATGCCTTGTTCAAAGGCGAGCGAACCGAAAAAGGCGAAAACCGCAGCAATACGATCGAAGTGTACGATTACGACGGCAATCCGGTCGCTCTGTACCGGTTCGATATACCGCCGTTGTATTTTTACCCGGACGAAAAAAACAATTGTATCTACGCCACGCATCCTTCCTGCATGGATACGTTGCTCCGGTATGATTTATAAATTTTCATTTCTACCCCAAGAATCGACGTTTTCTCATTAAAGCATCGTTAAAAGTCAATTTTAACGATGCTTTAATTTTGCTTTTCGCTTCTAAAAGAGTAACTTCACGAAAGTTTGGCAGGATACTGCTATATATAAATGTCTGCGCGGATTATGAGGAAACTTTTATGGGTATTGTCGCTTGCCGTACTGCTTTTTTCGTGCGGCAACCGCGATACGGTCGTTACGGCGAAGCGGGCTTTCCCGCAGGAGAAAAAGATCCGGGCCGTCCGTATTCCGGCGGGTGAAACGATGAATCCCGGACACATGCTGCAAAAGGGAGATTATCTTATCATTGAGAGTATTCTGTCTCCGAAAATGCTGTTCGTTTACTCCGCTCCCGATTTACGGTTTGTTTGTGCGACCGGGAATAAGGGAAACGGGCCCGATGAGTTTCCGAGTATCCCCTTTCTGATAGATTCGCAAACCGACAGCATATATGTGTTCGGTTACGGTCTTCGGTATCTCAAGTCGATGGCAGTCGATTCCGCTGCCGGTGTCCGTCTCACCGAACGGTACGCTCTCCTTTTTCACGAGGCTTTTAACAGTATGCATTTGTTGAAGGATTCCGTGCTGGTTTATCAGACCGTTATGCCTCCCCAGTATTCGATTAAAAAGTACAATCTGAGGCAAAACGAGATGATCGGCGAATTGAAAATGGAAAGAGAGAGTCCTCAAGAGGAACTTGCGTGGGATCTTAGCAGGGGCAAGATGGCTGCGAACGATTCTGTAATCGTTTATGTATATCTGTATAAAAATCAGATCGATCTGTACGATCTGGAAACTCTGGAATTGAAGAAGCGGATTGTGGGGGAGTATAAGCCTCAGCAGCCGACGTTTAAAGATGAAGAATTGTATTATGTAAGCGCCTTTGCCGGTAAAAAATATTTTTATGCTCTGTTCAAAGGCGAGCGGAATGCGGAAGGTAAAAATCCGAGCAATACGATCGAGGTGTACGATTACGACGGCAATCCGGTGGTTCGTTACCGGTTCGATATACCGCCGTTGTATTTTTATCCGGACGAAAAAAACAATTGTATCTACGCCACGCATCCTTCCTGCATGGATACGTTGCTCCGGTATGATTTGTAGGACGGCTGCCCGGTCGGCGGGAGGGGAAGTGACGATTACGTATTTTTTTGCTGTGACCGGCTGGAACCGTACAGCATTTTATCGAACTGATCGGAACGTTTGCCGACGGTTTTATTCATCCGGCAGGGTTTTGTATTTATAGAAAAATATCACGGGATTGGCATCGTCCTTCATTTTTTTCAATTTATCCGATTTGTTTAAGTTTTTGGAAAATAGATTCAGGGAAAAGCCCTCCATGAAATTTCCTATTGCATTTGTATTGACATAATAATATACACCCTCGTTACCGGCGCAGCCGAACTTAGGAAACCATACGTGCATATTATCTTTTTCAAAAAGCAGGTCGTCGGCAATCGTGTCGTATAGTTTCGTTTCGTTCGTTTCCGTATCGTACGTAGTAAAAGTCGAAGTCAGGCCGTTGCGATATACGAAGTAGATACGACCGTCGTGTTCGAAATAGCTGTTGATATCGAAAATCTTATTTTTTGAAAATATGTAATCGAATACCGAATGGATTGGAGCATTTTTTTCAATTGATGCTATATCTTCCGCGGTCATGATATCTTCGCTTTGCAAAGAAAGGTAAGGCATTACCTTTTCGCGGCTGATGTAAATAATGGTATTCATGAATACTTGCATGAACCGTGAAGATTCTTCGTTCACGGTGTAAAAAACATGGTCATGGATATAACTGGGATTCTTCCATCCTTTGTTGTACTGCGTTGCATTTAAAAAAGTACTTTGTTGTTTGCCTTTGCAGGTGTCTAATTTTTGTAATAAAAAGTCCCGTTTCGATGGAGCCAACGTATATACGTCCGTGAAAATAACTCCGTCGTTATATTGGATGTGGTAACTTCTTATTGGATCGTCTTTATTGATTTCGAAATGTCCGAGATACTTGCCCGATGTCATTTCGTATTTATTGATCCGTTGTCTTGGTCCGTCGAGAATGTAGATGATTCTGTTTTTCTGATCCAAGGTGAAATCGAAGGGTTTTATGTATTCTCCGGGACCGGAACCGATGTTTCCTATTTGCTGAATATAGTTTCCGTTGCGCGAATATTTAAAGACGCCTTTGGAAATATTGATGTCCAAAATATAAATGGTGCTGTCGTCCGCCTGTATTTTGTCTATATTTCCGATGACTTTCTCTTCCGAGTCGAGAATTATAGTTTCCAAATCACAGAAAATAGATGAGAATACAAACGATCGTTCCTTTGTTGAATGATCGAGGTCGATTGAGTATAAATTTTTGTTTTCCATGAGATTATCGTCCTGCCGCGGGCCTGAGCAGGACGATAATAGAAAACATATCGAAGATAAGCGAATGAAATGATCGAGTACGGATTTAGCGTTTTTTAGATCAAGCATGTTTAACCTTTGATTAGTTGCAATAGATAACTTCTACATTTTGCGATCCCCCCTGTCCGGTTTCCTTGGCAATCGTAGGTGTAATAAGTATATCCTTCCCAGCAACTGCCTCCGTTGCCGGCTTGGCACATATCCGTAAATGTCGTAAGCGTAGTTGCATGATTCCGCTGCAATTCGTTTTGATATTTTAATTGATGTCTTTATGAAGTATTCATTTGTGATATGAATGTATAACAAATGCAAATTAATATGTTTCGATTAACAGTTCTGGTGTCAAAGCGAAAATTAGTGGTTTTTGTAAAAAGGTCGGCTTGATTGAGGTTTTGCCTATTTTATCCGTATAAAAAAAAGCCGTAAACGGGCTTCTCCGGATGCGGTTTGCGGGGGGTATTTGTCGTATCGGGAGGTTTTGTTATCTTTACCGGATAAAATTCCGAGGATATGAACGAAGTGCTGAACCGAATTCCGAATATCAAACATACCGGCAGCGGCATGTTTTTCCTGATGGCCGGACCTTGCGTCGTCGAGGACGCGGATATGTTGAAAACCGTGGCCGAAACAGCCTGCCGGATCACCGAGCGGCTGCGTATTCCCTATATATTCAAAGCGTCGTACCGCAAGGCGAACCGTTCGCGGCTCGACTCGTTCAGCGGGATCGGCGATGAAAAGGCGCTGAAACTGCTGGCCGACATCCGGCGCGGATTCGGCGTGCCGGTAGTGACCGATATCCACAACCCGGAAGAGGCTGCGATCGCCGCCGAATACGTCGACGTGTTGCAGATACCGGCTTTCCTGTGCCGCCAGACCGATCTGCTGGTTGCCGCCGCGAAGACCGGCAAGGTCGTCAATATCAAAAAGGGACAATTTCTCGCTCCGGAAGCGATGTCCTTCGCCGCCGGGAAAGTCCGCGATGCGGGCAATCCGAACGTGATGCTGACCGACCGGGGCACGACCTTCGGTTATTACGACCTGATCGTCGATATGCGCGGCATCCCTGCGATGCAGAACCTCGGTTATCCCGTGGTTATGGACATTACCCATTCGTTGCAGCAGCCCAACCAGACGAGCGGCGTGACCGGCGGGCAGCCCGAAATGATCGAAACCATTGCGCGCGCATCGGTCGCGGCCGGCGTCGACGGTCTTTTTATCGAAACGCATCCGAACCCGGCCATTGCGAAAAGCGACGGGGCGAATATGCTGGCGCTGGATCGACTGGAAAGTCTTCTCGAACGGCTGGCGCGGATTCGGGAGACGATCAACGCATTCGGAAAATAGTCTTCGGACGGAGTGCCGCGCGGCGGCGCCCGTTCGTAAAATGACCATAAAAACCTCTTTCCGGACATTGCGCGTTCGCGGGAAGGAAAGTAATTTTGCGGAATGAAAAAAAATTGGAAAGTCATTGCGGTTTCCGCGGGCGGGGTGTTGGTGCTCGCCGTACTCGTTGTTTTGGCGCTGAACCGCAGCGGAGCGCCGTCCGAATCCGACGCCCTCGTTGATGTGCCTCAGGAAGATACGACCGTCCTGCTTTACGGAATCGACGTCGGGAAATACGACCTTGCCGAGAATACCGTGGAATTCGGCGAAACGATCGGGCAGATTTTCGGTCGTTACGGCGTGGGTCCCGGCCTGGTCGATCAGATTGCCCGGAAGTCGGAGCCCGTGTTCAGCCTGCGCGGGATCAAGGCAGGGCAGAAATATACCACCTTCCAGACGAAAGACTCGGCGGCCCGGCTGGCCTATTTCGTGTACGAGGCTTCGATGACCGATTACCTGGTGTTCGACCTGAGCGGGGATTCGGTGCGGGTCTATATGGATACGAAGAACGTGACCGTCAAACGGCGGATGAAGACGGCCACCATTACGTCGTCTTTGTGGAATTGCATGATCGACAATGGGATGAGTCCGATGCTGGCGATGGATCTGTCGGATATTTACGCCTGGTCGATCGACTTTTTCGGGATTCAGGAAGGCGATAACTTTACGGTGATCTATGACCAGAAATACGTGGATACGGTTGAAATCGGTCACGGGACGATCTGGGGCGCGCGATTCGAACACGGCGGAAAGAACTATTATGCGATCCCGTTCATGCAGGACGGCAAAGTGAGTTACTGGGACGAACAGGGGCAGAGCCTGCGTAAGAACCTGCTGAAAGCTCCGTTGAAATACAGCCGGATCAGTTCGCGCTTTTCGGCTTCGCGGCTGCACCCGATATTGCGTATCCGGCGTCCGCACTACGGGGTGGATTACGCCGCGCCTTCCGGTACGCCGGTCGTAGCGGTCGGAGACGGCGTGGTGATCGCCAAAGGATATGGCGGCGGAGGCGGTAATACGTTGAAAATTAAACACAATTCGGGACAGTTGGTTTCGGGCTATCTGCATTTGAAGGGGTATGCGAAAGGGATTAATAAGGGAACCCGAGTGCGTCAGGGACAGTTGATCGGTTACGTCGGAGCGACGGGATTGGCCACCGGGCCGCACCTGGATTTCCGGTTGTGGCGCAACGGGACGCCGATCGACCCGTTAAAAGTGCCCACCGAGCCGGCCGAACCGGTTCGCGCCGCCAACAAGCAGGCGTTCGACGGAGTCCGCGACCGGATCATGGCCGAGTTGAACGGCACGTTGGCCGATAGCCTGAAAGTCACGTCGTTCGCTCCGGCCGCCGATACGTCGCGCGCGGCGAACCCCGATTCAGTGAAACAGACTCCGGCCCGATGATCGACGAACGGATCGCGAAATTTCTCGCGGAGCATCATGTGCTGACGCTGGCGACGGAGGATGAGAAGGGGCCGTATTGTTGCAACTTGTTTTACGTTTACCTGCCGCAGCGCAACTGGTTCGTGGCGACTTCGGCCGCCGATACGCTGCATGTGCGGCAGGCGACGCGGAATCCGCGGGTCGCCGCGTCCGTGGTGCTCGAAACCTCGGTCGTCGGCAAGGTGCGGGGATTGCAGTTGCGCGGTACGATGGCGCGGCCGGAAGGGGAGGAGCGTCGGGTCGCCCGGAATGCTTACCTCAGGCGGTTTCCGTTTGCGGCGGTGATGGATCTGGAGCTGTGGATCATCCGCCCCGTTTTTTTCAAGTACACGGACAACCGGCTCGGTTTCGGAAAAAAAATAATATGGGAAAACGATACGAACAGTTGAATTGAATACGCTGAAAGACAAACGAATTACGGTTACCGGAGGAACCGGACTGGTGGGTAGTCACCTCGTTGCCGAACTGCTCTGCGCCGGGTGCACGGTGAGGATGTTGGTACGCGATATAAAGCGGCAACAGTTGTTGCACCGGACGCTGGAGCGCATGGGTGTTTCGTCTTTTTACGACCGGATCGAATTTCGGGAAACGGCGCTGAATAACCCGTATGCGCTGCGTGAAGCGGTGGAGGGAACCGACGTGCTGTTCCACTGTGCGGCGCAGGTTTCTTTCGATCCGGAAAGGTCGGACGAAATTATCGTTGCGAATACCGAACTGGCGACGCATGTCGTGAACGCCTGCCTCGACAGCGGAGTCGGCTTGCTGGTGCATGTCAGTTCCGTGGCGACGCTCGGCCCGGCCCGGCCCGGGGAGAAGCTGGTCGATGAAACGTGCATACCGGACAGTCTGGTCGGATTGTCGGCCTATTCGGTCAGTAAGTTCTATGCGGAAAATATCGTCCGGCGGGGCGCCCTGCAGGGGTTGCGGACGGTTGTCGTCAATCCGTCGATCGTTATCGGCGAAGGGGACTGGAAATCGGGAAGTTCCCAGTTGATCGCATTCGGTGCCCACGGGAACTTTTTCTATACGAAAGGCGTAAAGGGGTACGTGGATGTCCGGGACGTGGCGCGGGCGACGGTTTTGTTGGCCGAAGTGCCGGAAGCTGTCGGACAGCGGTATATTCTTTCCGCCGAAAACCTTCCGTTCAAAGCGTTTTTTTCGATCGTCGCCGAGACGGCCGGCCGCCGTTTGCCGCGCATTTGTATCGGAACCCGTGCGCTGAACCTGGCCGCCGCCGCCGAGCGGGAACTTCGGCGGGTGACCCGGCACAAGCAGCTCCTGTCCGAATCGATCCTGTCCAGCGCCGTCAGCAGTTCGTATTACAGCAATGAAAAGGTGTTGCGGACGCTCGATTTCGAATTTACCCCGGTGCAGGAGACGCTGCGAAGAGTCACCCGGGCCTATCTGGAAGAGAAGAAGAGATGAACCGTATCGCTGTGATTATCGTGGCCGGAGGTAGCGGCTCGCGGATGGGCGCCGAGGTACCCAAGCAGTTCCTGGTGCTCGACGGGTTGCCGATCCTGATGCATACGATCCGGCGTTTCGCCGAGACGCTGGCGGATGCCCGGACGATCGTCGTACTGCCCGCAGCGCATATCGGCTATTGGCGGAATCTTTGCCGCGAATACGCTTTTACGACGCCGCATGAAGTCTGCGAGGGCGGAGCGACCCGTTTCGAGTCGGTGCGCCGCGGATTGGATCATGCGGGCGATGCCGGACTGGTCGCCGTACACGACGGCGTGCGGCCGCTGGTCGGCCGGGAAGTGATTCTGCGGGCCGTGCGGGATGCGCAGGCCTACGGGGCCGTGATTCCGGTCGTCGCACCGGTCGATTCGCTGCGGCGGATCGCGGACGGGGGCAGCAACATCGTAGACCGTTCTGCGTTCCGCATCGTCCAGACTCCGCAGGTTTTCCACACGGAAATTCTCCGGAAAGCCTATCGACAGCCTTTTCGGGACTCTTTTACCGACGATGCGAGCGTGGTCGAGGCGGACGGCGGACGGATATATCTTTGCGAAGGTTCTTATATGAATATCAAAATTACTACGCCGGTCGATATCGTGACGGCCGAGGCGTTGCTGAAAGTCCGGTAGTACCGCCGCGTCAGTCCGTTCCGCCCGTACCTTGGGTCTTTTTAGAGAATCCGTGGATTACTGTTTGTGCATGAATTTTTTCTTGATCCAGCGCGGGAAGATGATCGCGCCGATGGCGAGGTAGGGGTAGTAAGTTACCCCGCGCCACAGCAGGGCGATCAGCGTGGCCGCTCCCAACTGCATAGCCGGCGAAACGCTGATCAGGTCGCTGCAATAGCTCGAAAATACGTATTCTGCGAAGCCGCTTCCGCCGGGGGTAGGCATCACCAGCATCATGATCCAGATCACCAGCTGCCGCGCGAACAGCAGGAATTGGTCGCTGACTGCGAAAAAGGCCATGATCAGCGCATTGGCCACCAGGTAGCGCGAACTCCACGACAGGAAGGTCGAAGAACACGCTTTCAGCCAAAATTTGTAGTTGTAGCGCCGGATTTCGTGCGACGAGCGGATGATGTCCGTGCCGGTCTGTCCGGCCGCATGGTACCAGCGGCGCAGGAATTTCAGTTTGAAAACTTTCAACAGCAGCCATTTCAGCCCGCGCGGATTGACGAACAGCCCGTACGAAAGCACCAGCACGAATCCCAGTTTCAGGAAATAGCCGGTCAGCGCGATTCCCATCAGGCTGCGCGTAAGCACTCCGGAAGAGGTTGAAACGTCGAAAAGTTCCGACGGGCCGACGATCAGTATCAGCAGCGGGAACATCACGATGAAATAGAGTTCGTCGAGGAACGAGGTGAGCATTACGATCGCCGAGCTGCGCCCGACGCTGATCCCTTCTTTGTGGACGTAGATGATCGCGACGCTGGTGCCCCCGACGGCCGACGGCGTGATCGCCGACGTGAACTCCCACAGCATGATGACCCGGAACGCCTGCCGCCACGAAAGCTGGTTGTTGCTGAGGATGCGGATACGGATGATGTAGCCGATGTCGCGGCCGAACATGAACACCACGGCCATAACGAGCCAGAACACCATGTGCCACGAGAAAGTGATTCCGGAAAACACCTGGATGTCGAAGTCTTTCCACAGCATGTACCCTACCGCTCCCAATCCGATGAGGATCGGATAGAAAGCGTTCGAAAGCCGTATCTTGCTCAACGGGCTTTTCGGCGGATGCTGCGGCTCCGGGGTATTTTCGGGTCGGTTGTTCATTGTCTGTTTACCGGTTGTCCGGGACTTTTCCGGACGGTACCATTTTATTGAGTTTATCCCCGCGTCGTACCGGCGAAGGGGTTTTTACGGAACAATAGACGCCCTGAGGAACCCGTTCGGCGGATTTCAGGGCTACCCGGATGTCTTCGGCCGTGAATTCCAACACTCCGGTCGTCTCTCCGGTGATGAAAACTTCCTCTCCGGCTTCCAGCGGAGCCGCTTCGACCAGGATCTCCGCTACGCCGATCCGGGAGAAGTAATTCGTTACCTTGCCGACGTACACCTTGCGCATCGTGGCGGACGACCCGTAGTGACTGCTCCACTGTCCGGCCCGTTCGCCGAGGTAGTACCCGCCCCAGAAACCGCGGTTGAATACGGTCTGCAGCCGCTGCTTCCATGCCTCGGCCTTTTCCGGGGTATACGTTCCGGCTTCGATCGCCCGCAGCGCTTCGTCGTAGCATTCGACGACCCGTTTGACGTATTCCGCCGAACGGGCCCGGCCCTCGATCTTCAGCACCCGCACTCCGGCCTCCAGGAAACGGTCGAGGAAATCGACCGTGCAGAGGTCCTTCGGCGACATGATATAATGGTTCTCGATCTCCAGTTCTTCGCCGGTATCTTTGTCCCTGACCTCGTAAGCCCTGCGGCAGATCTGGCGACAGCTTCCCCGGTTTGCCGAACAGTTCGTGTGGTGCAGGCTCAGGTAGCATTTGCCGGAGATGGCCATGCAGAGCGCACCGTGCGCGAACATTTCGATTTTGACCGGTTTGCCGTGCGGACCGCGGATATCCCGCTCGAGAATGCCGCGGCGGATCGCCTGCACCTGCGCGAGGCTCAATTCGCGTGCCAGTACCACCACGTCGGCATATTGCGCGTAAAATGCGACCGATTCGATGTTCGACACGTTCAGTTGCGTGGAGATGTGGACTTCGAGACCGATCGATCGGGCGTAGAAAATCGCCGCCTGATCCGATGCGATCACGGCGTCCACGCCTTCCCGTCGGGCCCTGTCCAGAATCCGGCGCATTTCGGGCAGGTCTTCGTCGTATAGGATCGTATTGACGGTCAGGTAAGTGCGGATGCCGTTCTCGCGGGCGGTCGCGACGATCCTTGCCAGGTCGTCCAGCGTGAAGTTGAACGACGACCGGGCGCGCATGTTCAGTTGTTCGACGCCGAAATAGATCGAATCGGCTCCGGCCTGCACGGCCGCCGCCAGCGATTCGTAGCAGCCTACCGGCGCCATGATCTCGATTTCGTCGCGTTTTATCTTTTCCATCGTTTTGCAGTTGGGGCGCGTTGTCCCCATTTTTTCGAAAGACCCGTTATTTTTTGCGGTTCAACAGGGTTTCGCCCAGTTCCTGCAGCGGGACGATGCGTTCGATCCCGACTTCCAGGCTGTTGAGGATTCGGTCGGCATTGCGGAAATAGTCGGCGATCGCCTTTTCGGTGATCTTCCGGACTCCCAGCCGGTCGTAGATGCCACGCACGGTTTCGATTTTCTCCGCCGCCGACATGCCGCCGTCGTGCAGCCGCGCGAGCAGTTCGCCGCGGGTGGCCGCATCGGCGGTTTTCAGCGCCGTAGTCAGCAGGAACGTTTTTTTGCCGGCCAGGATATCCCCGCCGATCGGTTTGCCGAATACGGCGGCGTCGCCGTACGTGTCGAACAGGTCGTCCTGCAGTTGGAAAGCCAGTCCGACGTTGATCCCGAAGTTGTATAACAGTTCGGCCTGCCACGGTTGGGCTTCCGCGCAGATTGCCCCGAGTTTGAGCGCGCCGGCCAACAGCACGCCCGTTTTCAGCCGGATCATCTCCAGGTACCGGTCGACCGTTACGTCGTCGCGCGATTCGAAGTCCATGTCGTACTGCTGTCCTTCGCAGACGCCGATGGCCGTTTCGTTGAACGTTTCGAGTAGCTGCGGCAGCACTCTCCGGTCGCATCCGCACAACAGTTTATAAGCGTAGATCATCATTGCGTCGCCGGACAGGATCGCCACGTTGTCGTTCCAGCGCGTATGCACGGCAGGTTTGCCGCGACGGGTGTCGGAACGGTCCATGATGTCGTCGTGCAGCAGCGTGAAGTTGTGGAACACTTCGACGGCGAGAGCGGCCGGTTTGGCGCAGTCGATCTCATCGCGAAACAGGTTGCAGGCCATCAGCAGCGCGACCGGACGGATTCGTTTGCCGCCCTCTTCGAGTGAATAGACGATCGGAGCGTACAGCAGTTCGGGTTGCTGCGGATATTTCAGGTTTTTGATTTCGTTCTGAACGATATCGGCCAGTTCGTGGAAAGAGTACATAATGCCGGATTTTAAGGGTCTTCCGTTTGATTCGGATGCAAAGTTAAGAAAAAAACGTTACGGCCGTACCGGGGCGTCCGGCGGAACGTTGCCGCCGGACGCGCAATCTGTCCGGATTGCGAAATAATATCGGCGCGTCGCCGTTATTTTCAAACCGGATGCTTGCAGGGATGATTTTTTTTGTATATTTGAAAGACATTTTACGTGATTCGCAACCATTTGAAATAATTAAATAATTTAAAACCTGATTTAACAGATGAAAAAAGTAGCAGTTGGCGTGGATATCGGAGGTACCAATTCCGCCTATGGTTTAGTCGACGAGCAGGGGAATATTTTGAGCGAGGGCGTATTTCCGACCCGCAATTTCCCGGATTCGGATCTTTATATCGAAGAGTTGTATATCGGAATCCAGAATCTGCTGAAGACGGCCGGAGAAGAGTACGAACTGATCGGAGTGGGTATCGGCGCGCCCAACGGCAACTTTTATAAAGGAACGATCGAATTCGCGCCCAACTTACCGTGGAAGGGCACGGTGAATTTGGTCGAAAAAATGAAGCGTTTCTTCCCGACGCTGCCGGTGATCGTTACCAACGACGCCAATGCGGCGGCCGTCGGCGAAATGGTATACGGCGGCGCGCGCGGCATGAAGGACTTTTTGGTCGTGACGCTCGGCACGGGACTCGGCAGCGGGTTCGTAGCCAACGGCCAGTTGATTTACGGGCACGACGGTTTCGCCGGCGAGCTCGGGCACGTGACGGTCAGCCATACGGGGCGCGTCTGCGGATGCGGTCGCAAGGGATGTCTCGAAACTTATGTTTCGGCGACCGGGATCAAACGAACGATTTTCAAGCTGATGGCCGACAGCATCGAGGACAGCGAATTCCGGCATGTGACGTTTACCGACCTGACTGCCGAAATGATTACCAAAGCGGCGCTCAACGGCGACCCGTTGGCAATCGAAGCGTACGAATACACCGGCATGTTGCTCGGACGCGCGCTGGCTGATGCGGTGAGCATCACCAGTCCCGAGGCGATCTTCCTGTTCGGCGGATTGGCCAAGGCCGGCAAGTATATTTTCGAGCCGACGAAGAAATACATGGAGATGAACATGATGCCGATTTTCCGCAACAAGGTGAAATTGTTGCCGTCCGGTATCGACGGGAAAAACGCCGCCGTTCTCGGGGCGTCGGCTCTCGCATGGCAGCATGTGCAAAACAAGGGATAAATATTCCCATACTGTTATGTGTGCAAACTAGAGTGAGCCTGACAGATACGACTGTCCGGTAAGAGGCCGGGCCTTTCCGGAAATTGGTTTTTGAAAGCCCTCCCCATTCGGGGAGCGGCTTTTTTTACGATTCTACCGAGATTTCTGTTAGTTAAAATACTTTCGCCATAAAAAAATGCCGATCTACCTTTTGTTCGGAATCGCTGTCCTGGAATCTCGGGAATTGCAGAAGCCCAAAGTCCGAACGGTCGAAAAGCAGGAGTTTGCCCACCTGAACTCGCTAACGCTGGAAATCGAGCGGATCGATCTCGCGGCCGAAATCGTAGGGGCGGATCGGATCGCGGATTCTTTTTCGGGCTGTGGCGTTTGAAGGACGCGTATTTGCTCCCCGGTTTGAAATGTTCGGATTTCGATATGCGATCTCTATCGATTGAGGAGTCTATGAACGCGCGGATGCGGGACGGGAAATAGAGAATTTTCGCGCTTCGGCGATCTTCGTTTCCCGAAAATAACGTATCTTGCGAAGGTCATGTAGGCTGGAATCGGTATCCTGTTTGCTGGGTAACGATCCGGAACGCAAGAAAAATCAAATTTCGAAAGATATGAAAAGTGTTAAGGAAAGTCTGCTGGAGCGCCGGTCGATCCGGCGTTACGAACGCCAGCCGATCGAACCGGAAAAGCTGGATTTTATTTATGAAGCGATCCGCAACGCGCCGACCAGTTACAACGGTCAGCAGTTTTCGGTAATCGCCGTTACCGACCAGGCCCTGAAAGAGCAATTGTACGAGATTACCGGACAGAAACAGATCAAGACGTCGGCCGTTTTCATGGTCTTCTGCATGGATTTTCATAAACTGCGGCTCGCGGCCAAACAGAAGGGCGTCGATACGCCGGCGTTCGACGCTACGATCGACGGTTATACGGTCGGCGTGATCGACGCTTCGCTGGCGATGATGAGCGCCGTGACGGCCGCCGAATCGCTCGGACTGGGCTGCTGCTGCGTCGGGTATATCCGCACGGCCGATCCCGAAAAGGTTTCGCAGATGCTGGCGTTGCCGCGGGGCGTTTCGATCGTCTGCGGACTCGCCGTCGGCTATCCGCGCGAGAAGCCCGATCTGAAACCGAAGCTGCCGCTGCCGCTGGTCGTTCACGAGAACCGGTATTGCGCCGATGACCGGATGCTGCCGCTGCTCGATCGTTATGACAAGGAGGTCGCCGAATTCAACTGTTGCCGTGCGGGCGACCGTACCGACAACGACTGGGCCTGCCACATCGCCGATTATCACCGCCATTCGATGGAACATTCGATCCGGGAATACCTTGAGCGGCAAATCGGTCTGAAGTAAGTCCGTGCCGTCGAAGCGTACATAAACCGAACCGGGATACTCCGAAAGGAGTGTCCCGGTTTTACTTTTACCAAGCCGCCCGGTTCAGACCGTCTTTTCGAACAGAATATGAATCCATATCGGCCTGTTGCGGCCGTACAGTTTGTACTGAATCTGGTTCAATGCGCGTGCGACGAAACAGAGCGCCCATTGTATTCGGTCGATCTTCGGTCGGACGAGTTTTTCGCCGCAGCGGATGCATCCTTCCTCCTGTTCGTAGCTGCCGTAGGGATATCCGCACAGGCGGTAGATCGCCACCGACAGCGGGTTGGTGACGGCCTGTCCGCGTCCTGTGAGCCGGATCTCGCGGGGTGTCATGCCGGGGAACAGGGCGGTCAGCCGCTGCCGGTCGAAACGGTTCAGGTGGCCGGTCGTCGGATTGACCGCGCCGCACCGTAGGCAACGGGTGCGGTTGGCGCGCAGATCCTGCCGGTAGGGAACGCCGATTACCGCGTAGCGCGATGCGACGCGGACGATCTCGTTGCAGGCCTGCTGCAATTTTTCGGGCGGGACGTGTTCCAGCACTTCGGTGCAGAAAACGGTATCGAACGCATTGTTCGCGAAACGGAGTCCGGTAACGTCGCCCTGTACGGCCGTGATGCCGGGCGCGTCGATTTCGGGTTTCGTAAGGTCGAGCGCTACCACTTCCGGGTACAGGGCGGTGAGTTTCCGCGATAGGTAACAGTCCCGCGCGCCGATCTCGAGCACCCGTTTCCCTTTCGGGGTCAGCGACATCAGGTCTGCGATGCGGAGTTGTTCGCGGACCGTGCCGCGTTGCCTGGCTATATCGAACATAGAGCGTCAGATTTCGAATGTGAAGATGCGCATCGTGCGTCCGTCGATCGTCAGCAGCCGTCCGGCCAGTCCGTCGCCGATACCCGCGAGCAGCTTGATCGTTTCGAGCGCTTGCAGCGAGCCGATGACTCCGACGATCGGCGAAAGTACTCCGACGATCGGCTGTTGTACCGGCTGTTCCGGATAAAGAGAACGGTACGATCCGGCCCCCGCCGTGTTGAAGACCGAAACCTGTCCGCCGATCTGCTCGGCAGTACCGTATACCATCGGTATCCGCCGGGCCGAACAGAAATCGTCGATCGCATAACGGGTGGCGTAGTTGTCGGTGCAGTCCACGACGACGTCGCAATCCGACAGGATTTCGTCCGCATTGCCGCCGTCGAGCCGGTCGGTGCGGATTTCGATCCGGCAGGCCGGATTCAGCCGCGACAGCCGTGCCGCGGCGACTTCCGCTTTCGGAGCGTCCAGGTCGGCGGTCGTGTAGAGAATCTGGCGTTGCAGGTTGCTCAGCGATACGGTGTCGTTTTCGACGATCCGCAGGCGGCCGACTCCCGCCGCCGCCAGGTAGTTCAGCGTCGCCGAGCCGAGTCCTCCGGCTCCGACCACCGTTACGCGACTTTCCGAGAGCCGTTGCTGCCCGGTTGCCGAAAACCCTTCGACCAGCAGGTTGCGTTGATAGCGTTCCGTTTCTCGTTCGGTCATGCGGGTTTATTTTTGTTTTTTGTTATAGAGGAACCGTTTGATCTTGTGGGTCGGCGTTTTTTCGAATTCGTCTTTCTGTTCGATGACGGTCGATATTTTCGAGAAGCGGTTTACTTTCGAGTTGACGTAAGCGAGTAGCTCGTGCTTGATGTTTTCCATCCGGATGCCCAGTTCTTCCTTCATCGTCTTGTATTTGCGTTCGAGTTCTTCGCGGTTGAAGTAGACGATCGCCACCAGCTTGCCCATGTTGTCCTCCCTGACCAGCGAGTCGTTGACGAGCGCGTGACTGTTGAGGACGTTTTCGATCTCTTCGGGATAGATGTTTTCGCCGCTCGGGCCGAGAATCATGTTCGACAGCCGTCCCTTGATGTAGAGGTATCCGTCCTGGTCGAATAGGCCGAGGTCTTTCGTGCGGAACCAGCCGTCCGAGGTGAACGAGTCGGCGGTCGCTTCGGGGTCTTTGTAGTAGCCGATCATCACGTTCGGCCCTTTGACGACGATTTCGCCTTCGCCCGACTGCGGATTCACGTTGTCCAGCCGCGCCTGGACGCCTTCGAGCATCGGACCGGTCGACTGGTGGCGTACCATCGACGGGTTGACGCCGGCCAGTACCGGAGCCGTTTCGGTCAGCCCGTAGCCGATCGCGTACGGAAATTTCCCTTCGAACAGGAAGCGCTCGACGGTTCCGTCGAGTTTTGCCCCGCCGATCCCGAAAAAGCGGATGCGGCCGCCGAATAGTTTCATCAGTTTTTTGCCCGCTATGCGGTGCAGCCATTTGCGGCCCCACTCTTTCCGATACAGCCACCGCATCAGGCGGTTGGCCGACAGTTGGCGCAGGATTTTGTTTTTGTATATTTTCTCGATAATCAGCGGTACGCTCAGCATGATAGTCGGCCGTACCTCTTTGAGGATCGGCAGCAGTACGGCGGCGGTGGGCGCTTTGTCGAGATAGATCACCGAGGCTCCCCACATGAACGGCAGCAACATGCCCAGCGAGCATTCGTAAGTATGCGACAGCGGCAGGATCGACAGGAAGACGTCGTTTTGGTAAACCGGTTGCAGGATGCTGACCATCGCCAGTTCGCTGCAAAGGTTTTTGTGCGACAGCATGACCCCTTTGGGCCGGGAAGTCGTTCCGGAAGTATAGATGATGGCGGCGAGGTCTTCCTCTTTCGGATCCCTGATCGTTCCGCGCGGAGCGTCCGAATGGGAAGATATGACCCCGAGGTTCATCGAGCGAATTACGACCTGTAGCTGTGCGATAACTTCCTTGGATACTTTCGTATAGAGTTTGTCGGAAGCGACCAAGGCTTTCGCCTCGGAGTGCAGGATGATGCGGTCGATCTCCGCTCCGGAAAAGTCCGGCAAGATCGGGACGATGACCATGCCCGAAATCGCGGCGGCGAAATAAGCCGCTCCCCAGTTGGGCATGTTGTTGCTCAGCAGGGCGATCTTGTCCCCGTGGCTGAGACCGGATGCGACGAACGTTTCGATCAGGGAGTCTACCCGGTCTGCAAAATCGCGGTACGTGAGCGCCTCCCCGCCGTACATCGAAAAACACTTATTGGAACTGTAAGCGTGGATGCTGTGCTGATATAATTCCAGAAGCGTGTTGAACATAATTGATACGTTTGTTAAAAGCGATAAACACTCCCTATGTAAAATGCAAATGTAAAGATTTTTGTTTTATAAATCGTACTTTTGCGCAAATAACCCGAACCGTAAACGGCAAAAATGACAAACTCCGAAAAAATCCGCAGGAAGGCTTTGTCGCTCGGATTCGATCTGTGCGGGATTGCCCGCTGCCGTTCGCTGGAGCGGCAGTACGATCGGTTTAAGAATTGGCTCGCCGACGGATGCGACGGCGGCTTGGAGTATTTGCGCCGGAATACCGGCAAACGTTTCGATCCGGGGGCGCTCTGCGAAGGCGCCCGTTCGGTGATCGTTTGCGGGGTCGGCTACCACCGCCCGCCGTCGGCGCACGAAGTGGCTTCCCGCATCGCTTCTTATGCGCATTCGAGAGATTACCATCTGACGATCCGCGAACGGTTGAACGAATTGTCGGCCTACCTGCGGGAACTCGTGCCCGGGGCGTCCGGACGGGTTTTTACCGATACCGCTCCGCTGGCCGAAAAGTCGTGGGCGGTCGAGGCCGGCCTGGGCTGGATCGGACGCAATTCGTTGCTGGCGAATCCCCGGCTCGGCTCGTTCCTGTTGCTGGGCGAGGTGGTTACGACGGCCGAATTGGAGCCGGACGCGCCGTTCGTGCGCGACGGCTGCGGAACCTGCCGCGCCTGCGTGGACGCCTGTCCGGTCGCGGCGATCCGTCCCGACCGGACGATCGACGCGGGGCGCTGCATTTCCCGCCGGACGATCGAAACCGGCGACGGGGACGAAGGCGATCTGCACGGCTGGCTGTTCGGGTGCGACGTATGCCAAAGGGCCTGTCCTTACAACCGCAAAGCCCCGGTCTCCGTACACGACTCTTTCGCACCGCTTGCAGAACTGGAACGGTTGGACGTCGACGACTGGTTGGGATTGGACGAGGCCGGTTTCCGGCGGATTTTCGGCGAAACACCGCTTGCCCGGTGCGGTTTGCGCCGCCTACAAGAGCGGATACGCAGGCTGAAGTGAAGCCGGACGGATGCCGAGACGTGCGATTTTTCGCGTGCTTCGGAACAAAATCCGGCTTGCCCCTGAGGTTAACGTTTTGCCTGATAACCGATTGTATCCGGGGTGAAAAAAAACGAAAACTCGGGGCCGGCGAATGTTTGTAGGATTCATAATAAAACGTATTTTTGTGAATTGAAAACGGAAGCGTATTTTCAAAATTTAAAATAACAATTTGTAGATATGATGATCTTGTTGCAAGCAACTGAACCGGTGGCTGCCGCCACGGCCGCTGCCGCTGCGGCGACCGAGCAGGCTGCCCAGACGATGAGTTTCGGAGAGCTTTTCCTGGCCGGCGGTTTCCTGATGTGGCCTTTGTTGATTTTAGGGGGCGTGGCCGTGTTTATTTTCTTCGAACGGTTCTGGGCGATCCGCAAGGCTTCCGCCGTGGACGTGAATTTCATGAACCGGATTCGCGAGCAGATTTTCGACGGGAAAATCTCCGCGGCGATCCAACTTTGCCGTTCCACCAACACTCCGATCGCCCGGATGGTCGAAAAGGGGATCGAGCGGATCGGCCGTCCGCTGAGCGACGTGAACAGTTCGATCGAGAACGTAGGCAACCTGGAAGTGTCGAAGCTCGAAAACGGTCTGCCGATTCTGGCGACGATCGCCGGCGGCGCGCCGATGATCGGGTTTCTCGGTACGGTGGTCGGCATGGTGCAGGCTTTTATGAACATGTCGCAGGCGGGAGGAACGGTCGATATGACGGTGTTGGCCAGCGGTATGTACGTGGCGATGGTGACGACGGTCGGCGGTCTGACGGTCGGCGTGCCGGCCTATTTCGGGTATAACTACCTGGTAGCCCGTATCGAGAAGCTGGTATTCCAGATGGAGGCCAACTCGATTGCGTTCATGGATATCCTGAACCAGCCGATCGAACAGTAAGACAACACTTGTAACAAGAATTAAAATCGCACGATTATGGCCATTAAAAGAGGATCGAAGGTAGAGGTAGGGTTCAGCGCTTCGTCGATGACGGACCTGATCTTCCTGCTGCTGCTTTTCATGATGCTCTCGACCACGCTGATCAATCCGAACGCCGTGAAGCTGACGTTGCCGAAAAGTTCCAATCAGTTGAAGGAGAAACCGTACACGACGGTTTCGATCAACTCCGATCTGGGCTATTTCATCGAGACGACGCCCGTTTCCTTCGATCGGCTCGAAGAGACGCTGGTCGCGAAACTGACCGGAACGGAAGATCCTACCGTGTCGCTGCACTGCGACAAAAGCGTTCCGATCGAAGAGGTGGTGAAAGTGATGAACATCGCCATGAAGAATAAGTTCAAACTGATTTTGGCAACGAGACCGGAATAACCGATGATTGACTTTCAGCCGGAAGACCGTACGCAGCAGCGCCTCGTAGGCGGAATAGCGACGCTGATTTACGCAGTGTCGGTGTTGCTGTTGTTGTTGCTGTTGAAATTTCAACTGCTTCCGCCTCCCGACAACGGCGAGGGGCTGATGATTAATTTCGGGAATGTCGAGGAGGCTGCTCCTGGAGCCGACCTCGCGATGAACGACCAGGCTGCCGAGGCTCCGCAGCAACCGCAGCAACAGGCTCCGCCGCAGCAGGCTGCCGAGGACGAGCAGTTGACGCAGGACTTCGAGGAGACCGACGTCGTAGTTAGGGAGAAGAAGAAAGACGAAAAGAAAACGCCGAAAAAAGAGGATAAGAAGGTCGAGGCCAAGCCCAAGCCCGAACAGAAACCGGTCGAGAAGCCGCGCGAGGTGAATCGTAAAGCGCTGTTTCCGGGCCGCACCGAGGGCAGCAAAGCTGCGAGCGAAGGAACCGGAACCGGGGCCGGCAATCAGGGGAACCCGGCCGGAACGCCGGAAGGAAGCCACGAAGGAACCGGGACGGGCACCGGCGGCAATTCGGCGAGCCTGTCCGGGCGATCGCTGGTCGGAATGCTTCCGAAACCCGATTACAGCGCTAAAGACCAGGGACGCGTCGTGATCGAAATCATGGTGGATCAGCAGGGGAAAGTCACTGCGGCGACCTATCGTTCGAAAGGTTCCACGACGCAGAACAGTTCGCTGGTCAATTCCGCGCTGCAGGCGGCCCGCCGCGCGCAGTTCAACGTGGACGAGAACGCTCCGGTTTCGCAGTCGGGAACCATTACCTACAATTTCCGGATGCAGTGACGTCGTTCTCCGCAGAACGGAGTATAGCCGTAATAGCGTATGAGGTATCTGTTGATTTTGATATGTGTCGTTTTCGGAGGCGGGGAGCTTTGCGCCCAGCCTGCCGTCGCCTTCGAGACCAAAACGTACGATCTGGGCGAGGTCGGTGAAAAGGGCGGAGCCGTGAGCCGGGATTTCCGTTTCGAAAATACCGGGGACGCTCCGCTGGTGATTATAAAAGCCGAAACGGCCTGCAATTGCACGAAAGTCCGCTTTTCGCGGAAACCGGTGGCTCCGGGACGGAAAGGTACGGTGACGGTGGTTTACGATCCCGCCAAGCAAGACGGCTCTTTTCTGAAAGCCGTCAAAATCCTGACGAATACGCCCGAAAAGCAGTATATCGTTACGATCCGCGGAAACGTCGTTCCGTAGGAGGAAATTACCGGATATTTGATTATTTTTGTTTTGGCCCGCCCTTTGACGGACGGGTAGGTTATTTAGTGTCGGACGATTGTGGAACTATTGATAAAAAATTGCCTGGTGCTTCCGATGACGGAACAGCCCGGCAGACCGAAATATTACCGGGGCGCGGTTGCCATCAGCGGCGACCGGATCGCGTTGGTGAGCGACTCCCCGCAGCGGATCGAACGTTACGAGCGGGAGCGAGGAGAAGGATTGCAGGTGGCGGACGGCGCCGGACGGCTCGTGATGCCGGGTCTGATTAACCTGCACAACCACGTGTCGATGACCCTGATGCGCGGCTATGCCGACGACCTGCCGCTGATGCCGTGGCTGACCGAAAAGATTTGGCCGTTCGAGGCGAAACTGGACGGCGACGATATTTACAGCGGGGCCGAGCTGGGAATCGCCGAAATGCTGCTCGGCGGTACGACCGCTTTCGTCGATATGTACTGGTATGCCGACCGGGTCGCCGAGGCGGCGATCCGCAGCGGAATCCGGGCGGTCGTCAGTCCGGCTTTCGTCGGAACGGCGTTCGACGGTTACGTCGAACGGACGCAGCGGATGATTGAACGGTATAACGGCGCCGCCGGCGATCGCATCCGGGTTTGGGTCGCTCCGCATGCCCCGTACACCTGTACGCCCGAACAAATCCGCGAATCGCTGAAACTGTGCGAACGCAACGGGGTAGGCGTCAATATCCATGTCGCCGAGACTTTGTCGGAAGTGGAAACGATTCGCGAACGATACGGTAAAACGCCGGTGGAGCATCTACGCGATCTCGGTGTTTTCGATTACCGCGCGTTGGCGGTGCATTGCGTCCACCTGACCGAAACGGATATGGAGATCCTGTCCCGGCAGGGCGTTTCCGTCGTGTATAATCCGCAGAGCAACATGAAGCTCGCGAGCGGGATCGCTCCGGTCGCCCGGTTGCTCGAACGGGGCGCCAACGTCGGCATCGGCACCGATGGGCCGAGTTCGAACAACGACCTGGATATGTGGGACGAGATGCGTACGGGGTCGTTTTTGCAGAAAGTAGCTACCGGAGATCCGTGCGTATTGCCGGCGTACGAAGTGTTGCGGATGGCGACGACGCGGGCGGCCGATGCGATCGGCATGAAGGGCGAGATCGGCGTGTTAGCCGAAGGGGCCCGCGCCGACCTGATCGTGCTGAACCTCGATAAACCGCACCTGACTCCGTGTCACGACCTGGTCGCGAACCTGGTTTACTGCGCGAAGCCGTCCGACGTGGAGACGGTGATGGTCGACGGACGCATCGTGGTGCGGCAGGGTGCACTGGCGAACGGAGATTTCGGAGCGATCCGCCGTGAGGTCGAACGCCGCCTGGGCGTTTTGCAACGGCGCGGGGAGTAGACCGGCGGATTGCGGCCGGTTTGTGTCGGAACCTAACCAAAACTTAAATAAAAAGATGAAGTTACTACGTTTTACATGCCTGTTTTTAGGCGCGGTTGCCGTTTTTGACGGCGCTTCGGGCGCGGTCGTCCGGCAGGATAATTCGCAGGTACCGGGCATTCATGCGATTGGAAACGGCGGTCTGTGCGTCTATGGACAGGGCGCCGATATCCTGCAACTGTTCGGTCCGCCTTACTCTTCTCCCGGTTTTTTCACGATGAATCTGCAGGGAGATTACCGGGTCGATCTGCAACGCGAGCCTCGGACGGCCGTTTGGCACAGCCTGATTACCGACGGTGGGGCGGAAGTAGCCCGTCAGACCGATTTCGTAACCGTCGGCAGCGATGGTTTCGTCCGCCGTATTCATGCGCAGCGTCCGTTCAGTTACCGGATCACCGTCAGGATGGAAGATCGGTATGCTCCGTATGAGGAGCTGATAACGGTCAGGGAGGATATGTCGGCCGCGGAATTAAAGAATGCGAACCGGCGTTACCGGATCGGCATCGCTCCCGGCGTTCCTTTTTACAGCAGTTATAAAGCCCCTTCGGGTTATCTGTACGAGGTGTTTACGACCGGTTCGGCGACGCTCGTCCCGGGAGCGGGCGGCGATAAAAGTTGGGTGCTGAACGTGACTCCGGGCGACGGAGCCTTGTACGTAGTTGCCGGACCGAACGAACGCCGGCTTGCCGAAAACAGCGCGGCGATCGCTTCCGCATCGCCCGAATCGTTGCAGAAGGCGAGTGCGAAAAGCTGGAAGAAATATGCGGCGAAGCAGCACCGGTTCAAAGCGTCGAACCTGCCGGACGACCGCCGCGACGAATTTTTCCGGGCCGTGGACGACATCGGCGTGCTGATCAAGAGCCAGCAAGGACGCGAAGGCGGCGTACTGGCCGGGATCGTTTACCACATGGGCTACGTGCGCGATCAGTACGGGGTTTCGCGGGCGCTGTTGGCGCTGGGACACAGCGAAGAGGCCCGCGGCATTTTGGAGTTCTACCATAACATATGGAAGGCTTACGGATATATCCAGAATGCGCAGGCGATCGGTTATCCCGGAATTTTCCACCGTCACGAAAACGACGAGACCGAGATTACCGGTTATCTGGTCGTGCAGGCGTTCGATTATTTCCGGAAAACGAACGATGCGGCGTTCCTCGAACGAATTCTTCCGATGCTCGAGTGGGCGACCCAGGCGCAGCAACGCAACCTGATCGACGGTATGCTGCCGTTCAACGGCGACGAGACTTACATTGCCGGCGGCGTCGTGCCGCGCAAGGTGATGTACCACGGTTCGGCCGAGGCGACGCTGCTGTTTATCGAAGGGAGTTCGCGGTTGCTGGATTTCGTCCGTACGCGGTCGCTGTGGAACGAAGACCGGATCGCCGCGCTCGAACGCGACGTACGGCAATGCAGCGATCGTTACCGCGATAATTTTTACCGGGACGGCAAGCTGTTCATCAACAATCCGCAGCGCGAGGCGAAGGTCAGCTATCCGGCTACGCGTCCCGGCGTTTGCCTGCACCCCGATCATTTCGATTACTTTACCGAGACCTACCATTTCAAAGGGTGTCTTTATTTCTGCGAGGATTGCATGCGCAAAGACAACAGCCGGGTCGAACTGCCGCCCGTAGAGCGTTTCAGTATTCCGTCCGCCTACCTTTTCCCGATCTACATCAATGCGCAGCTCCTTTCCGATTCCGAGAAACGGGCTTTGCTCGACGAGGTGGTCGCGCTTTACCGGAAGACCGGGAAAATCTCGTCGCAGGACCGGATACTGGGCTACGATTTCGGCATGTTCCTATATGCGCTGGCCGACTGCGGGGATCCGCTCGCTGCAGATGTTTACGACCGGATGATGGCCCTGCGCGACGATTCGGGCGCATGGGTCGAATATTATGTCGATGGACAGCCGAGCGGCTGTCGGTGTCGGCCGTGGGAGAGCGGCATCAATATCGAGGCGGCGATCAAATACGCCCGGTAGATGCCTCGGCATGTCCGGATCGAACGAAGGCTTCTTCGTAAGGAGAAGCCTTTGTTATTTTGCGAACCCGGGGCGCATCGGGGAATCAGCGGATTTTTGCGCCGGTCGGCGGCAGCTCGTCCGACGACCGGTTCACTCCGACTCCGAACAGGGCGAAATCGTACCGGACGGGGTCGTCCGGATCGAGCCGCCGCAGCGAGCCGGTGATCTCTTCGACCGCTTTCCAGTCGTTTTGCCGTCGGGTGAGTAGGCCCAGCGCACGGCCGGTATTGCCGGTGTGGACGTCGAGCGGCAAGTAGAGCGCCGAGGGCGGGATCGTCCGCCACAGTCCGAAATCAACGCCGCGACTGTCGCTGCGCACCATCCATTTGAGAAACATGTTCAACCGTTTGCAGGCCGCGCCCTTGTCGATGCTGGAGAGGTGCTTTTCGCAGCGCGTCGGATGATCGCTTTCCCAGAACGTCGTGCGGAACCGCGACAGTACCGTGCGCAGATCGCCCGTGGCGGCGTATGTCTGTTCGAAATAGCCGCCGAGACTTCCGTAGCGGCTGCATAGTCGGCGCAGGGCGCGAATAAAGGCGATGCAGTCCGCTCCGTTGAACGTGCGGTGAACGAAGTTCAGCAGCGCGTTCAGTTCCTGTTCCGACGCATGGACGGTGAAATCGTACGGAGCGTCGTCCATCAGGCGCATCAGCCGGCCGGCATTGCGAACGATCGATTTGCGGTTGCCCCATGCGATCGTGGCGGCCAGAAAACCGCTGATCTCGATGTCCTCCCTGCGTTCGAAGCGGTGAGGAACGGAGATCGGGTCGTCCGCAATGAAGTCGGGCGCGTTGTAGCGGTCGTGCAGGCCGTCGAGCAGCTCTTTGAGTTCGTCGTGTTCCATCAGGGGCGAATCAGTCCGTCGATCATCTGGATTTTGCGGTCGGACATTTCGGCCAATTGTTCGTCGTGCGTCACGATGACGACCGTTTGCCCGAACGTATCGCGCAGCGTGAAGAACAGTTTGTGGATCTCTTCCTTATTTTTGGTGTCGAGGTTGCCGGACGGCTCGTCGGCCAGCAGTACGGCGGGCGAGTTGATCAGTGCGCGGGCGATGGCTACGCGTTGCTGTTCGCCCCCCGACAGTTCGGCGGGTTTATGGGTCAGACGGTGTTCCATGGCCAGCATCCCGAGCAGTTCGGCGGCCCGTTTTTCGACTTCGTGCCGTTCGCGTCCGGCGATGTAGCCCGGAATACACACGTTCTCGAACGCGGAAAACTCGGGCAGCAGGTGGTGGAACTGGAATACGAAGCCGATCTTCGTGTTGCGGAATTTCGAGATGTTCTTGTCCGACAGCGTATGCACGGCTACGCCGTCGATCTCGATCTCGCCGGAAGTGGGCCGGCTCAGCGTGCCGAGGATTTGCAGCAGCGTCGTTTTGCCGGCGCCGCTCGGCCCGACGATCGAAACGACTTCCCCTTTGTCGATCGACAGGTCGATTCCTTTGAGCACTTCGAGCGCACCGAAACTTTTGTGTATATCTTTGGTTTTTATCATGGTTTTGCGGTATTTGCAGCGGTAAAACGGTCCCACAGCGCGATGACCTGCGCGGCTTCGCGAACGTCGTGCACCCGCAGGATCGAGGCTCCCTGGCGCAGGCATTCCCAGTGCAGCGCGGAGGTGCCGGTCAGCGCGTCGTCCGGCGTCGTGTCGAGCGTCCGGTAGATCATCGATTTGCGCGAGATGCCGGCTAAAAACGGAAGCCCCGTGTCGCGGAATGTTTCGCCCATCCGGCCGAGCAGCATGAAATTCTGATCGACGGTTTTTGAAAAACCGAATCCCGGATCGAGCACGATCTGTTCGACTCCGGCGCTGCGCAGCGTTTCGGTTTTTGCTGCGAAGTAACCGCGTATTTCGCCGATCAGATCGTCGTAGTGCGTCCGGCTCTGCATGTTCTGCGGCGTGCCGCGCATGTGCATGGCAATGAACGGCACCCGGTAACGGGCGGCTACGCCGGCGATTTCCGGTTCGGCTTCCGCGCCCGTGATGTCGTTGACGATACACGGGCCGAAGTTTTCGAGCGTTTTTTCCATTACGCCGGCCCGGAAAGTGTCGATCGACACGGCGGTGTCGGGAAATTTTTTGCGGATGATCTCCAACGCCGAGGCGAGTCTGCGGAACTCCTCCCGAGGGGAGACGTCGTCCGCTCCCGGACGCGACGAATACCCGCCGACGTCCAGAATGGCGGCGCCTTCCGATACGGCCTGCCGCACCCGGCGTTCGATCGCATCCGCTTCCTGAGTCCGGCTGCCGCTGAAAAACGAATCCGGCGTCACGTTGACGATCGCCATGACGACGGGGTTTTCAAGGCTGATTTCGATTTTTCCTACGGTCAGTTTCATAATTGGCCGAATAATTCGTGCAATTTCAATACCTGGGGGATGACCAGCGTGCGGTCGTCCGAAACGATCACGTGGTCGGCCCGCGCGATGCGTTCTTCTTCGCTGAGCTGGGCCGCGATCCGCGCCCGCACGGACGCTTCGTCCGTTCCGTCGCGCCGGCAGGTACGCCGGATACGCAGCGCTTCCGGCGCAGTCACTTCGACCGTGGCGTCCATTAGCCGGTCGGCGCCGCTTTCGAACAGCACGGCGGCTTCCTGGATGACGTAATGACCCGTTTGCCGTCCGGCCCATCGCATGAAATCGACCGCGACGGCCGGATGGACGATCCGGTTCAGCCGCTCCCGCAGGAGGCAGTTGCCGAAAATTTGCGCGGCGACCGCCCGCCTGTCCAGGACTCCGTCCCGGTAAGCGGCGCTGCCGAGCAATTCCCGGATTTTTCCGATGACGGCCGGGTCGGTGTTCATCAGCCGCCTGGCTTCGGTGTCCGAGTCGTACACCGGAACCCCCAGCAACGAAAAGAGGCGGCAAACCGTGCTTTTTCCGCTTCCGATCCCTCCGGTTATACCGACCTTAATCATCGCTTCGTTTTGGAAATTCGATTTCGACCGGAGCGGCCACCGATTTGATTTTCAAGTCGGTGATCTGGGACGAAATGGTGTTTTGCAACCAGAACGGCGAGATATCGTACAGGCCCGAGGCCGTCGTCGACGGCGTTACCGCGATGTTGTCCGACGAGATGAACACTCCGTTTTTACGCGGAGCGATCTTGTGCAGCAAGATCTGGTATCCTGATCCTTCCACCTGACACCGCACCGAATAATAGACGCTGTCGATGCGGACGGGGATGTTGATATTGGCCGTATAGGAGTGACTGAGCTTGGTCACGTACCACAAGATCAGCGATAATCCCAGTAGCATGAAGAATACCGGGTTGCTGAGCCTGCGTGCGGTGACTTTCAGGTATAAGGTGAATTTATGCATTTCCCACGTTCGGTTTCTTTGCAAAATAAAGGAAAATTCGGGGAATAAAAAAATATCCGTCCGTCCTTGTCCGAAAACCGAAAGAGAAGCGAGATAGGGTATAGGAAGACAAAAAGGCTTCGCATCGCGAAGCCTTTTGTCGTATATTCAAGGAAACGGTTTATTTGTCGAGCGACAGTTTTTCGCTGTTTTTGTTGGTTTTGCCTTCCGCGGCGTATTTTTTGTTCAGTCCTTCCAGAACGATTTGCGTGATGTCCAGCGACGGGTCGGCGTTCATGACCGGGCCGCCCGAAGTCGTGCTGAGAATGATTTTGAAACGGTAGTCGCTGTTGAATTCCTTCAGGTATTCGGTGATGTTGTAGTGGATTTTGTTCAGCATGACCTGTTCCTGTTCGGCCAATTCGTTCATCACTTTGTCGCGGTGCTGAACGAACGACTGCTGTTTTTTCTCCAGATTTTCCTGCATGGTCATCGCTTCCGAACGGGTGACCAGCCCTTTGTCGATCTTGTTCTGGTAATCTTTCAGGTCGGATTCGAGGCTGCGCCCTTTCGAGGTGAGTTCCGCATCCGCTTTTTTGGCTTTGGCTTCGTATTCGGCGCGCAGGTCGAGGTACATGTCGTACTTGCTGATCAGCGAATCGACGTTGAAGTAAGCGATGGTCCCGCTCGATGCCGCTGCTGCAGCGTCGCTTTCCGTGGTTTCTGCGGCAGGTTTCGTTTCGCCGCCGGCCGGGGCTTGGTTTTTGTTGCAGCCTACAGTCGTCAGGGCGACCGCAGCGAGAATTAACAGGATCTTTTTCATGTCAGATTTTAAAAATGTGTTTTATAAAATTCGGTTTTGTTTCGTGCTTGCGGATTTTCCGTACCTGTTCGAATCCGTTTGACAGAGCGTGTTTTTCCGCCGATTATTGCGCAAATATATTAATTATTTCTTTTCATTTGCTTATTTTTGCAGGTAAATATGGTAGCGTATTATGTATGAATACATCACGGGTCGGATCGAGACGCTGACTCCGGCGTCGGTCGTCGTGGAAGCTGCGGGCGTCGGGTATTTTTTGAATATCTCGTTGCAGACTTTTTCGCAGATCGGTTCCCGGACAGAGGTGAAACTGTATACCCATTTTGCGGTGCGTGAGGACGCGCAGGTGCTTTACGGCTTTTTCAGCCGCGCCGAACGCGATATTTTCCGGTCGTTGATCGGCGTTTCGGGAGTCGGGGGCAATACGGCCCGGATGATCCTCTCTTCGTTTACGGCCGAGGAGGTCTGCACGATCGTCGCGACCGGACAGGCCGACGTGCTGAAGACCGTCAAGGGACTCGGTCTGAAAACCGCGCAGAAAATCATCGTGGAATTGCGGGATAAGATCGGCGCGGGCAGCGCTGCCGCGACTTACGTTCCGGTGCAGGGTGCGGCGGGGGAGACTTTCTCCGAGGCGGTGGCCGCGCTGACGATGCTCGGATTTACGCGGCAGGCGACCGAGAAGGCGTTGCGGGCTATTCAGCAGGAATCTCCGGCGGCTTCGGTCGAGGAACTGGTGCGGCTTGCGTTGAAGCGTTTGTGACGCCGGCCGCGGGACGCGGAACGCGGCGACGGAAAGATCGTTCCGTTTTTGCGGCCGGATCGATTTTTTTTACGGAAAATTACGGCAATCCGGCAAATTATTCTATTTTTGTTGCCAAATTCGTGGCATATGTCTATGCTTTCTGACAGTAATGGTTTGTTTTTTAGGGTTTTCGGCAGAAAGCCCCGGCGCTGTTACATGAAAATCGAATAAACATACTATCATATGGATTTATACCTGATCATCGTCATCATTATGCTTGCTCTGGCAGTCTCGGGACTGGTTGTGGGAGTCGCTAACGATGCGGTGAATTTTCTAAATTCGGCCCTGGGTTCCAAGGCCGCACCCCGTTATGTGATCATGACGGTGGCTTCGGTCGGAATCATCGTCGGAGCCATCACTTCGAACGGGATGATGGAAGTCGCCCGCAGCGGCGTTTTCCATCCGGAGATGTTTACATTCGCCGAGGTCATGCTGCTGTTCCTGGCGGTGATGTTCACCAACGTGATCCTGCTGGATATTTTCAATACGCTGGGAATGCCTACTTCTACTACCGTGTCGCTGGTGTTCGGGCTGCTGGGAGCCGCCGTAGGGATCAGTATCTTCAAAATAGCGAACGATGCGCTGGTGACGCTGCCCGACGGTTCGCTGGCCACGATGGCCGACATGATCAATACGGGCAATGCGATGGCGATTATCGGCGGAATCCTGATTTCGGTGGTAATCGCTTTTGTTTGCGGTACGGTCGTGATGTACATCACGCGGCTGATCTTTTCGTTCCGTTACCAGTCGAAACTGAAGTCGTACGGAGCCGTCTGGTGCGGGATCGCTCTGACGGCTATTTCGTATTTCGCCGTTTTCAAAGGGTTGAAAGGGACGCAGGTCATTCCCGCCGACTGGATGAGCTGGATGGAAGGGCATATACCGATGATGCTCGGCGGGCTGCTGGTCGGCTGGAGCTTGATTATGTCGATTCTCAGTATGCTGAAGGTGAATATCCTGCGGATCACCGTGCTGGCGGGCACGTTTTCGCTGGCGCTCGCTTTCGCCGGCAACGACCTGGTGAACTTCATCGGGGTGTTTGTCGCCGGAGTCGACGCTTACGACATCGTCCGGACGACCGGGGATACGAATATGCTGATGGGCGGATTGAACGATCCGGTCGTCGCCAACCTGCTGATCCTGTTCCTTTCGGGAGCGGTCATGGTCGTTACGCTGTGGTTCTCGAAAAAGGCCCAGAGCGTTTCCGACACCGAGATCAATCTGGCGCGCCAGGATGTAGGCGTAGAGCGTTTCGGTTCGACCTCTGCGTCGCGGGCGATCGTCCGCGCCACGATCAACTGCAATAAGAATTACGAGAAATATACGCCCGAGCGGATTCAGCGTTTCATCGCGAGCCGTTTCGTCCCGGTCGCCAATGCCAAGGACAAAGCGCCTTTCGATCTGATCCGGGCGACGGTGAACCTGACGGTCGCCTCGCTGCTGATCTCGATGGCTACGTCGTTGCAACTGCCGCTTTCGACTACTTACGTGACCTTTATGGTGGCGATGGGTAGTTCGCTTTCCGACCGGGCCTGGGGGCGGGAGAGTGCCGTGTACCGGATTACCGGGGTGTTGACCGTGATTGCCGGATGGTTCTTTACGGCATTGGTGGCCTTCACGGTCTCTTTTGCCGTTGCCGTTTTGCTGATGTGGGGCGGGGTGTTCGCCGTGGCTGGACTCAGCGTGCTGTGCTGTTATCTGATGATCCGGAGTACGAAGGCGCATAACCGGAAGTTGAAACGCGAAGCCGAAAAGCAGGCCGAACATAAGGCCGTTACCGACGAAAGTTCGATCGTGGATCGCAGCGTGCGGGAGATTACCGAAATGATGAACAAGGTGACGACGATCTACAACCAGACGCTGATCGGTTTGTTCAACGAAGACCGTAAGCTGCTCAAAAACATGGTTCGCGAATCGGAGGCGCTCTATCAGGTCGCGCACGAACGGAAACACGAAGTGCTGCCGACGCTGCTCGAGTTGCAGGAGAACTATGTCGAAACGGGGCATTATTACGTGCAGATCGCCGACTACCTCGACGAGGTAGCCAAGGCGCTGGTGCATATCACCCGGCCGAGTTTCGACCATATCAATAACAACCACGAGGGATTCCGCGTCGATCAGTTGGAAGATCTCAAACGGGTCAACAATCAGGTAAGCCGGATTTATCTGCATATCAACGAAATGCTGCGAACCAGCCATTTCGAGGAGTTGGACGAAATCCTGCGGATGCGCGACGAACTGTTCGATACGCTCGCTGCGGCGATCAAGAGCCAGATTAAGCGCGTGAAGGCGAAAGCCTCGACCACGCGCAGCAGCATCCTCTACCTGACCATCATCAACGAAACCAAGACGATGGTGCTCCAGAGCCGGAACTTGTTGAAAGCGCAGAAGTATTTCGTGATGAAAAAATAGGCGGCGTCCGGTTTTTTTGCAAAAGATTTCCGCCAACGGGCAATATTTCGGGCCGGACGCAGTTTGATATAATAGCGGGAGGGGCGTGTTGTTTTTGGAGGAAATTAGTCGTAGATTTGTAACCGGTTAGAGTTGCGGCAGTGAAACGAATTTTGTACATATTGGTTCTGGCGGCTGCTTTCGGCGGGTGTAAGGACGACGAGACCTACCTCGATAAGCAGCGTACTTCTTTCGAGAGTTATCTTTCGAGGATGGATTTTTCCTATACGACGCCCAACGGCGTTTACCGGTATGTGGCTAATGCGGATCGGGAGGGGTATGACCGGGAGGTGCCGGTCGAATACGGCGATTCGGTCAGTTTCGATTTCGCCGCCTACTTGTTTTCTTCGTCGATCGGCGCGCTCTACTACACCAACGTGAAAGAGTGGATTCCTGCGAAGGACCTGGAGGTGCTCAATCCGGAGTACTGGGACTTCTCGACGCGGCGGATCAAGCTGGGCAGCGCTTCGCTCGTCAAAGGTCTCGAATACGGCCTGGTGAATAGCCGTCAGAACGATTCGCTGTTGCTGTTCATGACTTCCGACCTGGTTTACGGAACCGAGAACATGGGAGTCGTGAATCCCGATCAGCCGGTCGTGTGGGCGGTAAAAATTAAAAAAGTAGTGAAACCATGATAAAAGTTATTCGGGCGATCCTGTCTGTTTTTATCGTTGCCGTGTCGGTCGCTTCCTGCGCGAAACAGCCTTCCGACGATTTGGGGGGCAGGCAACAGCTCGCCTTCGAGGAATGGATGAAATATTACGGCGACGGAGCCGTCAAACAGTCGACGGGTATTTATACTAAAAAGCTGGATTCCTTGCCCGGTAACGTGATCAGGCATCCGCAGGAAGGCAACTGGATACGGGTAAACTATACGGGGCGGATCCTCAATACGGGAAATATATTCGTTACGCGCGACAGCGCTACGGCGCAGTTGCAGGGCACTTTTCAATATTATACGCATTACGTGCCCGAATATTTCCAGTTTAAGAGCGATAACGGTTCCGTGCCGAGCGGCATGTTGTACGCGCTCGGCGAGATGAATGCGGGGGACGTCGTCCGTGCCTATATTCCTTACGGATTGGCGTACGGGACTTCGGGGACGTCGTTCGGTTCGGGCTACGAAGGCCAGGTCGCTTCCGTTCCCGGGAGCACGCCGATCATTATGGATATGGAACTGCTCGAAATTGTCGCCGATCCGGTGATTGCCGAAAACGAGTTGGTGCAGGATTTCGCTTATAACGAATGGGGCAAGACGATCGAAGATACGGTGAGGGCCAACATTTACCGCCGGACGTTGAGTTTGGGCAAGGATACGGCTACCGTAAAAGCGGATACGACGGTCAGCGTGTATTACGTGGGACGTTTTATGGACGGTTTCGTTTTCGATACGAATATAGAGGATACGGCCAGAAAGTATAATATTTACAGCTCTTCGAACCGTTACGATTCGATCACCGTGAATACCGGCGGAACGGATACGACCTATGTGAAGGGTTTCTACCATGCGATCGTCGGGATGAAATTCGGGGAAACGGCGCAGACCGTCTTTACGTCGGCCTACGGTTACGGTTCCACGTTGCAGAGTCCCGAGAACGAGACCTGGATCAATCCCTATACGCCGCTGATGTTTACGATTATGGTGATTCCGCCCAATGGGGACGGTACGGCCTACCATCCGTACAGCATCAAAGGGGTGAAAGCGCTGACCAAGGACGAGGATGACGTGTGGATCACGGGTTACGTGGTCGGTGCGGTTGACGGCGCCAGCGTCGAGACGGGAGCCGTCTATTCCGATACGGTCAAGGTCAAAACCAATATCCTGCTGTCCGATATCCGTACTCCGGACGACGCTTCGCGGGTCGTGGCCGTCGAATTGCCCGAAGGAACGATCCGGGATAAGCTGAACCTGGTGGACAATGAGGCCATATACCGAAAAAAAATCGTCGTTCGCGGAAATATAAGGCAGTATCTCGGACAGACCGGTCTGGTCGATGTGACGCAGTATGTCAAAAAATAGGACGATATAAGAACGGACGGAGGGGGAAGGAAAGCGGTTTTCTTCCCCTTTTCCGTAGGGTTATGGCAAACGATTACTTCTCTTTCAAACGGTTTACGGTGTGGCAGCGCCGCGCTGCGATGCGGGTCGGAACCGACGGAGTGTTGCTCGGCGCCTGGTTCGATCCGGGCGGAGACGGCGCGCGGATGCTGGATGTGGGCACCGGTACCGGCGTGATCGCGCTGATGGCGGCCCAGCGGAATCCGTCGGCGCGGATCGACGCCGTCGAAATCGATGCCGGCAGTTGTGCGGATGCCGCGGAAAATTTCGCCGGGTCGCCCTGGGCGGAACGCCTGGCTCTTTTCGGTGAGTCTTTCGTGTCCTTTTGCGGGCACGCTACGCGGAAATACGATCGGATAGTCTCCAATCCGCCTTATTTCGTCGGTTCGCTGAAGTGTCCCGATCCGGGACGTACCCGGGCGCGGCATACCGATTCGCTGCCCCATCCGGAATTGCTGGCCGGAGCGGCCGGGCTGTTGACCGAAAAGGGATGCCTGAGCGTCGTGCTGCCGGCGGACGGAGCGGATGCGTTTACCGGGCAGGCGGCCCGATACGGCCTGTTTCCGGCACGGACGCTTGCCGTTTGCCCGGTGCCGGGGACGGTGCCGAAACGGATGCTGATCGAATTCCGGACATTCCGGGGGGGCGTCGAAACGGAAGTGCTGGCGATTGCGCCGGAAGGCGGAACGGGTTATACGGACCGGTACCGGGCGCTGACCGGAGATTTTTATCTGAAAATGTGAGCGTTTTTCGAAATATAGTGTATTTTTGTTCGTACCGTTTCGGCGAGAATAGCGAATTAAAAACGATAGATTATGAAAAAAGTGTTGGTTTTAGGTGCGTTGTGCGCCCTGGTAACGGGGGCTTCGGCACAGGTTAAAGCTTATAAGGCGGATCAGATGACGAATCCCAACTCGGTGGCTTATGCGCTGCCGCGCACGGTGGTCAAAGTGCGTGTCGTTGCGGAAAAAGAGAGCGTGCGCGTCGGCCCGTATGCCCGGTTCGCTCAGAAATACCTCGGCGTGATCGCTCCGCTGGCCGATAAGGATATCTATACGATCAAGAGTGCGACGCTTTGCGGCGTTCAGGAGGCCGATCCGGCGGAAGTGTACGCGCTGGACAATCCGGACAAAAGTCCGGTGCGGATTTACGATCCGACTCCCGAAGGATTCGTTGCGGCCCCGCTGGACGGCGTGGAACCGGCCGGCATCGCCGGCCCGATACGTAAGGGAGTCCGGATGCGGGGCGCCGGCCCGGATGTGATTTCCTATGTCGAATGCGATACCGCTTTTCTGAAGGTGCCGATCGACAAGCAGAGCACGGTCGAGAAAAGCGCCGAATCGATGGCGGCGGATGCGGCTAACATGATCTTTTCGTTGCGCCGGCATCGGCTCGATCTGGTGACCGGTGAAGCCGGCGAGAATGTGTTCGGCGGCGGTTTGAAGGCGGCTCTGGACGAGATCAGCCGCCTGGAACAGGAATATTTGGCTTTGTTCCTCGGTAAACAGTACCGACAGACGGTCGCGAGGGAATACAATGCGCTTCCGTCGAAAGACGAAAATACTTTGGTCGTATGCCGCTTCTCCGATACGGCGGGTCTGTTGCCCGACAACGACCTTTCGGGCCGTCCGATCACGCTGGAAATGACCCCTGAGAAAAAGGCCGAGGCCTCTCCGCTGGCGAACCGGAACAAGGAGATCAAGGGCGGAGTCTTTTACCGCATAGCCGATATGGTGAACTGCCGGCTGACCGATGGGAACCGTCAGATCGCCCAGGCACGGATGCCGATCTATCAGTTCGGGGTGGTGGTACAGGTGCCGGTTACGGCCGTTAAATAGGGTTCCCGAATGAACGATACCGCATTGATGATCCGCTTGTTGGGACGCCTGAAAAAAGAGATGAACGGCGCTGTGGCGGAAGCGATGCAACGCAGGGGACTGAATTATCCGTTGAATTACGGGGTTTCGGTTCCGACGATCCGAAGCATTGCCGGGGAGTACGGTACGTCGCACTCCCTGGCGATGCTTTTATACCGTCAGCAGGTGCGCGAGTTGAAATTGGCTGCCGCTTTCGTCGACGATCCGCAGCAAGTTACGCCGGATCAGATGCGGTTGTGGGCGGACGGGTTCGCGAATACCGAATTGGTCGAGCAGGTGGTGTATAATCTGTTCCGCAAGGCGCCCGGCGCGGAGCGGGTTGCGCTTGAGTGGCTCGACTCCCCGAAGCCGTTGTTGCGTTACGCCGGTTTGCTGACGGCCGCTTCGACGGTGCGTCCGGAGATGGAACAGACGATGAGACAGGCGTTTTTCGACCGGATCGACCAGCTCGTTTTTCGGGAAATCGACAGCCCCGCCGTCGTGCGCGGGATTGTGACGGCCTTACGGCAGTTGGCCCGTACCGGCCCGTCGATGCGTCGAATGGTGGAAGACCGGATCGCCGTTTACGGAGCGGCTGCGGAAAGCCTGCCGCAACAGGTCGCCGAAGAACTCCGGTGGCAGTTGGAATATCTCGATCCGGTCGGGTAAATTATCTGAAGTCGATTATTTCGACGTCCTTGTATTTCTTTTTGTCGAATGTAAATTGATCGGGCGCGACAGCGATGTCGGGCGTGATCTTGCTGATTTTGATTTCGACGGTACCAGCGCCGTCCGTATCGTAATCGATACCGACGGGCAGTCCGCTTTGCGGATCGAGTAGCAATCGGATCGACCGGTAGCCTGCGCCCTTGGTTCTCGGCGTCAGTTCCACCCGTTCCGCCGTTCGTCCGCCGACCGCGACGCTTCCTTTATAGGCGTTATCGAAATCCTGTTCGTCCATCTTGAAAAAACGGGAAGGGTTCGACAGGAGCGAATGGTCGTTCGGGTCGGGCTTTTCGATCGTCACCTCGTCTTCGTTGCTGTTGTAGGTGTATAGCAGCTTGCCGTCGCAGAACAGTTCGTAATCGTTTACATGGACGTAATAGCGGTCGCCGCTGACGACGATCCGTCCGGCTACGTCGCTGAACTCGTTCTCCATGCTGGCCGTAAAGAGTATTTCGTACGCTTTGCCGGAAGCGATCTTGTCGGACAGCGTGCGGATCAGTTTCGCGGATTTCTCGTCGGCATGTGCCGTGGTGAGCGTGAAAACGAGCAGCAGCGGCAGGATGATTCTGCGGAGCAGGCTGGATCGGTCGTGTGGTTTCATAACGGAAAAATCAGGTTTGAACTCTCTTCGAAAGCAACGGAATCGGTCGGTTCCGTTGCTCTTTTGTAAAAACGCGTTTCTGCGATTAAAAATTATCGAGCGACTTGAAAATATGTTCCAGCGACAGAATGTCCTGGATCAGTACTTCGCGCGGTTTGCTGCCTTCGGCTTTGCCGACGATGCCGGCCATTTCGAGTTGATCCATCAGTCGGCCGGCGCGGTTGTATCCGATTGAGAAACGCCGCTGGATCGACGAGGTGGACCCCTGCTGGTTCTGTACCACGAAACGGGCGACGTCTTCGAACATCGCGTCCAGTTGCGACAGGTCGTTCGGTTTGCTGCCTGCGGCTCCTGTGTCTCCGCCTCCTTCCGGCGTGTATTCCGGCAGTTCGTAAGCGCCTACGTATCCGCGCTGTCCGGCGATGAATTCGGTGATCCGTTCGATCTCGGGCGTATCGACGAACGCGCATTGTACGCGTATCAGGTCGTTGCCGGTCGAAACCAGCATGTCTCCGCGCCCGATCAGTTGGTTGGCTCCCGGCTGGTCGATGATCGTCCGCGAATCGACCATCGACGTGACCCGGAAAGCGATCCGCGCCGGGAAGTTGGCTTTGATTACGCCGGTGATGATGTTGGTCGTCGGTCGCTGCGTGGCGATCACCAGGTGGATGCCGACGGCCCGCGCCAACTGCGCGATCCGGGCGATCGGCGTTTCGATTTCGCGCCCGGCGGTCATGATCAGGTCGGCGAACTCGTCGATGATTACGACGATGTAGGGCAGGAAGCGGTGTCCCTTGTTCGGGTTCAGCTTTCGGTGGATGAATTTGTCGTTGTATTCGGTGATCTTACGCACCTCGGCGGCCCGCAGCAGGTTGTAACGGGCGTCCATCTCGATGCAGAGCGAATTGAGCGTATAGATCACCTTGTGCGTATCGGTGATGATCGCGTCCTCTTCGCCGGGCATTTTCGCCAGGAAATGACGTTCCAGCTTCGAATAGAGCGTCAGTTCCACCTTCTTCGGATCGACCAGCACCAGCTTCAGTTCCGACGGATGTTTCTTGTACAGCAGCGACGTGATGATCGCGTTCAATCCGACCGATTTGCCCTGTCCGGTCGCGCCGGCTACCAGCAGGTGCGGCATTTTGGCCAGGTCGATGACGAACGTTTCGTCCTGAATCGTTTTGCCGAGCACCACCGGGATGTCGTAGTCCGATTCCTGGAACTTCACCGATTTGATGATCGAGTACATCGAGACGATCTTCTTGTCTTTGTTCGGCACTTCGATGCCGATCGTTCCCTTGCCCGGGATCGGCGCGATGATCCGGATGCCGAGCGCGGCGAGACTCTGCGCGATATCGTCCTCGAGGTTCTTGATTTTCGAAATACGAACGCCGGGAGCCTGTACGATCTCATACAGCGTGACCGTCGGCCCGACCGTCGCTTTGATCTTGTCGATCTTGATCCCGAAATTTTCGAGCGTTTCTTTGATCCGGTTTTTGTTTTCGACGATCTCTTCGCTCGTTACGCTGACTTCGACGCTGTGGTCTTCGAGCAGTTCGATCGGCGGGCGCTGGTACGACGATAGGTCGAGCGTCGGGTCGTACAGCGCGCTTTCGATCTCCTCGTCGCTGAGGCTTTCGTCTCCCGGCAGCCGTTCGACCGTCAGATCGCGTCGTTCCTCGATATCGAGCCCGTCCGGAACGGCCGCGACGAACGCGTCGTCTTTCGCCTCGGCGCCGGAAGTCTCGGGGGTCTCGGCGGTATATGCGGGAGCGGATTGGAACTGCTGCGTTTCCTGAGCCGGCGGGCAGGCGGTCTCCGTTGCCGAAACCGGCGGTTCGGGATACGTATAGGTATCCGTTCCGATGTCCGTTTTGCCGGTCGCGGGAGCGGGCGTTTCTTCGGCTTCATCCCCGCTGGCATACTGGATAACGAATCCGTCTTCGTCTTTTTCCGGCGGCGGTGGCGCCGTTTTGGCGTTCATGTCCGTGATGACGAACCCTGCGTCGTCCACTTCGACTTTCCCGGTGCGCGCCGGTCGGGGTTCTTCTTCCGGCAGAGCCGGCGCTCCGGAACGGTCGACGATCGTAAATCCGTTGTCGTCGATCAACTCGCCCGGATAGAGCGGGGGATCGTCGTCGGCCGAACGCACGATGAACGGATCGTCGTCGTCGATCTCTTTTTTCCCTTTTTTGCTTTTGGTTTCCGGTTTCGCGTCGTCGGTCTGTTTGGCTTCGTGGCTGAGGATGCCGGCCGCGGTCGTTGATACGGCTTCGCCGACTTTACGCCCGTTGTCGACGATCCCTTTGCCGACGCGGTTGATCATCGAGATGGTGTTGCGGTTGATGTAGATGGCATACAGAACGATCGACAACAACAACAACAACCCGGTTCCGATCGTTCCGATCACCGATACCAGCCATTCGGCGATCGAAATGCCGTGCCGTCCGCCCAGTCCGGTGCCGAACACTTCCCAATTGCCCCGGAAAAGGAATCCGAGCGTCAGCGACCCGAGGATCATCAGGATCAGCGTCAGCCGCACCGATTTACGCAGCATCGCCGGTCGGAACCGCATGATCCGCAGCGAAAAGATGATCAGCACGGCCGGAATGCACAGCCCGAACAGCCCGAATCCGTCCGCTACGACGGTTTTGGCCAGGACGGCTCCGAGTTTCCCGCCCCAGTTTTGCACCCGAGCTTCGTTGACGGTTTCTTTGGAAGACATGAATACATGGGTCCAGTCCGTTACCGACTGGTCGTCCTTCCAGAAAAAGAAGAACGACAGCACCGATACCGCCAGGAACAGCGCGAAAAACAGCAAGGCGAATCCGTAGATCCACCGCTTCGTGTCGCTCATGCCCTTGACTTCCGGTTGTTTTGCCGCGTTTTTTTTAACTGCCATAGTTGCAACCCGTTTTCAGGTTTTTATTATCCGCGCCGGATGCTCCGGCGTTTTTTAATCGATGTCCATCGTCCGTACCTGCTCGCTTTTGGCGATCAACCGCTGCCGGTACGTTTCGTCGGCGCTGGTCATAAAATCGTACTGCGGGGTATGCTCCGGCTCCGCCTGCAGGTCGAATCGCCGCAGCAGGGCCTCGGCCTGCCGTTCGATCGCCGCCGCCGGATTCACCAGGTCGACCCGCCGTTCCCCGATTACCCGGCGCATGGCCGCCGCCAGGAAAGGGTAGTGCGTGCAGCCGAGTACGATTTGGTCGGCTCCGGCATCGAGCATCGGGCGGAGCAGTTTGTCGACCCGTGCCAGCGCTTCGGGCGTTTGCTCGCGGTTGCTTTCGACCAGTTCGACGAAACCTTCCCCGACCTGCGTCAGGATTTTCACCCGGTCGGCATAGCGTTGCGACGTTTCGCGGAACAGACGGCCGTTCAGCGTCGCCGCCGTCGCCAGAATTCCGATCACTCCGCTGCGCGATGCCATCGCCGCCGGCTTTACGGCCGGTTCGAGCCCGACCAGCGGCAGCGCGTAGTTCCGCCTCAGGTGATCGATCGCCATCGCCGTCGCGGCGTTGCAGGCGACGACGATCAGTTTGACGCCTCGGTCGATCAGCCGCCTGACGGCCAGATCGACGTAAGCGGTCACCTCTTCGCGGTTTTTGTCTCCGTACGGACAGTTTTTCCCGTCGCCGTAGTAGATCAGCGATTCGTGCGGCAGTTTCCGGTAAAGCTCCCTCCACACGGTCAATCCGCCCAATCCCGAGTCGAAAACCCCGATCGGTGCGTTATTCATTGCGCGTCTCTCCTTTTTTACGTTCGATCCACCGGCGTGCGTTGACGAATGCCTCGATCCACGGCGTCACTTCGTCTTCGGTGCGCTCTTCCGGATAGTATGCCCAGTTCCACGGGCGTATCGCCCGTTCCAGGTGCGGCATGATCGCCAGGTGACGGCCGTCGACCGAACAGATGGCGGCCGCGTTGTAATCGCTGCCGTTCGGGTTGGCCGGATACTCGGGATAAAGGTAGCGCACCGGGATGTTGTAGCAGCTCTCTTCGTACGGCAGCCGGAATTTTCCTTCGCCGTGCGCTACCCAGATACCCAGCCGGCTACCCGACAGCGATTTCAGCATTACCGAGTCGTTCGGTTCGATCTGTACGCCGAGGAAGGCCGACTCGAACTTGTGCGAGTCGTTGTGCAGCATTTGGGGTTTTTCCTCGTGCGCCGGCGTGATCAGCCCCAGTTCGACCATCAACTGGCAGCCGTTGCAGACGCCGAGCGACAGTGTGTCGGGACGCGCGAAGAACTTGTCCAGCGCTTTTTTCGCCTTTTCGTTGTACAGGAACGCTCCGGCCCAGCCTTTGGCCGATCCGAGTACGTCCGAGTTCGAGAATCCGCCGGTAAATACGATCAGGTTCACGTCTTCGAGCGTTTCGCGCCCTGCGATCAAGTCGGTCATATGCACGTCTTTTACGTCCATACCGGCCAGGTGCATGCACCATGCCATTTCGCGGTCGCCGTTGATCCCTTTTTCGCGGATGATGGCGGCCCGGATGCCCGACGGTTTGCGGCGGCTCGCTTCGAGTTCCCACTGCGACAGTTTCCCGGTGAAGTTTTCCGGGAATTTATAGACGAGTTCCTGGTTCTTGTAGTTTGCAAAACGCTGCGCCGCTTTCTGCGGGCCGCTCTGACGGCGGTCGAGCAGGTACGAGGTCTTGAACCATGTGTCGCGCAGATCATTCACCAGCAGCGACATTTCCAGTCCGTCGTGCATGAACGCGAACCGGCGCTCCTGGTTGACGTCCCCGATTACATAGGCGTCGACGCCGGCGAATTTCAAGTCTTCGCAGACCTCCACGCCGTTTTCGACCTGCAGCACCAGCGCCGGTTTTTCGCTGAACAACAACCGTACGATGTCGCGTTCGCCGAGCGCCGCGAAACTCAGATCCATGCCGCTCGTGTTATCCGCAAAGGTCATTTCGAGCAGCGCCGTGATCAGACCGCCGGCCGATACGTCGTGTCCGGCCAGCACCTTGTCTTCGGCGATCAGACCTTGTACCGCCGCGAACGCTTTCGAGAAATAATCGGCGGACTGTACGGTCGGCACTTCCATGCCGACGCTGCCGAGCGTTTGCGCCAGGCTGCTGCCGCCCAGACCAAAAGCCGAGCGGCTCATATCGACATATACCAATTGGCTGCGTCGGTGTTTCAGCGCCGGCGATACCGCTTTTTTGACATCGGATACTTCGGCCGCCGACGTGATGATCACCGTACCGGGCGCGTATACCAGTTCGCCGTCGCGGTATTTCTGCGTCATCGACAGCGAATCCTTGCCGGTCGGAATGTTGATTCCGAGCGCCAGCGCGTAGTCGCTGGCCGCTTGTACGGCCGAATAGAGCCGCGCGTCCTCGCCCGGATTCTTGCACGGCCACATCCAGTTTGCGCTCAGCGATACCGACGACAGCCCGCCGTCGATCGGCGCGAACACGATGTTGGTCAGCGCTTCGGTGATCGCCAGCACCGATCCTTTCGGCGCATTGGCCAGCGCCGCCGCCGGAGCGTGCCCGAGCGCCGTGGCGATGCCGTGCGTTCCCTGGTAGTCGAGCGCTACTACCGCGCAGTCGTTCAGCGGAAGCTGGATGCTGCCGGCGGTCTGCTGCATCGCGATCCGGCCGGTCACCGACCGGTCGACCTTGTTGGTCAGCCAGTCCTTGCAGGCTACGGCTTCGAGCTGCAGCACGTTTTCGAGGTATTTCACCAGGTTGCCGGCCCGGTATGCCGGCTCTTCGAACGTTTCTTCGACCGTGCGGTCGTTCAGCACCGTGCGCGGCGCCTTGCCGAACATGTCTTCCAACTTCAGGTCGATCGGTTTTTCGCCGGTTTTATGGTTGACGAACGTGAACTGCATGTCGCCGGTCGCTTCGCCGATTACGTAGAACGGGGCGCGTTCGCGTTCCGCGATGCGGCGCAGTTTCCCGATGTGTTCTTCCTTCATCACGAGTCCCATGCGTTCCTGCGATTCGTTGCCGACGATCTCTTTGGCGCTGAGCGTGGGGTCGCCGATCGGCAGTTGATCCATGTCGATTCGGCCGCCGGTCGCTTCGACCAATTCGCTCAGGCAGTTCAGGTGGCCGCCCGCGCCGTGGTCGTGGATCGAGATGACCGGGTTCATCTCCTCTTCCGATACGGCCCGGATCGCATTGTAAACCCGTTTCTGCATCTCCGGGTTCGAACGCTGCACGGCGTTCAGCTCGATCGCTCCGGCGTATTCGCCGGTTGCCACCGACGAAACGGCTCCGCCGCCCATGCCGATGCGGTAGTTGTCGCCGCCGAGCAGCACGACCTTGTCGCCCGCGTGCGGTTCGTCCTTGATGCTGTCCTGTTTGCGGCCGTAGCCTACGCCGCCGGCCTGCATGATGACTTTGTCGAATCCGTATTTCTTGCCGTTCTCGAAGTGTTCGAATGTTTGCAGGCTGCCGCAGATCAGCGGCTGCCCGAATTTATTGCCGAAATCCGACGCGCCGTTCGACGCTTTGATCAGGATGTCTTCGGGGGTCTGGTACAGCCACTCGCGGGCTTCGGTCTGCTTTTCCCATTCGCGTCCGCCGTCCAGCCGCGGGTAAGCCGTCATGTAAACGGCCGTTCCGGCTACCGGGAACGCCCCCTTGCCGCCGGCGATCCGGTCGCGGATCTCGCCGCCGGTTCCGGTCGCCGCGCCGTTGAACGGCTCGACGGTCGTCGGGAAGTTGTGCGTTTCGGCCTTGATCGAAATGACGCTCTCGAACTCCTTGATCTCGAAATAGTCCGACGTGTCGTGGGTCGCAGGGGCGAACTGTTCGGCCTTCGGGCCTTGTAGGAAGGCGCAGTTGTCTTTGTAGGCCGAAACGACGCGGCCGGGGTGCTCGTTCGTGGTTTTGCGGATCAGCCCGAAAAGGGTCGTGTCCTTCTCCTCGCCGTCGATGACGAATTGTCCGTTGAAAATCTTGTGGCGACAGTGTTCCGAGTTGACCTGCGAGAAACCGAATACCTCGCTATCGGTCAGCTTACGCCCTACGCGCCGGCTGACGTCCTCCAGGTAGGCGATCTCTTCTTCGCTGAGCGCCAGCCCTTCCTGTTTGTTGTAAGCGGCGATGTCGTCGATGTAAACTACCGGATCGGGCTGCTTGCTGATCGTGAATACCTGCTGGTCGATCGTATGGTATTTCCGCTTCAGCATCGGGTCGAACGCGGCGTTTTCGTCCTGCGCTTCGTCGAATTCCTCAATCCGCAGGATGCCGTGCAGGCCCATGTTCTGCGTGATTTCGACGGCGTTGGTACTCCACGGCGTAATCATTTCGCGGCGCGGGCCGATGAAAATACCTTCGAGGCTTTCGGCCCCGAGGTGTTCGGCTCCGCCGAAAAGCCATTGCAGCCGGGATATCTCTTCCGCAGAAAATTCCGTCGTCGCCTGAACGGCATATACGGTATCGTCTTTCTTGAAAAACAGGATCATCGTTATAGGGTTTAATGTTTATTCGTTTTTATGTCGTCCGGCCGCGCGGTCGCTACCGGCGGGCGATCCGTTTCAACAGCGGCTCGGCCTGTTCGTACGGAATCCGGTATTCGATCGTTCCGATCGCGTAAGGAGCCACCTCGTACGGATTGTACAGCATGGTCACGCCGCTGCTGTCGATGCCCACATTTTCCGGCAAAGGTAATTGATCCGTTCCAACAAACAAAGCGTCTTCGCTCAGAGCTGCGTCCGAAAGGTGCTTCGCGAAATATTGCCGGTTCAGCCGTTGCAGTCCGGCGGTATCGGAAAACAGATCGGCTTTATCCAGCGGCTTTCCGCTTTCCGTATCGAAATTGAAAAACAGGTTGGTCAGCAAACCGTGCGCCCCGCCGGTCAGGGTATAGACGGTGCACCGCAACGACGTTACCTTACCGCATTGACGGATCTCTCCGTGGAAACGCAAGTCGTAAGGAAGACGGGCGGTCTGCGGATCGCGGTTTTTGCGCGCCAATAGCGAGTCGGTCGCCTGCTGCGGCGTCATTCGGGCGTATTCTTCGTCCGTCAGGCCGAAACCGGTTTTAATTCGGTCGGCGATTTTCCGATTGATCGAATCGGCGCTTCGCCCTCCCGCCGCAACCGGATAGCTCACTTCGACATAATCGCTGTCTGCGGTGAAAGTGCTGTGTCCGAAAGTCTCTTGTCGCCACGAAAGCTGCGAACCCGACGGGGAGCATCCCGTCACGGCGGCCAGAATCAGGAGGTAAAACAGGTTTTTCATCGGATTTACTGCTCTTTTTTCGTTTCGATGTATTCGGCGATGTGATGTGCGATGTAGTCGTCCCGGACTCCGTCGCAGTCGATGATCAGCTTTGCCTGCATGTAGTACTTTTCGCGTTTTGCGACATTTTCGCGGATAAAACCGATCAATTCTTCTTCGCTTTTGTCGCGCAGCAGCGGCCGTTTCGCCTTGCCGTGTTCGAGGCGCCCGGCCAGTTTCTCGGGACTCATTTTGAAATAGACCGTCAGTCCCGCGCGGTTCATCGTTTCCATGTTGTCGAAGAAACACGGCGCGCCGCCGCCGGTCGCCACGATGGCCTCCCGTTCGGAGGTCAGCTCGGCCAGCACTTCGCGTTCGGACTGCCGGAATCCGGTTTCGCCTGTTTCTGTGAAGATTTCGGCAACGCTTTTGCCGCAGCGCTGTTCGAGCAGCGTATCCATATCCAGAAACCGGACGCCGAGTTGTTTTGCCAGTGTCCGGCCGATCGTGCTTTTGCCGCAGCCCATGTATCCCACTAAAAATATCAGCATCTTTCGGATCGGTTTTACATTATTCTTCCCCGAACAGGTTCATCTGTTTGGTGTTCTGCTGCTGTTCTTCTTCGGCGGCGATGTCGAACTCGACGGTATCCCCCGCGACGTAATTTTTCGGGGGAGCGGTTTTGCCGGCACCGCCGGCGTCGGGCGCGCTGCTGCGTTCCGGCGCGGTCTTCCCGGTCTTTCCGGAAGTCTCTTCCGCTCCGTTTTCGTCGTCCGGACGTCCGGGCGTCTCCTCCGGCCGCGGTTCCTTGTCGAGCGGTTCGGCGAATACGATTTTATCCACGTCGAGCGTCGTGACTCGTTTCCCTTTCGCCCGGTGGCTCTTCACTCCGATGAACTCGTCGACGTCGATCGTGTCGTCGGGCCGCCCGGCGTTGTGTCCGCCGTAAACGACCTGCAACTGCGGATAGGTGTCGCTGTTGATCGCCACCATGTACGATCCGGCGGTGTCTTCGACGAAATTCTGCATTTTGTTGTCGCTCGATTCGGCATTGAACCGCTTGACGTAGTAGTAGTTCTGTTCTCCGTCGAAATAGACGACCGAATAGATCCGGTCGCTGTCGTATTTTTCGACGCGGATCGTGTCCTCCGGGAAATGCAGGCCCAGGTCGTAGTTCGCCGTGTAATAAAGCCCTTTGCCGGTCATTACGATCAACTTGTCGTCGCCGACGAATTCGCCGAGCAATTCGCCGCGCCCGTCGGTGTTCAGCCGACGGATTTCGTCGTCGTACCATACGTCCACGCCGCCGAGGGTCGATGCGCCGCGCTCCTTCAATACGATCTTATGGATCGCGTAGCGCGAGAACAGGTTGCCCTGCGATTGCCGCCCTTTGATCGCCAGTTCGCTGAAGTTCAGGTCGACGATCAGCTTTTTGAGCCTCGGCCTCGGTTTGAAGTAAACCTTCAGGATTTCGGCTTCGCCGTTCGGGTTGACGCTCATGTACAAGATATCGCTTTTCGGCGTTCCTTTGGTGATGTCGTATTCGCGGTCGCGCGTGATTCCTTTGATCGCGCAACGTTTCATCATCACCGGCCCGTTGCGCCCGTCGCGGTACAGCACGTTGTAGATCGTCCGTTCGTCGTTGCGCTTGAAGATACCTATATAATAAATGTTCTTCGCGAAGAACGCCTTGTCCGACACTTTCGTGATGATGTATTTGCCTTCCTTCGTGATGACGATCACGTCGTCGATGTCCGAGCAGTCGCAGACGAACTCGTCCTTACGCATCGCCGCTCCGATCCCGAAAAATCCCTCTTCGCGGTTGACATACAGCTTGGCGTTCGCCACGACCACTTTCGTCGCTTCGATCGAGTCGAAACTGCGCAGTTCGGTTTTCCGCTCGCAGTTTTTACCGTATTTATCGCGTATCCGCGTAAAGTAGGCGACCGCGTAGTCGATCAGGTGTGCCAGGTCGTGCTTCACCTGCTTGATCTCGTCCTCTACGTTGCGGATGTGTTCGTCGGCTTTGAACGCATCGTAGCGCGAAATGCGGATCATTCGCAGTTCGGTCAGTTTGACGATGTCGTCGAGCGTGATTTCGCGCCGTAGCAGGCGGGCGAACGGTTCGAGTCCCTTGCCGACGGCGGCGTAGGCCGCTTCCCGCGAGGTGCACTCTTCCATCAACTGGTAAATCCGGTTCTCGATGAAGATCTTTTCGAGCGACGACATGTGCCAATCTTGTTCGAGTTCTTCCATCCGGATCTCCAGCTCGCGTTTGAGCAGTTCTTTGGTATGGTCGGCGCAGCGTCGCAGGATTTCGCGGACGCCCATGAAGTGAGGTTTCTCGTCCATGATGACGCAGGCGTTCGGCGAGATCGACACTTCGCAGTCGGTGAACGCGTACAGCGCGTCGATCGTCCGGTCGGACGACTCGTCGTTGCTGACGTGAATTACGATCTCGACCTTGTCGGACGTATTGTCGTCGACCTTCTTGATTTTGATCTTGCCTTTGTCGTTCGCGCGGATGATCGAATCCTTGATCGACTCGGTGGTCGTGCCGAACGGAATTTCGGTGATCGCCAGCGTCCGTTTGTCGATCTTGTTGATCCGGGCGCGCACTTTGACCGCTCCGCCGCGCAGTCCGTCGTTATAGCGCGATACGTCGGCCAGCCCCCCGGTCGGAAAATCCGGGTAAATTTCGAAGTCGCCGCCCCGGAGGTAGGCGATGCTCGCGTCGATCAGTTCGTTGAAGTTATGTGGCAGGATTTTCGATGCCAGTCCGACCGCGATGCCCTCGACTCCCTGGGCCAACAACAGCGGGAATTTGACAGGCAGCGTTACCGGTTCCTGATTCCGCCCGTCGTACGACAGCATCCATTCGGTGACTTTCGGGTTGAACACCACGTCCAGCGCGAATTTCGACAGCCGCGCCTCGATGTAACGCGGGGCGGCGGCTCCGTCGCCGGTCAGCACGTTGCCCCAGTTTCCCTGGCAGTCGATCAGCAGGTCTTTCTGCCCGAGTTGCACCAGCGCGTCACCGATCGAGGCGTCGCCGTGCGGGTGGTATTGCATCGTCGACCCGATGATGTTCGCCACTTTGTTGTACCGGCCGTCGTCCAGTTTCTTCATCGCGTGCAGGATGCGCCGCTGCACCGGCTTCAGCCCGTCTTCGACATGCGGCACGGCGCGTTCGAGGATCACGTACGATGCGTAATCCAGAAACCAGTCCTGGTACATGCCGGTCAGTTTGCGCCGGTCGGGTTTGTCGTCGGTCAGACGTCCGTATTTTCCGGCGCGGGCGTTATTTCCTCCGTCCGTTTCCGCGCCGGCCGGGAGGTCGTCCCGGCGGTTGTTGATATTTTGTTCTTCGTTCATGTCTGGTGTTGTGTTCCTTGCCTGAAAATAGTCCGGATCGCGTTTAAATCAGGTTGTCCACGTAATCGGCCTCGATCCGCAGGTTGCCGATGATGAAGCCCTGGCGTTCCATGCTGTTCTTGCCCATGTAGAATTCGAGCAGATCGGCGACCGGGTCTTCCTTGGTCAGCCGCACTTTGTCGAGCCGCATGTTTTCGCCGATGAACTCTTTGAACTCGTCGGCCGAGATTTCGCCCAATCCTTTGAATCGCGTGATTTCGGGGTTCGGGCCCAGTTGGTCGACCGCCCGTTGCCGCTCTTCCTCGCTGTAACAGTAGCGCGTTTCCCGTCGGTTGCGGACGCGGAACAGCGGCGTCTGCAAAATGTACAGGTGTCCCGAACGGATCACTTCCGGAAAGAACTGTAGGAAGAAAGTCATCAGCAGCAAACGGATGTGCATCCCGTCGACGTCGGCATCGGTCGCCACGACGATCTTGTTGTAGCGCAGGTTGTCCATGTCCTCCTCGATGTTCAGCGCCGCCTGCAGCAGGTTGAATTCCTCGTTCTCGTAAACGATTTTTTTTGTTAGCCCGAAGCAGTTCAGCGGCTTGCCCCGGAGGCTGAACACGGCCTGCGTATTCACGTCGCGCGATTTGGTGATCGAGCCGCTGGCCGAATTACCCTCGGTGATGAAGATCATCGACTCTTCGGCGCGGTCGTTCTTGTCGGTCAGGTGGATGCGGCAGTCGCGCAGTTTCTTGTTGTTCAGGCTCACTTTTTTGGCCATCTCTCGGGCCTTTTTCTGAATGCCCGAGATCGCCTTGCGCTCTTTTTCGTTTTCCTGTATTTTTTTTTGCAGGATATCGGCCGTTTCCGGGTGTTTGTGCAGGAAATTGTCGAGTTCCGTTTTCAGAAAATCGACGATGAAGTTCCGCACCGTAGGCCCGTTCGGGCCCATCTCTTTCGAACCGAGTTTCGTTTTGGTCTGCGATTCGAACATCGGCTCCTCGACTTTGACGCTGATCGCCGCGATCACCGACGTGCGGACGTCTGCCGCATCGTAGTCCTTTTTGTAAAATTCCTTGATCGTCTTGGCGATCCCTTCGCGGAAAGCGGTCTGATGCGTTCCGCCCTGCGTCGTATGCTGACCGTTGACGAACGAGTAGTAGGTTTCGCCGTAGCCGTGCCCGTGCGTGATGACCACTTCGATGTCCTCCCCGCTGAGGTGAACGGGCGGGTAGAGCGGCTCTTCGCCGAGGTTTTCCTGCAGCAGGTCGAGCAGCCCGTTTTTCGAGACGAACGCCTGCCCGTTGACCCTGATCGTCAGCCCGGCGTTCAGGTAAGTGTAGTTGCGTACCATCGACTCCACGTATTCCATGTGAAAGTCGTAGCTGCCGAAAACGCTTTCGTCGGCATGGAACGACACCATCGTCCCGTTCTTTTCGCCGACGCCGCTTTCGGACACGTCCGCGATTTCGTTCCCCTTCTCGAACCGCACGCTGCGGGCTTCGCCGTCGCGCACGCTGCGGATCAGGAAAGCGTCCGACAGCGCGTTGACCGCCTTGATGCCGACGCCGTTCAGTCCGACCGATTTTTTAAACGCTTTCGAGTCGTATTTCGCGCCGGTGTTCATCTTCGACGCCACGTCCACCAGTTTGCCGAGCGGCACGCCGCGTCCGTAGTCGCGTACGGTGACGGTCTTGTCGTCCGCGATCGTGATGTCGATGCTCTTGCCGAAGCCCATCATGTATTCGTCTACGGAGTTGTCCAGCACCTCTTTGATCAGGATGTAGATCCCGTCGTCGGCGGACGTTCCGTCGCCGAGTTTCCCGATATACATACCCGGCCGCCGCCGGATGTGCTCTTTCCAATCCAGTGTCCGGATGTGTTCGTCCCCGTAATCTGCAACCATACCCATAGTCGATTCTCGTGCTCCTATCTCTTTTATTTTTCGTTTATTGTTGTTTTCCGGTCATTTGCAGGTGCGCCGTCCGCATCCGGTTTTCCATTTCGACGGCCAGTTCGCGGGCTTCCTTCGACGCTACGTATTCCGCAGGCAGCGCGTCGAGCACCTTTACCCGGAACGTATGCGGCATCCGCAGCCGCCAGCCGTCGTTCAGGCTCCACGTGCCGTCGATCACGACCGGTTGGATGCCCACGCCGGCATGCTTGGCCACCAAGAAAGCCCCGTCTTTGAACCGTCCGATCTCTCCCGTCTTGGTGCGCGTCCCTTCCGGGAAGACGATCACCGACGTTCCGCGCGACAACCGCTGCCGGCAGCGTTCGAGCATCTGTTTGGCGCTGCCCCGCGAGCCGCGTTCGACCGGAATGTCGCCGTGCATCCACAGCACCCAACCGAAAACGGGCATTTTCTGCACCTCTTTTTTCGATACCCATTTGAACGTCGTGGGCAGTACGTACATCAGCGGGATGTCGAGCATCGACTGATGGTTCGTGACGATCACCCACGGCCGACTGCGGTCGATTTTTTCGGCGCCTTCTATCCGTATGCGCCAACAGGGGCACAACCTGAAAATCCCGTACGACCACATCCGCGAGGCCCAGTGCAGCACCACCCGTTCCCGGTCGAAAAGCACCGTCAGCAAGAACAGGACTGCGAACGGGATGAAACAGAGTAACGTGAACACAACCAAAAGGATGTAGTACAATATAGATCTTACCATAAACGCAGATTTCCCCAAATTTTAGAACCATGCAAGTTTAGCATAAATTTTCGGTTTTTCCGCCGGATTTCCGGATCATTTATCAACAATTAATCACAACCGGTCCCTACGCAAAAGCCTGTCGGGACGCTTACGGGCTTCTCTTCTAATCTGTAAAACGGACTCGGGGCGGTTCGTGTTGTCTGCGCCGCGCCGCATCCGGTTTGTGTCGCATACGGTAAAAACTCCGATTAAATTTTGACGATTCGGAAAAATCTCGGATATTTGTAGTTCGATGAAAGAGACTCGGAAAATTACGCTCGAAGAGATACAGCTTCCCATAGCCGGAAAAATCCGCAGCTATGAGGAGTATATAGCTTCCATCCTTCACAGCGACAACCGCTACGTCGCTTCCATCACCGATTACATCCTGAGTAACCGGGGCAAGCAACTGCGTCCGTTGCTGGTGTTGCTGTCGGCGGCGTTGCACGGCGAAGTGGCCGATCGCAGCTACATGGGAGCCTCGCTCGTCGAGATGATCCATACGGCTTCGCTGATCCACGACGATGTGGTGGACGAGGCTTACGTGCGTCGCAGCGCTCCGTCGGTCAATGCGCTGTGGCATTCGCGCACGGCTGTGCTGATCGGCGATTATATTTTCGCCCGCACGTATCACGTGAGCTTGCAAAACGGGGGGTGGGACATGCTGACCGAGGTGACCCGTTCGATCCACGAAGTTTGCGAGGGGGAGCTGATCCAGACCGAACAGACCGAGAAACTGGCGATGACCGAAGCGATCTATTACGATATCATCTATAAGAAGACCGCTTCGCTGCTGGGAGCTTGCGCTGCGGTCGGGGCGATTTCGGTAGGTGCGCCTGCCGACCGCGTGGCGGCTCTCAGGCAGTTCGGCGATCACCTGGGCATCGCGTTTCAGATCAAGGACGATATTCTGGACTATTCGCCGATGGAGGTGACCGGCAAACCGGCCGGAGGCGATATGCGCGAACGCAAGATCACGCTGCCGCTGCTCCGTTTGCTGGACCAGAGTGCGCCCGAACGCCGCCGGAAGCTGGTCGCCAAACTCAGCGACGTGCGTAATTCGCCTAAAAACGTCGATTATCTGTGCAAGGCGGTGCTCGACAGCGACGGCATCGCGTATGCGCGGCAGTGCATGACCGAATACCGGAATCGGGCGCTGGCCTTCCTGGAAGGCTATCCGGAGTCCGACGTACTTCGTTCGCTGCATTTGTTCGCCGATTTCGTTCTTTCGCGCGATAAGTGATTTTGAAATCTTTTACGGGATCGAACGCTCGCCTTTTTTCCGAAAGGCCGCCTGTCCGACGGAACGGTTTGCGCGGCCGACTTGCCGCCGGATCGGGCAACGGGCGGAATTCATGACAAACAGAACATGGAACTCATTCTGAAATATTTTCCGGAACTTACGGCCGTACAGCGGGAACGGTTCGCCGCTCTCGGGGCGTTGTACCGCGAATGGAACGACCGGATCAACGTCGTTTCGCGTAAGGACATCGACCAGCTTTACCTGCGGCATGTGCTGCACGGGCTGGCCATCGCGAAGGTGTGTGCGTTCCACCCCGGTGCGCGGGTGCTGGACGTGGGGTGCGGAGGCGGTTTCCCGGGGATTCCGCTGGCCATCCTTTTCCCGGAGGTTCGTTTCACGCTGGTCGATTCGATCGGCAAGAAGATCCGGGTCGTGCGGGAGATTTCCCGTGCGGCGGGAATTTTGAACGTAGAAGGCGTTCACAGCCGCGTCGAGCAGATGCCCGGAAAATTCGATTTCGTCGTCAGCCGGGCCGTCACCGAAATGAAACCGTTCGTCGGTTGGGTGTGGAACAAGCTGGAACCGGTCGCCGAGGCCGGATCGCTGGCAGGGGGCATACTGTACCTCAAGGGCGGCGACCTGGACGCCGAATTGGATGCGGTGGGCAAACCGTACACGGTGTTCGATATTCCGGATTTCTTCGGCGAGCCGTTTTTCGAAACCAAAAAGGTGGTTTACTTTCCGAAATAGGGGACGGACGGCGCATTTCCCGTATCGGCTATTTCGCTGGTATGCTTATTTTTCTCAAAAAGTTTTTGTATAAATCAAAAATGTTTTACCTTTGCACTCCGTTGCGTGCGAATCGGACGCAGGACAAGAGAAACAAAAATAGATAAAAACATAAAACGCGATGAAAAGGACTTTTCAACCCTCTCAGAGAAAAAAGATCAACAAGCACGGTTTCCGTGAAAGAATGTCTACTGCCAACGGTCGCAAGGTGCTTGCCGCCCGTCGCGCGAAAGGACGCAAGAAGTTGACCGTTTCCGACGACACCCGTTGGAAATAATCGTTCCTGACAGAGAAATGAAGGGGCTGCTAAGCATTTGGCAGCCTTTTTTCGTACCGTAAATATTTTAGGAATCATGTTTGGGTTATCCGGAAAGTATGAGTCGCTGGTCGAAAAGGTCGACCGTTCGCAGCGCCTGAGCCGCGACGAAGCGTCGGTGTTGGCCGGTGCGCCGCTGGCGCTGCTGGGGTTGCTGGCCTCGCGGGTCAAGGAGCGTAAAAGCGGCCGCGAGGTCTATTATAACCGCAATTTCCACATTGAGCCGACCAATATCTGCGTTTTCAACTGCCGGTTCTGTTCGTACCGGCGACCGGCGGGAGCTTCCGACGCGTGGGATTATTCGGAAGAGGAGATCCTCGCGCAGGTGGAAGCGCACCGCGATAGCGGGGCTACCGAGATTCACATCGTCGGCGGAGTGCATCCGCAACACGACATCTATTATTATGCCGATCTGATCCGGAAGGTAAAGCGGATTCTGCCGCAGGCTTCGGTCAAGGCGTTCACGGCGATCGAACTGGCCTATATGATCGACAAGGCGGGACTGACCCCGCACGACGGCCTCGCATTGCTCAAGGAAGCCGGCATGGAGGCGATTCCCGGCGGCGGCGCCGAGATTTTCGACGAAGCGATCCGTGCGCGGATCTGCCCGGAGAAAGGGAGTTCCGAAACGTGGCTTGCGATGCACCGCGAAGCGCACCGGATCGGGATTTCGACCAATGCGACGATCCTGTACGGGCATGTCGAAAACTGGGAACACCGCATCGACCACCTCGACCGGCTCCGCACGCTGCAAGACGAAACGGGTGGCTTCAACGCGTTCATTCCGCTGAAGTACCGCAGCCGGCACAACTCCATGTCCGAAGTAGGCGAAGTGAGTGTCGTCGAAGATATGCGGATGACGGCCCTGGCGCGTGTTTACCTCGATAATTTTCCGCATATCAAAGCCTACTGGCCGATGTTCGGCAAGACGACGGCGCAGATCGCGCTGGCGTTCGGGGCCGACGATATGGACGGTACGATCGACGACAGCACGAAAATCTACTCGATGGCGGGAGCCGAGGACCAGTCTCCGGCCATGACCGCCGCCGATATGGAGCGGCTGATCCGCGATGCGGGATATCTGCCCGTCGAACGCGATACGTTTTACAATCCGGTTAAAAAGTAGTATATTTAACCCGGAATTGACCGGCCGAACCGGTCGTCTTAACCGTACGATATGGACTTTCTGAGAAAACTGGCCCGGAAGATCAACGGCAATCCGATTTCGCGCAATCTGGTGCTGGCTGCCTGTGCGATCATCGTGTTTATGTGCGTTGTGAATTTGCTGCTGAATCTTTTTACTCGCCACGGGCAAGTGCGCGACGTTCCCGATTTCAGCGGGATGACCGTCGAGGAGGCCGTCAAGGCCGGAAAGGGGGCTTCGCTGAAGATCGAGGTCAACGATTCGTTGTATGTCCCGGCCTATCCGGGCGGCGTGATCCTGGAACAGAACCCGTCGGCCGGGGCCCGGGTGAAATCCGGCCGTCATATTTTCGTGACGATCAATTCGTTCCATCAGAAGATGGTGACCGTTCCCTATGTGACCGGATTCTCGTTGCGTCAGGCGAAAAACAACCTGGAGATGGCCGGTCTGGAAATCAAGGAGCTGATCTATAAGAGCGACATTGCGACCAATTATGTGCTGGAAGAGCGTTGCGCCGGTAAGGTGGTGCAGCCGGGCAGCAAGTTGCAGACCGAAATGGGGTCGGGCGTTACGCTGGTCGTCGGCATGGGCGAAGGAGGAAACGTGCAGCAGATCCCGCAGCTAGTCGGGTTTACGGCACGGGAGGCGAAAAGCCGACTTTGGGAAGCCGGTTTCAACGTAGGCAAGATCACTCGCGACGAAGGGATTACGGCCCTGAACGAAGTGGACGCCCGGGTTCATGCGCAGTCGCCCGCCACGGGCAGCCGCCGGACGCTGGGTACGAAGGTGAATTTCTCGCTGACTCTCGACGATAAGAAGCTCGATGCAGGGCGCAAGCAGTCCGACCGGGATGCTCGAAAGGCCGTTCGGGAATTGGCCGACAGCCTGGCTGCGACGGAAAGCGAAGTCGAAGAATAAATATTCCAGTCCGGATGAACGAAGAGGATTTGCTGGGGGACGATCCCGAACTGACCGACGGGGCGGACCCGACGGAGGAGATGTACGAACACTACAGCGTGACGGTCGACAAAGGCCAGAACCTGTTGCGAATCGACAAGTTCCTGACCAACCGGATGGAAGGCGCTTCGCGGAACCGGATTCAGACGGCGGCGGACGCCGGCAATATCCTGGTGAACGGCGTGCCCGTCAAGTCGAGTTATAAAGTCAAACCGCTGGATCGGGTATCGATCGTGATGCCCTATCCGTTGCGGGAAGTGGAGATCATTCCTGAAAACATACCGTTGGACATCCGTTACGAAGACGACGACCTGATTATCGTCAACAAGCCGGCCGGCATGGTGGTGCATCCCGGTCACGGGAACTATTCGGGAACGCTGGTCAACGCGTTGACCTATCATCTGAAAGATCTGCCGCTGTTCCGCGACGGCGATATGCGGGCCGGTTTGGTGCACCGAATCGACAAGAATACGTCCGGTATCCTCGTCGTTGCCAAAAACGAACGGGCGCACGCGCGCCTGGCCAAACAGTTTTTCGATCATTCGATCCATCGGGTCTATCATGCGCTGGTGTGGGGCAATATGGAGGCCGACGAGGGCACGGTCGTCGGAAATATCGGCCGCAGCGTGCGCGACCGGCTGAAAATGGCTGTCTTCCCGGACGGCGACGGCGGCAAACACGCCGTAACCCATTACCGGGTGCTCGAACGGCTCGGTTACGTCAATCTGATCGAATGCCGGCTCGAAACCGGGCGTACGCACCAGATCCGGGTGCACATGGAATACATCGGTCATCCGTTGTTCAACGACGAACGTTACGGCGGCGATCGGATACTGAAAGGAACGACTTTCTCGAAATACAAACAGTTCGTCGAAAATTGTTTCCGGACGATGCCGCGCCACGGATTGCATGCCCGTAGTCTCGGGTTCATCCATCCGGCGACCGGGAAGGATGTTTTTTTCGAGAGCGAGATGCCGGACGATATGCGGACGGTGCTCGACCGGTGGCGGAATTACGTTTCGGCCCGCCCGGAGGAGGGCGGTTGTTGACGGCCGGTGAACAGGGCGAAATGAAACGGGCGGATTTTCTTAATCCGCCCGTTTCGTTTTTTATTCCGTGACGATCACCGGTATCTTGATGTTGGCCGCAATCGTAGGTTGCGGATCTAATGTTCTTGAATATAGCGTATTCAGGCTGATGTAGTACGATCCGATATCCTCCGTGTCCAGCGGCGCGAAAAAGATCAGTTGAAGGTACATGGCTTCCGGGGAGGTCGTACCTTTGTCGTCCTTGTATTTGAGACTCTGCCTGAAAAGGGTTCTGGCCGACGTTCCGTTTTCGTGCATGAACTGCTTGGTCAGGGTAAATCCGAGCGGCGGACGAACCTGCTGGAACAATTCCGAGGTGACGCCTACGGCGGCCATGATCTCGCCCATTTCGATGTCGAGGGTTTTGTTGGCTTCGGTAATCTCGGCGTAATCGGAAACCTTCAGGGTAATGGCAGGCGCGATGCACCGTGTCTGGTAAACTTTCACGAGAGCCGTTTTCAACACGTGGTTGGTCGTATCGTTCCGGTCCGTTAGGTAGATGTTTATATCGACCGGTACGAAGGCTTCGTCGGGTTTCGGGAAGTCGAGTCCGATCGGTTCCATCGTCCAGGTCGCGTTGTCTTTGTCGGTCAGGAAAAAATATCCGGCGAATTCGCCTCCGAGCTTGCAACTGTCGACGATCGCGTCCTCCATGTCGAATTTCGTAGCGCTGCCTTCCGAAATGGCGCACGGCAGCAATCGTACGGAAGTGGCGATCGGCGTGTTGTTCAGTTCGACGTAGGATACGGCCGGCGAAACGTCGATGTCTACCATGTCCCCGGTCAGTTTGATCCGCGTGTTCAGATTTCCGAAAGTCGCGGACGTCAGCGCCACGCGCCGGTTGTCCGCATCGGTATAATTTAGCACCAGCGTGAAGTCGATGTCGCCGTAGTAGGCGCCGTCGAGAATTTCGATCTCGGCGATCCACTGTCCTTCGCAGGTCTCTCCGGCCTGGTTTTTATAAGGCGTTACGCCGACCAGCGAACATTCGGGAATGGTCGTGACGTACGAGGCTTTGGTGATCTGCGAACGGATGGCGTCCAGTCGGAGGTCTTCCGCCTGGACGATATAATTCGATGGGTTGACCCGGAAGGGCACTTTCAGCGTCGATCCGTTCAGGACGGTGATTTCGGACTGTAGCAGCGTGATGCCGGTCGGGTAGGGCCGTTTCAGCGTATCGATGTCGTCTTTCATCTCCTTGCATCCCGGAAGAACGGCGGTCAGCAGGGCTATTCCGCAATATAACAAAGCTTTTTTCATAGTGGTCAAATGAATTACCTGATGCGATCCAGGGATCGTACCAGTTTGTCGTCTTTAACGATTCCCCGGCGAGCGAGCAGGGTCAGGATCGCAGCGACGAGGGGAAAGGCCGCGGTCACCGACAGCGCTACGGGGCCGAAGCCTTCTTCGCCGAACGACTTCAGGTAGAGCGCCGTCACGCCGGCCGTCAGCAACAACAGTACGATTTGCGCCGTGCACAAGCGCTTTTGGAGCCTGCGTTTTTTGTAGCGGAAAACGGTGATTATCTCCAGCACGATCGTTGCGCCCAGCAGCGTCGTGGCTGCGAGAGTCAGCGAGTTGACGATCGGACTGCTGCTGGCCGTCGGGTCGTCGTATCCCCAGACCATGATCCGGAAAACCGAGTTTTCCGGGCCGATCGCATGGGCCAGCGGCAGGAAGAACATCAGCCCCAGCAGCAGCGCCGACAGGAGCAGGTATACGGTTTGAATGCGTTGTATCATTGTGAAACGGATTTGTTTTGAAGTTTTTCATCGATCAGGTAGCGGTTCCTGTCCCCGGAATTCCGGCTGATCAGTTCCCCGATGAAACCCGCCAGGAACAGTTGTACGCCGATGACGACGGCCCCCATCGCTATATAGAACAGCGGTTGATCGGTCGCGCCGCGCACCGGAATCAGGTGCGCCTGTTTATACAGTTTTTCGGCGATGACCCATACGGTCGTCGCGCCGCCGACCAGGAACATCAGCGTGCCCAATCCGCCGAAGAAGTACATCGGACTTTTGCCGAAGCGGGTCATGAACAGGACGGTGATCAGGTCGAGATATCCCTTGATCATCCGTTCCCATCCGAATTTCGACACCCCGTACTTCCGGGCCCGGTGATGCACGACCTTTTCGCCGATTCGTTTGAAACCGGCTTGCTTGGCCAGGAACGGGATGAACCGGTGCATTTCGCCGTAAACCTCGATGCTTTTGACCACCTGGTTGCGGTAGGCTTTCAGGCCGCAGTTGAAGTCGTGCAGCTTGATTCCGGAAGCCAGTCGCGCCGTGCCGTTGAAGAATTTACTCGGCAGCGTCTTCCCGACCGGATCGAACCGGCGCTTTTTCCATCCGCTGACCAGGTCGTATCCCTCTTCGGTAACCATCCGGTACAGTTCCGGGATTTCGTCCGGCGAGTCCTGCAGATCGGCGTCCATCGTGATCACGACGTCGCCCCGGGCCGCTTCGAAGCCGCAGTAGAGTCCGGCCGATTTCCCGTAATTGCGCCTGAACCGGATGGCCCGGACGCACGGATTGGCGTCGTGCAGCGAGCGGATCACTTCCCACGAGCGGTCGTTGCTGCCGTCGTCCACGAAGATGACTTCGTACGAGAAGCGGTTCTCCGCCATCACCCGCTCGATCCATGCGAGCAATTCGGGCAACGATTCCTCCTCGTTGTACAGCGGGACGACTATCGAGATGTTCGGATTGTTTTCTAACATCGTGCTGTTGTTTTTATTCGGATTGCGGGGGCGTCGTGCCGTTTTGTCCGTTGTTCGCACCGGCGAACGGGTCGCCGTGGCGTTTGACGAACAACGATACGATCAGGCCGAGCAGTCCGCCGTAAATAATCATCGTACCCACGCCGCTGAACACGACGAAGAGCGGGTTCCCCATCATTCTCGCCGCGATCGTACCGGCCGACTCGACCGCTTTCTCGTCCCATCCGTTTTCCACGTAGGTCGCGATCGCCAGGTCCATCTGTTGCCGGAAAAATTCCGGGTCGATCCATTTGTAAAGCACGAACATGCCCAGTCCGCCGAGAATCCCGGCGAACAGCGACATCCGCAGGACGAAGGCCATGCTTTGGCCGAACGAAAAGCCGGCGGCTCCGCGCAGGGCCGCCATCCGGCTCGAATAGAAATAGAGAAATCCGGCGATCGAAAAGAAGCCCAGCGCGCCCGCCAGCGATGCGACGCCCGTATGCGAGCGCATCAGGTGACCGGCGATCGCAAGGATCGCATAGGTCAGGCCCATGTAGAACCCGCCGGTCGCCGCCTCCCTCCATGCAATGCTATTGAATGATTTTTCCATCGTAACGATTTTCTGATTGTCGGTTTAAACGAGGTTGCCGATGCCTTCGCGCAGGATCGAGATGTCGTCCGGGTCGGTGCAGTCGACCACCGTCGTCGGGACGTGGTTGCCGTATCCGCCGTCGATCACCGCATCCACCAGTGTTCCGTAACGCTCGTAGATCAGCGACGGGTCGGTCGTGTACTCCTCTTCCCGGCTGTCTTTGACCGAGGCCGTGACCATCGGATTGCCCAGCGCTTCGACCAGCGCGATCGGAATGCCGTTATCCGGAATACGTATCCCCACCGTTTTTTTCTTTTCCAGGAATTTGTCCGGAATTTTTCCCGATGCGTTGAGGATGAAGGTAAACGGGCCGGGCAGGTTGCGTTTCAGCAGTTTGAAGACCGTGTTGTCCACCTTGGCGTATGCCGCGACTACGCTCAGGTCGGGGCAGATGATCGAAAAGTCGGGGCCCGTTTTACCGGTGATCGCGCGGATCCGCTCGATGGCCTTGGTGCTTTTCAGCGAGCAGCCGAACGCGTAGACGCTGTCGGTCGGATAGATGATCACGCCGTCGCGCGCGAGGATGTCCGCCGCCTGCGCGACGGATTTCTCATTCGGGTTTTGCGGATAGATTTTGATGATCATAACCCTGTGTCGTTTTGTCGTGACGGTCGAAATAAAAAATGGGTAAGCTACTTATATCGCACCGCTACAACCGCCTACCCTTGCTGTCTTCCGACCCTGGGGGATTCAGCAGGAGCTGGTCGTATAAGACTTACCCAGGGACAAAATTAAACAATTTCGCTATATTTGCAAAAATATTTTTCCGGATGAAGCGAAAAGGAAAGTATTACCTGCTAGCCGCGTTTGCGACGCTTGCGGTAACGATTTGTGTCGGTGGTTATTCCGCATGGCAATACTTTTGGGGCGGAGCGGTGGCCCGCGACGCGGTCGTGTTGGTTCCTACCGGCAGCGATTTCGACCGGCTGACCGATTCGCTTCGGCGAAGCGGCGCGTTGCGCAATGTGCGCAAATTCGTGCGGATAGCGCGTATACGCGGTTTGGACGAGGGCGTGCGTCCGGGACGTTATAAGCTCGACGCGGGGATGACCTACGCTGCGCTGATCGACCGACTGAAACAGGGACTTCAGGCTCCGGTGCGGGTTACTTTCAACAATGTCCGGACGCTCGATCGGTTGGCCGGTAGCGTCGGCCGGAGGCTGGAAACCGATTCGGCGGCCCTTGCGCGGGCGCTGCTGAGCGATTCCATGGCCCGCGCATACGGATACGCTCCGCAGACCTTCATCGGGATGTTCATTCCGAATACTTACGAAATGTACTGGAACAGTTCGGCGGATGATTTTATTCGACGAATGAAGAAAGAGTCCGACCGGTTTTGGAAAAGCCGCGATGCGAAACTCGCCCGCACGGGTCTTTCCCGCGACGAGGCGACGACCCTCGCTTCGATCGTTTACGAAGAAACCAAACGTAAGGACGAAATGCCCGTCGTGGCGGGGGTTTACATCAACCGGCTGAAACGCGGCATGCCGTTGCAGGCCGATCCGACGGTTAAGTTCGCCGTCGGAGACTTCTCGATCAAGCGCGTCCTGTACGCTCACCTGGACGTCGATTCCCCGTACAATACCTATAAATATTCGGGCCTGCCGCCGGGGCCGATTTGTATGCCGTCGATCGCAGCGATTGACGCCGTGCTCGATTATGCCGATCACGACTATCTCTACTTCTGCGCTAAGGACGATCTTTCGGGTGCCCATAATTTTGCGAAAACCCTTGCCGATCACAACCGCAACGCGGCGGCCTATGCTCGGGCGCTGAACCGGTTGAAAATCAAATAGCGCGTTTCGTGGCCTCCGTCTTTCGGTGCGGGGCTAACGGAATTGCAGACTGCTGCGGCCCATGTCCCGCGACGTCGCTACGGCAATGCCGCGCCGATCGTGGCCGTTGACCGCGCAGTAGAAATGGTATACCACTCCTTTATATTTCACTACGAACGATTTGTGTGCGAAAAGGTTGTCGTAAGGTTCGGACGGAACGATCAGATCGTCGCCCGTCCAGTCCGTCCAGTGGACCAGATCGTACGAACAGGCGAAACGGTTGAAAGCCGCATACGGTTTTCCTTTCCAGAAAGCGCCGAAGTAGAACATGACGTACAGGTCGCCCATCTTCTGGATCTGCGCGTCGCCGGTGATCCCTTCGGGGTGCTCCAGCACCGGCCGGTCGGAGTAACGCCGCCAGGTTTTCAGGTCGTCCGACAGCGCGATCCCGATGCTTTCCTTGCCGTCCGCGCTTCCCTTGGCATTGTAATACATGACGAACGGGGCTCCGAGTAGTCGTTTCGGGGCCCGAATCACCGAACTTTTGTACAGCGTGTAGCACTCCCACGATCCGGCGTCCGGGTCTGCGGGCGTCATGACCGGAGCGTCGAAACCTTCCCATTCGTGAGGCCGAGCGATCTCTCCGCCGGTGCGGGCCATGCCTACGTTCAACATGCCGGCTTCGTATCCCTGCGAGGATCCGCCGATGTAGGACAGCCAGTAGCGGCCGTCGTATTTTCCGGCACGGTAGCTGCCTCCCCAGCGGTAATCCTGCAACGCGAGGTATCCTCCGCGCTGGGCCGAATCCCAGCTCCCCCCGGCAAACGACAGAATCGGTCCGAGCGTGTTCCATTTCAGTAGGTCGTCGCTTTCGGCCAGCCAAGTCTCGTACCCCGTGCTGTCGAACAACACGTAGGTCATGTACCACTTGCCTTTTTCACGGAACACGGTCGGGGAGTCCACCATGTCTTCGTCCCGTTCCGGAACCAGGACGAGTCCGTATTTGTAAGGCGTCTTTACCGTTTCGTAAACTTTTTTCATCGTTTCCTGCGGAACGCTTTGCTGCGCCGTCGCGGGTTGCAGGAACGACAGGGCGGCCGCTAATGCCAGCCCGGCGGGGATACGTCGTTTCATAGGTCGTAATATGGATGGATTTGCCGGTTTATCAAGTGCGGTACGGGGCAAGCCGTGTTCCGGTTCCGTAAAGTTAGCATAATTTTTATACCCTAGATTAAATAAAAAGGACAGCTCGGCGCCGTTCTTTTATTTTTTCTTTGAAGTCTTATCGGGAATATCCTGATTGGCTATATTGTCAAAAAAATCCGGGATGTTTTGCTGCCTATCTGTCAGCGTTTTATGGGCAAAAATTATTGTCATTCGAATGTCGGACTTTATTTTGATGAAAATCAAAGTATTAATCGCGCGTCGAAAGTCGTCGGACAATAAAAATGTTTGGCCATTACATGAATAATTGTTATGTTTGCGCTGATAAAATACCGTTTCGTACGTTGAAAGCGGGTTTTTCGGGGTTTACGGCATTCGCACCTGGGTCAGGCGCAGAGCCGCGTTCCGGAATATCAAATCGATATTAAGCGGACAAAACTTATCTGACTGCGTGTAAAGACGATTTTCTGGCACGGGGGAATGGAAGGAATGTCCTTTTGTGAAACGGATGACAAGCGAAACCGCTTCGGAGCATTGGTACGCGCTCAAAGTTTTCTACAATAAAGTATTCGAGATCGAAGCTTATCTGAAAGATAAGGCTTTCGAAAGTTATATCCCCCTCAAAACGGTCGAGATGATGTGGCGCGGAGAGAAAAAAATCTGCCGCAAACCGGCCGTTTCTTCCCTGATGTTCGTTCGCGCGACGGAACATGCCGCGATCGGATTGCAGCGGCAGTTGAATAACCGCATTATCGTATACTGCGACCGGGATACGAAGCGCCCTGCCGCGATTCCGGAACGCGAAATGAATATCTTTAGGTTGGTGACCTCTTCGGGCGATCGGGAACTGGAGTATTTCGGCGGCGAAGATACGGTTTACCATACCGGCGACCGGGTACGCGTAACCGAAGGCATCTTCAAGGGCGCGGAAGGTTATATCCGGAGAATCAAAGGGAACAGGCGGCTGGTGGTCTCGATAGAGGGCATCGTAGCCGTTGCCACCTCCTATATTCCGGGGTGTTTTTTAGAAAAGATCTAACGCCGGATCGCCTTTTGCCGTATATTTTATCGCGTTCACTCATCGCATCACAGGTGCGGAACCATTGTTTTAACCGCACAAAAGAACCTTCCGGCCTGAATAAGAATTCGGCGGAGAACTTCTCTCTTTTTGGTAAAATACGTTTTACGGATGCAGCCTGGCAATAGAGTCATTTTAAATACAGCTATTTTATACGCTAAAATGGTTGTTTCCATTTTAGTGGGGTTGATTTCGACCCGGTTGGTTCTTAAGGCGTTAGGAGTAGAAAATTATGGTATTTATAATCTGGTGGCAGGCGTAGTGTCTATGCTGGCGTTTTTAAATACTTCATTGGCGGCGTCTACTCAACGTTTTTTATCTTTTTCTTTGGGAAAACAGGATGTTCGGCATCTTAAAAAAATATTTTACTATAGTTTAATTCTCCATATCGGCATCGGCGTATGTGTTATTTTATTAATAGAGACTGTCGGCATATACGGGATTAAACATGTCCTGACAATCGCGCCGGATAAAATAAGCAATACGCTGTCTATATTGCATTTACTGAGTTGTAGCGTTTTTTTTTCCATCGTAGCCGTTCCGTATATAGCCGTTCTCATCAGCCGGGAGAACATGCTGTTGTTATCTCTGATCGAAATTGCGGAAACCGTTCTCAAATTGCTGGGAGCGGTATATCTATTGACATATCCGGGCAACAGGCTGATCATGTACTCTGCCATCATCGTTGCCGTCATGATCATTTCGCTATTGTTGAAAATGATTATCTGTAGGATGAAATACCCCGAAACTCGTATCGTATTTCAATCATTGAACGACAGAACGCTGTTGCGCGAGTTGACTTCGTTTGCCGGCTGGTATACTTTTGCATCGGTCGGCAGTATGGGGCGGGGGCAGGGAATCCCGATGATATTGAATGTGTTTTTCGGAGTGGTTGTGAATGCTGCGTACGGAATTGCCAATCAGGTCAACGGGTTGATGCAGTTTTTTGCTACGGCCATTCTGCAATCCATCAGACCGCAGATCATCAAAAGCGAAGGGGCTCAGGATCGGATCAGGGTAAAGAAATTATCGCTTGTCGCATGTCGTTACATGTTTTTTCTCTGCGCCTTGTTTTCCATTCCGCTAATTATAGAAATGCCTTACGTTCTCCACTTGTGGCTCGGAAACCCGCCTGAGTACACGGTCGGTTTCTGTCGGTTGGTATTGCTGTCCACTTTGCTGTTTATGATTACATGCGGCTTGGGAACTGCCATCGACGCTACCGGCAACATTAAATGGATGTATATTTGGATGGGAAGTTTGCATTTTCTGAATTTGCCGGTAGGTTATTTCTTGCTTAAGGCCGGGATGTCCGCTTACAGCGTATTATGGGTCGTCGTCGGCGAAGAACTCATCTGTATGTGGGTGCGGATCTACTTGGCGAACCGTATTGTCGGGATATCCGTGCGCAAATTCGTCCGACGGGTTATCGTTCCGATTACGATCGTTACGGGGGCGACGGTTCTGGCCGGCATCGTAGCTATTTTTTATATGCATACCGGATTTTTGAGATTGGTCGTCACGTCGATGCTCTGTACCTGTACTTTTTTGATAACGGGTTGGTTTTGCGGAATCGAAAACGAAGAAAAAAGCCGGTTTAAAAATATCATGCACAATATCACCGCACAATTTAAATTGGTCAAACGATGAATGCAGCCCGTCTTGTTAACGGCATTTTATGGCGCATGGAAAAATTCTTTTCCCGTACGCGTATCCGGTGGTTCAAAACTTTGTATATCAATTTTAGAACTCTTCCGTTCAGTCAGGCAATCCGATTGCCTATATACATTTACGGACATGTAAAATTCTATTGTTTATCCGGTAAAATCGTAATTTTCGGACCCATTTCAAGAGGGATGATTAAATTCGGATACCAACAAGGTTCGTTTTCCGCACCGACGAGAAGTGCTATGATTTTGTTGGATCAGGGAACCGAATTGATTTTTAACGGGCCTTGTATGTTCGATTTCGACTATGCTGTCAGATTGACGGGGAAAAGCAATGTAAATATCGGGGCTCATGTAGTATTCGGTCATGATGTGAAAATTTACAGTGAAGAATCGATCACCATAGGGGATTATTGCCGGGTCGCTTTTGGAAGTTGTTTTATAGATACCAATTATCACTATTCTATCGAATTGTCTAATGGCGCTGTCCGTAAAAAGAGCGCTCCTATCGAGATCGGTCGTTATAACTGGATCGGAAACACGTCTACGATCATGAAAGGTACAAGAACCCCGGAGGGAACTATTATCGCATCAAAAGGTTTCTTGAATAAAAATTATGTAAAGCTCGGAGAGGGTGGGACAAATATCGTTTTAGCGGGAAGTCCGGCTAATATTGTACAAAAAGGGTATGCTAGGATACTGTGTCTGGAAATGGAAAAAAATATTAATGAATGGTTTGCGACTCATCCCGGCGAGAAAGAATGTTTGGCGGGCGACTTATCGCATGATTATCGGGTCAATGACGCGTATCGCGATTTATTCAACCGAATATAATGAATAAAAAGATTCGAATCATATTGAGTCGTATCAAATGGGGGCTCGTCAAATGGTATATCGGTCGGAAATACCATGTCTCTTTCGGCCGAAGAGTTGAGGCGTACGATTGCATCTATGAAGGATATCATTCCATCGGAACCGCCAGCTTCATTAGCAGGTCGTATTTAGGATCAGGAACTTACGTTTCGGGGCATTGTGTAATTGGAGATTCGTATATCGGACGGTACTGCAGCATTGCCGACGATGTCGCGATTGGACTTGCGAGTCATCCCTCTGCCGTTTGGGTGACTACTTATCCCGCCTTTTATATGAATTTTAATCGTTGCGTGAATTTTACCTTCCATGCCGGGCCGGAGAAGTATCATCCGTTCAAAAAAGCGTCCGGGCGGTACAACTGCAAGATCGGACACGACGTCTGGATTGGCCGGGGGGCAACAATCGTATCGGGAGTGACGGTCGGCGACGGCGCTATTATCGGAGCGGGCGCTGTCGTATTGAAAGATGTGGCTCCGTATGAAATCGTCGCAGGCGTGCCCGCGCGACATATTCGCTATCGATTTACGGATACTCAGATCAAGGCGCTGTTGCGGATCGAATGGTGGAATAAAGATATGGAATGGCTCAGGGAGCACTATGCGGATTTTGAAAACATAGATATATTTATTGAAAGTTATGCGGACGGCACGTTCTCTCAGAGGTAAAAGACGCTGTCGATTGAAATCTTTTTTACGATTTTTCCCGGAAAAAGTGGCGTCGAACGAACGCCGCAGGGGATTTTATCGAATCGCACGGATGATTCATCGTGTCGCTTAACGATCTGGATAAACAGGCGGATCCCGAGCATACGGACGGCCTGATACGCTGCCGGCAGGAGGCGTAAGGTCGTTGCATATTTTCCGACAATAATCCATACATCATGAAAAACATACTTATTACCGGAGGCGCAGGCTTTATCGGTTCGAATCTCGCGCTCAAACTTTTAAAACGCGGCTATCAAGTCACGGTGCTCGATAGCCTCGCTGCTCAGATTCACGGGGACGATCCGGACAGATCTCCCCTTTACGGCAGTATTAAAAATAAGGTCAGATTCGTTCACGGGGACGTGACCGTCAGGGAAGATTGGGAAAAAGCCTTGAAGGATCAGGATGCGATCGTCCATTTGGCGGCGGAAACCGGGACGGGACAAAGTATGTACGAAATTCAGAAATATACCGAGACCAATATCGGCGGGACCTCGTTGATGTTGGATATATTGACCAATTCGAAACATCGGGTACGAAAAGTGGTCGTCGCTTCGTCGCGCGCCATTTACGGGGAGGGCAGATACCTCAGCCGAACCTACGGTTATGTTTACCCGCTGTCCCGTACGGAGGAATACATGTCGCAGGGCGATTTCGAATGTAAATATCCCGGTGAACCGGCCCCGTTGACCTTGGTCGGAACTACCGAAGATTCGCTGATACATCCGACGTCCGTGTACGGAATCACCAAACATGTCCAGGAACAACTGGTAATGACCGTATGTCCGACGCTCGGCATCGCGCCCGTCGCTTTCCGGTATCAGAACGTTTATGGGCCGGGGCAGTCGCTCAGCAACCCGTACACGGGGATTCTCTCTATTTTTTCGACCCGGATTAAAAACAAAAACGGAATCAATGTTTTCGAGGACGGAAAAGAGAGCCGGGACTTCGTGTACATAGAAGATGTCGTAGACGCAACGATAGCGGGACTCGAAAAGGAACAGGCCGACGGAGAATCCTTCAACGTAGGTACGGGCGTCGCGACGGACGTGCTGACCGTCGCCGAGACGCTGATCGAAAAATACGGGATCGAAGTCCCTGTGACGGTCAGCGGGAACTATCGTCTCGGGGATATCCGCCACAATTACGCCGATCTGACGAAAATCAAAACGAAACTCGGTTTCGAACCCCGGTGGAGTTTCGACAGGGGGATTCGGCAATTTACCGATTGGGTGAATACCCAGGATATCCAGAAAGACCGGTACGAAGACTCCATCGAAGAGATGAAAACGAAAGGACTTTATAAATAGGCGGAACGATGACTCCCAGAATTGGCATAGTGACTGTTTTGTACAACAGCGCCGGCGTATTGCCCGAGTTTTTCGAGACGCTGGGGACGCAGAGATACACCAATTTTATCCTGTATATCGTCGATAATAAATCCCCGGACGATTCGCTTGCCGTCGCGCGGAAACTTTGTGCCTCCGCCCGGTTCGAAACCGTCGTGATCGAGAATGAAGAGAATTACGGAGTAGCCAAAGGAAACAATATCGGCATTAAAGCCGCATTGAGGGACGGCTGCGATAGGGTGTTGTTGTCCAACAACGATATCGTGTTGGTTCCGGATACCATAGAGTGTCTGGTGCGTGCGATGGAGAGCGGGAAGGCATGGATGGCGGTACCCAAAATTCATTTTCACGGGACGAATAAAATTTGGTATGCCGGAGGGTGTTACACTTATTTCGCCTGTTCGTCGCTTCATTACGGCATTTACCAGGAAGATAAAGGACAGTTCGACAAAAGCAGGTTCGTAGACTATGCGCCTACCTGTTTTATGCTTATCCGCAAAGAATTATTCGAAGAGATCGGATATATGGACGAGGCTTACTTCGTTTACTACGACGATACGGATTTCGTGTATAGGGCCCTTCGGCGCGGACACAACGTATTGTATGTGCCGGAGTCTTTCCTTCAACATAAGGAAAGCACTTCTACGGGCGGAAAGAAAAGCGATTTTACGCTCTATTACGACACGCGTAACAGGATCTACTTCACGCTTAAGCATTATACCGGGATACATTTTTTTCTGAGTAAATTGTATTATTTACTCATACCTTGCATCAAATCCGTTTACCGTTCCACGCCCCACGAAAAAGAAATAAAACGAAAAGCGATCAGAGACGGTTATCGACTGTACGATGCGGTCCGGCCCGAAAGATCATAGAACGACCGTCCGGCTTACTCCCCGAGAATGCTTTACAGCTATACTTATTCCGTTCCGTACCTTCTCTTGTTGTCGTTGTTTATTCTACTGACAGTCGTAGAGTATAACTATGACAATAACCGGAAGATTCGACAATGTGTTCGGATCTGTTGTTGCGCGCTGTTCGTTCTGTTTTTCGGTTTCAGGGGATTCGTCGGTTGGGATTGGGTGAATTATTATCCGGCGTACCAGGAAATCGTTCCTCTTTTTAGCAGGGGCTATCTGAATAATTACGATATCGGGACATTCGAGGGCGGGTTTGTAACGTTCATGTCCGTCGTAAAACTCATATCGTCGAATTATCATTTTTTTATACTCGTATGCGTTGTCATAGACGTCTCCATTTTACATGTTTTTTTCAAACGGCATTCCTCGAATTACGCATTCAGTTTCTTGATTTTTATTGCTTTGTATTTAGGGGCGGAGTTGGATATTTTGAGAAATATGAAAAGTATCGGGCTTTTCCTGCTTTCCGTAAAGTACATTCAGCAAAGGCGGTTTCTCCCTTATTTGCTTTTAATGACGCTGGCTTTCATGTTCCATTCCAGCACCCTGTTCTTGTTCCCGCTGTATTTTGTGCCCCGGACATTGCCCCGGCAGTGTTTCATCGTCGTATTTGTCGTCGGCAATCTCCTTTACCTTTCGCAGATCGCTTACATGGCCCCTTTGATTTCGGAAGGCGGGAGGTTTCTCGGGGGAAAATACGCGGCGTTGACCGGGGCTTATCTCAATTCGGATTTGTACGCGCAGGCAAGAGGCATTTCGATCGGTTACCTCGAGAGGACGCTGACCTTCGTACTGGTCGTTCTTTTTTATAAAAAACTCAATACCCGCGAACATGCCGTTTTCTTGAACATGTTCCTGGTTTATTTGTTTATAAACTTATGGATGAGCGAAATAACGATCCTCGTGGATCGGATAGGTCTCTTGTTTTTACTCTCCTACCTGGTGCTGTGGCCGGCCGTTGCGCGGTGTTTTACATTAAAATCGAACAGGATGCTGTTCGTCGGAGGAATCATGATCTACTCTTTGATCCGGGTATCGATCTGTTCGAACAATATTTTGTATCGATACGACAATGTCCTTCTGACGGGAAGCAATTATCCGGAACGCATGTATATAATGGATAGATACAAAGACCAACTCCTAAATTCAAATTGATGAACGGGAAAAAATGCTTATTGATCAGTCCGGTGGCAGAAAATAACTTCGGAGGCGGAATCGGTTTGAATAAGAGCCGGATTCTTTTGACCGAATTATTCCGGGATAACTTGTACTGTGTAGATTTCCGAATGGGTGTCCTGTCCAATGTGCAGAAATTGCGCTGGACATTGCAAGGTTATACCGTAGGGTTGACCCGGTCCGTGAAAACGGAAGCTTTGGCCGTAATGGCACGCGAAGCCCCCGATTACGTTTTTATAAATAGCTCGAATTACGGATTGCTGGCCAAAGCTATTAAAAAGCGTTATCCCGGTTGCAAAATCGTTACTTTTTTTCATAACGTCGAAATCAAATACAGTTACGACGTGGTGCGCCGGCTGAAAAAAATAGGAAACGTACTCTCTTTTTTCGCATTTGCCTACAACGAATGGATGGCGATTCGATACAGCGATACGATTATCGCCCTGAGCGAAAGGGACAGCGCCCTGTTGCATAAGATATATAAACGATCCGCCGATTTTTTGGTGCCGGTGACATTCGATGACAAGCTGGATTACAACAAACTTACCGAACGCCGGGATCAAAAGCCTCGCGGAATTTTTGCCGGCAGTCTTTTTTTCCCGAATGAGTACGGTGTCCGGTGGTTCGTTCAGCATGTCGCTCCTCATGTAAACGCAGAGATCTTGATTATAGGCAAAGGGTTCGAAACGCTGAAAAACGATTTGGAATGCGATAACGTCAAAGTGATAGGAACCGTGGAAGATGTTTCCGAATATTTTTATCGCGCGGATTTCGTAATCGCCCCCATTTTCGAAGGTTCGGGGATGAAACTCAAAACGGCGGAGGCGCTGATGTACGGGAAAACGATCTTCGGCACCACCGAAGCCTTTTCCGGATACGCGTTGGATTTCGATCGGGTGGGAGGGCTGTGCAATACGGCTCGGGAATTCATCGATAAGATCAACGGTTATCCGTATCCGCAGAGGCGGTTCAACGAGGAAAGCCGAAAAATCTACGAACAAAATTACAGCATGGAACATTCGAGGCATTTATTCAGAATGATCTTTGAGAAAATATGAAAAAAATCTTGCTGATTTCCGCATTTGTTCCCAGCCGCAAGACCGCGGGCCAGAATTATACGCGGCAATTAATCGAGGATTTGAGTGGTCGGTACGAGGTCGATCTGATCTGTTTCAAGAACAGAAGCGAGGCGGAGGGGATAGCCGTTCCCGATACGAATATGCTGAAGTGTATCGTTGTCGACAAAAAGGATAAGTTGTTCAATGCTTTAAAATTACCATTTCTGCATCCGATCTTTACGGCTCGTTTTCAATGGTCGGTCGTCCGTTACATCCGTAAAAACAAGCATCGGTACGACGCGTTGATTTTCAATTTCGGACAGGTATTCGCCTATGCGCTATTTGCCGGACACTCTCGAAAAATAGTCATTACGCACGACGTGATGATCCAGAAATTTTCCAGGCAGAAAAACATATTCGGTTATCTTGAGAATAGGTTCGTAAAATTCAGCGAGAGACTATTATACAAAACCGCGACGCTGATATTTTGCCATAGCCCCAAGGACGAAACGCTCATTCGGAATATTTACAGCGTGAAGGCGCATCACATATCGTTGTATTTCGACGAATTGTTGCTGCGCACCGATTACAAGACGATCGTTCCCAAGGACTATTTTGTAATGTACGGCGCCTGGGGCCGAAAAGAAAACACAGAGGGGCTGACGTGGTTTCTCGACGAGGTGTTTCCCCGTACGCCCCGCCTGAATATAAAAATTATCGGCGGCAACATGCCTTCCGACGTCAGGCGAAAAATAGACGAAACCGACCGGGTCGAATATTTGGGGTTCGTAGAGAATCCGTACGGATATATCGCTGAAGCGCAAGGGCTGATCGCGCCTTTGTTTCACGGAGCCGGCATCAAAGTCAAAGTGGTCGAAGCGTTGGCGCTCGGCACTCCCGTATTGGGAAGCGCGGTCGCATGGGAGGGGATCGATCTCTACCTGCCGCTCGGGGAACATACCCGCATCGTCGACACGCCGGAAGGGTACGTGCGGATTTTAGAAAACCGGCGTCCGGTGACGATTGCCGACAAAATACGTTTAGCACAATCGTTTCGTGCCAAATATCAGACGAAATCCATTTTAAATTATCTGTAACCTAATTAAGGTTTCCTATGATCATTCGAAGTAAAGCGCCTCTGCGGTTGGGTTTAGCCGGCGGCGGCAGCGACGTATCGCCGTATAGCGATCTCTACGGAGGATTGATTCTTAACGCGACGATCAATCTTTATGCTCATTGTACGATCGAAGAGACGCAGAACGGCAAAATCGAGATTATTGCAACCGACATCGGGCAGGCGGCAATTTTCGAATCTTTGCCGGTACTTCCCGTCGACGGAACGCTGAACCTGCATAAGGGGGTCTATAACCGAATTGTGAAAGATTTCCGCGTTCCGGCGCCGTCGTGCCGTATCACTACTTATTCGGATGCGCCTCCCGGAAGCGGACTCGGTTCTTCGTCCACAATGGTAGTCGCCATTGTCAAAGCTTTTGTCGAGTGGCTCAATCTACCCCTGGGCGATTATGAAATAGCCCGGTTGGCCTATGAGATCGAACGGAAAGATCTTGCATTGAGCGGAGGAAAACAGGATCAATATGCTGCTACCTTCGGAGGTTTTAACTTTATGGAGTTTCTCAAAGACGACCACGTTATCGTGAATCCGTTACGCATCAAGAAATGGATCGTCGATGAACTGGAAGCCAGTATATTGCTCTATTATACCGGAGCTTCCCGCAGTTCCGCGGAGATTATCGACGAACAGAAAAAAAACACGTCGCAAGGTAATAATCGGGCTGTCGAAGCCATGCACCGCATTAAACAAAATGCCATAAACATGAAGGAAGCATTGCTTAAGGGGGACATCTCTTCCTTCGCCAGAATCCTCGGACAAGGCTGGGAAGACAAAAAAGCAATGGCGTCGGCCATCAGTAATCCGGTCATCGAAGAGGCGATGGAGCGGGCCGTTCAAGCGGGAGCCATTACCGGTAAAGTCTCGGGCGCCGGCGGCGGCGGATTTATAATCTTTGCGGTGGAACCTACAAAAAGGTTGCAGGTGAAACGGGCATTGAATCAGCTCGATGGCAATATCGTCGAGTTTCAATTCAGCGAAGGGGGAACGCACGGGTGGAAAATTTTTCATTGATAAATAGCGGATTATGAATGTTGAACAGTGTATTGCGGATCAGATTCGGGCGTCGATATCGACCAAGCAGGCCATTTTATCGGACAAGGGGCTGATGCGGAACATTGCGGCCGCTGCCCAAATGATCGTGGATGCGTACGAACAAGGGAAAAAAACGCTCTTGGCCGGTAACGGCGGAAGCGCCGCCGATGCACAGCATATCGCAGGAGAGTTTGTCAGCAAATTCTATTTTGACCGGCCCGGTATTGCTTCCATTGCGTTGACGACCGACACGTCGATCATCACCGCCATCGGGAACGATTACGGCTACGATAAATTATTCTCCCGTCAAATACAGGCCCAGGGATCTGCCGGAGACGTGTTCATCGGCATTTCGACATCCGGAAATTCGGCAAATCTCGTGGAGGCTCTGCGCATGTGCGGGCAAAAAGGAATAAAAACGATAGGACTTACGGGATTTACGGGCGGCGAAATGGATTCGATGTGCGATTTATGTATAAAAGTGCCGTCCGGCGAGACTCCCCGGATACAGGAATCGCATATTCTTATCGGACATATCATCTGTTGTATCGTCGAAGAAAAACTTTTCGGCGACTTAAAGCCGAATCAATGATGCTTACCGCTTCGGTTGTCACATACCATACCTCGCTTCCGGAGGCGGGAGCCGTGCTGGATTGCGTCCTTCGTAGTTCTATCGATAAACTTTACATTATCGACAACTCCCGCAACGATGCCCTGCGCATTTTGGAAAAACGGTCTTCGAAAATCCGGTATATCCACAACGCCAATATCGGTTACGGCGGAGCTCACAATCTCGCTATCCGGGAAGCGATGGAACTCGGTGCGAAATACCACGTCGTTCTGAATCCGGACATTCGGTTTGCGCCGGAAACAATCGAATCCCTCGCCTGCTATATGGATGCTCACGAAGACGTGGGACAAATCATGCCCAAGGTTTTCTATCCGGACGGACGGTTGCAATATCTTTGCAAACTGTTGCCTACCCCGGCCGATCTGATATTCCGCAGATTTTTGCCGACCGGTTGGGCTAAAAAGAGTCGGGAACGTTTCGAATTACGTTTCTCCGATTACGATAAAGAGAAGAATATTCCTTTTCTGTCCGGTTGTTTTATGTTTTTGCGCGTAGAAGCGCTCTGCAAAGTCGGGTTGTTCGATGAACGTTTTTTTATGTATGGCGAGGATATCGATTTGTCGCGCAGGATGCACCTTCAGTACCGTACGATGTATTACCCCGGAGCATCCATCGTGCATCTGCATGAAGCGGCTTCGTATAAAAACCGGAGAATGCTGCTCATTCACATACGTAATATAATCCGGTATTTCAACAAATGGGGGTGGTTTTTCGATGCCCAGCGTAGAAAGATCAATAGACGGTTGTTGAAAGATCTGAATTATAATCGCTGATATTATATCGGTTGACGGTACGTACCTTGTAATACCCGATTGCCGGAACTGTTTTCAGAACGTGCGATTCATAGCGAGGACGAACGGTCCGGTCGTTCTTTTCGGTGATACGGAAGGCGCTGGCATATTCGCTGCCGATGTCCTTTCTTTTATCGCGATGCGGGCGTCGGCGGTGTAATTGGCTCGAAGCGAGGGGGCAGGAGGCGGTGCGATCGCTCTTACCGGCCTTGTCGTTGTTTATAGGTTGAATAACAAAAAATCCGGATGGAAACCATCCGGATTTTTTATTGGCATTGCCGGAGAAGCAAATGACTGGCGGAGCAGACCCTTCGACGGGGGAATAACGTATGCTGGCAGAAATAGCAATATCCCGCGTCTATCATGTGATTCCTCGGGGATGAGTGTCTGATAATTAGGGTTTGATGTCTGTATAACAGCAAGGGTAATAGTTGTTTAAAAGCCGTTCCTGATTTGGGACGGATAGGGTCGTAGGAAGGTTATGCGCCCCTGCTTTTTACCGTTTTTCCTTTCAGGGCCTAAAAAGAAAAAATCCTTACATATCATGGATGCATAAGGATTTTTCTATCTTTTTCAGCCTCTTTATCAGGGCTTTAAGAGCGGAAAACGAGACTCGAACTCGCGACCCCAACCTTGGCAAGGTTGTGCTCTACCAACTGAGCTATTTCCGCAAAATAATAAAACGAACTCTTCTCCTTTCTATCTCTGCAAATCTCTTTCTTCGTGCTCCCTCTTCCCCTTTCTCTGCTGGTGAAGCGCTTCGTTTTGGTGATGCAAAAGTACGATTAAAATTTAATTTTACAAATTATTACGAAAAAAAAATTGCGGTTTTTACCGATTTTATGCCGAAAATTTTTGAGGGATGAAATGAAAGGCAGGGTTTTGTGCCCTGCCTTCGCGCATTCGGTCGTCGTGCGGAAATCCGCCGGCGTTCGTCTTCGGTTCGAAAATTATTTTTTCTCTCCGCAGCCGCAGTTTTTCAACGGAATCTTATCGATACGAGCCTGATGGCGGCCTCCTTCGAATTCGGTGTTCAGGAAAATATCGACGATTTCGCGGGCCGTGTCGGTGCTGATGAACCGCGCCGGCATGGTGCAGACGTTGGCGTTGTTGTGGCGGCGTGCCAACGATGCGATTTCGGGTTCCCAGCAAAGGGCGGCTCGGATTCCCTGATGTTTGTTCAGCGTCATCGTGATGCCGTTGGCGCTACCGCACATCGCGATACCGCGCGGCAGTTCCCCTTTTTCGATGGCCTCGGCCAGCGGGTGGGCATAGTCCGGATAATCGCAGCTCTCTTCCGAGTTGGTGCCGAAATCGTACACGTCGTAGCCTTTCGAGTCGAGGTAACCGATTACGAATTCTTTGAGTTGGTAGCCGGCATGGTCGCTGGCTATTCCGATTTTTTTATTGTCCATAGTTTTAGTTTTAGCGTTTCGGTTTGTAAAGATAATGAAAAGCCCCGCATTTTCTATGCCTACTTGTGTCGTTCGGCCAGTTCTTCTTCCAGGTCGGCGATCGACAGGCCTTGGTTTTCGAGCAGTACGAGCAGGTGGTAGATCAGGTCGGATGCTTCGTAAACCACGTCCGTATTGTTGTTCGCTACTGCCTCGATGACGGTTTCGACCGCTTCTTCGCCTACTTTCTGTGCGATCTTCTTAACGCCTTTGGTGAACAGTTTCGTGGTGTACGAACCTTCCGGCATTTCGCGGTGGCGCTGCTGGATTACGCTTTGCAGCTCGCCGATGAATCCTTCGTTTTCGCGTCCGCCGAAACAGGTTTTCGTTCCCTTGTGACAAACCGGGCCGACCGGTACGACGCGGATCAACAGCGTGTCGTCGTCGCAGTCTTTGACGATGCTTTTGACGTTCAGGAAGTTACCGCTGGTTTCGCCTTTCGTCCACAGACGGTTTTTCGCGCGACTGAAAAAGGTCACGCGACCTTCGGCCACGGTTTTGTCGTAGGCTTCCTCATTCATGTAGCCCAGCATCAGGACTTGGCGCGTATTGTCGTCCTGGATGATTGCGGGAACCAGTCCCTCACAACGCTTGGTTGTGTTCAATTCACTGAATTTTATCATAATCTGACAGGTATATGCAATTTGTTCAACTCCTGTTTCAGGCGGGGGATCGGGATCTCCCCATAATGGAAAATACTGGCGGCAAGGGCGGCGTCGGCACGCCCTTCGGTCAATACGTCGGCGATGTGCTGCGCGGTTCCGGCTCCGCCCGAAGCGATCACCGGGATCGACAGCATTTGTGATAGCCGAGCGTAGGTTTCGCACGGGTAGCCGTTTTTCGTGCCGTCGTGATCCATTGACGTGAATAAAATCTCGCCGGCTCCGCGCCGCTGCGCTTCGGCGGCCCACGAAAACAGTTCCTTGTCCGACAGCCGGTGTCCGCCGTGCGTGGTCACGCGCCACCGGCCGTCGATCTGTTTGGCGTCGATCGCCACGACGACGAACTGGTTGCCGTACTTCGACGCGATATCGCTGATCAGGTCGGGGTTATTGACGGCCGCGCTGTTGACGGTCACTTTGTCGGCCCCGGCGGTCAGCAGCCGTCCGGCGTCTTCGACCGATGCGATGCCGCCGCCGACCGTGAACGGGATGTTGATGTTCGCGGCGATGCGCGTCACCAGTTCGGCAAAAGTCCTGCGCCCTTCCATCGACGCGCTGATGTCGAGGTAAACCAGTTCGTCGGCTCCCTCTTCGGCATACCTGCGTCCCAGTTCGACCGGGTCGCCGACGCCGCGCAGTTCGAGGAAATTGATTCCCTTGACCGTCTGCCCGTCCTTGATATCCAAGCAGGGGATGATTCTCTTCGCTAACACCGTTGTTGGTTTTTGTCGGTTCGTACTGTAAGCATGTATTTTTCGAGCTGTTCGAAACGGATCCGTCCTTCATAGATCGCCTTGCCGACGACGACGCTGCGCAGTCCGTTTCGATCGAGTTCCTCGATGTCTTCCCATGAGCTGATGCCGCCGCTGACCGTAATGTCGATCTCCGGAAACGTTTTTTGGAGTTGCAGATACAGCGGGACGGACGGGCCCGAAAGCATCCCGTCTTTGGCGATATCGGTGCAGATCACCTGCGACAGTCCTGCGCCGCGGAACGATCCGATCAGTTCTTCGACTCCCACCGTAGCGGCTTCGAGCCAGCCGTTGATCGCGATCCGTCCGTCGCGGGTATCTGCGCCGAGGATCATTTTCGCGGAGCCGAATTCGGCCAGCCACTCGCGGAACGCATCGGGCTGCGTGACGGCGATGCTGCCGCAGATCGCGCGACTCGCTCCGCTGCCGAACACATCGCGCAGGGCTTCGGCATTTTTGATGCCGCCGCCGTACTGCACTTGCAGCGAGGTCGAAGCGGTGATCCGTTCGAGCACGTTCAGGTTGACCGGGTGCGCGGCCTTGGCTCCGTCCAGATCGACCAGGTGCAGCCGCCGGATGCCGCAGTCCTCGTAACGTCGCGCCGCGTCGAGCGGGTCTTTGTAATAGGTGGTACGGCGGTCGTAGTCGCCCTGCGTCAGCCGGACGCACTGGCCGCCGATCAGGTCTATTGCCGGGATAATCTCAATCATAGCGTTAAAAAGTTTTGTAGGATGCGTTCGCCGACCGAGGCGCTTTTTTCCGGATGAAACTGCGTCCCGAAGAAGTTGCCGCGGTTGATCGCGCCGCTGAACGTTTCGCCGTAAACGGTCGTGGCGATCGTGTCGCCGTTGACGGTCGGGGCGTACGAGTGCACGTAGTAGACGTACGAACCTTCGGCGATACCGTCCAGCAGCGGCGAACGCAGGTTCCCGATGCTGTTCCATCCCATGTGCGGTACTTTGAGCCCTTCGGCCGTGAATTTACGCACTTCGTTGTCGAAAATTCCGATGCACTCGGCGTCGCCCTCCTCGCTGTGGCGGCACAGCAACTGTACGCCGATGCAGATACCCAGTACGGGCTGCGTGAGCGAACGGATCGTTTCGACCAGTCCGCGTTCGCGCAGTTTTTCCATCGCGGTCGAAGCTTCGCCGACGCCGGGCAGCAATACCCGTTCGGCCGAACGGATCTCGTCCGGCGACGCGGTGATCCGGTATTCGGCTCCCAGTCGTCCGAGCGCGTTGGCGACGGAACGCAGGTTGCCGGTGTCGTAGTCGATTACTGCTATCATAATACTCCTTTACTGCTTGGCAATTCAAATTTGAAGCCGTTGCGGGCGATGGCCATCCGCAGCGCGCGAGAGAAGGCCTTGAACACGCCCTCGATTTTGTGGTGCTCGTTTTCGCCTTCGGCCGCGATGTGCAGGTTGCAGCGCGCGGCGTCGGCGAAGCTCTTGAAGAAATGGCGGAACATTTCGGTCGGCACGTCGCCGATGCGCTCGCGGCGGAACGGGACGTTCCAGTCGAAGTCGATCCGGCCACCGAAGTCGATCAGCACGCTGGCCCGGCATTCGTCCATCGGCAGGCAGAAACCGTAGCGTTCGATGCCGAGTTTCGATCCGAGCGCCTGGTAAACCGCTTCGCCGAGCACGATGGCCGTATCTTCGATCGTATGGTGTTCGTCCACTTCAAGGTCGCCTTTGACCTCGACGATCAGCGATACTCCGGCATGGTGCACGATCTGTTCGAGCATGTGGTCGAAAAATTTCAGTCCGGTGTCGATGTGCGACGACCCGCTGCCGTCCAGGTCGATCGCCACGCGGATATCCGTCTCGCGCGTCTTACGGGCGATTTCGGCGGTGCGTTCGCCGGCGCGCAGGAATTGCCAGACGCGGTTCCAGTCGTCGGTGATCAGCACGCAGTGTTCCGCAAGGCCCCTTTCGGCCAATATCGCGCGTCCCGCTTCGACGGGCTGCAACAAGATTCCCTTTGCGCCGAGATTTCGGGCCAATTCGATGTCGGTCGTGCGGTCGCCGATGACCAGCGAATTTTTCAGGTCGTAGTCTCCGCCGAGATATTTGCCGAACATCCCGGTCAGCGGTTTGCGCGTCGGGGCGTTGTCGGCGGGCATCGAACGGTCGATCAGGATGTCGTCGAAGCGAACGCCCTCGCCTTCGAACGTTTTGAGCATCAGGTTGTGCGCCGGCCAGAACGTCGCTTCGGGGAAACTCGCCGTTCCCAATCCGTCTTGGTTCGTGGCCATCGCCAGCTCGTAACCGAGCGTAGCGATGCGGCTCATGGCCGTGATCGCCCCGGGCATAAATTCCAGTTTTTCGAACGAATCGACCTGGTAATCGACCGGCGGTTCCTTGATCAGGGTTCCGTCGCGGTCTATGAAAAGTACGCGTTTCATCGTTACAGTTTTTTCAGGGTTTCGAGCAGCCGGTCGTTCTCTTCCGGCGTGCCGATCGTGATCCGCAGGCAGCCTTCGCATCCTTTGATCCGCGAGCGGTCGCGAACGATGATGCCCGCTCCGATCAGGCGGTCGTATATTGTGCGCGGTTCGTCCACTTCGACCAGTACGAAGTTGGCGTCCGTCGGGTGGATTTTCCGGATGACGGGGTTTTTCGCGAGTCCTTCCAGCACGCGTCCGCGTTCCGAAACGATTTCGGCGATCTGCGCGTCGGGGGATCTTCGCAACTGTTCGAGGACGATTTTTTGCGTCACGACGTTGATGTTGTACGGATATTTCACGCGGCTCAGCGTATCGACGATCAGCGGTTGTGCGAAAGCCAACCCGAGCCGGAGGCCCGCCATGCCCCATGCTTTCGACAGCGTTTGCAGGATGACGAGGTTCGGGTATTCGTCCAGTTCGGACAGGAAGCCCGGCTGGCCGGCGAAGTCGATATACGCTTCGTCGAGGATCACGATGCCGTTGAAACGGCGGATGACCTTTTCGATCTCTTTTTTCGGAAAACAGTTGCCCGACGGGTTGTTCGGCGAGCAGAGGAACAGCAGCCGGGTGTTCTCGTCGGTCGCCGCCAACAGCTTTTCCGCATCCAGCGTGAAACCGGGCTCCAACTGCACCTCGCGCATCTGCACGTCGTTGATCGCCGCCGCCACCTTGTACATGCCGTAAGTCGGGGCGATCGACACCGCATTGTGCCGCCGGGGTTCGCAGAACAACCGGAACACCAGGTCGATCGGTTCGTCCGAACCGTTGCCGATGAAGATCTTTTCGACCGGCACGCCCTTGATTTCCGCCAGCCTCCGTTTCAGGTTTTTCTGATGCGGGTCGGGGTAGCGGTTGTAGTTGTTGTCGTACGGGTTTTCGTTGGCGTCGAGGTAGATGCCCAATTCGCCCTGGTATTCGTCCCGCGCGGTCGAGTAGGGGGCCAGCGTGCGTATGTTTTCTCTGAGTAGTTCGCGGATATCCATCGTTTGTGTCTTTGTCTTGTTTTCGCTACTGTATTTCGGCAGGCGTTTCCGCAACCGGTCGCGGCCTGCCGGGCGTTTTTCGCGGCGTCGTTTACCCGAGGCTTTTCAGCCGGATCGTCACCGCATTTTTGTGCGCGTCGAGCCCTTCGGCCCCCGCCATCGTTTCGATGACGTTCCCTATGCCGCGGAGTCCGTCGGTCGTGATCTCCTGGTAGGTGATCTTGCGTAGGAAGCTGTCGAGGTTCACGCCGCTGTAAGCGTGCGCCCAGCCGTAGGTCGGCAGCGTATGGTTTGTGCCCGATGCGTAGTCGCCCGCGCTTTCGGGAGTATAGTTTCCGATGAAGACGCTTCCGGCTGCGGTGATTCTTTCGGCGATTTCCCACGGATTTTCCATCGAGATGATCAGGTGTTCCGGGCCGTAGGCGTTGCTGAATGCGATCAGGTCGTCCTCGCTGTCCATCACGACGATGCGGCTGTTGTCCAGCGCCCGGGTCGCGATGTCGCGGCGCGGCAGTTCGGCCAGTTGTCGTTCCACTTCGCGGACCACCTGTTCGGCAAAACCGCGCGACGGCGTCAGTAGAATCGCCTGCGAGTCGCTCCCGTGCTCGGCCTGCGACAGCAGATCGGAAGCCACGAAAGCGGGCACGGCGCCCGAATCGGCCATTACCAGCACTTCGGACGGGCCGGCCGGCATGTCGATCGCCACGGTCGAGGTGCTGACCTGCTGTTTGGCGACGGTGACGTACTGGTTGCCCGGGCCGAAGATCTTATCCGTTTTCGGGATGCTTTCGGTGCCGTAAGCCATCGCCGCGATCGCCTGCGCCCCCCCCGCTTTGAAAATACGGTCTACGCCGGCCAGCGAGGCGGCATAGAGGATCGCCGGGGCGATGTCGCCGTTTTTATCGGGCGGGGTGCAGAGAACGATTTCTTTGCAGCCGGCTACGCGCGCCGGGATCGCCAGCATCAATACGGTCGAGAATAACGGGGCGGAACCTCCGGGGATATAGAGCCCGACGCGCTGGATCGGCACGGCGCGCTGTATGCACTTGACGCCCGGCATCGTTTCCAGTTCGACCGGTTGCGGACGCTGCGCCGCGTGGAACGCTTCGATGTTGCGGGCGGCAGTCGCGATGGCGGCTTTCAGTTCCGGAGAAACGTTCTCCGTTGCCTGTCCGATCTCGTCCGGCGTGACGATGACCGATTTCAGTTCGATCCCGTCGATCTGCCGCGTCAGTTCGAACAGCGCTTTGTCGCCTCCGGCTTTCACCGAGGCGAGGATATCGGCTACCCGCTGTCCGATCACCGAACGGTCGATCTGCGGGCGGCTGAGCAGCGGCCCCCATTCGCGCGGGTCGGGATTTACCAGGATTTCCATTACAAGATCATTTTTTCGAGTGAGAGAACGAGGATGTCTTCTGCGCCGATCGTCTTGAGCTGTTCGATTTTGCTCCACAACTCGCGTTCGTTAATCACGACATGGATCGAACTCCAGCCCTCCTGAGCCAGCGGAAGGATCGTCGGACTCTTCATGCCCGGCAGGATGCGGATCGCCTCGTCGATTTTTTCGTGCGGCAGGTTCAGCAGCACGTACTTCATGCCGCGGCTGCGCTCGACCGATTCGATGCGGAACAGCAATTGCGACAGGATTTGACGTTTCTCTTCCGACAACGATTGGTTGGAGATCATCACCGCTTCCGAGAAGAGCACTTTTTCGACCTCCTTCAGCCCGTTGGTTACCAGCGTGCCGCCGGAGCTGACGATATCGAAGATGGCGTCGGCCATCCCGACCGACGGAGCGATCTCGACCGAGCCGGCGATCTCGTGGATCTCCGCGTTGATCCCGTTTCCCTTGAAAAAACGCGACAGGATGACGGGGTAGGACGTCGCCACCCGTTTGCCGTTGAAATAGCCGATCCCGTCGTACGCGTCGGCTTTCGGGATGGCGAGCGAAATGCGGCATTTGCCGAATCCGAGCTTGTGGGCGATTTTTACGTCGAACCCTTTCTCTTCCACTTCGTTGAGACCGACGATCCCGACGTCGGCGACGCCCATCGAAACGGCCTGCGGAATGTCGTCGTCGCGCAGGTACAGCACTTCGAGCGGAAAATCGTCGCAGCGCGTCAGCAGCTTGCGTTTGCTTTCTTCGATCGATACGCCCGCTTCGGCGAGCAGTTCCACGCTCTCTTCGTTGAGTCGGCCTTTGGCCTGAATGGCAATTCGTAACATATTTTCGTTTTTTAGTTGTTTCGTACCGGATTGAACGATATAAAAAAGAGGCTTCCGTAATCGGGTAAGCCTCTTTCGTGTGATTGAATATCGGTTTCAGTTCATACAAACACGCTGCTGCCTACCGTGACGGACGTAGGTGATGATGATGCACGTGAATGTGGTTAAACTGTGACATATTCCGTTCTTTTATGCCGCAAAGTTAGCTTAAAATTTTAAGAAACAAAACATTTTTCGAAGATTTCGCTGTCGGCAAAGCTCTATTTTTCCGCAGGGCCGTATTTCAGCAGCAGCGATCCCGGCGCTTCGCCGATTTCGAGCGTCAGTCCGTCGGCGAGTTCCTTTCCTGTTTTTTCGGCGATTTTGCCGTCGTTGCCGTTCTGCACGCTGTAAACCTGTTGCGGATCGAGTCCCCTCAGTTTCACGACAGTCGAATCTTGCGGGTTGTCTTTGCGCCGGAACGCAACGACGATGCCCGTGCCGTCCGACGGTTTGTTCAGTTGATAGGCCAGCCATACGTCGTCGCCGGTCAGGTCGCCGAGTCCGGTCAGCGGATAATAATCTTCGTAGAAGTAGGGACGCAGTTCCTTGTATTCGGCGATCACCCGCTGCATGTCGGGAATCGAACCGCGGATGCTGGTGATCTCCCAGTTGATCACCATCGTGCTGCTGAGGCTCGACCGGAAATTGTAGTCGTCGGTGCCGTAAATGCCGGTGCCGTGCAGCGGCAGGAAGAAGTTCAGCCCGTAAGTGTGGCACTGGTAGCCGTTTACCTCGCCGTACCGGTAGTCGGTGCGCCACAGCGGCGCGCTGCGGCTCATCGTTTCGAGGTCGAGCCGCCGGCCGCCGGCCGCGCAGTTGTCGATCATCAGGCGGGGGAAGCGGTCAAGCAGGTAATCCCAGAATTTATAAAGCCCTTCGACGTGACGGATCTCCTTCATACCGGTGCGGCCCGGTTCGTCGTTGGCTTCCCAGTATGGGCTGATGCCCATGTTGAAGTCCTGCCGGTAGTAGTCGATCCCGTTCTGTTCGAGCAGGTCGCCGATGTATTTGCTCAGCCAGGCGCAGGCTTCCGCATTGCCGAGGTCGAACAATTGCACCGGATTTTTATCGGAGGACGAGAGCATCCATTCGGGGTGCGTCTTTGCGAGCCAACTGTTGACGATCGCGCGTTCCGGTTCGAACCAGACCATGAACTTCGCCCCGACCCGGTGCGCCGCGTCGGACAGCGGTTTGAGTCCGCGCGGGAAACGGGTGCTGTCGATAATCCAGTTGCCGACGCAGGTCGACCAGTTGCCGCCGGAGAAATCCGGCCCGCCGGAACCTTCGTACCAGCCCGCATCGAGCCAGAACACTTCCGGCACGATGCCGAACTGTTTGTAGCGGTTGATCAGCGCGACGGCGAACTCTTCGGTCAGGCAGCCGTACTCGTTGCACGGGGCCGGATCGCCCCAATCGAATCCCGCCGAAAGCGGGTATTCGGCGAATTTGCCGTCGATTTTGCGGGTGTGGTGCGCCAGCATGAAGCGGCGGAAGCGGTTGTTGCCGTCCATCGGGTCGTTTCCTTGCCAGAACAGCATACAGATCCGCGGCGTGCGGATCGATTCGCCGGGGCGGAGGTATAGCTTCATTTTTTCCATACCGGAGTTCAGCGTGGCGGCTTTGCCGCTTCGCGACAGGGTAGCGTACCAGCCGCCCGTCCAGCCGATGCCGACGACCACCCCTTTTTTATCCGGCGATTCGAGGTTGAAGAACGGAAAGGCGGTGCGGTCGGAAGACCGGCCGTTTTCCGGAGCCATTCGAATCGAATCTCCTGCGCCGAGTTCGGTCAGGATCGGGCGGAAGTCGGCCCGCGATCCGTAGCTTCCTTCTGCATACAGCAGTTTGAAGTCGCCTTCGTCGGCCGTTTCCATCGTGTAGTCCGCGACGCGTACCAGCTCCAGCGTATCGCTGTTTTCGGAGGACGTATTCGTGAAATTCATCACCCATTCCACGGTATTGAATTCCCGGAATCCGGTCGCATGGCAGTCGGCACGCAGTCCGGTCGCCGGGTCGAGGTACGAGATCCGGTATTTGACCACCTGCGGATCGTCGCTTTGCTCTTTTTGCATCGTATGCTTCCATTTGCGGATGAATTCGGCCGACGGTTTTCCTCCGTAAACGAACGAGAACGGCGGAACTTTTCCTTTGGCAAACGCAGTCGTAATCCACCGGCCGGCGTCTTCCGGAACGGCGATCCGTTGTTTGACCTGCGCCTGTATGCAAGGAGGCGTTGCCAGTAGTACGGCTGTCAAAGCCGGTAGCAGGACGGCGGTCCTAATCAGCGTAGAGATAGTCATGTTTTATCGTTTGAAGTTAGAGTGCGGCGTTCGCAGCGCAAAAATAGGAAAAAACGGCGGTTTTTACCTGTTTTCTCTTTCCGGAATGCGGTTTCCGAAACAATAGATCATAAAAAGGGTTTCATTCGAACAGTCTTGCAATGTGACGCCGTATTCCCGGATCGTTCCCCGCAGCGTACCGTAGACCGGATCGACAGCGTCGATCCGGATGTCCCGTAAGAAGTCGGTTTCGGGGATTCGGGCCCATTTGTAAAGCGTTTCTTTGGCGCACCAGATTTTACCCGGCAGGTCGCCCTCCGTGCCGAACCGTTGCCGTTCGTCCGGGGAAAGGTATTTCGGAGCGGCTTTCAAAAAGTTCCGGTTACGCAGTTCGATGTCTACCGCGCAGGGAGTCTTTGCGATGATGACCGCAGCGTAACCTTTCGTGTGACTTACGCCGATGTATTCTCCGCTTTTCAGCACCGGCGCTCCGTTCGGATCGTAGCCGGTTTCGGCCTGAGGCGTCGTTTCGTGCAGCAGCGCGTGCCATGCCAGCCACTCTTTGCGACGGTTCCCGGTCGTGAGGCGCTCGGAGGCGTAAATGCGCTCTTGCGGGGTGCACAGCGATCTCAATTCGGTTTCGCTTTCGTCGATTTTCCACAGCACGATCAGCCCGTTCGGCAATTCGGATCGGTAAATCAGAGGCATGGGCGGACGGTTATTCGGGTTCGACGGTGAACAGGTCGCAAAAACCGGCCGGAACGGAAATTTCCCTGCCGCCCTCGATCTCCAGTCCGGAGAACAGGCCGTGCGCGCGGCCTTCGAAGCCGAGCGAAACGGGGCGGGCTTCCGCGCCGGGATTGCGTAGGGCGATGAAATTCAGACGATCCCGTTCGTATAGCGCATCGGCGCGAACGCCTCCCCGGGCGCCCAGCGTCGGCGCGGCATTTCCGGTGCGCAGCACTTCGCCGAGCAGCGCGTCGAAAGCCGCCTTGTTTTTGAAACTGCCTTCGCCGACGTTGGTTCCGCAGTAATACAGGGTTCCGTCGCCGATCTTTTTGCGGACGATGCAGGCCGTTCCGGGGCGGAAAGCCCCGAGCGTGTCGGCATCCGGAGCGTCCAGTTCGGCATAGCGCAGCGCGCCCCAGAGGATGTCCCCGTTTCGCATCGCGACGGGGACGTAGGGCCCTCCCGATACGCCGAAGTCGCGCAATGCTTTGGCGGCGTCTTCGCTCAGGCGGACGTTGACCCCTTCCTGCGTGTCGAGCTTGAGCCGGAACGTGGAGGTGGTATTTTTTTCGCGCAGGTTCCATTTGTCGTCCAGCCCCAGGCCGGGCAGCGTGCGGCTGTGTCGGCCCGTGTCGTCGTTATAGCCTCCTGCGTGCGCTTCGACCAGTAGCGTGCCCCCTTTTCGCACCCAGGCGTCGATGGCTTCGGCTTCGCGTTGGGAAAGGTAGTAGCAGTCGGGGAGGATCAGCACGCGGATGCCGTCCAGTCGTTCCAGTCCTTCCGAATTGACGAAGCGGTAACCGTAACTGTTGCGATAGCAGTATTCCGCATAGGCGTTTACGCCGGCGGCCAGCCCGTCGAAATTGCGGAACATGCAGTAGTGGAAAATTTCGTTGCCGGCGCTTTTCCAGATGCCTATTTGCGGGGCTTGCGGGAAAGAGCGCATCAGTTTATCGGAGACGGGGGCCAGTGTCCGGACGAACCGCGAAGCGGCTCGGGTGATCTCGCGGTCGGTTCCGTCGAGCTGCGTGAGACCCCACGCCGGCGCTTCGATGCCCAGCACCTCGGGTCGGTACTGCCAGAAGAGGAATCCTTTGATGCCCAGTCCGATTTGCGGAATGAAGTCGTGCAGCAAATCGTCCATGCCCAGCATGGCCTGATGCGTCGTAATTCCCCCGCCGTTGATATGGCTTTCGACGTTGTAACAGATCTTACCCCGGCCGGCCGACAGCACCTGCGGCGTGAAAAACGGCCCGTTGTTCATCGTGGCGGCGAAAACGTCGCACATTTCGGCTACTGCGAAATCGTCCGTGCAGGTGCTTACCGCATTAAACGGTTGCATCGTGTTGGGGACTACGTGCAGGTAGGCCGCTTGTTCGGGCGCAAGCTCGCGCACCATTTCCAACCGCCATTGAGCTTCGCGGGTCATCGTGTAGCTGTGGAAAAGCCGCCAGTCGATGAAGTCCTTGATCGTTTCCGTGTTGCGGGGCAGTTCGACTTCTTCCCAGTCGTTGTAGCAACGGCCCCAGATCCGGTTGAGGGTTTCGATGTCGCGGTATTTCCGTTGCAGCCAGCCGATGAATTCCGCCCGGCAGTGGTCGCAGTAGCAGACCAGGCGGTCGAGCTGCGCGTCGCGCTGCGGGAACGAAAGTTCCGGTTCGTTCCAGACGTCCCAGAAACGGACTCCTTTGCGGTCGCGGAAATGCAGGATCGCCTGCCGCATGAACGCTTTGCGGGCTTCGAGCGCTCCGGGATGGTTGTAACAGGGGCCCGGGTGGCCGCCGCCCTGACGATGCCCCACCGTATAGGGTTCGATCCTCCGTCCGTCGTTGGCGAGCTGTTTCGCGTCGGGGTATTTTTCATAAAGCCAGACGGGGGCCACGTCGAAAATGGTGTTGAACGTTACTCGCAGTCCGTTTTTTTCGGCGAGGTCTGTCAGACGATCCAGGTCGCCGAAATCGTATTCGTTTTCTCTGCGGTTGTTCCAGCGCCATTGCACCCAGAATTTAACGTCGGTGAATCCCAGTTCTTTCATGCGACTCAGATCCGTTTCCCAGCACTCCGTTTCGGGCGTCGGGGCGCGGTAGTATTGGGCCCCGAACAGGAACGGGTAGCCGTCCGGTACGGTCGCAGCGTTCGGGTGCGAGCGGGCGGACAACGCGCCGGTAAAAAGGTGTGGCAAAAGTAGTAAAAGTGCGAATAGCGGGCGCATGGTTTTTCGGGTTTAGGGTAGGAACACAAAAATAAGTAAAAACGCCGGAATTACAATTGTTCCGGCGTTTGGAGAGGTATTCCGGAAAGTTCCCGGCTAATATTCGTTCCAGCTTTTGATCCGCACGTCTTCTTTGCTCAGCCGGCAGAACGCATTGATGAATGCGCTGGCGAGCCGGGCGTTGGTAATCAGCGGAATGTTGAAGTCGATCGCGCTACGCCGGATCGTGTAGTCGTTGTTCAGTTCGTCCTTCGACAGATTTTTCGGGATATTGACCACCAGATCGATCTTCTTTTCCTTGATATAAGTAAGCGTGTTGGGCTGTTCGTCCTGATCGGGCCAGTGCAGCACCGTGGCGTGTACGCCGTTCGTTTCGAGGAAGACGGCCGTTCCGCGCGTAGCGAAAATGTCGTATCCTTTGGCTTGTAGTGCCTTGGCTGCCGACAGCATGTCCATTTTCGACCGCGAATCGCCGGTCGACAGGAGGATGTTTTTTTTCGGAATCGTATAGCCGACCGACAGCATCGCTTTGAGGATCGCCTCGTGGAAATCTTCGCCGAGGCAGCCCACCTCGCCGGTCGACGCCATCTCGACGCCGAGCACCGGGTCGGCTTTCTGCAACCGCGAGAACGAGAACTGCGGCGCCTTGATACCGACGTAGTCGAGTTCGAACGCCGATTTATGCGGCACTTCGGGATCGACGCCGAGCATCACTTTGGTCGCGATATCGATGAAATTCACCTTCAGCACCTTCGATACGAACGGGAAGCTCCGCGATGCGCGCAGATTGCATTCGATCACCTTGATCTCGTTGTCCTTGGCCATCAACTGCATGTTGAACGGCCCGGATATGTTCAGCATCCGCGCCACTTCGCGGGCGATCTTCTTGATCCGCCGCATCGTTTCGACGTACATTTTCTGCGGCGGGAAAACCATCGTCGCGTCGCCCGAATGCACGCCGGCGAATTCGACGTGCTCGGAGATCGCGTAGATCAGCATTTCGCCGTTTTTCGCCACCGCGTCGATTTCGATTTCCTTGGCATGTTCGATGAATTCGGTCACCACCACCGGGTATTGTTTCGACACGTTGGTCGCCAGGGTCAAAAAGTGTTCGAGTTCTTCGCGGTTCGACACGACGTTCATCGCGGCGCCGGAGAGCACGTAGCTCGGCCGGATCAGCACCGGGAAGCCCACTTCGTCGACGAAACGGTAGATGTCGTCCATCGTGGTCAGTTCCCTCCATCGCGGCTGGTCGACGCCGATCCTGTCGAGCATCGCCGAAAATTTGTGGCGGTCTTCGGCGTGGTCGATGTCTTCGGCCGAAGTGCCGAGGATCGGGACGTGCTCATTCTGCAACCGCAGGGCCAGGTTGTTCGGGATCTGTCCGCCGGTCGAGACGATCACGCCTTTGGGCGTTTCGAGGTCGGTGATGTCGAGCACCCGTTCGAGCGTCAGCTCGTCGAAGTAGAGGCGGTCGCAGGTATCGTAGTCGGTCGAAACGGTTTCGGGATTGTAGTTGATCATTACCGAACGCAGCCCCTGCCGGCGGATCGTGTTCAGCGCATTGACGCTACACCAGTCGAATTCCACCGAGCTGCCGATCCGGTAGGCCCCCGATCCGAGCACGATCACCGAACGCTTGTCGTGCGCGAATTCGATGTCGTGCGACGTGCCGTTGTACGTGACGTACAGGTAGTTGGTCATCGCCGGGTATTCGGCCGCCAGCGTGTCGATCTGCTTGACGTACGGCGTGATGCCGCGCATTTTCCTGTATTTGCGGATCGTCAGCATATCGGCCTCGATGTTTTTTGCGGTACTTTTGCTCACCATGCGCGCTAACTGAAAGTCCGAAAAACCGCGCTGCTTAGCCTCCAGCAACAGGTCGTCCGGCACGTTGGCGATGTTATTGTGCTGCTCCAGTTCGTTTTCGATCCGGATGATGTTTTCGAGTTTTTCGAGAAACCAGCGGTCGATCCGGGTCAGTTCGTGGATGCGTTCGACGGTGTATCCCTTTTTCAGCGCATGAGCGATCACGAAGATCCGTTTGTCGGTCGGATGGCTCAGCGCGGCGTCGATGTCGTTCACTTCGAACTCTTTGTTCGCGACGAAACCGTGCATACCTTGTCCGATCATCCGCAACCCTTTCTGGATTACTTCTTCGAAGTTGCGGCCGATGGCCATCACTTCGCCGACCGATTTCATGCTCGAACCCAACTCGCGCGAAACGCCTTTGAACTTGCCGAGGTCCCAGCGCGGGATTTTGCAAACGATGTAGTCGAGCGCCGGTTCGAAGCAGGCGGTCGTGCTCTTGGTGACGTTGTTTTTCAGCTCGTGCAGGCCGTATCCGAGGCCCAGTTTCGCCGCGATGAAGGCCAGCGGATAACCGGTCGCTTTGGACGCCAGCGCCGACGAACGGCTCAGCCGGGCGTTCACCTCGATCACGCGGTAGTCTTCCGAGTGCGGGTCGAGGGCGTATTGCACATTGCATTCGCCGACGATCCCGATGTGCCGGATGATTTGGATCGCCAGTTTTCGCAGTTTATGGTATTCCGCATTGGAAAGCGTCTGCGACGGGGCCACAACGATGCTCTCGCCGGTATGGATGCCCAGCGGGTCGAAGTTTTCCATATTGCAGACCGTGATGCAGTTGTCGTAGCGGTCGCGCACGACCTCGTATTCGACCTCTTTCCAGCCTTTCAGCGACTTTTCGACCAGAATCTGCGGCGAGTACGAAAACGCTTTGTTCGCCAACGCGTCCAGTTCCTCGTCGTTGTCGCAGAAGCCCGATCCGAGGCCGCCGAGCGTATAGGCCGCGCGGATAATCACCGGATAACCCAACTCGTGCGCCACCCGTTTGGCTTCGGAAACGGATGTTACCGCTTCGCTTTTGATCGTCCGGACGTCGATTTCGTCGAGTTTTTCGACGAATTTCTCGCGGTCTTCGGTGTCGATGATCGCCTGCACGGGAGTGCCCAGCACGCGTACGCCGTATTTTTCCAATACGCCGCTTTGGTAGAGCTTGACGCCGCAGTTCAGCGCCGTCTGGCCGCCGAAGGCGAGCAGGATGCCCTGCGGCCGCTCCTTTTTGATAACCTCTTCGACGTATTCGGGCGTCACCGGTAGCAAGTACACCTTGTCGGCGATGTTTTCCGACGTCTGGATCGTCGCGATGTTCGGGTTGATCAGCACCGTGTAAACTCCCTCCTCTTTGAGCGCTTTGAGCGCCTGCGAACCCGAATAGTCGAACTCTCCGGCTTCTCCGATCTTGAGTGCTCCCGAACCCAGCAGGATCACTTTTTCCACTTTATCTATCGTTTGCATTTTTCGATGTTTTGGATGAACTGGTCGAACAGAAATTCGGTGTCTACTGGCCCTCCGGAGGCTTCCGGATGGAACTGTACCGAGAAGAACGGCTTGCTTTTGTGGCGGATGCCTTCGCTGGTGCCGTCGTTGAGGTTTACGAAATAGGGTTCCCATTCGGGATCGAGCGTGGCGGTGTCCACGGCGTAACCGTGGTTCTGCGACGTGATGACGGCACGGTTCGTACCGACCATCAGCGCCGGCTGGTTATGGCTGCGGTGTCCGTATTTCAGTTTGAAGGTGGTCGCTCCGGCGGCGATCGACAGCAGTTGGTTGCCCAGGCAGATGCCGAAGATCGGCTTGCCGAGCGCAATCGCCTTTTTGATGTTGGCGACCGTGGCCCCGCATTGCTGCGGGTCTCCGGGGCCGTTCGACAGCATCACCCCGTCGTATTCGAGTTGCGTGAAATCGTAGTCCCACGGTACGCGGATCACCGTCGCGTCGCGGTCGCACAGGCAGCGGATGATGTTGTACTTGCAACCGCAGTCGACCAGTACGATCCGGTGCCGACCGTTACCGTAAGTCTGCGCCTGTTTCGTGCTGACCTGCGCGACGAGATTTTCGCGGTTCGGATCGACGAACTGCTCCGGCTCGGGCGTTCCTTCTACGAGCACCTTGCCGAGCATCACGCCGCGTTCGCGGATGATCTTGGTGATCTGCCGCGTATCGACGCCGCAAATGGCCGGAACGTCGTTGTCGGCGAGCCATTTGCCGAGGCTTTCGACCGCGTTCCAATGGCTGTACTCGAACGAGTAGTCGGAGATGACCAGACCCCGGATGTGGATACGGTTCGATTCGAAGAATCGGAGCATCCCGTTTTCTTCGGTAAACTGCGGAACGCCGTAATTGCCCACCAGCGGGTAGGTAATCACCAGAATCTGGCCGCTGTACGAAGGATCTGTTAAACTTTCGGGATATCCGGTCATCGCGGTATTGAAAACGACTTCTCCGGGAACGGAGGTTGCGGCGCCGAACGAGTACCCTTTGAATAGGGTTCCGTCTTCCAGAACGAGACGGGCGGTTTTTTTGTCAGACATTCTATATCAGTAAGTTATGAATTTTCGTAAACTTGCTGAAACGGTCTTCTCTTCAGAATAGTTTCTGAACTGCAAAAGTACGGATAGATTTTCGATTGTGCAAACCGATGCGGAAAAAGTTTTTCGGGAAGAGGTCGTTTTTTTGTCGTGCCGGATTTTTTATCGTGACCGGGGTATTCCGGAGCGAGTATGAAACGTTTCGGTGCAATCCGGTAAAATAATCGTATCTTTGCAGACGCGTTCCGAAGTCCGAAAATGTAAATTCAATCGCCGTAAGATGTTGACCAAAGCCGAAATCGCTTTTATTCGTTCGCTGTCTTCACGCAGGGAGCGCGCCGCCTCGGGGCTGTTCGTGGCCGAAGGGGAGAAATCGGTGCGCGAAATGCTCGCCTCTTCTTTTCCGGTGCGTCGGGTTCTTGCCGTCGGGGACGGTGCGGAATGGTTGCCGTTGCGGGCCGATACCGAACTGGTGCGGGTCTCCCCGAAAGAGATGGAGCGTATCAGTATGCTGAAAACGCCTGCCGGCGTGCTCGCCCTGGTCGAAATTCCGCATTACGCGCAGCCGGAACGTTTCGGGGACGGTGCGCTCGTGCTGGCTCTGGACGACGTGCAGGATCCGGGTAATATGGGGACGATCGTCCGGCTGGCCGACTGGTTCGGTATCCGAGATATCGTCTGTTCGGAAGCGACGGCCGATTGTTTCAATCCGAAGGTAGTGCAGGCGACGATGGGCGCGATTACGCGCGTGCGGGTGCATTACCTGCCGCTGTCCGGTCTGCTGGAGAAGGCGCTGTCGGACGGCATTCCGGTCTACGGCACTTTCCTGGACGGGGACGACATCTACGGCGCGGAGCTCTCTGCGGACGGGATTCTGGTGATGGGAAACGAGGGGAAAGGAATCGGCCCGGATGTGGAAAAATGCGTGTCCCGCCGCCTGTACATTCCGTCTTATCCCGGCGGAACGGCTACTTCCGAGTCGTTGAACGTCGCCGTGGCTACGGCCGTGGCCTGCGCCGAATTCCGCCGCAGGTTGCGTTGATCAGAGCAGTCCGATCCTGTTCAGGAACAGGATGGCGATCACGACCGGAATTACGAATTTTATCAGGAAACGGATCAGCGGAAAAATCTTTACGCCGTATTGCAGGTTGCTGGTAAATTCGTTCCTGAATTTTACGGGGGAAAATACCCAGCCGGTGAACAGGACGATCAGCAGGCCGCCCAGCGGCATCAGCACGTTCGACGACAGTTGGTCGCATAGATCGAAAAGATTCATGCCCGCGACCGAGAGTTTCGAACCGGGCATCATCGACAGCGCGCACAGCGATCCGGTGACCGTGATGGCCGATGCGGTGTAGAAAATAGCCCGCTTGCGGCTGAGGCGCAACTCTTCGGTCATGTATAGCACGATGACTTCCAACAGCGAAATCGACGAGGTGATGGCTGCGACGAACAACAGGAAAAAGAAGACGACGGAGATGATATAGCCGCCGGTCATCTGGGCGAAGACGTTCGGCAGCGTCAGGAAAACCAGCTCCGGTCCGGAAGTGGGGCTGATGCCGAACGAGAAGACGGCCGGGAAGATGGCCAGTCCCGACAGGATCGCCACCGTGATATCCGAAAAGGCCACCATGGCTCCCACGCGGGGCATATTCTCATTTTTGCGTAGGTACGATCCGTAGGTGATCATCGCGCCCATGCCGAGGCTCATCGAGAAAAACGACTGTCCGAGCGCCTGTAAGACGGTCGTGCCGGTGATTTTCGAAAAGTCGGGCTTCAGCAGGAATTCGATGCCGGCCTGCGCGCCGTCGAGGGTCAGCGAGTTGACGGCCATGCCGAGCAGCAGTACGAACAGCATCGGCATCAGGATTTTCGTATAGCGTTCGATCCCTTTTTCGACTCCGGACAGAACGATTCCCGCCGATGCGACCGTAAACAGAAAAGTCCAGATCACCGGCTTCCATCCGCTGGCGACGAATCCGTTGAAGCTGTCGCGGATTTGGTCGGCGCTCCGCCCGTTGAATTGGTTGAAAACGGATTCCTTCAGGAATTCGAACGCCCAGCCGGCGATTACGCAGTAGAACGACAGGATCACGAAGGCCGTGAGGATTCCCATGTAACCGACCAGTTTCCATTTCGATCCGGGAGCCAGTTTGTTGAAAGCCCGCATCGGGTTGCGGCGGGTCGAACGGCCGATGCTGAATTCGGACAGCATGATCGGAATCGAGATTAGAAAGCTGGTTGCCAGGTAGATCAGAATGAATGCGGCGCCGCCGTTCTCGCCGGCCACATACGGGAATCGCCAGATGTTTCCGAGCCCGATGACCGAACCTCCGACCGCTGCGACGGTTCCGAACCTGCTGCCGAATGATCCTCTTTTTGCCATGCCGAATAGTTGTCGTTTTGAAAATAATTAAACAAAGTTATTATTTTTAACGGAATTATAATCGGCAAAACGAAAATTCCATCTGACTTTCCGGATATTTCAAAGGATAATCTT